>CAZOVR010000001.1:0-132436 GCA_964583405.1 uncultured Pirellulales bacterium
TTTTCCGCAAAGCTTTTTTTTACCGCGACGAATGTCACGGTGCTCCTTGCTTCTATCGCGGCGCCAAGGCTGTCGCCCGTATCACAATCTAAACCTGAAGGGATATCAACTGCAATTATCGGTATCCCCTGAGCATTTATTGCTTCTATGAGTCTTTTATAATCTCCCCGCACTTGCCCCGTCAAACCCGTTCCGAAAATAGCATCGACTAATATTTGGCTGCCTTCGGCAAGCCGCGAGACCTGACTATCCAAATCCGCAGAGGTTAAATCGAGTTGCTCGACAGATTGGCCGAGGCCGGTCAGCAAATCCAGATTTATCTTCGCATCGCCTTTGATTTTGTCAGCCTGGCCGCAAATCACTACCCGCACTTGGATTTTGTCATTGAGCAGATGGCGGGCGATTACAAATCCGTCTCCGCCGTTATTTCCGGTACCGCAGAAAACGCAGACCTTTGGCTCCTCAATACCGGCCAGGTCCTGTTTAATCAGCTCGGCACAACTGCGGCCTGCGTTCTCCATCAAGACAACGCCGGCTATGCCCAGCTCGTTTATCGCCCATGCGCCAAAAGCACGAACATGGTCCCTGCTCATTACCAAGGTTTTTTTATTCGTCGAATATTTTTCCATAATCGTTTTCCTTTGACAGGATAACCCATCTTCGCCCAAGCTACGCCGGGCAGGCATGATTAACAAACTCATTCATCTTAAACTAAGGCAAAATTGGGTTTGAATTGGGTTCGTTTGGGTTCGTTTTGGGTTCGTTTTTTGACATAATCACAGTTTTTGAGCCAAATACGCACAAAATTGGGTTCGTTTTGCATAAAAAGGTTGTAATTGGACAACTGGTATTTTCCATTTTTTTTGCCACAGAGAATGAAAAGTTGGTAAGAGCCACAGAGTTCACAGAGAACACAGAGAAAATAGTATATAAAGTTAGAAAATTCACAATTTTAAAGGATTCATTGGGTTTTTAAGTTGCCTAAGTTTACATTTTATCGAACAACGCCGGTATTATATCATATATATAACTTTTGTCAAGGACAAAATTAGCGTTTAGCGGATAGCGGACAGCGTACAGGAAAGACTATGAACTACAGATTTGCACAGATTTTTCATCGCAGAAGACGCAGAGAATCAGAAACAAGGAACCGAATGTCAAATATTGAACTCAGGATGTAGAATTCTGAAACGCAATACGCTTGGCCGCCATGGGCAGGATGGTTTTTTTATGGCACGCCGAGAAGAAACTTTCTTTTGACCGGACATTATCGCTGCTATAAAATGAAATAGAGAGGCAAAATAGCGGAATACTTAAATTTTAAGGAGGTCAATGATGCTTATTATGAGTACCTTAAATATAATACTTATAGTTGTAGGGGTCGGCGTTCTGATTCTGGCTATTGTTTTGAAGAAAGTGAAAGGTTAGAGCAGAAAAGAAAACCCTCCTTTTGACTAAACAATCCAAAATTTAGTTTTAAGCGGGCTTGCTCGGCCCTTTTAACTCGACCACAATTCCTTAGGGATGTGCATCAAAGCTATGGGAGTATTTAACTATTTGTTTAAATAATTAAATATTTTTTAAAATGAATGAGTTTTTCCAAAGAATTAACACAGATTTACGCGGATTAAAATGTTTTTGATATAACATAAAAATCATAAACTTGGAGTCTGCGATGAAGTCATCTCATTTAATATTGAATTTTGCGATAATATCTGCTTTGCTTTTTATGGCGATTTTTTTGTCGAATTGCAAGTCTCAGGCAAAAAAAGATTTAGGATTTTTATGTATAAGTCAAGAATGGGATGCTGGTAAATGGGAAAGTATCTCTGATGATTTAGGAGACTATGCTATTTGTGGGACCGAGGACGACAAAACTCTTGGCCTTTCATTTTGCAGGCATTGCAGAAGTGTAAAGGTGATTGATTTTGAAGAAAAGCAGCAACGTATAGTTCTATCTCCCGAAGCAAAAGCCTCGGAATGCGTTCACAAGTGGGTGGCTGGATTAAGCAAACGAGCTTTCGAACTTATTGAAGAGGGTGACTATTTACTCGCGATAGAGAACGGCAAGCTCTACATTATTAGGATAGACAAAATATCCTGGCCTTTTTCTCAGTTAATATACAAACGGAATATTGTTGATATTTCGAAAACACATTACAAGATAAAAACGGAAAATTTAAAATGGAAAGAAAAAACAGCTAAGTCACAAATCCCATTAGCCTCGCATAAAATTTCGTTTTATAGTGATTCATCTTTACAAGAAAAGGAAAAACCGCATATTGAGTTTGAATATGATGGATATTATGGTGGAGTATATGGCCCTCAAGCTAAGAGGGCAGAAGACAGTTTGTATATTGCCGTGGTTCATAGTTCAGACTTAGGCGATGAAGCCATTATAGACCTATCTATGTTTAGATTTAAGACATGGGAAGATGGACTTGGTAATCGTTGCGACAAAATCAACGGGGCTAATCGATAATGAAAGTCGTCGTTCCCGTCTTCACTGCGCTTCGCCGCGGTAAACCGGCGACTGCTAAACGAATAGAAAATCCCGGACTGTGCCCGGGGGGAAATATAATAAGGAGAACCCCCTGCAGTGCAGGGGGCTAACAACACTTTTTCCTTTGTACTTCTTAATTTCGGCCTTATTATACGATTGTTATGCGAATACTTTTGACCAATGACGATGGAATCTTCGCGCCGGGGCTTGCTGCAATCTATAAAAAGCTTGTCAGCCTTGGTGATGTTACCGTCGTTGCGCCGGCAACCAGCCGTTCCGGCGCCAGCCACAGCATCACTTTCAACAGGCCTTTCGTATGCAATAAGGTCGATATTAACGGCCTGTTCACCGGTTACAGCGTCGAAGGCTCGCCAGCGGACTGCGTTAAGCTGGCAGTTCTCGAATTGTGCAAAGGGCCGATAGGCCTTCTAATCTCCGGTATTAACAACGGAGCAAATACAGGAATCAACATCTATTATTCCGGGACCGTAGCAGCAGCAATGGAAGGTGTATTTCTGAAGATACCGTCGATAGCTATGAGTCTGGCCTTCGAGGAAGGGCCGATGAACTTCGAGCTTGCCGCAGAATATTGCCGGGGGATTCTCAATAAGCTGATGCCCGTTCAAAACGGCTCGGTGATAAATATAAATATACCGCCGCTGTCGACGGGCAAGCCGAAAGGAATCAGAATCGTGCCACAGTCATACGAGGGCTTTAACGAACATTACGTGAGCCAAACCAATGAGCAGGGCCAGATGCTCTATCAATTAGCAGGCGGCGAACATCGTGACGAGCAGACACCAACCGATACAATCTCGCTCGTCGACGGTTTTATAACAATTACAGCTCTTGCTCCGGGCAGGACTGATTACGAAGGAACAGAGAAACTGAAAAAAATAAAATTTTGAAACCCGACACATTCAGGCCGGGCCACGGAGAACAACATGGCCGCAAAAAAAACATCTCAAATCTGTATCGTTACAGTAACGGGAATAGACAAGGTCGGTATCATCGCCAGGCTGGCCAATGCAATGGCCGGCGCCAATATCAACATCGTTGACGTTAACCAGAAAATAATGGAAGAGCACTTCGTGATGACTATGGCGATTGATATGGCCAAGGCCGATATCGATATCGTAAAGCTGAAGAAGAAACTCGACCGTATCGGCGACGAAATGTCACTGAAAATAACCGTACAGGACGCAACAATCTTTAAGGCTATGCACAGGGTTTGATTATGCCGATAAGTGTTGAAGAAATCTTCGAAACAGTAAAGATGACCCTCGACCATCACTTCGATATCCGTACGGTCACGCTCGGCATCAATCTGAAGGACTGTATGGACCGCAACCTCGAAAGGTTCGTCCGGCGTATAGAAACCAGAATCATCGAAAAGGGATTGCTGCTGAATAAATTCGCCGACACCGTCCAAAACAAATACGGTATCCCTATCACCAACCGCCGCATCGCCGTCACGCCCGCCGCCCTGCTGCTCGAACCGCTGCCGCGAGATATAAAGACGGCGGTCGGCCTGGCTCGCGCACTGGATAAGGCCGCGAAAAAAGCAGGTATCGATTTTATTGGCGGTTTCGGCGCTATGGTGCAGAAGGGAATGACAACGGCTGATGAAAAACTTATCGACGCTATCCCACAGGCCCTTTCGAAAACACAGCGGCTATGCGGATTTCTCAACCTTGCTTCGACATCAGCCGGAATGAACATGGACGCGGTCGTCAAATTCGGGCATACCTTAAAAAAACTCGCGCAGATGACCAAGAACGGAATAGGCTGCGCCAAAATTGCCGTCTTCGCCAACGTACCCGAGGACAATCCATTTATGGCCGGTGCACATCACGGAATCGGCGAGCCGGACTTCTCGCTCAACATCGGGATATCCGGCCCGGGAGTTGTCCGTAACGTCGTACTGCAGAATCCGAATTGCGACCTTACCGAGCTGTCGGAAGTAATTAAGCGGACCGTCTTCAAAATCACCCGCGCCGGCGAGCTTATCGGAAAAGAGCTGGCCGGGCTGATGGGCGTCAACTTCGGTATCGTCGATATCTCTCTGGCTCCAACTACCGCGGCCGGTGACTCCGTTGCAGAAATAATCGAAGCGATGGGCATAAAGAGTATGGGCCTGCCCGGCTCGACCGCGGCCCTTGCGCTGCTGATGAACGCGGTCAAAAAAGGCGGTGCAATGGCATCGGGTAACGTCGGGGGTCTGAGCGGAACCTTTATCCCCGTCAGCGAGGACGCCGGCATGATTCGCGCTGTCCAAAAAGGGACACTGACACTTGAAAAGCTCGAAGCCCTGACCGCAGTATGTTCCGTCGGCCTTGATATGTTCGCAGTGCCCGGCGACACCCCTGCCGAAACGCTGAGCGCTATTATTGCCGACGAACTGAGTATCGGTGTCGTAAACAACAAAACAACTTCCGTCCGTGTGATTCCCGTCCCGCGCAAAAAGGCCGGTGACATAGTTCACTTCGGCGGCCTTCTTGGTTCGGCTCCTGTTATGCCCGTTCCGAAAACAGCCTCGCCGAAATTCATCGCCCGCAAAGGCCGAATACCGGCGCCTATCGGCGCGCTGCGAAACTAAAAACACTTTCGGAGAAAAAGAAAATGTGGAATGTTCTTGAACAACCGTGGACGCTCCTGACAACCGCCGCAGTGCTCCTGCTCCTGGTCGCTGTTATAAATCCTTTTATTCAGGCAGAATCCAAACGCCGGCTCTGGCTGATTCCTCTGCTGGTTGCACTAATGGCCCCCGCTCTTGACTTTGCAGTCCGAACCGACCGCGAAAAAATCGAAGACGTAATCGACACCGGCGTGACAGCCCTGGAGGACGAAGACTGCGACGCAATATCCGCCATTCTCGCCAATAACTACAGTGACTCCATTCATTCGGATAAGGCTGATTTTATGAGGCGTTGCCGTACAACGCTTCAACCCCCCATGGTAGGCAAAATCTATGCTTCAATTCTGAATCTGCAGATATCCGGCAACACTGCAAGCGTGACGATGCTCAACAGAATTTTTTTTGATGAGCAAAGCGACTACGTCGAATTTGCAAAGCTCATACTGGTCAAGGTGCAAATCGAACTGGAAAAAGGTTCGGAAAGCAACTGGCTGGTAATCCAAACCGAAATCCTGGCCGTCAATAATCAGCCTTCACAATGGGAAAAAGTCAATTACCAGAACTGGTAATTGCTCCTCTTTCAGCCCCGGCAGGTTTTCTGTGGATTATAACTTGACCGGTTTACACAGGTTCGCGCTTTTGGCCGCGACACGACCGCAGACCTTACACATATATGCGGCTTCTTTGACCAGCTCCCTGTACTCGGCCGGATTGCTAAGCTGCATACCGATATTATTCAGGTAGCACAAATGCTTGTTATGCCCCGGATGCGGCATCTTTTCCTTAGCCATAAACTTTACCTCCAGATTCAAAAACACATATAAGCTTACTGGACCTGTCTAATTAAGCAATAATATCGGAATTAGTCAACTTTTTTAGGCCTGCTGACGGGATTTTTTCACGCCTTCAAATCACTCAATTTGAGACCCTGACGAATTACTACACTTCCGTCACCAATCGTGCCAAAGCCGCCCCTGGTTTTAACCGATAAAACGACCATGCGCAACGGCAATTTCGATAACACTGAAGACGGTTTGGCGGCCGAGGAAAAATACGACAGGCTGTTCCGGGCCAATCTGAAAATATATGAACTCAAATGGTACCCCAAAGGAATAACCTGCCTGTCGCCGGGCCATTGGTCGGTGAAGCCCGTTAATGTACCGCCTTTGATGGTAAGAAAGGCCCAGTGGCGCAGATAAACTTATCGAGCATCGATTACCTTCCTGTCTTAGTCCCGATGTTTTTTATTGAGACGAGGACGGGTCGATAAAAAGGCCGGTTTCAAAATCGTAACACTTATTTTTTGTGAGGCAAAAAAGTGTTTGTACCGCGCATAGGAGAAATCAAACAAATTCAAAACCAGACTGAGGAATTATTCGATATCGGTCAGAGCGTCACCATTGCCGACGCTGCAAAGCAGATGAGCCGGCACCACATCGGCTGTTTGGCTGTTTTTGACGAAAATCAGAACTTCGTCGGAATTATTACCGAACGTGACATGCTCTCTAAAGTCCTTGCCCGGTCACTGTCTCCAAAAAACGCGCTCGTCAGTGGCGTTATGACCTCTTCAGTTGTTTCCTGTGAACCTAAAACAAGTATTACCGAAGCCGAAAGGCTGATGGCCAAGCACAAAATCAGGCATCTTCCGATACTGCAGGACGGAAAAGCCGTGGGGATGATATCCAGCCGTGACCTCATAGCCTATCGGCTCAAGAGCAACAAGGACATGCAGGCCGCAGCAGAGCAGCTCGCTATGCTGCCGGCGGGCCTGAAAAGTCTTGAACTCAAAGATGTTATCTCTCTTGCCATAAATGAAGTACCAAAAAGCTTCGGTGCCCAAAACGCCGTACTATGTCTGGCTTCAGGAAACCTTCCAAAGCCAGTCATACACTGCAGCAACTGTGCAATGGCGCATAAGCAGCTCATCGATACTGCCTCTTCGAAAAAAATGCCGCAATCCGTACGCATACACGTCGAGACTACCTGTACAGGCTGCCAGGATACGAACCGCGTACTTTCGAAACTTGTTATACCTCTGAAAATTCGCACGCAGGATAATTCTCACCCCGGCGAAACGATAAACGGCTTTCTGTGCATGTGCCATCCGGCAGTGCCCGATGAAAAGCCGGAACAATCACAGCTATATAAAGCCTCGCTGCTTCAGCAGGTCCTGAACATCAATCTGACAAACGCGATATTATACCAAAATTACCTCGACGCCCGACGTGACAGTGAAACCGACCCGCTGACAGGCGTCGGCACCAGAAGGGTGCTCGAAAATGTTCTCAAGGCCGAATGCGCACGTTCCACGAGATACCAGAGATTGTTTTCCGTCGCCATCGTGGACCTCGATAAATTCAAACAGATAAACGACCAGGCAGGCCACGCCGCCGGCGACAGTGCCTTGAAGCAACTCGCAGCCCTGATTAAAGATAACGCGAGGGAAACTGATATTATAATTGCCCGATATGGCGGCGATGAATTCGTACTCGTCATGCCTGAAACAACTATCAGCGGCGGAGCGGTGCTGCTCGAACGAATAAGGGAGCAGGTTTGCAGACTGTCGATACCGGGTGTTGACAATCCGACAATAAGCGGCGGCCTGACCCAGTGGAATCCGGAGCCGCCTGATACCCCACAGACCATAATGGAACGTGCCGATACAGCTCTTTATGAAGCCAAGCGTACCGGACGCAATAAAGTCATCGCCTTGCCTCCAGCCGAAACGCCAGTTGCCTGAGGTTTTTAGAAAATGCAAATTCTACTGAGGAGTGATATCCAGCGTTTGTTTTTACTTAGACGGTTCGAATACCCTGACCGTGTTCTTACCCGCTTGTTTGGCTGTATATAGTGCCTGGTCTGATTGGCTGGTGATATCTTCAGGTCTTTTATGGCAGTCATATTCGCCCAGTCCCACACTTATCGAAAGAGGAATCTCACGCTCATCGGCCGTTATTGCCGACCGTGCCACTATCTCAACCATTCGCTCAGCGGCTACAACGGCCTCTGCAAGCGATGTATTCGGCAATATCACTGCGAACTCATCTCCACCATATCTGGCCGCTGTATCAATCTGCCGGATACACTGCTTAATCTTTCGACTGACCTGCCTTATGGCCTTATCCCCGACTCTGTGGCCGTAAGTATCGTTAATCTTCTTGAGATTATCGACGTCAACCATTATGACGGATATATGGCCGCCGTACCGGCGTGACCGCCACAGCTCCCTTTCGAGTATCTCGTAAAACGTCCGGTGATTCGCCAGACCTGTCAGCCCGTCCATGGTGGCCTGTCGCTGGGTCTTCTCGAACAGTTTGATATTCCCTATAGAGGCACCAATAAGCTGGCCCAAAAGCTCTACTAATGCGATATCATGTTTGCCGAAAAACCTTGGCCCTTTCTTATCAGCGAGGTTCAAAACTCCTACGACCCTCTCCTGGCAGACCAGAGGCAGAATCAGGCAACTTTTAGTGTTGTAGTTCTCAAGGAACCGACGCTGGGACCTGTTTATCACCGGTTTTTTGTGCGCATCGATATCCTCCGTAAGAATAATTTCTTTGCTGCGAACCGCCATAACCATAGGTGAAGGAGGATTCTGATTCAGCGATACTATCTTGTTTATCAGGTAGGGATGATTATGGCGAAGCAAATGAAGAATATTGCTCGTCTCATCCAGCACGTATACCGATGCGAATCGGACTTTCACAAATTCCGGTATGCTCGTTACGCACAGTTCAGCTATGCGCTGAATATCCAGACAGTTTATCTGCCTTGCCAGCGGTGTAATCTGCTCCAGGACAGAAATATCAGACTTGCCCCTGCCCTTATCCTCTGAGTTCTCAGCCTTTGAGTCAAAACCTAACATAGAAATAGCATCCAACCTTTTTCATTGGAACGGCTTCAACACACGAAAGAATCTGCTGTAACATCTATCTATCGGTTTTTCTCTCAGGGCTTTGTTCCAAAAAACACTCTGCGGTACACAAAAACTCAAGATGCTCAAACCAGTCAATTGAATCAACCCGGCGAAGATAAACTTTACGGCGATGGATTTTTATAGGACGCTTCGCAGTGCATATGAGACAAGTGTTTATCCCAACGTTTCTTATGGGATTGTCAGCCCTGTTTATTTCGGCGGTCTTGATTTTTTCGGCTTGGCCCTCTTTGTTGTCCGTGATGGTGGTCAAAAAAATACTCTCATCCATGGCCGAATTGAACAGCAGGCAATTTCACCACTAACCACGATTCTTTATCCACGAACCACGAATCCGACAATTCAAAATCGCCTGTGAACACTTATGTGGCCACTGCCGCCATTCGAGTTACAATCCACCATATATTTACCCATCCTGTTTCTTTCAGGAAAATCATTAAAAGGCCCGAGAAAAACACGTACTATCGCCTGTTTATCTGCCTTTTGCCTAAGGTTTCCTCTTACAAGCACCCGTCGAAAACCTGAAAAACTTCGTCTCCATAAAAATTTTTAAAAAAAATCAAAAAAAAGTTGACATAATATGAATAAGCTTTTACATTTTGCAAATCGCAAAATGCCTTTTTGCTTATTTTCTTTGACTTGTTGGGGCACAGCATCGGTGGAAGGAACATTTCAAATACCGGCTAAGTTGTACCGAATCGGAGACCTGATTCGTTCCACCCCCCTCTCAAGACAAACCATACATAACTACACAATCATGGGACTTATACGTGAAGCTCAATGGACCGAAGGCGGACACAGGCTTTACGACGAATCAGTCTTCGAGAGACTTGCAAGAATCACCGAGCTGAAAAAAACAAAAACCCTTCTGCAAATAAAAAACATTTTAAACCAAGAATACAAAGACCGGAAAACAGCTTAAACAAAGCAATCCGCTCATTGAGAAAAGTTGGAGACCAAAAAGGTGATCACGGACGAAAGCCTTAAACAAGTGGGCAAGAAGCAGGAAGCCAAGTCCACAATTGCGACAGTAGACAACCTGACCGAAATCCTGTTCAAAGTCCTCGAATTCACTCAAATACGTCAGAAAATCCTGGTTTCAAACTTTCGAGATGTGGACAAACCCGGATTCATACCTACAGACCTGCCCAACTGTGAATTTGCAGATGTGCTGAACGTCGCTCTCGACGAGCACATAAAAAATAACCGTCTGTTGTTCACTGACACAAACAACATCAAATTTCTCCGGGGTGGGTGTTTTGAAGCCAGTCCAGTCCCCGACAATTACGCCAGGTATTTGCTGAAAATCAGCAGAGAGCGATATCTTCGTTTTCAGGTCGATAAAATCATCGAAAACGCTCTAAATCAGAAATTTGCCGCTCAATTGCTCCGGCAAAAACGGCAATTAACAACAACTTGACGATTTAAGTCGTTTTTCGGCTTTCCTAAAGTCTCAGCCGAATCGTTCGATAATCAGTATACGGCGGTTTTTTGTACAAATGACCGCTCTTGAAGTTTAAAGGCCAGATTCGAATATAATTTTATGGGACCAAAATACCCGAACGTTTTAAGCCCGATGGAGGAACTCGATGGAAACTACTGAAAAGATTGACATCGAAAAGGCATGGAAGGACTTTTTCAAAGACCACGGCGAGGGTTCTCGCAACCTCCTGATGGAGCACTACAGGCCCTTGGTCAAGTACGTCGCCGAGCGTCTCCACACCAAGCTGCCCGACAAAGTCGAGGTTGACGACCTCATCAGCGCCGGTAATTTCGGCCTGATGGACGCCCTCAACGCATTCGACCCCGAACGGGGCGTAAAGTTCGAGACTTATTGTTCTCCGCGCATCAGGGGTGCAATACTCGACGAGCTCCGCAGCATGGACTGGGTCCCCAGGCTCGTCCGCGCCCGTGCACATCAGCTTACGCGAGCTACTTTGGCCCTTGAAGCCCATCTGGGCCGAAAACCCACCGAGCAGGAAACGGCCTCGGAGCTGGATATCGATATGGAGGAATTCCACCGCCTTAAACGTGACGCCAATGCCGTCGGCCTGGTCTCACTAAACGCCAAGTACGGTGAAGAAGAAGGAGATAAAGACTTAAGAGAGATAGACATCCTGAAAGACCAGAAATCCGCCGACCCATTGACCGAGGCGCAGAAACGGGACCTGAAAAGCCTGCTAACCAAAGGCCTGACACGGGCGGAACGGCTGATTATCGTTCTTTATTATTATGAAGAAATGACTATGAAGGAAATCGGTGCTACGCTCGATTTATCCGAGTCCCGTGTCTCGCAGATGCACTCATCCATCGTCGCAAGGCTAAAGGCCCAGCTTAACCACAGAAAACCCGAATTCCGCATCTGACTGACCGCCCCCTGGTGGGTACAAACACAGTCTTCGACCTGTATTATTACTGTGCGATTATGTGGTGCCTGCCCTGAGTATCTTCGAAGGAATCAGCAATCTCAATTCAACGCCGGCTCGCGCTGAACGTACTGGGAGGTTCCGGGAATGTTTCTGTTTTGAAGCTCATAGAGCAGAACATTTTTTTCTATGAGCCTGGCAATCAAATTAACCAGCCCTGTCATAGTTTCAAGAAGACCTATATTGGTAATAGCGTGCTCTGGTCCATCCTGTTTCATTATCAGAGCGATGTAACCGCATCGTGTTCGCTCGGTGGTCAGTTCAACTGCTACGATAGTGCATTTATCCGTCTGGGCTATGACAGGCTCTGTGCCGTCGTCGATTCTGGCTCCCAGCTCACTGAGGTATGTGTCACTGATATGCAGCCTGCCAAAGGCCTCGGAATCATTCGGCCAGTGATGGCCGGCGCGGTCCATAATCAGAACAACCGGCCCGTCATCCGGCAATATTTCAAACACCTGCCGGGCCACCTGTTCGTTAAGCAGATAAGCCGGAGATACGAGAGGGTCGTAAATATTCATTTTTTGTTCCTTCAAAAAGAATTCTGTCCGTCTTAGTCATTTCGGTATAAACGCCCGGCGACTTTCCCGGCCTGTTTGTTTTGCGATTTTTCCTGCGAAATGAACAGAAAAAAGGTCTCGGGCAGGAGTTTATTGGACCAAGTCAAAACAGATTATTTGCGAGTATGCGAAGCGGGACTTTTCGCCCCGCGTGGAAAGCGGACCATGTGTACTGAATTACCAATTTCATTAAATTCAACAATATCCATATAAGAACGCATGAGCAGAAGCCCCCTGCCCTCGGTCTTATAGAGATTCTCACCGACGCGACAATCCGGGACGTCGTCCGGGTCGAAGCCGCTACCGGCATCGGTCATCGATATCTCGATGCGGTCGGGACCAATAAGGCAATCGATTTTTACCTTCTTGTCGGCAGTCATTTTGTTGCCGTGCTTCATAGCGTTATAAAAAGCTTCCTGAAACGCAAGTTGAACGGCAAAAACATCATCATCGCCATATTCGAATTGATTAAGCTGCGACAGCAGCCATTGTCTTGTTTGCTCAATGGCTGCCGGGTGACTGTCAACCAGCACGGTTTTTTTTGTCGCTCTATCCGGCTTCATAAAACAATTTAATGTTAAAACCAGAGTTCATTGTCTCAACCGGCCCGGCAAATTTCAAAGGCCGGTCAAGAGATTATATGATGCTCCGCCGAATGCTCCCCCGCGTTCTATTACTCCTGTTCGGCCAACCGCCTAATTGCGGTATCAGCATCTTTGTATATATCGAAGATTTTAGTCAGCCGTGTTATCTTAAAAATCTCATAAATTTTCGGACCTATGGCACAAAGTGCAAGTTTTCCCTCGCGTTCATACACACGTTTGCTGACCTTAATCAGCAAGCCGAGGACGGCTGAAGACATAAACCGTACATTCGAGAAATCCAGGACCAGGACGATACCGTCGGCCTGTTCTATGAGACTGGCCAGGGACTGCTCGACATCTCTTACATCCTTTTCCTCAAGAATTCTCTCATCGGTAAAGGTTACGATGGTAGCCGTATCCTCATAGCTGACGGTTATACGCGGATTCATCTGCTCCATACATTATACTCCAGTGTAAGGTAATATTTCGATTGAAAATCGTATTAGAGACAGCCCCGGCTGTCAAGAACTTTGAAAATTTTGTCCTGTTCAGCCTTAAGAGTAATCTTCCGGATTTTTTGTTTTACTCTTTTACTATTGATTGTATTTCCTTAATATATGTGATTTGATAAGGAGTAGGTTTGTTATTTCCCACAATTAAGATGGTATAAGGTATTTGTACCACAAAAATAAGGAATATCCCTATAGCTGTTGTCAAAGTCAGATGTATAATATCCCGAAATAGCAAAATAGCAGAAGGGGTAAGTTTGAATATAGTCATTTTTTAAGGAGATTCCTAATGAGGATCAGCAGGTCAACAGGGTATGCGCTTTTAGCTTTGGGCTACATCGCAAGGAACCAGAACCAGAAAATCATACTTTCGCAGACCATTTCCAAGGAGTACAGTATTCCGCTGGAGTATTTGCTTAAAATTCTACAGCAGATGGTACGGGCAGGGATACTTCGCAGTAAGCGCGGCCCTCGCGGCGGGTTCAGCCTCGCTCAAACACCGAAAAAAATAACGATGCTGCAGATTATCGAGGCGGTTGACGGACCGATGAGCGGTCAGTATGCTATGTTTGAGGCACCGGCTAAGGGCAAATTCACAAACAAGATTGAGTCGGTCTATAACAAGGCCGTCAATCAAGCCAAGGCCGTGTTTGATAAGTCCAAGCTGTCGGACCTTATTGCCTAAAAGAAGCCCTCGGATTGATGGATATTAAACAATTCCAACGTCTGATTGCTGAAAAATACGAGAAGCGCGATCGCCAGAGAGGAATACCAGCCACATTCATGTGGTTCATGGAAGAGATTGGTGAACTGGCGACCGCGCTATCCTCTCAAGACAAAACAAACAAGGCCGAAGAGTTCGCTGATGTTTTTGCATGGCTGTGCACCTTAGCCAATATCAGCGATGTTGACCTAGAAAAAGCCTGTGAAAAGTACACCAAAAACCAGGTTGATGGATTTAAATAACAGGTTCAGGTTTTTTGGATTTGGTCCTCGTCACCTATTTCCTCCGGCAACTGCGGTTCATAGGGACTTTGCGGTTTTTTCATTGCTCTGTAAAAACACCAGGAAATACCGAGCACTATCAGGACAAGAAAAATCACCGTCAGTTCGTAAACAGGCACTTTTGCCGCACGGGCTTGTTTCTCAGATGTCCGGTATATCAGGCTGGTTGCTATAAAACCACCGATTCCTATCGTTCCTATCATACCCGCCCAGCGTGCAAACCACGAGGACTCCGTACGCTGCCTGTTGTAGCGCGATAATACAATATTGCTCAGCCAGACCGAGATTACAGCCGAAGCCAAAGACACCCACAGCATTGAGCGATTTTGACGACTGTTGTTCGCTTCGAGAAGTAGAAAAATTAAAACAGCCGCCGAGAAAAGTGAAAGTATAAACGCCGGAAAGGCCATCGCAGTCCCTTTAGCGCCTACATCCGCGGGCTTTTGTACGTGGGGCCGGCTCGAAGCGGATTTTATCAGGGAAAAAACAAGTGCAAATATCAAAGTCAGCACCATAACGGACAGACCCACACAGTCTGTGATAATCCATTTGCCCTGCGGGCCGCGAAGAAAACCACTGTCTCTGGTGAGGTCGGAATACAGGCTCCAGATAAACAGCGAGCTTAAAATTACAGGTATAATGATACGAATCAGATAATCCCAGAGGCGTCCCAGGTTCCAGTCGCTTCGAATATTGGCGTGCCGGCGGAGAAAATCGACTCGCCAGAACCACCCGATTAATATGCACTCGAGCAAGCCGACAAAGCCGATGCCCCAGGTTCCGTAAATATAGTCTGCGACCACACCGAGCCATCCCAGGCCTCCCTGTGTAACAAAAATCAGGCCGAAACCAAAACCAATAAGACTCATAACGGGCAGCACAATACCACGTCTCCAGCCGGTCTTATCGACTATTGAGGCGAGAACTGATTCAGTTATAGAAAAGGCCGAGTCTATCCCAAGTGTGACGAGGGTAAAGAAAAACAAAAAGCTCCACCACGCCGAGCCGGGCAATTGGGCCAGGGCATAAGGAAATGCTACAAACGCCAGTCCGGGACCGCCGTCAACCACCTGCTCAACAGACACTGGGTGGCCCGACTGGGCGGTTACATATGCCATTGCTCCGAGTGTGGCGAATACGGCAAGACCTGCTATAAAGCTGGTGGCGAAGTCGGCGATGACAATGATTGCGGCATTGTTATTTAAGTCACTTTTTCTATGCAGGAAACTGGCGTATGTAATCATGACTCCGAATGCAAGACTGAGGGAAAAGAATGCCTGTCCAAACGCGGCCTGCCACGTCGCGGGCTTGAGAAGCTGCGACCAGTCCGGCACGAGGTAGTATGAAAGCCCCTCGAAGCTACCCTTCAGAAGCAAGCCGTTTATAGTCAGCACAGCCAGTATCAACCAAGGCAGCGGGACTGTCAGCCAGACAATCTTGCCGACAAGCTTAACACCGCGGAAAATACAGAAGTACATCGCCATCCAGGCAATGAACAAAGGTAACACGATTCGCCACTGGATGGCACCCAGAGCCAAACTGTCATGCTTATGCAGGTAAGTTATGTTGAAAAATTCCCGTGCCTTTTCCACCCCTTCGAGACCTTCACCTGCCCAAGGTAGTTGGCCGCCGTTGAAGATACCTTCGAGGCTGAACCACAAAAAGCTGAAACAATAGGCAAGTATCACCGGGTAAAAAGTGATAATGACGAATCCGAGAATGATTCCCCACCATCCGACAAATTCAAGCTTTTTATTGGCGGCGGCAAAAGCGTCCGGGGCGGCCCGCTGGGTGAAGTGTCCCAGGCTGAACTCGAGTATCATAACAGGCAGTCCGACAACAAACATCGCGATGACATAAGGAACAAGAAACGCCGCCCCGCCACTGTCATAAACCCTGAAAGGAAATCCCCAGAGGTTGCCCAGCCCAACAGCCGACCCTATCGCTGCAAGAATAAAACCTCCGCGGGAGCCCCAATTTTCTCTTTGCTCTTCCAAAAGCTCCGTCAAAGTCTTTTACCTCCTTGTAAATGACAGATACTGAGTTTATTGGCTGATGCCCAATAACTGCAGCGAGTCCCGCTCGACAACTTTCCTTAGCTGGTCGCGCGGGACGGCAGGAAGATTGGTATCTCCGAGGCGTTTATTGAAACCGAGCAGGGCCTCTATCGAGGAAGCAGCGTCACCGCAGGGAAAACCGCTTCCAAACAACAGCTTGTCCATAACGCCGCTCTCGAACGCAGCAATTACAGTCGTGTAAAGCTGCCAAGGTCTGTCCACTTTGATGGTCAGGTCGGCATAAACATTCGGGTGCCTAGCTACCATCGTCAGTGTCTGTTCAATAAAAGGATATCCCATATTGCCGATGATTATACGCAGCTCTTTGAACTGTCCGGCAATCTCATCGAGCAGGTAAGGCTGAGCGTACTGAAGTGACCCACCCGGACTAATATCGCCGCCGTTATGAAAGAATACAGGTACAGACGCCTCCTGGGCAAGCTCATACAGCCTCATCGCCTTTGTGTGGGTCGGATGGAAATCACAGGCTGAGCAATAAAGAACGGCCCCTTTAAGGCCCTGTTTTTCAGTCAGAGTGTTTATGTACTTTTTATTGAATCCGTTTCCCACGGGGTCGAGGAATCCGAAGCCGACCATCCTTTGAGAGTATTTGGATACGAACTCAGCCAATTGGCTGTTGGCCCGGTCGGAAGATTCGCCGGGACCGGCCAGCACAATACATTTATCGACGTTTGTCTGGCCTGCCAGCCGCTCAGCCAGACCCTGTTCTTTACTGCTCGGCCAGTTTATATGCGTATGACAGTCAACTATCATATCTATACCTTCTACAAAAGGTTATCGGCAATGAATACCGAATTCTATCAGCCCCGTCAAGCACAAATCTCGATGCTGGATGTCGGCGGCCGCAGGCCGTTGTTGACGGGCGGGTCGGTTTAGAAGATAATGTCCGGCGGAGTATCCCTTGCCAGAGATATCACAGCATATATGAAGAACGAGGCATACGAGAAGTTTAACTCGAGAAATTTTATGGCGGAAGAGGAATAAGATGGAAAAGGATATAATTGTCCGGCTACATAAGGATTTTGAGCAAAGCGTTTACAGGGACGAGGAAACCGGTCTGGAATTCTGGCTCGCCAGGGAATTGCAGAATTTGCTTGGTTATATACAATGGCGAAGTTTTGAGGCGGTTATAGAAAAGGCAAAAACCGCCTGTAAAAAGTCAAAGCATAACGCAGAAGACCATTTTGCGCGCACGCGCAAAATGGTCGATATAGGTTCTGAAGCTAAACGCGAAATCGATGATATTGCCCTTACCCGCTATGCCTGCTATCTCATCGCTCAGAACGGCGACCCGTCAAAAGACCAGATTGCCTTTGCCCAGACTTATTTTGCCGTTCAGACCAGAAAACAGGAAATTATTGAAAAGCGAATAGCCGAAATCGAGCGGCTCAACGCGCGACGTAAATTAACCCTGTCCGAAAAGGAGCTGTCCGGGATAATATACGAAAGACTGTCCGATGAAAAATCCTTCGGACGCATTCGGAGCAAAGGTGATACGGCATTATTCGGCGGAAAAACCACCAGACAAATGAAAGAAAAGCTCGAGGTCCCCAAATCGAGGGCCCTGGCTGATTTTCTGCCAACTATTACAATCAAGGCCAAGGATTTCGCCAACGAGATAACCAATTTCAATATCAAGCGGGATGACCTGCGAACAGAACCGGGTATTACAAGAGAACATGTAAAAAATAATCAGGAAGTCAGAAAACTGCTTATTAAGCGAAACATCAAACCCGAGGAACTGCCACCGGTAGAAGATGCAAAGAAAATAGAGAGAAAACTTGCCACGGAACAGAAAAGATTGATAACTAAAGCGAAACCACTGGATACGACAGAGGATAAATAACAAATTACATTTCCCTTTACGATAACATCGAATAAATTACTCCGTTAAAAAATTCCGTGCGGGATTTTCGATTATTTTGTACTATATTTGCATATTACTATAAAAGGCTAAGGTGTAACAGATGGATTGTCCGGTATGTAAGAATGCTATGGTGGTGCTCGAACTGCAACAGGTCGAGGTGGACCACTGCTTCGGTTGCGGTGGTATCTGGCTCGATGCCGGTGAGCTTGAGCTGCTGATTGACGATGCCGTCCGCTCGGCGGAGCTGCTCGAATCGTTCAAGATTGATACCAATTGCACCGAAACAAAACGCAAATGCCCTATCTGCTACAAAAAGATGGACAAAGTGGTCGTCAGCCCGTCTTCGCATCCGTCTACGTTACACTTCGCCGTGACAAGTCGCTCCGCCGAGACAGGTAAAGACAAGCCGACGCTGCTGCTCGACAGGTGCCCGAAAAAACACGGGCTGTGGTTCGACAGCGGTGAACTGCAGGACATACTGAAGCGAGCACAACTCGACAGCGACAGTAAGATTCAACAGTTACTGGCTGAAATGTTTTCAAACGCAAAGCCCGATAAACAATAAATTCGCAGGCACACTTCTCTGTAGCTTACCGGCAGCGGATGAGCAGATTCGAGTCATACTTAATGTTGGGGATATAAGTTTTGATATCGGCGATGAAGCGCCGGCCGTCCTTAAAGTATCCAGCGGTTGGTTTTAACTGTGCGTGATGATTCAGAAAATAATCATTTATCCGTTCAATCAGCAACTCTCGCACATATTTGCTGACCATCGAAGCAAGGCAGACGGGCATGTATTTCTGGTCGGCTTTAATAACAAAATGAATACGCATTTTTCGGTCGGCGTTTTTCAATTCGTAACTGCTGGAGTTTGGCGATTCATTAATTACAGCCAATTCCAGGTCTGAGAACATCCGCTGAAGGTTTTTCCGGTACCGGCTTCTGCCGCCCTGCCGGTCAACGATTATCTGTATGTTGTCGTCGCGGTAATTGTCCCAGATTGATTTAATAAGTGCCGCGGTGGTGGAAAACAAGACGCTTGCTTTGTTTTTTACCGCGGCGATGAGCTTGTTATAGTGGGCCACGTCGAGACAGTGCGACTGAATGCCAAGCAGCCTGATGCCATGCCGGGCCATATCGGAGGCAAAAACATCCGAAGCGATTTTCACATCGGCACGGTCGTAATCAAGCGGTACCCTGATACCATCGGGATTACAGTACCAAGGATAAGTTTTCAACCTTTCGGGACAGTCGGGACACAAAAAGGCAAGCAGGCCGTTGAGGTCCGTTGGCTCTGTACCAAGGCACCTGAGCATAGCAAGCGTCGTTCTCTGAATGTGCCTGATTCCGGCGGCGCGGCTGTAGGCCTTTTTACTATCGGTTATGAGCAGGCGGCCTGCGAGATGTTTTTTACGGTCGGCAATACTTTTTTTAAGAAGCTGCCAGAGGTCAGCTTTTAGCAGAGATTCGTGAATTGAAAAGGCCGAGGCAGAAACGACCAGAGGCCCGAGAATCGGGCCATAGCCTGCTTCATCAATCCCTGCCAGAACAGCCATCGGCCAACCTCCGTGTACCTGTGTTACCGCACGTCCTTTTGCTCGATGCGGATATTCTATCAAAGCCCATCCGATTGTCAAACAGTAGTGAAGGTTGCAATTGGGTGCAATACCTGTAGAATAATAAGCCGTGGCTGGGTAAACCTTTAGCTCATAATTTTTAGGAAAAAACATAAATGAGCACGGTGTTGATTGTCGGGGCGGGTGGTGTAGGTAACGTAGTAGTACACAAATGCGTGAAGGTACCCGAAGTTTTCGACAAGATAATCCTGGCGAGCAGGACACTTGAGAAATGCAAAAAAATTGCTTCAGCATTGAACCGGCCGATACTTGTCGAACAACTTGACGCCGACGACGTGAAGCAAACGGTCTCACTAATCAAAAAATACAAGCCCGATATGATTCTCAACATTGCTTTGCCTTATCAGGACCTGCCTTTGATGGATGCAGCCCTGGAGACGGGGGTCGATTACCTCGATACGGCCAATTACGAACCGCCGGATATAGCGAAGTTCGAGTATAAATGGCAGTGGGCCTATCACGACCGGTTTAAGAAGCGCGGTATTATGGCGCTGCTTGGAAGCGGGTTTGACCCGGGCGTGACGAACGTCTTTTGCGCTTATGCCGCCAAACATCATTTCGATGAGATTTACTACGTCGATATCGTAGATTGCAATGCAGGCGACCACGGTAAGGCCTTTGCGACAAACTTCAATCCCGAAATAAATATCAGGGAGATTACACAAAAAGGAAAATACTGGGAAAACGGCAAATGGAATGAAATCGAGCCGATGTCCGTATCACAGATGTTTGATTTTCCGGAGGTCGGGCCCAGAAAGGCGTATCTGCTATATCACGAAGAGGAGGAATCGCTGGTCAAACACATAAAAGGACTCAAACGCATTCGTTTCTGGATGACGTTCGGCGAACAGTATTTAACGCACCTTCGCGTGCTGCAGAACGTTGGGATGACGAGTATAGAGCCGGTCGAATACGAAGGGCAAAAAATAGTCCCGCTTCAATTCCTCAAGGCGCTGCTGCCGGAGCCGGCTTCGCTGGCGGAAAACTATAAGGGTAAAACGTGTATCGGATGTATATTCGAGGGAGTCAAAGACGGCAAGAGTAAGAAGATTTTTATTTATAACGTCTGCGACCACCATGAGTGTTACAAAGAGGTTGGCGGCAACGCCGTATCATACACCACGGGCGTGCCGGCGATGATTGGGGCAAAGATGATGCTGACGGGTGTATGGCGGGGAGAAGGTGTATTCAATATGGAACAATTCGACCCTGACCCATTTATGGAAGATTTGAATCGGTACGGCCTGCCATGGAAAGAGATACAGCTTTAGAAGATGTCGCGTCGCAGGTAAAAACACCGTGCTACCTGATTGACCTGAATTTACTGCGCAGGAATTGTGAAATTCTACGAGGTGTTAAGGAGCGGACCGGCTGTAAAATTCTTCTGGCATTAAAGGCCTTTTCGATGTGGTCGGTGTTCGATACGGTCAATAAATATCTCGACGGGACAAGCGGCAGCAGTATATGTGAATGCCGCCTGGGAAAAGAGGAATTCGGCGGCGAAGTACATATCTGCTGCCCGGCTTACCATGACGACGAGATTAAACAGATTATGTCCATAGCAGACCATATCATTTTCAATTCGACAGCACAATTAGAGCGGTTCGGCGAAAGGATTTTGTCCGAGTCCAAAAATATGGAAATCGGCCTGCGTATAAATCCGATGCACTCGGAGGTAGAGGTTGACTTGTACAACCCGTGCGGGCCGGGCTCTCGACTGGGTGTTCGGCCAAACCAAATGCCGGACAGGCTGCCTGAGTATGTTTGCGGTCTGCACTTTCATACGCTGTGTGAGAAGAATTCTGATTCGCTTGAAAGGACACTAACGGCCGCTGAGAAACACTTCGGCAGGTACTTCGATAAGATGAAATGGGTGAATTTCGGCGGAGGGCACCATATCACCAGAAGCGACTACGATATTGAACTATTGTGCAAGCTGATAACCGGTTTCAAGGACCGTTACGGAACTGAAGTATACCTTGAGCCCGGCGAGGCGGTCGCGCTAAACGCAGGCTACCTTATTGCAGAGGTGCTTGATATAATGCAGGCTGATATACAAATCGCCGTCCTCGATACCTCCGCGGCGGCACATATGCCGGATGTTATCGAGATGCCCTACCATCCGAATGTGCGTGGGACGGACAAAGCAGGAAAAAAGAAGTATACTTACCAGCTTACAGGCAGGACGTGCCTGGCCGGTGACGTTATTGGAGATTATTCGTTCGATGAATCTTTGAAGGTCGGGAACAGATTAATTTTTGACGATATGGCCCATTATACTATGGTAAAGAATACGACATTTAACGGCCTGATGCTGCCTGATATCGTGGTCTATGACAGTACTAATGGCAGCTTTAAGGTCCAAAAGTCCTTTGGTTATGCAGACTTCAAAGGGCGCCTGTCGTAGAAATTCAGGGGTAGTCTATATGCGTAAAGCAAAGAAAACCCAGCGCGTCAGGATAGACAAGCTCAGCGAGGAAGAGCTCCTGCAAATGCGCGTGATGGATTTGAAACTGCGTATTCGGGGCTCACTCGTTGAACCAATGATAAATCAGCTATACGCCGAGCTCCAGGCCAAAGGGATAAGTTTTCGTCCTCCATGCTATCTGTCCGACGAGTGGCTGTGTCCGGATAAGATACCTATGATTGGCATTCCTTTTTTTCTGGCACACCCAAGCCTGAAAAAAATCGAACAGAAGATGATGCTGGACGTTGAGGGCGGAACCGAGAAACAATTTATGAAGCTTTTACGGCACGAGTGCGGCCATGCCTTGAATTACGCCTACGAATTATACAACAGAACGCGCTGGCGACAGTTGTTCGGGCGATTCTCAACCACCTATTCTGATTCATACGATTTTCAGCCTTACTCGCGGCGGTTCGTCGTGCACCTCGCCGACCACTACGCCCAGTCGCATCCGGATGACGATTTTGCCGAGACGTTTGCGGTCTGGCTCAGTCCGGATATTAACTGGCAAACTAAATACAAAGACTGGCCCGTGATAAAGAAACTGCGCTACGTGGATCGATTGACAAAAAAGATAGAAAACAAATCCGCTTTAAAAAAAGCTGAGCGAAATCCTCCTTTCAGCGCCGACCGAATGAGGAGCACGTTGGGCGCTTACTACGAACGAAAACGCCGAACACTGGGCCCCGAATTTCAGGGTTATTATGATGATAGTCTTAAAAAGATATTTTCTGAAAACAAGGCCGGTGATTCAGCGATAAAAGCCTCGCAATTGTTGAAGCAACACAGACGCCATATTGTTGACAGTGTCACAGGCTGGACAGGACATCGCAAATACGATATAAGCCAGTTACTCAACAAATTTATTTTAAGGTGCAATACCCTTGGGCTTTTTACTCACCTCGGCGAGTCGGAAAGCCTGATTGGAGTAACTGCATTATTGACTACCATCGCAAGTAATACATTCAGAGCAGGGGTGAAAGGGCGCCACTAATGGGCAGGAAACTAAAAATTACGGTTTTAGTCGATGAGTCTACTGTCACCGCCGACGACCCGCAGTTCGAGTCGCCACATGAAAAGACCGATACCGAATACCACGTTATAGAGGCCTTGCGGGATATCGGATACAAGATATCAGTCGTCGGCGCAATAAACGACGTGGGCGCTTTTGTAGAAAAGCTTACCGAGCACAAAAGCGACCTTGTCTTCAATCTGACCGAAGAGTTTAACGGTGACCGAAGACTTGACCAGGGAATTGCAGGCTTGCTGGAATTGCTGGGACTGCCGTATACCGGCAGCGGTCCGGCCGCACTTATGCTTTGCAGGGATAAGAGGCTGTGTAAAGAACTTCTCAATCTCCATAAAATACGTGTGCCGGGTTTTCTATCTGTCCCGGTCGGTAAGACGATTCGCGTGCCTAAGAACATTCACTGGCCTTTGGTTGTAAAACCGGCCTTTGAAGACAGCTCCGAAGGCATCTCCAACGCTTCTGTTGTGCACGACGCCGATGCCTTGACGGCACGGGCCAAATTCGTTCACGACAGATGGAACCAGGCCGCTATCGCCGAAGAATACATCGGAGGCCGGGAATTCTACGTAACCGTACTTGGCAATAAGCAATTGACAGTGTTGCCGATTCGCGAGTGCGCGTTTGAGGCAAGTGAAGAAGGCGGACCTCTGATGGCCACTTACCGGGTGAAATGGGACGCTGAATTCAGAGAAAAGTGGAAAATCCGGTTTGGCTTTGCCGAACTTGATGAGAAAACCTTCAAAGACATAAACCGGATCTGTAAAAAAGTATATCGTGCACTGCATCTGCGCGACTATGGACGAATAGACCTGCGACTAACACCCAACAACAAAATCGTTGTTCTCGAAGCCAACCCAAACCCCGACCTTGCTTACGGAGAAGAGGTTGCCGAAGCCGCTGAAAAAGCGGGTATTCACTACAATGAATTCGTCGACCGTATTGTTCGCAACGCGCTACGCAGATACAAGTAACAATGCCCGTAATTTTTGGTTAAATTACCGTTTTACCAGCTGTATTCCGACACTTAATTTGTAAATATTCAGGGCGTAAACAAATTTCAAACCTATAACTAATGACTAACTCAGGATAAATTCATTTTCCCATCTTCAGCCAAAAAACCGGCAATAATGGACAAATTCAATTAAACATTTTTAGTTCTGTTTGTTGTTTCATTAATTCTATTCAGAAAACAACATAAGTTCTTGACTTCTAAAGCGTTAAATACTATAATCTACGTATAATACAGAGTGCTTATATCTCTTTGTATTTTATGAGCAAAATCTCATGAAGACTTTAAAAAGATGTCTTCTGGTCACGCTGATTTTATCCGCTGCGCTATCAGTATTAACTTTCTTTATATACATCAATACCATCGGTAAAGTTGACAGGACAGAAAACCTGATTGAGCAGCTGAAGAGTTTTAACAGAAACATTCGAGAGCAATCCGCAGAAGCTTTGGGCCGGACCAGAGACAAGCGTGCGGTTAAACATCTTGTCGCTGCCTTAAAAGATGATGATGGTGATGTCCGGCAAAAAACCGCAGAAGCCCTTGATAGACTCGGTTGGCAGCCTAAAGACGAAGATGAACAGCAACTTTATTTTATAGCAAAGAAAGACTGGGATAAATGTTTAAAGATGAATCCGGTAACAATGAAAGACCTGATTAGAGTGATGAACGACGAGAACCCACAGGTTCGAAGGAAAGCAATAGAAACATTAGGTAGAATAGAAAATCCGGCTGTTGAACCACTCGTTGCTGCATTGAGAGACGATAACAGTAGAGTTCGCGCCAAAGCAGCAGAAGCCCTGATTGAGATAGGAGGGATTGGCGTCACACAGGCATTTATCGTTGCTTTAACAGACAGGAATCCTTATACCCGTGAAAAAGCGGCTGAAGCCTTAGGCTGTATAGGCGATAGCTGTGCCACAAAACTCCTCGTTGCCGCACTGAATGATACGAATTGGAAAGTCCGTGAAAATGCTGCAGAAGCATTGGGCCTGATTGGAGATACCTCTGCGATTGGGCCTCTTGTCGTCGTCCTTGAAGATGATGACAGCGACGTTAGGCTAAAGGCCGCAGAATCCCTCGACAGACTCGGTTGGCAGCCCGGTGACGAAGCTGAAAGACGACTTTATTTTATAGCAAAGAAAGACTGGGATGAATGTTTAAAGCTCAATGGTGTGACCGTCAAAGCTCTGACGAGGGTGCTGAGCGATAAGAATCCACAGGTCCGAAAGGAAGCAACAGAAACACTGGTCAAGATTGGAGATTTAGATACTGTGGAGGCGCTTATACTCGCGCTGGAAAACAATAACAGCGATATCCGAAAAGAAGCGGCTGAAACATTAGGCAATATAGGACAAGGCGAGGCGGTAAAACCGCTCATTGTTCTATTGAATGATATAAATCCGGATGTCCGCCAGACGGCAGCAGAAGCACTGGTTAAGATAGGCGGTCTTCACACCATGGAACAGTTAATTTTTGCATTACAAGACAGGAACAGCTATGTCCGGGAAGCAGCAGCAGAAATCCTAGGTAAGATAAGCAATCCTGCCCTGGATCCGCTAATGTATGCGCTATGGGAAAGCAATTGGGAAGTCCGAATAGAAGCAGCAAAAGCTTTAGGCAAGCTCAGAAACAGCCGTGCAGTCAATTCTCTTATTGCTGTATTAAATTATGAGGGCCGTGATACACGAAGCGACATAACAGAAGACTCCGGTAAGATAACAAGTTCTTTAGCGGAGCCATTCATTGCTGCCGGTATGACTCAGGATATTCGTCTTCGAATAGAAGTAATCAAAGCCTTGGGCCAGATAGGCGACAAAAGAGCTGTTCCAGCTTTGGTTGGAGAGTTACAGCATTGGAACACCGCTCAGGATGCGACAGAAGCCCTGGAGAAATTAGGCTGGTCGCCCCAGTCTATTGACGAGACAGTGCACTCTCTCGTCGCTAAAAGAGATGGAAATACACTCAGACAGAACTGGGACCAGACAAAACAGGTATTGTTGAACGATTTGAAGTCAGACGACGATAGAAGCATTAAAAATGCACTATATGCTTTCATCGCTCTTGGCAAAGAAGAAATTACAAAAGAACTTATCGATACTCTCAACACAAAAGGTGACAGAATCGTTGCTATAGTATATCTTAACTGCGGAGACAATAAATTAAGCAGCGCGGCAATGGATTGGGCAAAAAAGAGTCGTGTCTATATCAGGGCCGATTCAGTTGCTTATCCCGTCGGCTGGGGTTCCTGGTAGCTCTAAATCTTCTCCAGTAAAAGACCAACAAACCTACAGCAAAGATTTCTCCGGACTTAATGTGGCATAAAACGTCCCCGAGAGGACTCGAACCTCTAACCTTTGGCTCCGGAGGCCAACGCTCTATCCATTGAGCTACGAGGACTAAATCAGGTATATTTAGTAAGTCAAAAACAGCCCTAAGTCAAGAGGTGCATACTCTAAGCCGTAAATATGTTTTTTTGTCCCTTCAGCCCACCAATATGCTATAATAACTTAGCTATTCATTAAAGGGCGGTGATTTTGTCTCAAAGGGGTGGTTTTTTGATAGTTAGATGTTTGCTTTGTCTGTTTTTTCCGGCGATAGCATCACAAGCGTTGAAGCTGGAAGATACTACAGGCTGGCAAAAGCAACAGGTGAACTGGCGCATTTCCGCCGGGCGCCAAATCAAGGCCATATATTACCCCCAGGACCAGAACCTTTCGACTTTTGAAAATCGAGGCCCACGCAGGCCGATCGAGCTTCACACGAGAACGGTTGAGCGGGAAACTGGATCTGCGTTTTTGACGATAAGCGAAACTGCCGGGTCGGCAGTATATGAAAATGTTATCAATGCACCACCTATTAACGGATTTATTCCATACCTTGCGGTCGCAATCACAGATGAACGTTCCGAACCGTTCGATTTCGATGCTTACACTCAATATTCCGTCATCGGTGATTACCTTACGCAAAGCCCTGAGTCTGACTATGCAATCGGGATTCTCGATACCGGCGCCAGCGCACATGTCATTAACATCTACGATGCCTTTACCACAGGGATTTATGACGCCGACCTTATAACTTCCTTTCAAGTGACTCTCACCGGCGCTGTTAATGACGTCAATGCTCTTGTCAGTCAGCCGCTGGGTATATTTGCCGATGGTCTTGGGGCAATTGACGCTAACACACAACTGGCCGATGATTCCAATATGGTCGGCCAAAGCAACGTCGCCGTCGTTATCGGAGACATCGTCGAATCTCCGCTGCTTCCGACCGTCATCGGCTCGCCGCTGGCCTTTTTCTATACCACAGTCATTGAAAACAGTAAAATAGTGAGCCGGACTATAGAAGACGAAGAAATTTCCAGTCCCGGCATACGGCTTTATCAGCACAGCAGTGACTCCATCCCGGACTATTCAAATAAGATATACCTCGAGCTGCTCCCCTCCACCGCATATGCCGTGCAGTACCTGCCCTGTTTTGAGACTCTTGGTGAGGAATGCCCCGAAGGAGACGGGGAGCCTGTAACGCCCTCGGTGGTTTTCGGCTCATCGTTCGACGTTCCGCAGAGTTTGTTCTTCGCAACACGAACCGACCTGGCCCACGGCAGCAGGACATCGCAGCAAAACAACTTTATGTTCGATACCGGCGCACAGATAACCGTCATAAGCGAATCACTGGCTGCCGAACTCGAACTGCTGCAATACGACCCCGACTTCTACGTCGAGATATTCGATGTCACCGGCAGCGTCACAATAGCTGATGGTTATTACATCGACCTGCTCGAAATAACCGCCACACCCCGGTGGCTTGCCTTCACTAATGTACCCGTAGTTGTTCTTGACGTGGACTCGCCACAAGGCGGTATTCTGGACGGCATAATCGGTATGAATCTGTTCGTCGATATGGATTTCTACATACGCGGAGGCGGACTAAACGGCCAGGACGAACCCTATGTAAAATTTGCGTTTCTGTCGCCCGGCCTTCCGGGTGACATCGCACCGGCCGGCGGCGACGGCTTGGTCAATTTATTCGACCTGGCTGCTTTCACACAGGCCTGGCTGTCGAATCCCATCTCGCCCAACTGGAATTCACAGGCCGATATGGTAAGTGACGCTGTTATCAATTTCCGTGATTTTGCCGAGCTTGCCAAATACTGGCAGCAGGCCGTCACCCCTTAATCTTTCGGTCCGCTCATTCACGAAGCATTTGTTTGACACATTAAAAACCAGCCAATATGATTTAACCGGTTCGTTCAACAGGAAACGCTAATGAAGTATCTAATGGATTTGATTTATATCGTTGCAGCAGCCGGATACAGCCCTGTAATCGTTTATCGCAGGTTGAAATACGGGCGATATCGAACAGGATGGCAAAATCGATTCGGAAAAATTATCAGAAAACATCCCGACAAAAAGTGCATCTGGATACACGCGGTCAGTGTCGGTGAGGTCAATGCGACGCGCACTATCGTGGATGAGCTGTCAAAAAAGTTCAGCCAATACGAAATCCTTATTACCACAACGACGGACACAGGCTACTCGCGGGCAAATGCTCTGTATGGTTCACAGTTACAGGTATATTATTTTCCGCTGGATATTTCTTGGATAATGCGACGGGCTTTTTCGGCTATCAGGCCGGCAGTCTGTATCCTGATGGAACTCGAAGTCTGGCCTAATTTCGCGCAGAGGGCCGCCGAACTGAATATACCGATCGTCGTCGCCAACGGCAGGGTCACAGAGCGAAGCATGAAACGCTACGGGCTGGTCAAGCCCTTCGTTAAAAAGATGTTCGAAAATATCTCGTGCATTTTAGCACAAACCGAACAATACGCCGAGAGGTTCAGGCAGCTCGGATGCGCGCCGGGAAAAGTGATTGTCACCGGCTCATTGAAATATGACACCGCCCAGATCACAAACAAAGTCGAAGGCGCCGATACCATTGCGAAGGAGTTGAACATCGGCTCGGAGAGACTCTGGGTGGCCGGAGGAACGGGAAACGACGAAGAAACAATCATACTCGATGTATATAAGAAGCTCAGAGAGCAGGAGGAATTCGCGGATGTGCTTCTGGCTATAGTCCCGCGAAAACCTGAGCGGTTCGATGAGGTAGCCCAGTTGATTAAACAAAACGGCTTTGAGCTGCTGCGTTACAGTGAAATAAAGAAAAAAGCCACAGAGGACACAGAGAACACAAAGAAATCAATAATCAATAATCAATTATCAATCAACACTGTTGTCCTCGGCGATACTATGGGGGACTTGCGAAAGCTTTATTCACTGGCGACAGTTGTTTTCGTCGGCAGGTCTCTTGTACCTATGGGCGGCTCGGATATGATGGAAGCTGCGGCACTTGGAAAGTGCACCATCTTTGGCCCGCACGCATTCAACTTTAAACAGACCGTTGATGCCCTTCTCGCCGATAACGGCGCGATATTAGTAAACAACGCAGATGAATTGTACAAGGCTGTTCAGAAAAGTCTGCTTGACGATAATTTTCGCAAACAAACGGCTCAAAACGGTCAGCAGGTCATACGAAAAAACCAGGGAGCAACTGAGAAAACTCTATCTGAAATAGCCCGGCTTCTGGACAATTGCACAACCTGAGGAACGTTACTTGCGGAGGATTCGTGTTATAGCCTTGATGTACCTCGGGCCTGTTCCGCAGCAGCCGCCGAGAATTGTAAAACCTGCATCGCGGATTTTTACCAGGGCCGCGGCAAATTTCTGTGGAGTCACCTTATAGACGGTCTTGCCGTCAACGATTTCGGGGATACCGGCGTTCGGCTCGGCCAGCAGCCTGATGTCGGAATCCATAGACTTTAGCTGCACCGCAAACAGACCAGCCAGACCCACATAACCATCGAGCTTCATCTTGCCGCAGTTAAAACCTACGACATCGACACCCAGTGAAACAACCGCCGATACGAACGATTTGACATCCACGCCCATCATCGTCTTGAAATCTCCGCCAGCCGTCTCGAACGACATCGAAGCAAAGACAGACAAATCACCCGCGGCATCAGTCGCAGCCTCGACCGCTAACTTTATTTCATCCAGAGCGGTCATACTCTCGACAATCAGCGCATCAACACCGGCATCTACAAGCGTTTTGGCCTGGATATCGAATGCTTCTTTGACTTCTTTTGGTTTGAGCGAGCCCAGAGGTTCGAGAAAATCTCCAGTCGGACCGATATCACCCAGCACATAATGGTCATCACCGGCAACCTCGCGCGCAAGTTTAGCCGCTGCAGCGTTGATTTGCTCTACCTGCTCGCCGTGGCCGTGCCTGGTCAGAGCGAATTTGTTGGCGCCGAACGTATTTGTCAGTATCGCGTCGCTGCCGGCTTTGATGTAGTCGGCGTGCACGGCCTTGACCATATCGGGTGAAGACAGATTAAGATAGTCGTTGCAGACGCCGGCTTCGGCGCCGCGGGCAAAGAGCTGCGTACCCATCGCGCCGTCGAGAATAACAAGACCGCTGCTAATTGCATTTTTCAATTCCGGTCGTGCCAACGCCGTTATCTCCTACTTAGGCTGGTTCAGTTTAATAATTCGGCCGCCTATCATCTGGTTTATCTCTTCGAATCCCTTTGTGTCCGGCCGTTCAAAAACACTATCCTTTATTTTATCCGCAGGCTTGACCGATTTCAATCTAATCTCGAACGTATCGGCGGTACCGTCGTAATTGTGATTTATAATCGTTATCTCGGCCGGCACAAACATTCCGTCGATATTCTGATAATCCCCCAGTTTCAGTGTAGTCGCAAGCTCCTGCTGGCGGTCGAAATATTCGATTCTGCTGATATGGTATTGGCAATTATCAATATATACTTTTCTCACGAGACGGCCGTCAGCGTTATAGAGTGTAAGCATATCGCCTGACTTATCAGGCGAAAATGACCATACCTCATCGTCCCGTGCGTCGATTACGCCAAGGGCCTGAAGCAAGACCTTCGGGCTGAGCATCATATCAGTCTCTTGGGTTTGTTTGGACCACAGACCCCAGATATAAACATTGCCGATTTCTTTGGGCTTTGCAGCCAGCCAGAACTCGCGTTCGTTGGAACCGACATCGAGCCCTCTCGGATTAAAAGCAACGTCACCCCAGAACCGCATATTCCCCGGCGGCTCGAACCAGAGTTTTATCGTGGGTATCCTTTCGTTGCGAGGCTTGCTCTCTTTTTCTTCATAAAAAGATACCTGTCCGCTACCATAAGCAACAAACGGCTGTAGTTTTGATGCAGAGGTTTGCAGGGCAGCCAGGGCCTGCTCCGTTGAATCTTTGCCGGGACATTGTCTGACCGGTTCCGGCTTTTCAGGCGCACATCCGACAAAAAAAACAGCAACAACCGAACACAACAGAAATAACAGGACAGAAGAGCTTTTTGGGTGTGTCATTATAGTTCCACCTGGAGAATTTCACCTATTTGCGAAGACAGTTCCTGAATCTGCTGCTCGTCGAGATGAGGATTTACAACTTCGACATACTCATTGGCACCCACAACCCTAAGCTTCCATATCTCCAAACCATCGCGAGATATAGTAGAATCGTACTTGAGCCTTCTCTTTCGCATAAGTACCAGCATGATAACGAACCTGAAGTTTATCTTTTCCTGTTCGCTTTCCTGTTGGAGCCTTTCGAAAAAGGCCATGAGCATATCATCATCAACAAATAACTGTTTTTTCTGCTCAGGGTCGGGCAACTTTGTTTTCCAGTAGCAATAGACCTCTGGAGTGCTATTCTGCCAGTACTCAGCACAAAAGTCTCTGCGCTCAAGACCATTATCGGTTTCGACAAGAGCGGCAAAATACTCTTGTCCTGCAGCAATCTGTTCGCCGGTCCCACAGCATTGCCCTAACGGCCGGGTTATTTCCCATTCGTCCATACTTTTTTGGTTAATTAGTTAAATGGTTAATTGGTTAATTGGTGTCAATTCGTATTTTTCAGTTTTCCTTATCAAATCTCAGGTAGTCAGACAGCCCAGCCGCAATTACCGGGCCGATGCCATTCACCTTTTGTAAATCATCGCAACACGTAAAAACCGGTTTATCGCCGGTGTTGGCCTGTCTATATGCAACTATTTTCCCGGCCCGGGTCATACCTATCTGAGGCAGGCGGATAAGACTGACTGCAAGAGCGTCATTCGGATTTATTCGCGTCTGCAACTGCACAACGTGGGCCTCGCCGGTCTGTACAATTACTCCGAGTGAAAAGATTATTGCAAGCGCCATGCAGACAACACAGGCCAGTAAGTATGAAAGGCTCTGCGCTGTATCTTCGACAGCTTCCATGCGCTGGTCAATCACCTCGGCTGAGTATTCGTTCTGTTCCATCAGAATTTATCAACTGAATATAAAATCCCTGAGTTTTTTCAGGCTCACAAAAGATTTTTTAGGCTGAAGGTCTTTTGTCATAAGTCCTGTTCGGGCCTTTTGCCTGTCATCTGAATCGGCAAGATTCGAATAAATGACCGACTCGACAAAGGGTTTACACAGGACAATCTTAAAAAATTGCTCGAGCCACTTGGCCTGTGCCGATTCGTTCCATTGCTCCTGCCCGCCGGTATCAGAGCCGCTTTCAGCGGGACTGTTGGTCGGCACAGAAACATTGCTGATGAAAAATGGCTTGGCAATGGGTGAAAGAAAATCCAGCATCGCCGAAATCTGCATCATATCACGAGTATGTGCGCCAACTTCGTCTCCACCCAAATCCATACGCAGTCCGAAAGCGTCAAAATTAATTCCGCTCTGCACAACCATATCCATATAAATCAGCGGCGGTATGCTCCCCGCAACGGAAGCGTAATATTCGCCCCAGGGATTCTCGATTTCGACAATCTTGCGGATTCTGGCGTCAACTGATTTTACAGCCATATTGGCCGCCCGGGTCAGCTCGAGAACCTCCTCGAAGCTGAAACCAAAGTGATTATGACAGTTAAGACCGCTGACGACCGACCAGGTGCGGATGCGATTGGCGTATCTTGTGACGGTTTCAGAAACAAAGCGATAAGCGCTCTCCCGTATCTTTTCAAATGTGTACTTCTGAGTCAGGAGCCACTGGGGGATGTATTTTTCGTCAAACCGCAATAACGGCCCGCCGCCGAGAGCTATTCGTTTCTTAAACAGAGCAGTAATGCACTTATCCACTTCGGAGAAATCATACTGGCCTTTGTCCTTTTCTATATTTGCCCAGTTTATCGGCAAGGCCGCATATCCAAACAGCTTACACAGGCTATTAATATATTGCTGATTCGTAATGTTCTGCAGGTCAATCCCGACACCCAGAGCCCCCCTGCCGAAGCCGCCGCTTATTACACGGTTCTTGAACATGTTATCAGCGTGCCCGGAAGCGAGGTGGTCGGCAAAAACAATCGCCTTTTTCAGGGCCTGGTCCGCAAGCCTCGAAGCCGTCGGCATATCCGAGATATTATTGAGGGCCTTTATGAAAAGCTCTCTTGCTTCTTCGAACTTCTGTCCCAGACCGTCCTTGCTGAAGTAGGCCCAATCTTCACATTTGTTGACTATTTGCATGAGCTTTCCGCGAGCGAGCTCGACATTAAGACAATAAGGACGCTCTCGCCCCGGCAGACAGGTCGTGGGCAGAAGGACTTTTCCGAAGCCTTCGACCGGCCACAAAAGGACCATCCCGGCGGTATCGAGGTTCGGTCGGCCGCATCGAATACAGCCGTCTGTAAACTCTATCTGGGCCTTACGAATCGCTATTCCGTCCGTACCGAAGAGATATGCCCCCGTCACGTCGAAGTTATCTACAGCCTTGCCGTCTTTGAAAACCTTGAAATCCAACTCTTTTTTCCGCTTTCAATAAGCTTCTTTATTACTGGTACTGCGAAAACACGCATTATAGCAGTAAAAACCTCGAAAGCAATCCAAACTTCCGCAACCCGTATCGCCAGGTTACCGGTATGATAATACTGGTCTCGGTCTTTATTGCCTGTACGCCAGAGATTTGTTATGCTGCTGCTTCACTTGGTTCGAGATTAGCTGATCCGTTTCCTGGGAGTTTAAGACCCGAAGGAGCAGGTGACTGGATCAGAAAGAACATAGGAGATTATTCAAATGGAAACTAGTAAAAAGATAAAAATAGTAACAAACATAGTGGTCGGATCACTGCTCTTCGGATCTGGTGTAGTTGCTTCAACAGTAGGATGGGCCATAATAGCAAACATAGGATATCGCCAAGAGAGACTTGCAACGCAGATGGTTAGCGACATTTTATCCTCTGCACGAGAAAACACTACCTTCTTTAAGAAACACATTTCACCAGATGCTAAAGAATCCCTGGAGGCAAATATAGAAAATCTTGGAAGATACCGATTTGTTTATCTTTCGGATATTTCTGCAAATGATTATCATTTTTTGATATTTTGCGATAATGGTTCATTATTATACGCAAAACTGAATATAAGTAACTCTCATTCATCGCTGACAAAATTTGAGAAGATGGATTGGGCTACAGCTACACGATCTTTTGTCGAACCTGATTAGCTTAGAAAAGAGCTATCACCATTTTAGGCTCGTCCGAGATTATGACCGACTGGGACCCGTTGCCCTTTAGGGGCACCGAGGCAAGCGGCGATTTGGTGCAGCATTACGGCTATTATCCATTCGGTGATGAGCGTTACAGCGAAAACGACGACGCATTCAGCGTCTCGAACGGCTACGCGAGCCAGATTCTGGACGAAGACACCGGCCTGTATTATTACGGTGCGAGGTAGTTAGGCTGGAGATTTAAAAACGTGGGATTTTTGCAGTTACTTGACGAGATAACAAGTAAAAACTAAACTCGTTTCGTGGAAACGACTAAAAGAAAACCAATCATCGGGATTTTAGGAGGTATAGGTTCCGGCAAGAGTACGGCAGCAGCCGAGTTTGGTAAGCTCGGCTGTGCGATAATCGATGCCGATGCAATCGCCCATCAGTTTCTTAATGAGCCGGGCATACGAGAACAAATCGTAGAATTTTTCGGCGGCGGTGTTCTTGGAATCGACGGCAAGGTTGACCACCGTAAACTGGCGAGGCTGGCGTTTGCCGATGTCGAGAAGATAGAGAAACTTAACAGTATTGTCCATCCGGCGGTCCTGGCTGAAGTTGAAAAAAAAATCGAGGAAATTCAGAAAAAAACTGAGGCCAAAGCAATAGTCCTGGATATGCCTCTTCTGGCGGAAGTCGGCTGGGATAAGCGGTGTGATATGCTTATTTTTGTAAAATGTGATGAAAAAAAAAGGCTCAAAAGAGCAGAAAAAAACGGCATTTTAGGCCCTGATGAGTTGAAAAAACGAGAAAAATTTCAAATTTCTCTGGACACAAAGGCCGCCATCGCCGAAAATACCATTGACAACAATTCCGATTTATCGGAGTTAGCCAGGCAAGTCGCCGAGATTTTCCCAGAAATCGTCAGGAACGGCTGAGCCGATTTGTGTGTTTGAAATTTGGTGTGGGCGATACCCAGTTTTTTGATTTTCAGCGGGTTTTCCAGTTATTAAGAATCCCATTCTTTGAGTGTTTCACTGTAAGATACAGACAGGGACCCCCATTTTGCGATGTTCCGCAAAATGGGAAACTACAAGGATATTTGATAAGCTTACAATCTTGAAAAGGAGTAACCATGGCTAAGTCAGCCGCAAGAGGCAGAAAAAACACGGGCGGCAAAAGAGGCAGGACCAGCCGGAGTAAAAACGAAGACACGGGCCAGTCGCCCGAAGATGTAACTGTTACAGCAACAACCGAAAACGACTCGGCACCGAAGGAAACTAAAAAGCTCTCGGCAGAAGAAGCTAAAAGAGCGGAAGAGGAATCGACACACGCAAAATACGAGCGCATCAAGAAAGGACAACTCTACCTGAGCGAACTTCAGAAGCTAAGTGTGTCGGAGCTTCATGAGGTCGCGAGGAAAGAAGGTATCACCGAGTACAGCGCAATGAAGAAGCAGGACCTGATTTTCAAGGTCCTTAAGGAGCGGATACGCCAGAACGGACTGATGTACGGCGAAGGTGTGCTCGAAGTACTGCCGGACGGTTACGGCTTTTTGCGGAATCAGGGTTATAACTACCTGTCATCGCCTGATGATATCTATGTTTCGCCTTCGCAGATAAAGCGTTTCGGGCTGCGGACAGGCAATGTGGTTTCGGGTCAAATTCGGCCTCCGAAAGAATCGGAGAAGTACTTCGCCCTGCTGCGGGTGGAAGCGATCAATTTCGAGGACCCTGAGATTCTGGCGGACAAGGCGGTGTTCAGTGACCTTACGCCGCTACATCCGGAGGAGCGTTTCATTATGGAGACGACCCCGGAAGAGCTCAATATGCGAATCATCGATATGGTCACGCCGGTGGGCATGGGACAGCGAGGTCTGATTGTGGCGCCGCCGAGAACCGGAAAAACGATACTGCTGCAAAAAATCGCCAACGCGATAAGCACCAATTATCCGGATGTGCGGCTGATTGTGCTTTTGATAGATGAGCGTCCGGAGGAAGTGACGGAAATGGAACGCAGGACGGCCGACGACGTCGAGGTTATAAGCTCGACGTTCGATGAGCCGGCGGCAAGGCACTGCCAGGTTGCGGAAGTTGTTATCGAAAAGGCAAAGCGAATGGTGGAATACGGAGAAGACGTGGTAATTCTTCTGGACTCCATTACGCGACTGGCGCGTGCCTATAATACAGAGATGCCGCATTCCGGCAAGATTCTGACAGGCGGTGTCGATGCTGGTGCAATGCAGATGCCGAAGAAATTCTTCGGAGCGGCAAGAAACGTCGAAGAAGGCGGATCACTCACGATATTCGCAACGGCTCTGATTGATACAGGCTCGAAGATGGATGAAGTCATCTTCGAAGAATTTAAAGCTACGGGTAATATGGAGCTGCATCTTGACAGGCGGCTGGTTGACAGGCGGGTGTGGCCTGCGATTGATATCAGCAGAAGCGGTACACGAAGGGAAGAATTGCTGCTGGATGAAAGGGAATTACAGCTTGTCTATCGGCTGCGTCGAGTTCTCAGTGATCTCAATCCGGTAGAGGCGGTGGAGCTGCTCAAGAACAGGCTTACCAAGTGCCGTACTAATGCCGAATTCCTTATGACTATGAACATTGACTAAGGCATCGGGCTTTACTTTACATCCGAACATTATTTGAGTATTATGAAACTCCGGCGCCGGTTACGGTCCGCCGGAGTTTTTTATTAGCCGAGACAGAGATTAAATTATGGCCCAGGAACTTTCGAAGGTTTACCAACCGAGAGAAACCGAGCAGCAGGCCAATGAGATTTGGCTGAGAGGCAACTACTTCGCGGCCAGGGCCAACGGCGAGACGGTGAAAGGCAAGTCGTACTGCATAGTAATCCCACCGCCGAATGTCACGGCGCCGCTGCATTTAGGTCATGCTCTCAATAACACACTGCAGGATATACTGATTAGATTCAGGCGGATGCAGGGATATAACACACTATGGATGCCGGGGACAGACCACGCGGGGATTGCCACGCAGACGGTGGTGGAAAAAAGAATACTGGCGGAGGAGAATAAGCGCAGGACCGATTTTGAGCGGGGAGAGTTCGTCGCGCGAGTTCAGGCCTGGAAGGACGAATACGAGGCGTGCATCATCGGCCAGCTAAAGGCGATGGGGTGCAGCTGTGACTGGGCCCGAACGCGCTTTACTATGGACGAGGTCTGCGCCAAGGCGGTCAGGGCGGCATTTTTTAAATTATTCAAAGACGGGCTGATTTACCGAGGCAAACGGTTGGTCAACTGGGACCCCGCGACGCAGACAGTACTGGCGGATGACGAGGTCGAGCACGAGACTATTGCAGGACATTTCTGGTATCTGCAATATCCGTTGGCTGAGCCGGTTGAAGTTGAAGGAAAAACAATTGAGCATGTCACCGTGGCGACGACGCGGCCGGAGACGATGCTTGGCGATACTGCGGTAGCGATGAATCCGGCTGATGAACGGGCAAAATATTTAATCGGCAAGAAGGTCCGTCTGCCGATTGTAGGAAGAATCATACCGATAATCGGTGACGAGCACGTTGTGCTGCCCAACCCTGAAAGCGAAGATGAGAAGGCAAAATTCTCCACCGGATTTCTAAAAGTAACGCCGGCACACGACCCGGACGACTGGGAAATCGGGCAACGACATAATCTTCCCGTCATAAATGTTATGGCGCCGGATGGGTCTATAAGTGACAAACACGGCTGGGATGATGTTGGAACCGATGCGGAATTTTTGCTGGGAATGGACCGGTACGAAGCACGAGAAGCGATTGTCGAATGGTTCCGCACGGAGAGTCTGCTGGAAGATGTTCGCGAATATGCGCACGAGGTAGGTCACAGCTATCGCAGCCATGTGCCGATTGAACCTTATCTGTCGGACCAGTGGTATATCGCGGTTAAAAAACCGATTGAGCATTTAGCTGATGAGTTTGGCGGCGAATTTATTGAAGGAATGGATGTGCCGGTTAATTCCTTGGCGGGCCTTGCATTGAAACCATTACTGGACGGTCGTTTAAGATTTATACCGGAGCGATATGCGAAGACTTATCAGGCGTGGCTGGAAAATTTGCGTGACTGGCCGATTAGCCGACAGCTATGGTGGGGACACAGAATACCAGTCTGGAGACGTGAAGGTACAGAATGTGAGACTTCTGGTTCTCTTGCTGAAGACACGGTCTCAGATAACGGTGTAACCTTTACTATTGATAATATTGAAGTATCATCCCAAACCGGATGGGAAAAAGGACAACAGTATTGGTTTGAGTGTCCTCATCCTAGTCATCCAGAAATTGAAAAAAAGTTAGAACTCCTCGGAGGAAAACAAGACCCCGATGTACTCGATACGTGGTTTAGTTCGGCATTGTGGCCTTTTAGTACAATGGGCTGGCCTGATGATACGGCGGAATTAAAAACGTTTTATCCCGGTGACGTTCTTTGCACGGCCCGTGAAATTATCACGCTGTGGGTCAGCAGAATGGTGATGATGGGTCAATACTGCGCAGGGGATATTCCATTTGGCGACGTGTATATCCACGCGATGATTCAAGACGGCGAAGGCCGAAAGATGTCCAAAAGTCTCGGTAACGGGATTGACCCGCTAATCGCCATCGACTCGCACGGGGCGGACGCAATGCGGTTTACGCTGGCCAGTATGACGACTGAGACCCAGGACGTTCGCATGCCGGTCGTGGAGATGGAGCTTCCGGACGGTCGAAAGGCAAATACCAGTCCTAAATTCGATATCGGGCGGAATTTCTGTAATAAGCTCTGGAACGCGTCGCGATTCGCCCTAATGAATCTCGAAGGAACAGACCCTGAAGCATTTGATGAAAACAAAATGAGGCTTGAGGACAGATGGATATTGTCAAGATTGGCGAGAACAAGAAGCTGTGTAGAAGGCTATCTTGAACTATTTAAATTCTCCGAGCCAATCAACGATCTCTATAAATTCTTCTGGCACGACTTTTGTGACTGGTATCTGGAATGGGTCAAGCCCCGAATTCAGGACGAGCAGCAAAAATCAATCGCCCAGAATGTTCTGGCCTTTGTTCTTGACCAGACACTTCGCCTGCTGCATCCATTCGTTCCGTTCATTACAGAAGGGATATTTCAAAAATTAAATGAAATAGTTCCTGTGAGAGAACTGAAAGGTCTTACCAAGGCTCCTGTTTCTCCTGCGTTAGCAATAAGCAAATGGCCTAATGATACCGATCGGTTTGCAGATGAATATATCGAAGGTGATATCGAATTTATTCAAGAGGTTATAAGAAACCTGCGTGACTTGCGAAGTAAATACAATATCGCCCCGTCTCAAAAGATGTCAGCATCTGTAAGTGGACCCTCGGATATAGCGGATATTTTGAATGATAACAATCAGTTAGTATGTCAGCTTGCTAACATTGATATATTCACAGCAGCTCAAGAACTCCCAAAACCTGAAAACGCCGCAGTGGCTATTTCTAGAGGAATACAAACATTTCTACATAACGCGATTGATACAAAAGCAGAACACGCAAGGCTGACAAAGCAGAAAGAAGAAATCCTTAAAGCCAAAAAAGGTGTTGAAGTGAAACTTGCGAACGAGAATTTCATAAACAAAGCAAAGCCCGAAGTCGTAGAACAAGCAAGGCAAAGACTAAATGAGCTGGCCGAGCAGTTGGCGACAATCGAGAATCACGTTACCCAACTGCAGAGTGGAAACTAAAAAAGGCGGTGTCTAAATGGAAGTAGAGGTCGAACTTTCACGGATAATCATAAATGAGGCTTCCGACCAGCAGGTCATCGTATTAAAGGAACTCAACGGTAACCGCGGTTTTCCGATTGTCATCGGGATTGTAGAAATCTTTGCTATCGACCGAAGGCTCAAAGGGATTATGCCGCCAAGACCCATGACACATGATTTGCTCGAACAGGTCCTAACCGCACTGGGCGCCAAGATTGAAAAGATTGTGATAACCGACCTTCTGCATCATACGTTCTATGCGAAGTTATGCCTGAGTTATAACGGTGAGGTCGTAGAGGTTGATTCGCGTCCATCGGATGCGATTGCCCTGTCCGTAGCCGCCAAGGCCCCTATTTTTGTTGCCGAGCACGTTTTCGACAAGGCTTCTCAGTGAGATAAACCGCTACCATCATCAGGCCGACGGCGATGCACAGAAACGTGTCGGCAAGATTAAAAGCGGGCCAACGCAAATTTTCGTTGATACCCACATCAATAAAATCCCTGACCAGGCCATTATTGAAAAGGCGGTCGTACAGATTCCCACATATTCCGGCAGTGAAAAAAGCGAACGCAACGTGCATAATTTTTTGCTTTGAACCGCCAAACAAAAAAAGACAAATAATCGCGACAAGCGCAAAGAAAGAGACAGCAATGAGCCAATTCGGGTGACCTGCGAACAGACCGAATGCCGCACCGTCGTTGTGAACTATAACGAACCTTACGACGCCATCGACAATCGACACAGCAGAGCGAAATCTGAGCCATTCGAATACAGCCCATTTTGTGAGCAGGTCTAAAATAAAAGCCGCTAAAGATATGGACCAGAAAAACAAATGGGCCGAGGGAGATGGTAATTTACCCAGTAATTTCTTCTCAAAAAGATTGGCCTGAGTTGACTGAGTCGATTTCAGTGGATTCTGTAAATCTGTCATAAAAACACAGGCGCAAGATGAGTTTACTGGTTTCTATATTTGGCAATAAGGTCTCTGAGCCTGTCGGCGCGCGGCTGGTCAGGATTAATCTGCAGCGACCTTCGCCAGTGCTCGATTGCCATATTCCTGAGAAATTCGTCAACAGTGCCATCCGCTTCTTTACCGTCGATAACATAAGCAACACCCAGCCCGCGGTGGGCATCCCAATCGTTCTGGTCTATCTCAATAGCATGTGTGTAATTGTCGATTGCTTTTGCTACCATTTCATCGCCGCTGCTACTCAAACTATCCAATAATGCCTTATTGTCGCCGCCCTGTTGTGCAAGCTCGCGGTATTCCGAGGCAGTTTTTTCATAAAGCCTCAAATAACAATACCCCAAATATCTATAGGCCCGGCCGTTTCGGCTGTCCAGTTCAACCGCCGAAGTCAGCAACTGCTTTGCCAGTTCATCACTATTGGTTCTCAGATAGGCAATTGCCAGAGATGTCATCACCTGCACGTCATTGGCGTCCAACTCCAGGGCCCTCTTATACGAACTTATTGCCCGCTCGTAGTCATCCTTACCCTCATAAGCATCACCGAGCAAGCGCTGCAGCTCGGTAACATCCGGGTCTATCTTTTCGGCTCGCTGTGCATAAAGCAGAGCATTGTCGTACTGCTGCAGCTCGTTGTAGCACTTTGCCGTGTTGATATGGGCCTGAAGATGCTCCGGCTGTAACTCACAGGCCCTTACGTAGGCACGGACCGCTTCGGCAAATTTTTTCATAGCCTGGTAAACCTTGCCGAGACTGAAGAAGTCATAGAAAGACCAGGCATTGAGCTCGGTCGCCTTTTGATAGGCCTGTGCGCTTTTTTCGTATTGCTGCATCTGCTGATAAATGTCTCCCTTTAGCGAATAGGCCTGTGAAAAATCCTCTTCCTTCTTAATCGCGGTATCCAGTTTTTCTATCGCATCGTTCGGATAGCCGGCCTGGCGCAGTGTAATCGCGTCGACGTAAAGGTCGACCGGCGAATTGCCCTTACCGAAACGTCTACCGCAACCGGCAAAAAGACAGAACAAAACGCAGGTAATTACCGCAGTCAAAGTAAACTTGATGTTCCTGCTTTGATACATATCTTGTCCTTGCTGCAAATGACGACAGAAACAAAAACATTCCTGGTATATATAGTATCGGCGCTCCTTTATGAGATGGCCGAGCCATTTTACAAATTATTATAAAAAAGAAGGTTAGGCTGTCAAAGATTTTTATATTCCGGCTGACGTGTATCCAGCGACGGCGGACGAAATACTTTGACTTATCGCTGTGGTGCATATATCATATTAGCCCGATTTCGCTGAGGTCAACGCCGGTCGAAAGGCAAGATTACAGGCTATAAGTGTCTATGCGGACGAGGCAATGCCTCGTCTGTGTCTTTTTTGTTGAAAGGCTATGTGGCAAATGGCAAAAGACGATGTCAAACCTGACGTTCGCCCTGTGGTCCTGATTATACGGGATGGCTGGGGCTATAATCCCGACTCTTCGCAAGACCGGAACAACGCCATAAAGATGGCTGATACTCCCGTTGACGATATGCTGATGGCCGATTATTCAAACTGCTTGATACATACGAGCGGCCGGGCAGTGGGATTACCTGAAGGGACGATGGGCAACAGTGAAGTGGGCCATCAGAATCTCGGGGCCGGTCGAATCGTACCGCAGGAATCAGTCAGGCTAAGTATGGCTATCGAGGATGGTTCTTTCTTCGAAAATAAGGTTTTTCTCGATTTGATTGAATACATAAAAGAGCACAACGGCCGACTGCACCTTTTGGGCCTTTGTAGTGACATCGGCGTTCATTCCCTGCTGAACCATCTGTACGGCCTATTAGAACTTGCAAAAAGAAACGGCATTGAAAAAACATTTATACACGCCTTTACCGACGGGCGCGATTCACCACCCGACAGCGGCGCAGGTTACATTGAGCAAATCGAAAAAAAGGCCGCCCAAATCGGCGTTGGGCGTATCGCTACGGTGATGGGTCGTTTCTATGCTATGGACCGTGACAGCCGCTGGGACCGGGTTCAGCGTGCGTATGAATGCATGAGGTTCGGTAAAGGACACAAAACCAAAAGCGCAGCCGAGGCCGTCGATAAAAGTTACGAAAACCAAATAACGGATGAATTCATCGAGCCGACATGCATTGTCAATGAACAAAATGAGCCTGTCGGGATTATCGAGGACGGCGACGGCGTGGTCTTCTTTAACTTTCGCGGTGACAGGCCTCGTGAGATAACCAGGGCTTTTGTTCAGGATGACTTCAAGGAATTCACCAGGGCTACCAAGCCGGACATCTATTATGTTTGTATGACCGAATATGACGCAACGATACCGGCGCCGGTTGCCTTTCCAAAGCCGCCGAAGATGAAAAATATCCTCGGTGCGTACTGGAGTTCACTCGGCCTGAAACAGTTCCGTTGTGCCGAAACGGAGAAATATGCTCACGTAACGTTTTTCTTTAACGACTATACAGAAAAACCCTTTGCCGGTGAAGACCGGCAGATAGTGCCTTCGCCACGCGTGAGGACATACGACCTCAAACCTGAAATGAGCGCTGACGAGGTGACAGAAGTGCTTCTCGAAAGGCTTGGTTCTGATAAGTATGATGTAATCGTTACAAATTTTGCTAATCCCGATATGGTCGGCCATACCGGAATCTTAGAGGCGGCGATAAAGGCGGCTGAGGCGGTTGACGAATGTGTCGGCAAGGTGCTGGATAAGGTCAAATCCATGGGCGGCGCGGCAATTGTAACAGCAGACCACGGCAACTTCGAGAAGATGTCGGAAGGCAACGACAAACCACATACCGCGCATACGGTCGGGGACGTTCCGCTTATAGTTTTTGATGAGCGATTCAAGAAATGTAAATTACGCGAAGGTGGAAAGCTGGCAGACGTGGGGCCGACACTTCTGGAGATGATGGGACTGCCGAAAGCCGATGAAATGACGGGTGAAAGTTTGATTATACACTAAGTATTACAAATCTTTATTCGGACCGGTGGGTGCAATGGGAGTTATATCCGTCCTTGACGATAATATGATTAACATGATAGCCGCCGGTGAGGTTATTGAGCGGCCGGCGAGCGTCGTCAAGGAATTAGTCGAAAACAGTATTGATTCGGGGGCAACACGAATCGATATTGCCGTCGAAGACGGAGGCAGGAAACTCATATCTGTCGCGGACGACGGCTTCGGGATGGACGCAGAGGACCTCGGCAGGGCCTTCGAGCCGCACTCCACCAGTAAGATAAGGTCCAGCAAGGACTTACGAGCTATTACTACGCTGGGTTTCAGGGGTGAAGCGCTGGCGAGTATCGCCTCGATTGCGGCGATAAAGGCAATCAGCAGAACTCAGGATTCACCACAAGGCAGCTCGGTCGAGATCGACTGCGGGGCTAAGGGTGAGGTCAAACCATGCAGTTGTGATTACGGCACAAGAATCGAAGTGCGGGATTTGTTTTACAAACTGCCGGCGCGGCGCAAGTTTTTGCGGACCGTAAATACTGAAATGACGCACATCAGCGAACAGTTCTCCCGGATCGCTCTTGTAAACAACAATACCTATTTGACATTAAGCCACAACGGCCATGAGCTCCACAATCTGTCTGGTGGTCAATCATTGCACGAGAGAATTGCCGGACTTTTTTCGCAAGAGATTGCGCAGAGCCTGATGGAAACCCAAAGCGAGGAAAAGGGATTGAATATCCATGCTTTTCTGGGTCGACCGGAGATATCGCGAACAAATAATAAACTTCAGTATGTATTTCTCAATGGTCGCTTTATCCGGGACAAATTTATCTCTCATGCTATACGTGAGGCTTATCGCACGTTTCTCGAACCGGACCGCTTCGGAGTGGTTTTTCTTTTTATTCAAATGCCATACGAAGACTATGACGTAAACGTGCATCCCACGAAAATTGAGGTTCGCTTCTACAACGCCAATCTGGTTCATTCTCAGGTCCTGGCGGTACTGCGAGAAAAGCTGCTGGCCTCGGACCTCGATGTGAAAGGTAAGATACCGATAAGGCAAACCGGCGCCGCCCCGTCGTCTCAGTCAAAGGAAGAATATGAGCACACGTTAAATATCCGCCTGGCGATGGATGAGTTCTTCAAAAAACACCGGCCTGTCGAAACCCAGAACCGTCTCGCTCTCAGGGACATCGATACTTCTTCATCACTCAAAGAACAATCACAGCGGTCCGGCGCAGTTTACGAACCACTGCGGCAGGGACAATTACAACAGCCTCAGCCGAACTTTCTGCAAATCCATGACAGCTATATAGTAGTACAGACACAGGAAGGATTCGAGATACTTGACCAGCATGCGCTGCATGAGCGGATTCTTTATAATCAAATCAAGCAGCGAGTAACCTCCCAGAACCTTGAGAGACAGAAGCTGCTGCTGCCGGAAAGTTTCGAGGCAAGTGCAACACAACAACAGGCCCTTGAAGAGAACAAGGAAATACTGGAAAAATTTGGTTTAGAGGTCGTCCCTTTCGGGCCTAAAACAATTGCTGTTCAGTCATTTCCGGACCTGCTTGCCAAAGCTAATCCCGTCGAATTTGTTCGCGACCTGCTCGATTTGCTCGCAGATAAAGGAAAACAATTCGATGCGGAAGCCTTACTCGATGTGGTCATTAATATGGCTGCCTGTAAAGGCGCAATTAAAGCGGGACAAAAATTAACGGCCGCTGAAATTGAACAATTACTGGCCGACCGACATCGGAACGAACTTGCCAGCAGGTGCGCCCACGGCCGGCCTACAGTTCTTAAATTTTCACTTTCCGATCTGGAAAAGCAATTCAAAAGAACCTGAAAATGCATAATAGTAAACTAAGAACCGTATTATTTTTCGTAGTTATTATTTTTATCGCAGCGGCGGTGTCGGGTGTAATACGTCTTCGCTATTGTGCTCAATGTGCTGCACCACCTGTTTCAGGCAATAAACAGCAGCCTCAGAGAATCGTATCACTTGCTCCGAACATCACTGAAATTTTGTTCAAACTGGGACTGGACGATAAAATAATAGCGGTATCGAACGATTGTGACTGGCCGCTGGAAGCACTTGATAAGAAAAAAATAGGCAGCTTCTGGCAACCAAATCTGGAAGCGGTTATCGCCTGTAAGCCGGAACTGGTGATAACATTGTGGTTCGAGCAGCAAAACAACGTTGCAAATAGTCTTAAAAGACTTGGTTACAGGGTACTGACACTGAGACTTGAGAAAATCGAGGAACTTGAACCTGCTATTGAAAAGATAGGTTCAGCTACAGGACAAAGTAAACAAGCCAAAAAGTTGATTAATATCATCAACATGCAATTAAAACAGTCAGAACAGAAATTTAACACGCCGACCAAGCCTCGTGTATTATGGGTTGTTCAGCCGGAACCGCTGCGAGTAGCGGGCGGCAATACTTTTATCACAGAGCTTTTGGAGCTGGCAGGCGCACAGAATGCGATATCTTCGACTTCGATTCAGTATCCGGGACTCAGCACTGAAGAACTTCTGACATGTCAGGCAGACGTCATCATTCAGGCGGCTATGAACAAAGAGACAATCGAATCTCAAAAACAGGAATCTATGGTGTTTTGGAGCAAATATAAGAACCTGCCCGCGGTCAGGAACAACAGGATTTACGTTGTTGACCCCGACACCATTTTACGTCTTGGGCCTCGAATCGGGCAGGGTCTTGAGCAGATAGGCCAAATCATCCACCAACCCTGATGTGGAACTCATCGCTGAATCTGGTATAGTAGCCCCATAATGAACTCAAAGACCGTCACCGCCAGAAGTGTTGCGACCAGGGCCGCTGCAGCCCTGGTGTTGCTGATTTTAATATTGCTCTTCTGCACAATGACAGGTTCACATCCGGTCTCTTTGAAAAATGCGCTCACAGGGGCCGGTGACACGCAGGGCCACAATATAGATTATGAAATCATTTTCGGCTCGCGTCTGCCTCGCGTACTTCTGGCGGCTATTGTCGGAGCAGCCCTGGCATGTGCCGGTGTTACACTGCAGGCTATATTGCGAAATCCATTGGCCGACCCATATATCCTCGGGATATCCAGCGGTGCCGGATTAGGCGGAGCTCTGGCAATAATGCTTGCTTCTTTTCTTGGCAGTTGGGCAGGCGTTTCGGTCAGTGTTTTCGCTTTTGTCGGCGCTTTCGGAACTGTCTGGCTGGTCTGGTTCATCGGTCATTTTGCAACCGGCCGTTCCTCGGCCACATCACTGCTGCTGGCAGGTGTCGTTATAAATGCCTTCTTTTCAGCCCTGATTATGTTTTTGACTCAGATTGCCAAAAGTTACCAGCTTCGTGAAATCTGGTTGTGGCTGATGGGAAGTATTACAGAGAAAAGCCTTGTGGTTATCGGCGCCAGTGCTGCAGCAATTCTGCTCGGACTTGTCGGTTTATTCAGCATAGCACAGAGATTGAACGTTTTGACATTAGGACGAGCCGAAGCACAGGGCCTTGGTGTAGCCACAGCAAGGACCAATTTGATTGCATTTGCCCTGTCGGCTTTTGTAACATCCATCGCGGTCAGTCTTAGCGGCTTAATCGGATTCGTCGGCCTGATTGTCCCTCACGGCGTAAGGCTTATCTTCGGGCCGGACCATCGCCAGTTGTTGCCGCTTAGCGCAATCAGCGGTGCGGCCTTGCTGGCGGTCGCAGATACTTTAGCAAGGACGGTCATAGCGCCGGCACAGCTTCCGGTCGGGATAATAACGGCGATTACCGGAGGGCCGTTTTTCCTGATATTACTTGCCAGGTACAACAGAAAGGTTAGCTGGGTAAAATGAGTCTGCCTGTAGAGATTGAAAACGTGAGTTTCGCATACGGACCGCAGATTGTCCTGCAGGATATGAGTTTTGGGGTCCAGAGGGGGCAGTTTCTTGCCGTTGTCGGTCCGAACGGAGCAGGCAAAAGCACCCTGCTAAATCTTATATGCGGCCTGCTTCGACCTCAGAAAGGCCAAATCCGAATAGACGGTGCGGACATACACTCATATTCAGTCAAGGCCCTGGCGCGTAAGGTAGCTGTGGTTCGACAGGAATTTGTCCCTGCGTTTGACTTCACCGTGGCCGAAGTGGTGGCAATGGCACGAACACCGTATATGTCAACATTCGGCTTCGAGTCGGAAAGTGACAGAGAAATAATAGCACAGGCGCTGGAGATGACAGAGACCAGCCGTTTTGAATCCCGGCCGATACGTCAGCTCAGCGGAGGCGAAAGGCAGCGAGTATTTATTGCGCGGGCTCTGGCGCAGCAAAGCCCCATACTGCTGCTGGATGAACCCACGAGCTTTCTTGACTTCAAACACCAGGTAGGTATTTACGACCTGCTCAAAGAGGTCCAGAGTAAAACAAACAAAACGATTATCGCGGTAACTCACGATATCAATCTTGCAATACAATATTGTGACAAAGCCCTACTCATATCAGACAAAACCGGTCATCTCGGTGACATTAATGAAGTCTTCACTCGAGAAAAAATCGAAGATGTATTCGGTGTAACAACATTCGAAGGTATGGTCGAGAGTGAAAAATTTTTTCTTCCTCTGGGCAAATTCGCAAAAAGCAATCCACAGAACGGTCAAGCTCGTAAAAATCTTTAGACTCGCTCGAAAATCCCTGCCCCTAACGACCTATAATATAATACGTAAGTCATTTATATGTAAGTTCTTATGTTATATCATCAAGTGATGGTGTTACTTTTTGCCTAATTGAACCCACCAACATAGATTGGTATAAAGAAGCTATTAACTTAACTTGTCGAATTTGGTATAATGTTGGTTTCGGCAGTTTAGTGATTTAAGGTAACATCAGAGGCAAGGGTGAAGGTGACCGACAATAACAAAACAAAAGGTGGAACGAACGGTGGAAATAACAAAAAGATTTCCGCCAAAAACCTCGAGCACTTCAAGGAACTGCTACTCGCCAAGCGCCGAGAGTTAATCGGCGACGTTAATGAGATACACGACGAGGCGCTGAAAAATTCGCGGATTGACGCTGCCGGAGACCTGTCGGCTATGCCCATACACATGGCTGATATAGGGACGGACAACTATCAACAGGAACTGACTCTGGGTTTGATGGAAGGTGAAAGAAAACTACTGCAACAAATTGACGAAGCCCTTGACCGTATCAATAAGGATACATACGGTATTTGCCTTGGTACGGGCAAGAGAATCGGCAGAACACGGCTTGAAGCCAAGCCCTGGGCAAGATATTCAGTAGAGTACGCAAGGATGATTGAAAACGGCTTGGCCCCCGGCGAACCACAGTGATTTGTTATGAATTCCTATGATTTATAGATGCCCTACCTGCAAAATACGCATAAAGACACCAGAGTATCAAGATACCGATTCGGCCCGTTTTTTCCCCTTCTGTTCGGAACGCTGTAGACTGATTGACCTCGGTGCGTGGCTCGACAGTGCGTATAAGATATCCACACCCGTCGAAAAGAAAGATGAAGGTGTCCCGCAAGATGCACACGGCAAAGCCTGAGCGGCCACCTAAAAGACTAAAAAAAACTCTGTGAAACGACCGATAATATAAGTATACTCTATGCCGCTGTGCGCTTGTAGCTACGGCCCGGCACAGACCGAGACAAGGCGTGTAGAAAATGAAGTCGAACCCCATTTGAAAGGATTCAGAAATGGCAGAGGCACAAACTGAAATCCAGCTTTTCGACAAACTTTTGTTCACCAAGATTTTTCAGAGTTTCCGTATAGCTATTCACCCGAGCAAGATGATTATCGCCTTCCTTGCAGTAGCTGTAATAAGTGCGTGCGGGGTGCTGATGGACTTGACTAGGTCGGTTGTTACAACTTTCGACGGCAAGGTCACGGAATTGAGTGTTTACATGCAGGAGCCTTCCGCCGTGGCTGAATTCATCGAGTTGAATAAAGACAACAGCCAAGGCGTGGGTGTATTCTCAACGATGTGGAAGCACGGAGCAAAACAATTTGAGAAAACAGTGGATTCTGTTCTCAACGGCAGAATTGGTTCCGCAGTCGAAGATGTCGCTGATTATTTCAATGCCGTCGGCTGGTCTTTCAAATATCACTTTTGGTATTCTATAATATTTGCGGCTATAAAACTTATTTTCATTTGCGTTGCCGGTGGAGCCATTTGCAGAATATCAGCCTTACAGTTTGCACACGGTGAAAAACCAGGCATTTCCGAGGCCCTTCGATACAGCACAAAGAAGTTTGTCAGCTTTCTGGCCGCGCCATTGGCCCCTATAGCCATTTCGATTTGTCTTGGCTTATGTATTTTCCTGCTTGGGCTTCTCGGCAACATCCCCTATGCCGGTGAGATTATCGTGGCAATATTGTTTGCCCTTGCTTTGATAACGGGTATTGTTATTACGATTGTTCTGATACTGACCGGTGCCGGATTTAACCTGATGTTTCCGGCTTTAGCCTATGACGGGCTTGATTGCTTTGACGCCATCAGCCGCTCGTTTAACTATGTATATTCCAGGCCGTGGAGAATGGCGATATATACTACTCTGGCAGCTGTCTACGGAGCAATCTGTTATATGTTTGTGCGCTTTTTTGCATTTCTGCTGCTTCTTGTCACCAGGTTCTTATTGAGTCTAGGCCTGTTCGGCAAAGGAGAGCAGAAGTTCGAGGTAATCTGGCCGCAGCCTTATTTCCAGAACCTCAGCAGAGTTGTATTTGACACCACTTCGAGCGGCACCGAATGGTTTGCGGCCCTTGTCATACACATTTTCGTTCTCATTATTTTAGGCCTAATAGTAGCTTTTATTATGAGCTTTTATTTCTCGGCGAACACGATAATCTACGCTCTGCTTCGCAACAAGGTTGACAATACGCCTATCGATGAGATTTGCCGGGACCCTGCTTTGAATGAGACTGGTACTGCCGATACTCAGGAAAAACAAGCAGAAGAACAATCAGGGCCCGATGATGCCGAACAATAAAGTCTGAGTTAACGTAGATTCGGAACGGTCTTTACCAGGCTGATCCCGGTATGGCATACGGGTACGCGGGCGGCACTGCATACCGGAGGGTTAATAATATTACCTTCAGGGCCACGGATAATAAACCGGTGTCGTTTCTTGACACATACTTAAATTGTTGTTAGAGTGTATCTTAAGGTAATTCTGTTTTCGTATATGTATCCAGGACTGCTATGCCGAAGTCGGCGACAGACTCAGATGGGCACCCCAAACGCGACACAGAGCGTTCGGGGACTCTAAAGCAGACAAGTAAGGTCCAGGCAGATTCATCGGTTCCAGCCCCGGTGCTTCTTGCTTACCGTAAGCCGCTGATAATATTTGCACATGCCGTAGCCTTCACATTATCGCTGATGTTTTCATTCCTTGTAGCCAGCAATATGCAGTTTAGACGTACGTGGCTCATCGAGCAGTTTCCAATAATGCTTGCACTTGTCTTTATTATAAAGCTGTCAATTTTTGCTTTTTACCAGCAGTACCGGGGCTGGTGGAGGTACGTAGGCATAACAGACCTTTTTGGAATAGCCCGAGCTTCGCTTGCCAGCACAGGTACGATGTTCGTTCTGTGGGTACTATTCCTTTACACACCACTTCTTCGAAGAAACCCGTATCTCGATAGTCTGACTGAAATGAGTCAGGGCATCTTCATGGCCGACATGTTTGGCACAATTCTGATTCTGTCCGGTATGAGAATGGCAATACGGTTGTACTACGAAGAGTTTCGCACTGTGGAGGCAGGCAGACTCAAACGTTTCCTGATAGTCGGAGCAGGCAACGCAGGAGAAGCGCTGCTGCGTGAGATTCACCGTATGCCTGTTGCGGAATATGATGTCGTGGGATTTATAGACGACGATGCCACCAAACAAAAAATCAGCATACACGGAATACCGGTTCTCGGCAGGGTCGAGCATCTCGCCAGTGTCTGCGAAGAACACAATATCGATGAAATAGCTATAGCTATACCGAGCGCAAGCCATCATCAGTTGCGTCGTGTCATTCAGGTCTGCGAGGGAACCAAAGTACGATTTCGTACTGTTCCATCCATAACTGATATCGCATCGGGTCGTCTTAAAGTATCACAGATTCGAGACGTGGACATTAACGACCTGCTCGGCAGGGAGGCCGTACAGCTTGACCTAAATCTCATAGAAGACTACCTCCGAAACAAGACAATCCTGATAACCGGCGCCGGCGGTTCCATCGGCGCCGAGATGACCCGTCAGGTCTGTAATTTCAAGCCTAAAGAACTGCTGCTTGTAGAACAGGCTGAAAATCCCCTTTTTAACATCGACCGTGAATTAAACAGCCGTTTTCCCGACACCAAATTACAGGCCATAATATGCGACATCACCGACAGGATTCGCGTTGAACAGATTTTCAGACAATTTAAGCCGGAAATTGTGATACACGCAGCAGCACATAAACACGTTCCACTGATGGAAATAAATCCCGGCGAATCAATCAAGAACAACGTCGTTGGTACTCGTATCGTTGCCGATTCTGCAGACAAGTACGGCGTTAAGAGTTTCATAATGATAAGCACGGATAAGGCGGTAAATCCGACATCTTTGATGGGCTCATCCAAACGCATAGCTGAAATGTATATCCAGGGCCTCAATGATAAGAGCAAAACTCACTTCGTCACCGTTCGTTTCGGTAACGTTCTCGGCTCCAACGGCTCTGTGGTTCCCATCTTTAAGAAACAAATCGCCGACGGTGGCCCGGTCACTGTCACGCATCCGGATATGAAACGATACTTTATGACTATCCCGGAAGCAAGCCAGCTTGTGCTTCAGGCTGCGGCTATGGGCAAAGGCGGGGAGATATTTGTACTTGATATGGGAGAACCTGTTAAAATCGTGGACCTGGCCCGTGAACTAATTATCCTCAGTGGTTTCAGGCCCGGTGAAGACATTGATATCACATTCACCGGTCCAAGGCCGGGTGAAAAGTTCTTCGAAGAGCTATCGATAACCGGCGAAAACATGCTGCCGACGCGGCATCCAAAGATTGGAATTTGGAGGAATATACCGGTTGACCGTCAAAGCATCGAGTCCGCTATTAAGGAACTGGTCACCATGGCCCAGACACAGGACCATGGGCGAATAGTCGAGGGAATCAAGCGGCTGGTTCCAGAGTATATTGGCGAAAACAATAACCAAAACGAAAAATAAAAAAAGCCGCCGGACGGCGGCTTTTTGTTCAGCTATACGGACTTACCTTACCAACGTGCCTCTTCAGGTTGATGAGATATTTCTTCAGTTCTGTCCTGGGAGAATTCGTTTTCCCTTGGGTGGGCACTATCATAAACATCCTTGAGCTTTTTCGTCGTCAGATGCGTATATATCTGGGTTGTGGAGAGCGATTGATGACCCAGCAACTCCTGTACGCTTCTTAGGTCCGCACCATTGTTCAGCATATGTGTGGCAAAGCTGTGCCGCAGGGTGTGCGGACTAATAGCCGGGTCCAGACCAGCCATCTTGAGATACTTATCCATTTTACGACGGACACTTCGTGTGCTCAGTCTCTTGCCGTGCTTATTGACAAAGAGCACCTTAGGGTCGAAGTTCGGATTGCTTTGCGACCTTTTGTTTCTGTATTCCATATAGTGCTGTATTACCTGCAGGGCTGAAGAGCTAATAGGGGCGATTCTCTCCTTCTTGCCTTTGCCTCGAACGTGTACGACCTCACCAAGGAAATCAATGTCGTCCATATTTAAGCCCACCAGCTCGCTGACTCTTATGCCGGTGCTGTAGAGCACCTCCAGAATCGCTTTGTCTCTAGCGCCGAGCCAGTTATCCACCGGAGGTGTCCCCAGTAGCCTCTTCACCTCTTCGTATTCGAGAAACCGGGGCAGTTTCTTGTCCTGCTTCGGTGTCCGTACCGCTGTGACGGGATTCGAGCTTACCGAGCCTCTCTTAAGCAGGAATTTATAGAAGCTTCTCAGCGTAGCGAGCTTTCGAGCGATGGTACTTTTGGAATATTGCTTGTCGTTCAAATTGGCCAGATACGCACGGACAGAATCGACATCAATCGACAGCAACATCTGGTCAACCACAGCCTTGGTCTGGACGGACAGACCCGTTGCGCTTTGTCCGCCGCCGGTTGCACCGCCGTCACTATCTTGGCTATAATCGGCCTGGGACCTGCCGAGCAGAAACTCAGTGAACTGAGCCAAGTCGGCACCGTAACACTTCGCGGTGTGCTCGGAAAAATGCTTCTCGAATTTAAGATAGTTCAAAAAATCATTAACAGTATTGTTACCTTCCATATTACATCTTCCTCAATCAGCTTTGCAGATTACCGCTTTCAATCTCAAAGTCGCCGTTTGCCTGTAACAACTCGTCGGCCTGGCATATCAGGGACTGAGTCAGCTTAAAACTGAGCACTGCCGCGTCGAACCAGTCAAAGTTTGTTCCGGCTTCTTTGGCCTGGTCAATCATAGCATCGATAAGCTCATCTTCATGCCCGACATCATAACGGAAGATGAATTTCTCGTGGCCCTTATTAAGCGTTAGCTGTCGCTGCCTTTTGACCATTAAACTGTCCTACAGGTAAACAGAAGACTACCAACAGTATTTATCGGCCTAAGGGCAGTCGACTGAAGCAGAAAAAAAGAATTTACCGCGAACTTGATAAAATCACTAATGCGGTCAAATTTCCAAAGGTTTTATCGGCCAATAAAGGCTACAGCTTTACAAAAAGGCGTGTCAATTGCGGCAAAAACGGCAAAAATGAGTCACTTTATCGGTGGTGTCGGGCAGGGTCTGTAAAAGAGAATCCCTGCGGTTTCGACTTCTTCGATAAGCTCCTTATTGCGGAGCACGTCGATAAGTTTGATAACCTCATTGGGCGGCATTGCCAGGCCGTGACAAATATCGTCCATAGAGCAGGGCCTACGTCTGAGCAACTCCAGAACGTCTTCGGAATCGCGAACCAAATGCTTATCGAGGTGCGCGGTGGTGAAATCTGCAACGACCTCGGCTTTTCCGCCGAGCTTTGAGGCTATTTGTTCGAGCCGGTCCCGAGTGACCACTTTAACATCTAAATCGGCTGTCGGACGAATCGCCGTATTCAGCTGAACTTTATCGGGCCTGATTCGCTTGATTGCGACACGCAGATTAGTAATCTGCTCCGGGGTGGTGTTAATCCCATCAACAAAGAACACCTCAAGCCAAATCTGCCCATCGAACTTATTTCTGAACTCACACAAGCCGGAAATGACGTTTTCAATACTGATATTCGTACAAGGCCGATTGATTCGCTCGAACGTCTGCTGGTCGGCGGCATCAAGCGAGGGCAAAACTACATCGGCCTTACAGCAATCGGCACGTACCGATGGGTCATCAAACAATACACCGTTTGTCAATACTGCTATCGGAATAACAGTGATTTTTCTGATGCGGTCTATCAACTCACCTAACCTGCTGTGCAGTGTCGGTTCACCCGAACCGCTTATTGTAACAAAATCAGCTTCGATGCCCTCGTCGAGACGCTGCTTGAGCTCAGTTACGACTTCATCAATCGAGGTATAAATTTTACGTACTACAATTTTATCTGTGGTGCGACCAAGCTGACAATAGACACAATCCAGCGGACAGAGCTTAAATGGAATAATGTCAACGCCGAGGCTGCGGCCTAATCGACGAGACGGTACCGGTCCGTAGATATACTGCTTGTGCTGTTTAGCTTTATTTTTGGCAGACAATTTCGAATATCTCCTTACAAGTCCTGAGTGTATCGGCAACCCATTCGATGGGCATTATGCAGGCGGCATCGGATTTGGCCTTGTCTGGTTCGGTGTGTACTTCTATAAATAGGCCGTTGGTGCCGGCAGCAACAGCCGACCGGGCCAAAACAGGCACCATCCGGCGATTACCCGCACTTTCAGTCCCAAGTCCGCCAGGCATCTGCACACTGTGGGTAGCGTCGAATACTACTGGGCAGCCAAGGGCCTTCATAGTACTGATAGCGGTCATATCATTGACGAGACGGTTGTAGCCAAAGAAGGTGCCTCGCTCGGTCAGCATTATCTTGTCATTGCCGCAGAGCCTGAGTTTTTCTACTACGTTTTTCATCTCCGCCGGCGATACAAATTGGCCCTTTTTAACGTTGACCGGTTTTTGCGTCCGTGCACATGCACACAACAAGTCGGTCTGCCTGCACAGAAAGGCCGGTATCTGCAGACAGTCAACGACCTCACTAACAGGCTGCACCTGACAGGTTTCATGGACGTCGGTCATCACCGGTATGTCAAATTCGTCACGGACAGATTCAAGAACGGCCAAGCCTTTTTCAAGGCCGGGTCCTCGAAAACTCGATATGCTGCTGCGATTTGCCTTGTCAAAACTGGCTTTGAACACGAGGCCGAGGCCGACTTTTTGTGTTATTCTCAGCAACTGCTCAGCAATCTGCCTGCATATATCCTCATCCTCAATAACGCAAGGGCCGGCAATAACAAACAACGGTCCTTCAAGTCCAACCTGTACAATTTTTTTCACAGGTTTCAAGCTGCCCTGGCCGGCGCCATCGCCAATCACAAAACCATCGGTTTTCATAGTGTTCCGTTCAGAGTAAAATTCAAACGAGCAACTATTTCAAGGCCCGTAATATACGTGTTCTCAGACCCGCTGGTTTGGCGCCTTCCGGGACCAATACCTTTACAGCCTGGGGAACGACTTCGATGTTGACCGGAAGCCGGGGACCGGGGTCGCCGTCAATCTCAGTAGCTATTGTTTCAGAATCGGCGCTAATCGTAATGTTTTTTGCCTGTAGATAAATGACATCATGCTCGTTCCAGTGACGTTTGGCCACGGTCAGAAGCGAATGCTTCAAAAGCCGGAGATGGCTGCGACATTTATATATGCAAATATCCAGTAAGCCGTCACTGTAATCAGCCCTGTGCAGGATATTCAGGCCAAGGGCATAACGGGAAATATTCCCCACGAAAACGAGACCACGGTCATTAAAAACCTCACTTCCGTCCGCTATAACCTTCATGGGTTCAAACTTGTAGGCCCAGAATGACCGCCAGATAGGCCAGAAGTAATCCATGTGACAGATATGTCCGTCGCGAACACGATGCACTTTAGCAACTACCTGCCCATCGAAACCGAATCCGGCTACACAGGTAAAGCACCTGCCGTTAGCCCGACCGAGGTCCAGATATCTTGTAAAACCGGCCTCAAAAATCTTTATCACGGTATCGAGCCTGTGGTCGTAACCGAGTTCATTTGCAAGCAGATTTTCGGTACCCTGGGGCACAATCAGAAGGGGTTTATTCGAACCTTCCAATCCATGCGCTACTTCCCTGATAGTGCCATCGCCGCCGGCGGCCACAACGATAGCACAGTTATAATCTACAGCCGCTTCGGTAGCCAGCTCGCAGGCGTCTTCGAGCGACCCGGTCAGGTTCGCCCGTACTTCAAAGCCCCTGGAGGCAAAATATTTCTCCAGCGGGCGAGTTTGTATGCCGCTATGGCTTGCACCCGATTTAGGGTTTACGATAAAAGTAACGTATCCGTCATTAGGTTTAATCATTGGATAAGGGAAAATCTCAACTATAAATGGATGCTTTAGATGACTATATTAACCAATCTGGATTTAATTACGATAACCTTTTTCGGTTTTTCACCGTCCAGCGCCGCAACTACCTTTTCGCTACTTAATGCCTTGTCTCTGATTACCTGCTCATCGGCATCAGAGGCAACCACAATTCTATCTTTAATCTTTCCATTGACCTGAACGGCAAGCTCTATTTCCTTTTCTTTCGCCAGTTTTTCATCATACTTCGGCCATGGCTCGAAGGAAAGCGTGTTATTGTGTCCGAGCCTCGAGAAGAGCTCTTCGGTGATGTGCGGCGCAAACGGGGCGAGTATCAGGACGAGTTTCTCAAGCACATCTTTTGGCTGGGTGTTCTGCTTGCTGAGATGGTTAAGTAATATCATCATCTGGCTAATGGCCGTATTAAAACCGAAATCTTCGATGTCCCCGGTAACTTTTCTTATGGTCTGGTGTAGTAATCGAAGCGTGGCCTCGTCGGCTTCAACGTTTTTCACCTGCTTGCTAAGTTCGCCGGTATCTTCATCTATTATCAGCCGCCATAATCGCTGCAGGAATCTGTGAACGCCCTCAACGCCCTGCATAGACCAGGGCTTAGCCGCTTCGAGCGGCCCCATAAACATCTCATACAACCGCATAGAATCTGCACCGTAGTCGGCGATGACCTTGTCGGGATTGACGACGTTTCCGCGACTCTTGCTCATCTTCTGGCCGTCCTCGCCGAGTATCATTCCCTGATTAACGAGTTTGCCGAACGGCTCTTTGGTGCTGACGTATCCCAGGTCATAGAGAAGCTTGTGCCAGAACCGCGAATAAAGCAGATGCAGCACCGCGTGTTCGGCGCCGCCGATATACAAATCGACGTTCATCCAGTACTTTTCTTTTTCACCGTCACAAAAGTGATTGTTGTTTTTGTGGTCGATGTAGCGCAGGTAATACCAGCAGCTTCCGGCCCACTGCGGCATTGTATCGGTTTCGCGCTTTGCTTTTGTGCCGTCGGGTAACATCACATCAAGCCAGTCTGTCGCGTCGGCAAGAGGTGATTCACCCGTCCCCGAAGGCTTGTAATCTTCGACGTGCGGCAATTTCAGCGGTAACTGGTCTTCAGATAAACTTATTACCTCGCTATTTTCTTTGTGCAGAAGCGGAAACGGTTCACCCCAGTATCTCTGCCGCGAAAAAAGCCAGTCACGAAGTTTATAATTTACGGCCTTACATCCAAGGTTCTTTTTCTCAAGCCATTGTGTAATCTTTTCCTTGAACTCGGCAGTGGTCAGGCCGTCGAACTGTCCGCTGTTAATCGCCCTACCATCGCCGATGTAACAGGCCTGTCCTTTTCTAACGGCTTGTGCAAGCTCGGTATCGGACGGCTCAACTACTGCGACAATCGGCAGATCGAATTTTTTTGCAAACTCGAAGTCACGCTCATCGTGGGCAGGGACCGACATAATCGCGCCGGTTCCATAGCTGATTAAAACGTAGTCACTTATCCAGATTGGAATCTTCTCATTGTTAACAGGGTTAATCGCATAAGCCCCTGTAAAGACACCGGTCTTTTCCTTAGCCAGGTCCGTGCGGTCCAAATCGCTTTTTCGAGCAGCCTCCTGGCGGTATTTATCAACCGTTTCCTTATGTTCTTCGGTGGTGATTTGGTTTATAAGTGGATGTTCCGGCGACAGGACCATATAGGTTGCACCGAAGAGTGTATCTGGTCGGGTTGTGAAAACCCGAAGGACCTCGAAAAAACCGTCAACTGCAAAATCAACCTCCGCCCCGATACTTTTGCCTATCCAGTCCTGCTGGAGTTTCTTAATCGATTCAGGCCAGTCAACTTCTTGTAAATCTTCGAGCAATCTTTCGGCATATTTCGTTATTCGAAGCATCCACTGTCGCATCGGCTTTCTAATGACGGGATGACCGCCGCGCTCGCTCAGGCCCCCTACCACTTCCTCATTGGCCAGTACGGTCCCCAATGCCGGACACCAGTTGACCGCTACCTCGGCTTCGTATGCAAGACGGTGGTAGTCTATGTACTTTCGCTTTTCTTCCTCTGACAGGCCTTGTGGTATTTGCAATTGTTCTATCGGTTTTGCTTTTTGTTCGGCGTCGTCAAAATAACTGTTAAAGAATTTCAGGAAAATCCACTGCGTCCACCTGTAATAATCGGGATCAGTGGTATTTACTTCTCTGTCCCAGTCATAGCTAAAACCCAGCGATTGAATCTGTCGTCGCATATTTTTGATGTTGGCCTTAGTGGTCTCGGCCGGCGGCGTACCGGTCTGGACGGCGTACTGCTCAGCAGGCAGTCCGAATGCGTCCCAGCCCATCGGATGCAAGACATTAAAACCATTCATCCGTTTATAACGGGCGACAATGTCACTTGCTGTGTAGCCTTCCGGGTGTCCGACGTGCAGGCCCTGGCCGCTCGGATACGGGAACATATCGAGGACATAATACTTGGGCTTCGAATCGTCGCAGTCGATGGCTGCGAAGGTTTTATTTTGCAGCCAATATGTCTGCCACTTCTTCTCTATTGCGTTGAAATCGTAACTTCCCTTTTTGTCGCTCATCTGTCCGTCCACTGGTTTATCGAATTATCCCCGCGCATGGGGACAGCCGGTATCGCTGCAGCCAAGGCACTTCTTTGACTGCCCTTCTTTGACCTGTGCGGCGAAGACTGAAAACTGCTTTTCCAAATCGCTGCTGCCGCAGTGTGGGCACCGCCTTTTAGCATCGCCGCCGGTCTTTTCGAGAAATTCATTTATCCTGCCGTATTTACTGCACTTATATTCAAAAATCGGTACAGAGACAACTCTCCATAAATAAAAATCGGCCCGCCGCCCCGACTCGCGTCGGAAGACGCGGGGGCGGGCCGCATATACACTGCCCGCGACCTTGCTTCAACTGTAAAACATTGCATTATAGCCACTCTTCGAGTTAGTGTAAATCGCTGTATTTGCCGGCCACCATCTATGAGGCTTGCTTTGGGCACGCCGAGGGCCTAAAATTCAGTTTTTGTACATTTATAGGTTTTTCACTGTAATATGGGTCAGTTCAGATTAAACAGCCAATACAAGCCTGCCGGAGACCAGCCTCAGGCGATTGAAGAGCTAATCGAAGGCCTAAGGCAGAGCAAAAAATACCAGACGCTGATGGGCGTAACAGGCAGCGGCAAGACCTTTACGATGGCCAATGTCATCGCGCAGGTGCAGAAGCCCACACTTATCATATCCCACAACAAGACCTTAGCCGCTCAGTTATATGAAGAGTTCAAGGAGTTGTTTCCGGATAATGCGGTCGAATACTTTGTCAGTTATTACGATTACTATCAGCCGGAGGCGTATATCCCACAGCGTGACATATACATCGAAAAAGACGCATCCAAAAACGATGATTTGGACCGACTTCGGCTATCGACCACGACCAGCCTTTCGACAAGAGATGATGTGATTATAGTCGCCTCGGTTTCGTGCATATTCGGTCTTGGTTCGCCTGAAGATTATAAAGCGTCGGTGGTGGCTGTACGGATTGGCGATGAGGTCGAAAGAAACTATCTGTTAGGGCGATTCGCGGATTTGCAGTACACGCGAAACGATATAGATTTCAAGCGAGGAACATTTCGGGTCCGTGGAGACGTAGTAGAGCTGCACCCATCGTATGAGTCATTTGGAATCAGGTTCGAGTTTTTCGGTGATGAGATTGAGCAAATAAACTATATTAATCCAACAAGCGGAGAAATTTTGGCGTCGGAGTCGCAGGTATTTATCTATCCTTCACAGCATTACATTATGCCGCCTGACAGAGTCGGCTCTGCGGCCGAGGGCATCAAGGCTGAGCTGAAGCAACGACTTCAGCAATTAAACCAGGAGGGTAAACTGCTCGAAGCACAACGGCTACAGGCCAGAACGATGTACGATTTGGAGATGATTCAGGAGGTCGGCTATTGCAGCGGAATCGAAAATTACGCACGGCACCTGGCTGGGCTGGAACCTGGGGCAAGACCATATACACTCATTGACTATTTTCCTGAGGATTTTCTTTTATTTATCGATGAGTCACATGCAACGATTCCACAACTTCGGGCGATGTGGGCCGGTGACAGAAGCAGAAAAGAGGTACTCATCCAACACGGTTTCCGTTTGCCCAGCGCCCTGGATAATCGGCCGCTGCGATTCGAAGAATTCAGGCAGAACTGGCGAAATGTGATATTCGTCTCGGCTACGCCCGGACCATTCGAGATGGAAAAGTGCGGCGGTGAGGTGGTCGAACAAATTATCCGGCCTACCGGTTTGGTGGACCCGCAGATTTTTGTACATCCCGCCAAAGACCAGGTACCTCATTTGCTCGGTGAGATTGAAAAAAGAGTCAAGGTAAAACAACGTGTGCTGGTAACGACGTTGACTAAACGAATGGCTGAGGATTTGTCGGATTATGTCACCAAGAAAGGATTCAGGTGCCGCTACCTGCACAGTGAGATAAATACGCTCGAACGGATAGATATCCTGCGAGATTTGCGGACGGGCAATTTCGATGTACTGGTGGGTGTGAACCTGCTGCGAGAAGGGCTGGATTTGCCGGAGGTTTCGATGGTGGCAATCCTCGATGCCGACAAGGAAGGCTTCCTGAGAAGCAAGACGTCACTGGTACAGACAATCGGGCGAACGGCGAGAAATGTCGACGCGAAGGTATTCCTGTATGCGGACAGGGTCACCGACTCGATGCAAAAAGCTATTGACGAAACCAATCGCCGCCGTACAATTCAGATAGAATACAACCAAGAGCACGGCATAAAGCCTGAGACGATAAAGAAGGAAATCCGCCGAACTCTCAGTGAGCAGGTGCAGGCAAGGCAAACGGCCCGACAGGCGGTCAGGTTCGAAGAAACTGAGTACGACAGGGTCGAGCTGGCAGGTCAGATTGAAAGCGAAATGCTCGAAGCTGCTGAAGCCCTGGATTTTGAACGGGCGGCGATGCTGCGAGACCGGCTTAAGGAGCTGAGGGACCTGCCGGAGCTCGTCATAGCAAGCAGAACAAAGAAGGACAAGGCAAAGGCAACAACGAAAGGTAGAAGAAGGCGGAGAAAATAGTGCTTCGTGATTACAGAAAGAAGGGATAATGAGAAAACTTAATTTAGAGAAGGCAAAGCCAATAATCGACCTGGCCATCAGCGAGGACCTCGGGACAGAAGATATCACCAGCAAGCTGCTGTTCAGGAAGGATAAAATCGCCAAGGCGCATATTATCTCGCGCGAGGAGATTATGGTCTGCGGTATGGATGTGGCGGCCGAGATTCTCAGAAGATATGACGAAAGGCTGACGCTGAAAGTTCACATCAAGGACAGCAAGTCGGCCCATGTGGGCAGCAGACTCGGCACAATCGAAGGTCCGTTGCGGGGCATGCTCAGTGCAGAGCGCGTACTCCTGAACTTTCTGCAGCGGCTCAGCGGAATAGCCACTATGACCGCTAAATACGTACGAGCTGTTCAGGGAACCGGAGCCAGGATATACGATACGCGCAAGACAACGCCCGGCTGGCGGTTGCTCGAAAAATACGCAGTACGATGCGGCGGCGGATACAACCATCGGCTGGGGCTGTATGATGCAGTGCTGATTAAGGACAACCATTTGGCGGAACTCGGCAGGAATTTCGCCCCGAAACTTAGAGAGGTAATCGACAGCGCACGAAAAATCCAGCATGCAAGGTTTATCGCCGTGGAAGTGGACCACGTGGACAATCAGCTTAATCACGTTCTGAAGATTCCGGGCATCGATATCGTTCTGCTGGACAACATGGGGCAATGGCAGCTTAATCACGCCGTTGAGATGCGAAATAAAATGCGAGGCAAGGGCAATAAACCGCTGTTAGAGGCATCAGGCAACGTTTCGCTGAATAACGTCTCGGCCATAGCCCAGTGCGGTATCGACCGCATAGCCGTAGGAGCTATCACCCACTCAGCCATCGCCGTCGATATCGGTCTTGACAGGTAATCCGATGCCTCCGAAAAACCTTCTCGACGCAGACAGGATACGTGATGGGCTCAAAACAAGGCGTATCGGCAAAAAGGTGATTGTTCTGGCAACAATTTCAAGCACCAATGATATTGCTGCGGAATACCTGAGCGACTCGAGGAATGACGGCCTGGTAATCCTGGCAGAAGAACAGATATCAGGCAGAGGCCGAGGTGGCAATAAATGGTACGGGGGTAAAGGCCAAAGCGTTCTATGTTCAATTGTCCTTACCGATGAAAGCTCCAACGCTGAATTACTGTCACTGACGGCGGCAGTGGCGGTGGCTGAGGCGATAGGTGAAACGGCGAGAATTAAATGGCCGAATGATATAATCCTAAACGGTAGAAAAGTGGCGGGGATTCTTCTTGAATCAAAACAGACCGAATACGGCAGAGCCTATATTCTCGGCATTGGAATCAATTGTCATCAAAAAGATTTCCCAGATGAGCTAAACTCCGCAGCAACAAGTATTGACCGTGAAACCGGAAAAACCTATGACCGTATATTGCTTACCAAGAGATTGTTGAGTTCGATTGAATACTGGATACATTCATCGCACACAAAACCTGAAAAGGTCGTAAATGAATGGAAACGGCTAAGCCTTCTGCTGGGCCAGAGAATAACAGTAACTCACGACGGCCGAGAGTTTTCTGGCAATTGCGTCGGCATCGACCCAAATGCAGGTTTGATTTTACAGCTCGATTCAGGAACGCTCGGTTTTTTCCCCGCAAATCAAACTACAATTGGAAAACAGGCTTTTTAGTGTCTGCCTTGCAGCACGAAATCACTTGATTCTGCAAAGCCGGGGTTCTGTCTTTAACAGCTTTGTGCTATACTGCACGTTCGAAGAAAATATATTCTTTAACAGCAAAAGGATTTGACGATGGCTGAGAAATTCGACGTTTTTGTAATCGGCAGCGGTCCCGGGGGCTATGCGGCGGCGATTCGCTGTGCCCAGAAAGGCGCATCAGTGGGGCTGGTGGAAAAAGATGCGATGGGCGGGACCTGCTTAAACCGCGGCTGTATTCCCTCAAAGGTTCTGCTCGGCTCGGCACACTTTTTAACGCTGGCAAAATATGCCCCGTTGATGGGCTTGGAAATCGGTTCAGTAACGCCGAACTGGCAAAAGATGCAGTCGAGAAAAGATGCTATTGTAAGTGGGTTTAATAAAGGCGTTACCGGCCTGATGCAAAGCAACGGAATCGAGCTGTTCCGTGGACGCGGAATTGCCACTGCCGCCGGTAAGATTAAAGTCGAATCACAGGACGGTAATACCGAGATTGAGGCAAAGAGTATTATCATTGCAACCGGTTCGGAGCCAGCGGAGATTCCGACTTTTACATTCGACGGTACGACAATCATCAGCAGCAACGAGACACTGAATCTCTCCGAAATTCCCGAATCTATGGTAATTGTCGGCGGCGGAGTAATCGGTTGCGAGATGGCCTGTGTTTACTCAGCGGTTGGGACAAAAGTGACCATAATTGAAGCACTTTCCCAGTTACTGCCGTTCGAGGATGAATGGGTCGGTAAAACCATAGCCAGAGAGTTCAAGAAGCTCGGTATAGAGTCGATGGTCAGTCAGAAAGTCACGGCCGTCAAAACTTCCGGCAACACAGCAACGGTATCACTCGAATCGGGACAGAATCTGCAGGCTCAAAAGGTGCTTGTTGCAGTCGGTCGTCGAGCGGTTTGTGATAAGGAAACTATCGAGGCTCTAAAACTTGAGATGAACGGCAAAATTATAAAAGTAAATCAAAAAATGGAAACCAACGTGCCCGGCGTATATGCATTAGGTGATGTAGTAGGTACCACATTTCTTGCTCATGGAGCATTTGCCGAAGCGGAGGTAGTAGCGGCCAATGTCACCGGCGGTGATGAAAAGATGTATGATTATTCCCTCGTCCCGCGGGCGGTTTATACGTTTCCGGAGGCGGCTTCGGTAGGCAAGAACGAAAAAAAGTGCGCCGAAGAAGGAATAGATGCCTATATCGGCAAGGCGCTGTTTAAGTCCAACGGCCGAAGTCTGGCACATAATGAGACCACAGGAGAGGTGCGGGTAATTAAAAACAAGGCTGACGATAAGGTTATGGGAGTTACTATCGTCGGGGCTGCAGCGACAGAGATGATTGCCGCCGCTGCGGCGCTTATAGGCAGCGCACAAAAGATTACCGATGTGTGCTTCGCCCATCCTACGGTATCAGAGGTCCTGAAAGAGGCATGGGAAGATGCGTTCGGTATCAGTCTTCACGTACCGCCGAGAGCCAAGTCATAGATAAAAATGACAGTTATTCCAGAACAATTGCAGGCAGGGACAGTTGAGATTATCAACTACGGTCTGGCAGGTTATTCAGAAAGCTTAAGCAAACAACATGAACTGTGCACTAAGAGACGGCTGGAGCAGATTCCTGATACTGTTTTAATCGTAGAGCATAAACCGGTCATAACTCTCGGCGCCAGGCGGAACGCAAACAAGGTTGTTCTTGAAAAAGACGAGTTGGCCGGCAAAGGTATAGATGTTTTCGAGATACGCAGAGGCGGCGGCACCACCGCCCACAATCCGGGACAGCTCGTTTTCTATCCGATTGTCAATCTCAAAGAGCTTCGCCTGGGAATAAGCGACTATATAAGAACACTAGAACAGGTAGGGATTGAACTGCTGGCTTGTTTAGGAGTTGCTGCTGACAGGCGTAAAGGTTACCCGGGGCTGTGGACCGGCGGAAAGAAGATCGCTTCGGTTGGTGTTCGGATTTCGAGGTCCATCACGCATCACGGCATGGCAATAAATATCAACAATGACCTCAGTATTTTCGACTATATTGTGCCGTGTGGACTGGAAGACGTTAAAATGACTTCTGTACTCAAGGAAACGAGTAAAAAGCATTCGATGGCGGAAGTTAAACAAAAGCTGACCGAGCTAATTCAAGAACATCTCGGTAAGACAGTGAACACGAACCTAATAACAGGTAATAAGCAACAAAGATTACCATCGTGGCTTAAAAGGCCGCTGCCGGCCGGTGAGAAATTTGTGCATACTCAGGGTGTGCTTAACAATCTCGAGCTTGAAACTATATGTGTTAATGCGAATTGTCCCAATCGCGGGCAGTGCTGGAGCAGAGGAACGGCAACGGTCCTGATACTTGGAAACGTATGCACGCGAAACTGCGGATTCTGTTCCGTGGCGACGGGTAAGCCTGAACCGCCCGACCCTACTGAACCGGCTCGTCTTGCCCAAATGGTCCGGAAGATGAACCTCAAATACTTAGTCATAACCAGTGTGGACAGGGACGATTTAGTTGACGGCGGAGCAGGTCACTTCCGCGACTGTGTCAATACTGTGCGGCGAATGTGTCCTGAAACTAAATTTGAAATTCTTGTACCCGACTTTCGGAATTGCCAAAATCAGGCAATAGAGATTCTAAAAGACGCCCTGCCGTTCGTCTTCGCCCACAATGTTGAAACAGTATCTTCGCTATATAATACTGCCAGAAGAGGCGGCGATTATCAGCTTTCACTGAATCTATTAAAGTCGGCAAAGACAGCCTATCCGGAAATACCTACAAAATCCTCGATAATGCTCGGCCTTGGGGAAACGGATGCAGAAGTAGAACAAGTACTGAAAGATTTACGAAAAGTCGGCTGTGAGCGTATTACAATCGGCCAGTATCTCAAGCCTTTTAAAGATTGCCTCGACGTAACAGAGTATATCCCGCCTGATAAGTTCGACTTCTGGAAGACCTGGGCTCTGGAGATGGGTTTCTGCTGGGTCATATCATCACCTTTTGCACGCAGTTCATATTTCGCCGAACTGGAGACGGCAAAATAGCTTTTCAAGCTCCAAACCGCATTTTTATAAGACCTTCACATTTTCAGGATAATGAGATTTAGCTTTGGTGTAAGCCATGCTATTTCTTATATTTTAGGTGGAGCAAACAGCTCTTAGAAGGTGGCATTGGTTTTATCTTCAATGCTTTAAGCATGGGGGCCATCATGAAATCCAACCGAACACGCAGAACCGCGAATCGCGGTGCTGTTCTGATTATCTCGATGATTTTTGTATTATTGTTCTCGACGCTGGCGGTCTCGCTGTGCTGCATGGCGGGCAGCAACGCGCAAATAGCCGGCAATCAACGTAAAGTCAACACGGCTCTGTACGCCGCACAGTCCGGCCTGGAATGTGCTAAACATATCGCCTCCACAGTCGATTTGGGTTCAACAATGTACAACACGGTTTCCGACGATGATGCTGACACGGCATGGGAAGATTTTTGCTCTCAGGTACCTGCCCTTGACGGCCAAGCTTTCAGCGCGCCGACCCCCTTCGCCGATCCATGCAACGGCGAGCAGATTATCACCGGGCCTATTAGCTTCGGGCCGGCCAACGTCTCGTTCCGGCTTCGTTTTTATCGTTACGACGACGACCCGCGTACCGTAAATTTCCAGTCGATTGGTAACAACAACGATATCACGAGAAAAATAGGGATGGAAATGCAAATCACCAAGGACGCTTCCGTTCTGCAATACGCCATCGCCAGCCGCGGTCGTATGTGGCTTACGGGTGATTCAACAATCCACGGGGATATCTACAGCTCATGGGACAGATACGACATCTCTCCGTTTAATATGACATCAGACACAACAATCGAAGGTACCGTTAATACGGTCCTGGACCTGGAGGGTATCGAGGACGAAGGCGCATTTCAGTTAGAAACTCTCGACGAGGACGGCTATCCAATCGATGCCAACGGCGACCCGCTCGGTACAAACTATGCGGACCGCTACTATGGGTCTTATGACGAGATTCAGGGATACCACGAAGGTATCAATTATGGAGCACATGACCAGTCAACTATGCCCGGAATGGACATATCCGACTACTATACAGACGGCTACACGTCAGGGCTGAGCACTCTATCTATGACCGGCACACCCACCATGACCGAGTATTTTCCTCATGCACCCAGCGACCAAGGCGGCTACTCCGCACCCAGACCCAGTGGGGGCAGCGCATCTTTTACACGACATGTATATGATGGTGATGTTATTAGTAATAAAATAGTAACTCCCAACACACACGCCCTTTTCAGGAATTGTACATTCGAAGGCGTATTGTATATCGATTGTTATAAACATAGTACCTCCTACAAATCTTACTGCAACAACGTGCGATTTGAAAATTGTACATTCAATGGAATAGTCATCACCGATGTACCGCAGCCGTTTAATTGGAGATACAACTGCCTGTATTTCACCGGAGCGGCGAACTTTAACAACCAGTCATCTTATCAGGAGGCGACCATCCTCGCCCCGCACTTTAACGTCAACCTCGGCAATACTAACCCCGATCTGGGCGACAACAATATTTTGACCGGTGCTATTGTCGGCGGTATTGTTGACGTGCGAGGCAACGCCCAGATAAACGGCACCATATTATCAATGTATGATACAACTATATACAGCTCCGGCTACGTCACAAATATCGGTGCGACCCTCGACGACGGCGGTTCTGAAACCACCGAGGAAGGTGACGTCGGAGCAATTGAAATTACACCTGACAGTGACCAAATGCTTCCCAGCGGTATTTCAAGTCCAATCGTAATAAAGCCGGACTTAAAGACTTATTCCGAAGGAGTTTAAAAAACGACCGAGAGCACGTGCAAAATTTTCCGGAGGTAAATATTATGAAGGTACCTTTAACAAAATGTTTCTTTTCGGCAGTGGTTCTGGCAGTGCTGTTAGTCCTGGCGCTTCCAGGTACGAGCGGCGGTTTCAACAGTCGCTTCGTCCAACTTTCGGACGACCCAAACAGCCCTGCGCCGGAGGCATCACCGGGCTATATCCAGCCGGTGCTGCTCGTGGATGTCAACGAACCTGCACCGGAGGCATCACCGGGCTACATCCAGCCGGGGCTGCTCGTGGACGTCAACGAACCTGCGCCGGAGTCTTCGCTGCGGCTTGATAAGCCGGTACTTCTCGATACCGAGCCAAACACGCCCGCACCAGAATGCTACCCGTATTAACTTTAAAGCTCCGCTAATAATCGAAGGACCTGGCGTGATGACAGCGGTAATACCGGCTGTCATCACGCCCACTTCTGTCCATCCACCAGGCGTGGAAACTCAATAACCAATTCTTGTTTGCACCAGTACGAATTATCGTTTATCATCACCTGTGAAAGAAAAATGGGTGATTCCAATTTATGGCAAACAAATTAAGACCTCTGCTATATCCAAACAGCATCTGGGCCGTTGAGCTGCCGAGCAACGAGCCGTCGGACATCGACCTATACGTCGAGCAAAATGACAAGTCGCAGAGCGGACAGGAGATTTATCTGCCGGCGGAACTGGGAATCCTTCCCATCCGTAATGCCGTAGCTTTTCCGGGTACGGTAACACCTTTAGCTATCGGCAGAGAACGCAGCAAGGCCCTGCTCGAGCAGGTAAAACCGAACGATACCTTAATCGGGCTGGTTGCTCAGCGCAATCCCAAAATTGATAAACCCTTATTTTCCGACCTGTACACTGTTGGAACGGCAGCGACGATACTGAAAGTGATAAAACTGCCACAGGGCTCGATGCACATTGTTGTCCATGCCATTGGACGATTCCGTATCATCAGGGGCATCTCAAGCAGGCGATATCTCAAGGCCGAGGTCAAACCGCTGAAGACTAAATTTCGAATGACGAAAAAACTGCGGGCGCTAATGGTGAACGTTCGTCAAGCTGCAAATCGAGTGATTGAGCTTAGTTCGAACGTCCCGGAGGAGGCGTCGGTACTGCTCGAGAACATCGAAAATCCTTCGGCCCTGGCTGATTTTTTAGCAGCGAACCTGAGCCTGGATATTCCTGAAAAACAGCAACTGCTCGAAGAGCTGGACGCCGCTAAACGGCTCGAAAGAATCTCGGTTGCACTTGCCAATCAATTAGAGGTGCTGGAACTTAGTCATAAGATTCAGGGCAGAGTTAAAGAATCGGTCGACAAAAGCCAGAGAGAATATTTCCTGCAGGAACAGCTCAAAGCGATTCAATCCGAGCTGGGCAAAGAAGACCGACAGACAGAGGAACTTAAGCAAGTAGAAAAAAGCATTAAAAAGGCGAAGATGCCAAAAGTTGTGGAGGCTGAGTTGATGCGGGAGCTGGACCGGCTGGGCAAGATTCCGCCGGTTTCGCCGGAGTACAGCGTAATCAGGACCTATCTGGATTGGATCTGTGAACTACCGTGGGCAATTCAAACTCCGGACCAACTCGACATAAACAAGGCGCAGCGAATTCTCAACCGCGACCACTACAATCTAAAAAAGGTAAAAAAACGTATTCTCGAGTTCCTAGCCGTACGCAAGCTCAATCCTGCAGGCAAAGGAGTGATATTATGCTTCATTGGTCCGCCCGGTGTGGGCAAGACCTCGCTTGGTAAATCAATTGCGCGGGCAATGGACAGAAAATTTGTGCGTATCTCCTTAGGCGGAATCAGAGACGAAGCCGACATTCGCGGTCACCGCAGGACGTATATAGGCGCCCTGCCGGGCAGAATCATGCAGGAAATCAGAAAAGTAAAGAGCAAAAACCCTGTATTCATGCTCGATGAGCTGGATAAAGTCGGAGCAGATTTTCGCGGCGACCCTGCCAGTGCACTATTAGAAGTGCTGGATTCTGAACAGAACAATACATTTACCGACCACTATCTCAACCAGCCCTTTGATTTGTCTAAGGTGATGTTCATCGGGACAGCCAATTATGCCGAACCTATTCCGCCTGCTCTTGGTGACCGAATGGAAATAATTGAACTGCCGGGCTATACGGAAAACGAAAAACTTCAAATCGCCAGGAAATATTTAGTCCCGCGGCAGCTTAGTGAAAACGGACTGAGCAAAAATCAACTGGTTATCAAAGACGAGGCACTAAAAGAGATAATCCACAGCTATACCCGCGAGGCCGGCGTGCGTAATCTTGAAAGAGATATCGCTTCGATATGCCGGGCGATTGCGACTGAAATAGCAAAAGGAACGAAACGAAAAGCCGCCATCGGCAAAGAAGACCTCGGCAAAATTCTCGGCCCTGCCAGGTTCGAATCGGAATTAGCGATGCGGGCCGGGATTCCGGGAGTTGCTACGGCTCTGGCTTATACGCCCTTCGGAGGAGAAATACTCTTTGTCGAGTCAGCGATTATGCCCGGTGAAGGCAAGCTCCATCTGACCGGTCAGATAGGTGACGTGATGAAGGAAAGCGCTGAGGCTGCCTTTTCGTTAGTGAAATCCAGCGCCAATAAACTGAAAATAGACAGCGAGTTTTTTGGTAAGAACGATTGTCACATTCACGTGCCGGCTGGTGCAATTCCCAAGGACGGGCCGAGCGCAGGTGTAGCAATGTTCACCTCCTTAGTTTCGGCCTTTTTGAAAAAACCGACACGGCCGGACTGTGCCATGACGGGAGAAATAACTTTGAGGGGACTTGTACTGCCGGTTGGCGGCTTGAAGGAGAAAATTCTTGCAGCTAAGCAAGCCGGATTAAAAACGATAATTCTGCCGGCCAGAAACAAAAAGGACATGCCAGAGGTGCCCGCCGAGGCCCGGAAAGGTCTCAAATTCGCGTTTGTCGAAAACACTAACCAAGTTCTAAAGCTGGCATTATAATCCTACTGTTGTTCATCGTGTTGCGGAAGATTGCGGTCTAATAAAGAACGTTTGCCCTTGTCCATTCTATGGGATTCCACAACAGCAATGATTATAACAGCAAGGGCCGCTGCATAACCCATGATAACATACAAAACTATCATAAAATGCGATGACATCATTATTACATGTTCCTTTCCTTATAGCCTGTTAACAGCCTGTGTAACTTTGACGACATCGAGCATCTCGTCAACGTCGTGGACACGAACAATCGACACGCCCGCATCGACACAATGGGCTACTGCAGCGGCTGTTCCATAGATTCTTTCCGCAGGTACTTCTTTGCCGGTTATGGCGCCCAGAAAACTCTTTCTACTCGTACCCACAAGGACATGATAACTGCTCTTTACAAACTTGTCGATATTTCTTAAAAGCTGCAGATTGTGTTCGAGAGTTTTGCCGAAGCCGATGCCCGGGTCGATAAATATTTTCTCATGTTCGACACCGAACTCTTCTGCTTTTTGAGCACGCTCTTTCAGAAATTGCAGGACCTCGGAAACTACATCATCGTATTTTGGCTCTTTCTGCATATTAGCAGGCGTGCCCAGCATGTGCATCAAAACAACGGGTATATCTTCTTTAGCAGCCAGCCGGGCCATATCATTATCTACAAGAGCGGTTATGTCATTGATAACCGACGCCCCGGCAGCTAAAGCGGCCCTGGCTACTTCAACGTTATATGTATCGATACTGACAGGAACCTCAATTTTCCTTGCCAGGGCCTCAATAACCGGTATTGCCCTGTCGATTTGCTCGGCGGTCGTTACAGGTTTAGAACCGGGACGGGTTGATTCAGCACCGACATCTATAATTGCAGCCCCCTGCCGGGCCATTTTTACACCGTGCTCGACAGCCTTTTCAGGTTCAAAGAATTGCCCGCCATCACTAAACGAATCCGGCGTGACATTGAGAACACCCATAACCAGTGTTCCGCTGGAAAAGTCCAGTTTATTTCCCGCCCATTCGACTATATTGCTTATACTACTCATCTGTGTTTTTCACTTTGAATCCGATTCCACTCAGTTTCTCAGCGACATCACGGTGTTCGTCACTAAAAATAACGGTTGTATTCTGAAATTCACGGCGAACAGGATACTCTTTTCGTAATCGGTCGAAAGTTGCACATCTTTTGCCCAGGGGCATATTCAAAATCCCCCTAAGGCCTTTGTCATCTTCTGTGATATCGTAGATTTCACCGACTGCTATCCTGATAATCTGCTGTGGGGAATATCCTTTGACATTCAGATTTATTTCAGGTTTTGCAGGAGCGGGCAAAAAATCGTCAATTCTATGCTCCTGTTCAAGGCCAAAATTTTTACATAATGCCTCGTATATCATAATCATACCCGTGATTTTCCCATCATAAGAATAACCTGCAATGTGAGGCGTACCGATGTCCACTACATTTAGAAGTTCAGTATCAATGTCCGGCTCGTTTTCCCAGACATCGAGTACAGTAGCTCTAATTTTGTTGTTCTTGATTGACTTTTTCAACGCACCGGTATCTACCACTCCGCCTCGAGAGGTATTTATAAATACAACATCGTCTCTAAGTGAATTGAAGAAATTCTCATCGGCCAAATGGAAGGTCTTGTCCTGACCTTCAAACGTAAGGGGCGTGTGTAATGTTATGAAATCACAACCAAAAAGTTCTTCCAGCGGTCTATATTTATCATCCCTGGTTTGTCTTTTCAAAGGCGGGTCATTGAGGACCGGTATCATGCCGAGAGCACGACACTTCTTTTCGACACGGCTGCCCACATTGCCGACACCAATGATTCCTATACTTTTACCCGCAAGTTCCAAATCATATTTGGCCCCTATCTCAAGCAAGGCTGCGACAACATACTCAGCAACGGAATTAGCATTCGAGCCGGGAGCAGAGGCAATAGCAATGCCATTTCGCTTGAGATAATCGATATCAATGTGCTCAAAGCCTATTGTCGCAGTGCCTACAAATCTGACTTTACTGCCGGAAAGCAACTGTTCATTGACCTTAGTAACACTACGTACCAGAAGAGCACCTGCATCGGCTACGGTTTCGGCTGACATTTCCCGCCCGGCAACGGCAGTGACCTGCCCTGCTGAAGAAAAACACTCTTTCACAAAAGGGATATTCGTGTCAGCTACAATTTTCATGATTGATTCTCAATAAGCCGTTTTATCTGATGAGACAATGATAAAAACAAACCGGATGCTTGTAAACTGAAAAGAGAAGTGCCTTGCTCAGGGACGGGGGTGAAATTGTTTGTGGATTTTACGAAGCCTTTCCTGGTCAACGTGCGTGTAGATTTGCGTGGTGGCAATATCGACGTGACCGAGCATTTCCTGAACACTTCGCAGGTCGGCGCCGCCGGCCAGCAGATGGGTTGCGAAACAGTGCCTCAGGGTATGGACAGTTAGGTTTTTGGGCATGCCTGCACGGGCGGCATATTTCTTTATCAGCCGCCATATCTCTATCCGGCTCAGCGGTCTGCCTGTTCGTGACAGAAGAAGAGTATCATTACTAAACGGTTTTTGCAGAACCGGTCGCAGCTTCCGTAGGTACTCGACAACTGCAGCAACCGCGGTCCTTCCGACGGGAATTATGCGCTCCTTTTTACCTTTGCCGAAGCAACGCAGGTAACCTACATCGATATTAACATCGCCTGTTTTCAAACAGGCCAGCTCACTCGCCCGCAGACCCGTTGCGTAAAGTAACTCCAGTATAGCTTTATCGCGAAGATAAAATTCCTCTTTAGGGTCCGGCGAGTTAAGCAAGTCGAGTACTTTGCCCCTGCTACAGATAACAGGCAATCTCTGCCACAGTTTCGGCCCTTCCAGTATTGCGCTGAAGTCATCTTCAATCAGGTTCTGCAAACGTGCAAATCGCAGAAGCATTCGAACAGCAACCAAAGCCCGTTTAATTGAAGACTCTGCCATACTTGCCTTGGAAAGTTTTACAAGGTACTGCTGGATTAAAACAGGCCTTATTTTTTCGATGTCGTCGATTTCGCGTGATTTGGCAAAAGCAGCGAAGGCCTTGAGATCCCTGCCATAAGCCAGTACTGTATTTTCAGACAGGCCTGCTTCTATACTGAGGTAATCGAGGAACTGCGCAATTAGACGGCCTGTTGGAAATTCGCAGAGTTGTTCTTTAACTGAGTTAAGCTGCACCGAAGGCATATATCAGTTATCGGCCGTTAACAGTTTCTGCTTTAACAAGCGAGTATTAACCTCTAAAGTTCATCCAGACTCGAGACTGAACACAAAAACACCTGTGAGCGTAGACGTACTCACTGTAATAATGTAAAATGCAAAATCGAGAAAAACCTAAAGAATCCTGGTCTAAAGCTCGAAATAACAGCCACAGGAACAGCCGATAGTTTTGAGGAAATTTATGACACTATCTCGACGACAGAAACTCGTATTAACTGCTCTATTGCTGTACTGGCCTGCCATATTTATCGGAACCCACCTCCCTCAAATTCCACGATGGGTCAGTAAGGTGGCGGTTTCGGACAAAGTAATACATTTCGTAGCTTATTTTTTTCTGTCGTTTCTTCTATGGTTTGCCGTAAATCCGAACAAGAAAGTACACTGGCGCAGGCCCGCTGTCTGGATTATTCTTTTTGCGGTAGTTTGGTACGGCGTAATTGACGAATGGCTGCAAATGTATGTAGGCCGCAACGCGGATGTACGCGATTTCTTTGCCGACTTTGCTGGTGCAGTGACAGGACTTTTAATCTTAACGTTTGTGAATTTCTGGCCCGCTTCTCTAGTAACAGCCGGCGGCGGGATTTTCGCTATGACTAATTTCTTAAGAGCACATCCGGTGATTCATGGATTTAGGGTTGATTTGTTTCTCTGCGTTTGTGCTTACTTCTTCTTTACCCTTTTATGGCTGAGATTCATTCATAACTTTTTACCAGTCAAGTCTCCCGAGAGCAGGTGGCTGTTAGTAGCATTCTCATTGCCGATAGGCCTTATAGCAGGACTCGAATTATTCTGCGCTGTTTCCGGTTACGGTTCATCAGTCGCATGGCCGTTATCTGCAGTCGTGGGAATATTTATCGCTATAGCACCTTTTTTTACCTATGGCCTATTCAGGCACAAAACCCAAGCACGGGCCGCATCGTACGTATAAGAAATACATGTGCGCAGCACACGACTTTTGTCAGTGCCTCAACAGCACTTGCGTAAGTTAACAGCGAGGAGGGTTGTACGACAATCAGGTTTGATTCTGGCCGCGCGTCTCTTCAGTCAAGGAGTATCGCTTTTCGTAGATACTCTTGCGACGAAAGACCTGGGCAATGGTGATGAGGATGATTTTAAGGTCGAGCCATAGACTCACTTTTTCAACATACTGCACATCAAGCTCGAGCTTAGCCTCGCGTGTCAATTCCCCCCTTCCGGAAATCTGTGCCAATCCGGTAATCCCTGGTTTTACCAGTAATCTTTTCTTCTGCCTGTCGTCCCATTCCTTTACCTGTTCCATATAGAGCGGCCGAGGCCCAACTAATGACATATTCCCTTTGAGAACATTGAAAAGCTGCGGGAGTTCATCGAGCGAATATTCCCGCAGAAATTTACCAACTTTTGTCAATCTCGGGTCATCATCTGATTTCGGACTCGGCCCGAACGGGTCCACATGTGTCCGCATAGTCCTAAATTTGTAAAAGATAAAGGATTTACCGCCTTTTCCGGCTCTTTGTTGTTTGAATACAACAGGCCCTTTGCCGGATAACTTAATAACCAGAATTAAAAAAACAAAAACCGGCAACAAAATGACCATCGCCGGTATAACTAATATTAAATCAATAAGCCTTTTCATTATCAGGCTGCTTTGATACTTATCTTGTAATTTCGTTATAAAAAGACTAATCTAAATCGCAGGCATTGCTGTTATATTTTATCAATCGTTGACAAATCCATCTTGTCCAATGCCCGCTTGATCTTAATCCATGAAATACCAGAGTTGCTTTTCAATAATTGCTCCATCGCTTTATCTCGGGTTATCTGTCCGTCGCGGATCATGTTACTGAGCATTGCTTCTGTATATGTTACACCCGTATTTTTTTTAAACATATAGTTCTTTATATCTGCAAAATCACAATCTGCTTTCCAGCTCATAACGCAACCATCTGGTAACTCCCATTTCAATTTAGATTGAATGGTTTCGACACAATCAGCTTCATTCCAATCAGTGTGAAAAAAGTAATCCACACAATATATGCTAGGATAGCGAAGACGTAAATAAGGCGTATGGAGGGTAATGTACAGCAAGGCAACCTTGGCAGAAATAGGCAAGTATCGAAGAGCAGGAAGGCACTTGTAAAGTACAGATATCCCCTTATTGAAGGTTCTTAACATTTTTCGTGATTGATTCCAAAACGTATGAGCTTTATTCGACAGATCTTCATCACGGAAAGCAGGCAAGATTTGAATTTCTTCATACTTATTGCCCCCGCAAACGATGGATGTGATGCCATATCTCTTCGCGATTCGAAAAACTTCTCTATTCACTAATTTGCATACCACACAGGTAAGATTAGCTATCTCCGGCAATGGTTTTTTTTGCCATAGAAGAAAGTACTTCTTAGCTACTTTTAAGTGCAGGTCCCAAGGAATATTAATATCTACCAGTTTCACGTCAAATTGCTTGGCAATTCTTCTGATATTTTTGTCGATTACATCTGATGTAAACGGCGTTCGATAGTAAGCCGCAAGGGTTCTTAACTTATGCTTTTGTGCCAAGAGGTATAGTAAATAGGTGCTATCCCGACCGCCGCTTACTCCGATAAGACAATCATACTGTTTCCCTTGACCATTTCTTCGTATATTCTCAATGATGCCGTTGAGTTCATCTTCAGATCTTTTTATTTTGCTGTCTTGTTTAGCAGATTGCTCAGCTGCACTGCATAAACTACACACGCCGTCTTCGGAAAAAGTTATACTTTGCAAAGATCGCGGAAGAACGCAACGGGTGCATCTATTGGTTTCTGCTATAGACTTGTCTTGAAAAAAGGCCTTATCCACCATTTGCCACCTCTCACTCTTTGAAAATCCTTAACATCTCATGGATTTATGTTATATATATTCTTCTTTAGATTACAATTGAATTGAGTGTATTCCTTACGAAATACACTACTCCATTTACAAGTTCAAAAAAACGTTTCACACACCTGAACGAGATTTCGAGAGGCTACGAAACACTTTATAACTACAATATAATGATAAATCTGCCAAGGACCTATGTTTTCCGGTTTGCAGGCGGTTTTATTGCGCTGGACCTCTATATTTTCCTGTCCGATAGCGGCTTACCAACCGCTTTGCTACGACGATTAGGAAACTTAAACGGTGCCGTTACAACACCCCAAAGAGAACCAATACCATATCCCATATGAAGAACAACGAAAGCAAATAAAACCAAAATCCAATGACTCTTATCCTTTCGGGCACTACTTAAAGCAAAGTATGTTGCCGCAGCCACATAGATTCCCAAATAAACCGCAAGGATAATGCCTGCAATCGGCCATAAAAATGGGGCGGTTATTAAGCAGACTAATAATCCCAAAACAAAAAACAACGGCACAAAATGTCTCAGTGAAAGCCCTCCGCCGGTAAGTCTGACTGTATAAGGATTCCATAGGCCGTTATTAAAAGACTGTTGCCATATACCTCTGTAGGTTGAACGGTTATAGTATTTAAGTTTTATCTCCGGCGAAATGATTGTTTTCCCACCCGCCTTTAATAAACGCTTATTAAATTCAATATCCTGATTTCGTACCAATCTCTCGTCGTATAGGCCTATTTTCTCGAAAACGTTTCTTCGGTACATACCAAAAGGGACAATATCCACCTGCCGTTCCGGCCCGGTAAGCCTAAACATAGAATTTCCAACCCCAAATATGCAACTGGTGGCGGCCGTGATTGCAACTCCGATATTTGTATTGCTGCCGGGACAGGTAACCATATATCCTCCAACCTGATCTGCCCCTGTACGCTGGATAACTTCAAGGCATTTAGTAAGATAATCAGGCGCATATTCGGCATGACATCCCGCAACCACTATATATTCACCCCTGGATCCCGGAATAGCAATGTTCAGGCTTGTAGATACTATTTTATGCGGGTTTATCACCAAACGAATATTACTATTAATTTTAGAAAATTGGTTGATAATTTCACGTGTTTTGTCGGTGCTCATTCCATCAACACAGAGTATTTCGACATCATCACGGGATTCTATCTGGCTCAAAAAAGATTGAAGGCATTTGCCTACAAATCCTTCTTCATTTCGCATAGGGATGATTACACTTATCAACACGAAATAAACCCACGAAACTCGCAAAACAGTTTAACTCGCCGCCGTCTTGCAAATAATTGTTTCTATATAATCAAGAACCTGGCTGGCGAGTTTATCTCTATCAAATCGTTCCTCGGCTATTTGACGACTGTTTTTGCCCATTTCTGTTAGCTTTTTGCTATTTTCTCTGAAATACAAAATTTTATCAACGAAATCATCTATATCACATAACTTACAACCAAAACCAGCGTGCCTATCCTGCAAAAGTTGTCCCTGCCACCCTGAATAATTCAAAAGAACGGGCTTGCCGGCACTTAGACCGTCATAAAATTTATTGAGAGACGCGTGTTTTTCTATAATTGGGTAATGTCCTATTACGGCCAAAATGACATCCGCGGCCGCAAGCATTTCAGGAAGACACTGCTTGGGCATAGATGCAATGAACTCTATATTTGTCAATCCGAATTTTCTCGCCTTTTCCTCCAAAGGCTTTTTATTACTGCCCTGCCCGACAAATACGAAAAGGATATCCGTGTTGCTTTTTACTTTCTCTGCAGCGTCAATAATAAACTCAAGTCCGTTGATTCTGCCCATTGCTCCCGCATGAAGAAAAACAAGTTTATCTTGCCAGCCTTTTTCTACGCGAATTTTCCTGCCATCAATTTCCGTCGTAAATAACTCGAGGTCTGCACCATTAGGAATTATATAAATCGTTTTGTCATTACCAGCAATACTTTGAATATCCTGCACCATGCCTTCAGAAACCACGACTATTGCCTCGGCGTTCTTATAAGTGAGTTTTTCAAGCCATAAAAAAATCCTAATCAGAAATCTATTTTTTAAGACCCCTACTTCTACCACCGATTCAGGCCACTGGTCCCTTACTTCAAAAACGAACCTCTTGTTCCGTAACCATTTTACAACCAAGGCCGGCACTCCTACAGTCAACGGAGTACTCGTTGCATAAACGATGTCTACCTTTTTCACGAAAAGAACAACAATTGACGCACACAAAAAAAAACCAAAGAATGACAAACACCTTTTTAATACTCCCATCTGCTGTTTGTACGGAACAGACAAAGCGACAATATCAATGCCCTCAATTTGACATCGTTTAACCAGCCACCCTTTTGCACCAGATAAATCTGAAGGAGAAAGTTGTGCAGTGGAAGTGAGCATTGTCACCTCATGCCCCTTAGCAACCCATCTACGGGCAAACTCATATGACCTGGTCCCGGTAGAACCACTCGGAGTGGCAAAATACTGATGTATGTAAAGTATATGCACAGAAGCACTTCTAATCTTCAACAAATATAAATGCTAAATATGAATCCTGATAAATAATTTTTCACGCCCCGGCTTCTAACTCCATGACCGCATCACGATAAGTAACAAATTCATAACCATTCTTCTTGAAATATTCAATTGCCCAGATATACCAGTTTTTCCATGCCTCGAAAGTGTTGCCGAAATAGTGGTCATGAAACAGCAACGTAAAATATCTTATGCCTTTTTCGTCCGCCTTTTCTAATATTCTCAGCGTTTGATCTTTGACCTGACCAAGACTTTGCTTCTGCCATCTTTGGCCTCTGTTAAAAAGATTTACATCCATAATGTGCAAGGGAAATTCCCACAAATTTCCAACTCTAAAAGGATTATCAAGCTTTTGGATTGTACTATCAAAGGAATAACCAGTTTGCATTAAATATTGAACTGTATTCACCGAAGTGCGCAAATAATGCATGCGTATGCCAAAATCATTTAATCCGGAGATTTGTTTGAATAAATCATATTCTTTTTTTATATTTATAGGATTATCATATTCTATCCCATGCACCCCCACCTCAAAACCTTTTGCCAATATCTTTTTAATCCAACATTCGGCTTTTTTTATGGGATAAGAAAGACCCAAACCCCGATCTACACCAATAAAGAAAGTAGAATTAACGTTATTTTTTTCATCAAACAACATCAATTCTTCAAGATTATTAAACTTGTTAGTTACGACTCCTTTAAATCTTAAATGATATTCAGCCAAGCTTATTCTGCTCAAGGTTAATTCAATCGAACTTCTAACCATAGATTTAGGCAAAACTAAGTCACGCCAGTGCTCCCACGCAGTAATATGATCCACATCATGAGAAATTATAATTTTCATTATATCTTACGTTTTTTACTGTTTCTTTCAAGTGCTATAACTAAATGGCCCATAGTTAAGTTTCTCGGAACTAAAAAAATGTTCTTTATATTAAAATCTCCTTTTGATATTAGGTTCTCATATACGTCTACCATTTTCCCCGGGTTTGGCTTTATTGCTTCTTCATCTTTACTTATCCCGTAGAATTTTTTTCTCCTGTCAATCCATTTTTGTGGTATCTTCCTACCTAATTCACTTGTATATAAACCAATGTTATATACGATATTAATAACCAGCACCCCACTCTCGCCGAGATAACTAAAAACATCCGGGAATAAGTCAAAATGTTCGCAATAGTCGCAGCCATATGGACTAAATGCAGGGTTGTCAATAACGATGAAATTATAATTCGACCTCTGCAAAGACTTGTTTTTAACAGCTTCAAAGCTATCACCAATTCTAACAACGGCTTTAGGTAAAAACCTTGGCATATATAAGCTCTATTTCCCATATTTCCTGATAATCACAAAGGTGAGCGTAGTCACTGGCAAGCCATAAGCCATGCATACCAAATAACTCTAAAGCAATTAAAGGTTTAGGCAAAAGCTTTTGAACTTGCAAGGTTAAAACAACTATATCCATAGGTGTTTTTAAGTTCGCGTATCTTCGGCCAACGTCCTTTATCTTACGCTTGATAAAATCTTTAACTATCTGCTTAACTATCCCCAGCTTTTTCATTATGCCTCTCCAGACTAAAACAAATCTCTTTTAAAGAACTTCAGCAACATCTCTAAAGGCAACCTCGCCTTGTTTATTCTATAGTATGGTGTTAATGTCCCGCCAAATCCTCTAAAATAACATTCGATCTGAGAGATCATGGAGCCTTCAAAGTCAAAGCGTTTCAAACTCAACTCTTTAGCCCGCTGTATAGCCTCCCATACTGCCCAGGCACCTGCTCCATGATGTCTGTCCTCATAATCATAACCGCTAATCAGGTAATAAGCAGTACTTTTGTCATAAACGCAAAAAGAAGCAGCGATAGGATTGTTATCTTTAAAGGTTACATGGGCAAAACTGTTATCTTCATTCGCAAAATCAAAAAGAATTTTATCTAAATAATATTCATTAAAAGTTGTTGCCTGTCTTAAAAAAGTCTTAAGTAACAAAGACTTCACTATCCCAAAATCCCACACCTGCTTGACGATTAGCCCATCTCTTGTTGCTTTATTAATATGGTTTCTTTGTATAGCAGACATGCCCTTCCATACATCTTGCATCGGCTTGTTCAAATCAATAATATATGTATATCCGGGAACAACCTTAAATTTCTTCCAGATGAAAGGTTGGGTGTCCACTATGTTTCTGTCCAAAGAAAAAGAAATAACTGACCAATGTCGGTCTTCTATGAAATCTGCCATTAAGGATACGGCTTTTTTCCACGCATCCATAATTGCTACGGGATTTTGGGCATTTACTTTCAAAAAAGGCCCTATGACTGGGGTAAATGGTGGGTTGCGATATATGGATAAGCCAAGCCTCCTTTCTTTATATGTAGTAAATCCTCCTATAAGATTATTACCCTTATCGTAAATTCCGCATACTTTAACTTTCTCACCAAACATCTTCAGCCAATCAAGGCTGTTGAAAATAGTTCCATATTGTACAGCCAGTGCGTCATACTTAACTTTGTTATTATCACTCAGCTCTTCTATAAGCATTCAATTACTCCCTATACAGCTCCAAGAGCTGTTTTCTAATAGCCTCTCCTTAATCACCGCATTTTCTTATATATACATTGAACCGACCAATACTGAAGAATTTGTATACACCCATTCTTTCGAAGCCTGCTGCAGCAACCCCTTTTTGAGACGGTATATTCTCCACACGTGTATACACATAGGCCCACTTAGATGCTTTCCAGTTAGAACAAATGTATTCTAAATTAGCCTTATATAGACCTTTCCCCCTAAGTTTTTTCAGAGTAACGCAGGGTCCTATGGATATATCATCTGCATCCGCCACTTTAAAAGGATCTCTTTTCTTGCAGATTATTACCAAACAAAAGTGCACTATTTCCCCATTTAACTTAATTGCGAACAGCCTGTAATTCGGCCTCTTCAGCCATTTCAGTATCCTTTTGTCTGCTTCTTTGACAATTAATTTAAGCGCAATTAAATCGCCGGCAGAAAGCTGAAAGGGACTGTTGTACACAACATGTTCAATAGAGCTGCCATCAGCCAACCTGGAACTTACTTTGGTGGAAGTCCCAGTTTTTTTCCTGAAAATCACCCTCTTTCTCCAACCTACTGAGTCCTTTATCCTTCTGAGCATTTTAATGCAGAGCATCTAAAGTCACTCCAATACCTTCTCATAAAGATCTACCAGCTTTTTGCCTTCCGTTTCCCAATTATATTTTTCTTCGACCAACTTCTTGCCGCTTTCTCCGAGTTGCCTGGCTTTTTCGGGATTTTCAATTAAAAACTGTATTCTTTCTGCGATTTCTTCAGGATTATAAGGGTCTGCAAACAGTGCACATTGGCCGAATATTTTTTCCCATAAAGGAAAATTAGACATAACCATGGGAAGACCGCAAAATATATATTCATATGCCTTAACCGGTAAGCTTGTCACATAGTTTTTTATCGGATATAAAATTGAAATCCCTATCTGTGCCGTCTTCATGCGTGAGTACACTTCTGATAGTGGAAGATAGCCTACATATTTAGTGTAATCATAACCTTTAGTTTTTATACATTCCTCTTGAAAAGCTTCACTTTCCCATTTGCCCAAAAGATGCAATTCTGCTTTTCCTTCGAGATGTGACATACTGGCGATAAGTTCTTTAATACCTCTGACACGAGACAATCCACCGGCATAAAAAACTATGACTTTGTTATGCTTTTGCACAAAAGGCTTTGCTTCATTAATCATCTCAATGACGGGAAAATTCCGTACGATTGTATAACGGGTAAAACGCCTATGTTTTTGACAAAAATATTCCTCGTAACCATCCTCAGCCAATACAAGCCTGTCAAACGATTTTGTGGCCAATTTCTCCATAAGGAAGTAAACGAACTGAACACATTTCCGGAGCACGCCTGATTTTATCCACTGCTTGTCGGCAATACTGTAATAAACCAATTCGTGAACGTCATATATTACTTTATTGCCCAATAATTTTAGTACTAATCCTATGGGAATAATATCTGGATCGTGGAAATGATACAAATCGGCTTTTTCTTTTAATGCAAGAGATAGCAACCTTAATTGCCCCCCTATCATTCTCTGAAAACGATTGCGATGCTTTGGTAAAGGAACAATTTTAACGCCATTTACGGTTTCTCTCTTGTCATGTGGGGCGATTAACGACACTGAATATCCCTCATCAGCCAACGTTTTGACCTCTTTACAAAAAAGACGGTCATCAAAGGCTGAATGAGCCGAAGTAAGATGACAAACCTTTGCATGTTGACTCTTTTGACCGTTTTTCATAAACTTTTTCCGTTTACTCTACAAGCAAGCAAAAAACGTTTTTATTGTTCATATCCCAGATCTTTTAGATCCTGCACGCGGGTCGCACCTCTTACATAAGCTATAAAATGCTTCGTCCAATCAGGAGTTCGCTTGTCAAACGGAGGAGGATAGAAAACAACTACTTTTGTACGATTATATGGCGCAAATCGTTCCGGCCTGTCGCCATACCATTTTATATTTATCTCCCTGCCAAGAAGATAAGAATATACAATGTCATAATCCCAGCTAAAATCAAATTCTTGGTCACTAAGGTCGTTAATACCCCTGCGATAACCCGAAGCTAATGCTATCCACGGCGTAACATCTTCAACGCCCAGCGTATCTGCCAGCTTTGCGGTCCTCCGATAAGTTTCGCGGATTCGCTCTATCTCAGGAACTGAATAAAGTGAACATGATAGAGATTCTAAAATTTCTTTGCCTGTCCAGATACTACTCTTCGACCAGCCTTTCTTTCCGGCACTCTGGCCAACCCCTCGACCGTACCACTCTATTCGAGCATCGGGAAAGATTTGCTTAGCCTTGTGATGGATCTCATTTAGGGCTTCGCAGATTGCTTTATTCCATTGCTCATCGTTGGATTTTTCATGAAATCTCTCTGCGTCAAGTGTCAAAGCCGTTACTTTGACATCACTATTATATTTCTGATTACTTTGATTTATCCACTCTTTAATCAATTTACAGCGAGTGTCAAAAAATACTATCTCCTCATAATAAGATGGACCGCGATATGTTGGAGGAAGGTCCTTGCTGAATTTCATAGCCCATGGCGAAAAATTTACTCCTATCGAACATTTTACCGAGGGTGACGTCTTGTTTATTCTCGCACAGATATAAACGCATTTATCAACATGTTCAATAGTAACATATTGCCCGGCAATACAAACACTGTGTGTTATCCTCGCCAGTTCATACAATCTTTGTTCGCTAATATCCACTGAAACCGGCCAGTAATAGTGAATTTTAGGCAACGGCTCAAGAATGAAAAGCTTCAAATCGATATCCGCCTCTGATAGAACAACTTTATCACCATTGCCATAACAAAAAGCTGCCGGTAATAAAAATAGTATCATACTTTTTAATAAATTATGCCTATTCATCAATTATCGCCTTCAAACGTGATAACCGTTTACAATGCCAAAGTCGTTATCTTCCGTCAGTTGATATTCCTCGAAGTAATAACCTTCAAAAACAGCTGCTTCCGACTCCTTTTGTACAACATTATATATAGCAACGACCAATCCTGCACAGAAAAACAAAAGCCGGTTGTCGGTAAGGTCCCCCGATTTCATCGCCACTATTAAATTATAAAAAAACAGCAGCCCCGCTATATGTACCATCGAAAACAACTCCAGGTTTAAACCGTAGTCAATTACCCTTGATGAAGCCCGCCGCCAGCGATTGAAAATCGACCAGAAAATCGCTATACCAAGAACCAAACCGACAATCCCCTGTTCGTATAACAGCTCAAGGAAAATATTGTGGGGGTACGCTCTTTCATCTACACCCAGATAGTCAACACCCCATTGACCAACCCCGTGACCAAGAACAGGATTCTCAATCCAATGGGAAAACGCATAAGCAAACAAAACAGTTCGAGCTTGTGTGGCTCTCTTGGTATCGTATTTACTTTTCCACATACCTGTTATTCGTGCTGTTGCCTGTTCTGGCATAAGAGCAATCGTCCCGGTTACAGCAAAGAAAACCAGTATAATTGCAAGAGGCCGCCAAGCCTTGGATGCGTAACGGCGGCATGCAAAAAGTGCCGCTATGAAAACCAAAAACAATCCGATAAACGGCCCGCGAGAGGCCGTAATAATTATTACAACTATCATCAGAGCAATCATTGCGATGGAAATGTTTCTTAGGCGTATGGATGTATTTTTTATAATCATAAAGACAAAAAAGATTATCGCCGACCAAGCCGCCGAGTTTGCCGTAGACAATGGGTTTGACTCCAGAAACGTTGACCTTGATCGTGCCCCCAAAGGAAGAACAGCCGCGTGAGGGGCGATGAGCGTACCCACCCCAATAACAACACCGCTTATTAATATAATCCATATCATTAACTTAAAATTCTTTAAATCTTTGCCGAAAACAATAGGCGCAATAAAAGCAACAAAACCGAATGTTGCAAAACTCACACTTTTTCTTAATCCGTAGTTGGGGGCAGATGTATAAGAAAGACTGAAGAATAAGAGCATAGATATTGATAAATAAAGAAGCATCGGGAGGCCGAAAATATCTCTTAATGGCTGCCGTTGCCTGAGATAACTATACACCGCTGCTATGATCGTTAAGACCGCACATACAATTGTATAATCAACCAATTGAAAAATGCTTAATCTAAGTAGAGTGGCTTTAACAAATGTCGTAGTAAGATACAGCAGCAAAACCAGCGGCGGATATTTGATGACTGCAACAGCGAATATTATCAACAAAATTATAGTAACAATCATTGGCATTTTGACATCTTTTCTAAAAGAGAATGTAATTGCTGGTCATTTCCCTTTTTGCTTAAAGCATTGTTTTTTATCACGTAACTGTTCAACAAGTGCTACTTCCATATCACACCGTTCGTTCCATGATTGAAGGTTATTCTCAGCAAACATTCTGGCACCTTCTGCAAGACGCTTACGTTTTTCAGCATCCTTTGACAGCGAGATTACCGTTCGCGCGATAGTTTCCGGTTCCGCGTCGGGCATCAGACACCCCGTTTCTCCGTCCTTAATAACATCTTTGGTGCCCCCAACATCCCATGTTACGATGGCTCGGCCACATATCATTGCTTCAAGCAATGTATTACCGAGGCATGACAAATCGTTTGTCTGTAGAAATATATCTGCAATAGAAATCATATTCCGCGTCTGTGTATGTTCAATCATCCCGGTAAATCGAACCTTAGACTCGAGGTTTAAATCATTCACAAGCTTTTCTAAATTACTTCGCTCAGGCCCATCTCCAACAAGAACCAGGCGAGCATTAGGAACCGACTTAAGGATAATCGGCATTGCTTTGATTACGCGGTCCTGTCGTTTCCAGTCTGCCAGGCGACTAAGGCACATTAGCACGAAGTCGTCCTTCGTCAAATCCAGGGATTTTCTTAACTCCGAGTTCTTAAGTTTATCCGGAAGCCATTCTTTGTCGACCCCGTTAAACCAGCAACGGAATTTGCTCTCCGGAATTCTAAGCAGCTTTGCCACTTTGTCACCTTGTGTGCCATCGTTAGTAACGATAATCATATCACTTGGCCAAAGCCAGCGTAAAAATTCGAATATCGCACTGCACTTTTTTGCTAATCCAAAATTTAATCTCCAGCTCCAGTATGCCCACGTACCAAAAAGTCGTTTCACGAAAACAGCGTGGCTGCACTTAGCCAAAAACCACCCTAAAAAACTAAAGTCAATTCGATAAGAATATATTACATCCGGCTTGCCATATTTTCTCGCTGTCTTTACTACAGATAAACATATCAAAACACTATCGACAAGCAATGCAATGCGGTTCATAGGAAAACGCCATCGTATGTTTCTGAATAGCCTAGGGCGAGGAATAATGTGCAATCTGCAACCGTAAAAATCCATAACTTTCAACGCGGCGCTATTCCAGGGAACAAAAACATCCACAGAATGACCTCTTTTTATATACCTAAGCCATGGAAGGTAAGTCGAAGGCGTTCCTTCCGGGAAAGACGTTTCGCCCTCGATAAAACGTTTGAATGCTGTCCATTGAAGTGATAAAAAAAATACCCGCATTTACTCTCTAATTCAAATCTTCAAAGAGAATATATATACTACCTCTCATCATTTATATTCAAATCATTATAACAATGTTATAAACAACTTCTTAGTCTTGAATACGTATAATATTGGCCGGGACACCCCCGATAACCGCCCCAGATGGAAAACTTTTAGTAACAACCGCTCCTGCTCCAACAATAACGTCATCTCCTAATTGAACACCAGGTAAGATGACAGCATTTGCTCCTATCCAACATCTTTTACCTATCCGAATCGGCTCTGTTGCAACCCATTTCGATATATCTTTGGTATCATGACTTGCTGAAATAATTTTTACACCCGGTCCAAAAATGGTATCGTCATCAATAAAAATTCCATTTATACCTTGTATGTAGCAGCCGCCACTGACAGCAAATGACTTCCATACATTACGACCGATTGTCACTTCGCCCAAAACATACGATGTAAAATGCACCATCCATGGCACTGTACTGTTTACCAAAAAAATGCGCTGCGTTATGAAATTGATCAACCATGTACCGGGTAACACCGGACGTGTGATACGACACAGCAAAACCCAAGGCCATCTCCACGGCCTATGTTTTGATCGAACATGTTTAGTAGATATGTATTTTCTATGAAATAATGTCATTTTTTCAAACAACCTAAGCTTTTAGCTTTTATATTAAACCTATCAATCAAAACCCTTCGAGTTGCTGTGTCCAATCCAAACAGAAAAGTCAATGCTCCAAAGACAACTAATGCAAGACTAATCTGGACAATGAGGCGAACAACATTTGACGCAGGAATGATATGTTGAGTAACCATAATACACAATATCAATGTCAAAGCTATTATCAGCGGCGCAAACAACGAGCGAGTTAATAGTACTCGCAATTTTATTTTACAAGCTTCGGCTGAAAAGTAAGGGATAAAGAAAATTTCATTTATAACCAATGGTATCACAAAACCTGCAGTCAGGCCAAGTATTCCCCATTTATAGCCCAACAAAGTAGCCAACAATACGCCCCCTATCACATAGAATAGCATCATTGAGGTCAAGAGCCAAAGCCTACGTGCACCAATTAAAACTGCCATCCCAACACTGAATGTCCATTTCGTAAGCCATCCTAAAGTAATAATAACCAAAACATAATAGCTTGCTTCAAATCCAGATCCCATCCAGAAATATATCAAGTCACGACCAAACATTATTAATACAACAGAACCGCTAAAAGCAAAAAGCCCACAAAACCTTGTCCCGCGTATTAAAGCACTTTTTAACTGATCCCACTTTTCTGAAATATAAAATGAACTGGCCACAGGAACAAAAACCTGACCTGCGCCCGTAATCAAACCTCCGAATGCTACGCAAAGTCTGTTTCCAACATACCAATATGTCGCCGCTTTAGGACCTATTATTATAGTTGCTAATATTGGCGCGCTGTCACGGATTATTATGACCGATATTGTCCAGACAAAAGAGTGCCCGCCAAACGAAAATATATTCCTAAATGCTTCCTTGTTGATCGTTGAAAATCGGAATTTTAATTCCGGACATATTCGCCACAAGGCAATTTTACAGAAAAAGAAACGCACACAACTTGCTACAAAAAATGCCAATCCCAAATAAGCAATAGAATAACCAAAATAACGAAATGCTATCACAACAGTAACGGTACGGACAAACAGCCCCATTGCTTCAGCGATGTTGCGAAGGTAATATCTTTGCAGACCCAATAACGCTCCCTGCACAGGAAGGTTTAACATCATCAAAAACATCGAAATCGCAACCCACCTAAGGGCAACGGCACACTCCATTGCAGATTGTGCAGGTACTTTTGTAAATATCGAATCGTAAAAAAAAGAAAGACCAAGACAAACCACCAAGGCTAATGCTGCGCTGACAGTATAAATAACATATGAGGAACTAAACATTGAAATTAGTTCGGAATGATTTTCCACCGCGGAAAGACGAGCCACATAATGCTGGACTGCCAGAGACAAACCCGCGCTCAGAAGCGACAAGTATCCTATCATGGAGACAATGGTAGTCCAGCCACCATAATGCTCCGGACCGACTTTGGCTACTACATAACCAATAAGAAAAAAGTTTACTACTACATTAATTACGTGTAGTACCCATTGCGAAGCAATGTTAACTCCGGCAAGTTTGGTTGTGCTCTCTGTATGCAACTTTGAGTCTTTGGTTAACTAATGGGAATGGTCTCAGAATAAGCTTATTTCTTCGTCTGGCCCGGTTCCAATCGGGAGTTAATGCAACCCGTAAAATCCCTTAAATCCCTAAAACAACATTACTCATTCTTTCATTGGTAAAATTGTTCAACTGATTGACGTAGTGGCCAGAATCGCAGCAATCTGCTCGGCGCTATGGCCGTTGCCGTAAAGCTCAGATTTATGCTCTAAATTTCTGCATGCAAAAGTTTCAGTTTTCTCTATAGCATTAACGATACTGGATACATCAGCACCAACAACCTGATTAACACCAGCTTCAACAAGTTCAACCCACTCGGTTTCATCCCTTAAGGTAATACATGGTACGCCAAACCAATAAGCTTCTTTCTGAACCCCGCCAGAATCAGTCAAAATGCATCTTGCATTCTTTTCGAGGATTAGCATATCCAGATAAGGAACTGGGTCTATCACATGAACATTTGAGTCAATACTACGTGGTTTATCTCCTAAAGCCTTACGAGTGCGTGGATGCACTGGAAGAATAATAATTCCATCTATCATAGAAAAAGCCGTTAAAATATTATTAAGCCTATACTCATCATCGGTATTTTCCGCACGATGAATTGTTGCCAAACAGTAAGACTTTGCTTCAAGTTCCAGCCTCTTCATAATATTGCTGGATTTCTCGGCCAGCTTGGAATTGAAAAGTACAGAATCGTACATAACATCACCGACCTGATATATACCTTCCGTTATGCCTTCATTTCGCAGGTTTTTTACAGATGTATCCGTTGGACAGAACAGCAGGCTTGAGAGATGGTCGGCAACAAGTCGATTAATCTCTTCCGGCATACGCCGATTAAAGCTGCGTAATCCGGCTTCAACGTGTGCAACCGGTATGTTCATTTTTGCAGCAGCGACTGCCCCCGCAAGAGTGGAATTTGTATCTCCATATATTAATACAATATCAGGCTTCTCTATCAACAATTCGGCTTCAATCTTCTCGAGCATTTGTCCAGTTTGTTGTCCATGAGAACCAGAACCAACTTCCAAATTTACACAAGGATGAGGGATTTTAAGCTGGTCAAAAAATATCTGACTCATATTTTCATCATAGTGTTGACCTGTGTGAACAATCCTCTCAACAAGCTGTATATCCTGATTTTCTCTGTTGAAGCTGTCTATGGCACGACTAACAGCAGCAGCCTTTATAAATTGCGGCCTGGCGCCAACAATTGTCAAAATTTTTATTGTACGCATAAAATCTCTATGGAGATAAAATTATATCTAAAATACACACGGCTGTGCTGCCATAACCTTGAACTATCGAGTCTGCAATCCTAACTTAAAAAGGCCAGAATAGTCTCTGACACGTAATCCTTCATCTTTTCAGTCAGTTCAGGATAGATAGGAATTGCCAGAACTTCTTTACAAGCCTTCTCTGTTTCCGGAAAATCACCCTCTTTGCAGCCAAGGTACCCGAAACATTCCTGTATGTGCATGGGTACGGGGTAATAAATCTCACAGCCGATGCCTTTTTTCACTAGGTGGGCCTTAAGTTCATCTCGCCTGGGCACACGAATCACGTACTGATTATAAATCGTCAAACACTCCGGACTGATGTAAGGAGTTTGAACAACTGTGTTCTCAAATTTCTTATTGTAATAAGCAGCATTTTCTCTTCTTGACTGTGACCATTCGTCCAAATGCGGTAATTTTACAAGAAGCGCTACAGCTTGAATCGGGTCAAGACGGAAATTACCTCCGACATATTTATGATAATATTTAGGTTCACTTCCATGATTTCGCATGATAAACAGCCGGTGGTAAAGCTGCTCGTCATTTGTCACAATCATTCCGCCATCACCGATAGCACCAAGATTTTTGCTCGGAAAGAAGCTGAAGCATCCAACAGTACCCATGCTTCCGGCTTTTCTGCTTTTGTATGTACTGGTGATTGATTGAGCAGCATCTTCAATCACAAAGAGATTGTGGCGAACAGCTATATCTATAATCGGGTCCATATCGGCCATCTGACCGAATAAATGCACAGGCATAATCACTTTTGTCTTTTCAGTTACAGCAGCATCGATTAACTCAGGATTGATATTGAAAGTCTTTCGGTCAATATCCACAAAGACAGGCTTGGCCCCTACTCTGGCAATACAGCCGACAGTTGCAAAAAAAGTAAAAGGGGTCGTTATAACCTCGTCACCCGCCCCAATACCAAGGCTCATTAAGCTATTTAAAATTGCATCCGTCCCGCTTGAAACTCCAACAGCGTATTTGCAATCGCAGACTCCGGCAATCGCTTTTTCAAGTTCATCCACCTTAGGTCCGCCAATACAACGCTGGGTCTCCAGAACCTCACTTACGGCAGAAAGAACTTCATCCTTGATACCAGCATACTGAGCTTTAAGGTCTAAAAGCGGCACCTGCATTAACTATCCTCCCTGTCTTTAAACTCATCGTAGTATTTCTTGCCAACAGCCATATTAGCCGGTAAAGGCGCTTCTTCATCCAAGTCCAAACACCTTATAATCCCAGGTTCAACTTCTCTATAGCGAAAACCGCTCTCTGGACATACCATAATACCGTCGGTATCTGAACCTTTGAGAGGAATACCATGCCTGCTCATCCAACCTGCTCTTTTCGCCGGAACACCTGTCATCAGCGCATAATCCGGAACGTTTTTTGTTACTACTGCGCCTGCCGCGATAAAACAATACCGGCCTAACTCAATGCCACAAACAATAGTGGCGTTGGCACCCACCGTTGCTCCGCGACGGAATATCGTTTTTTCATATAGGCCGTGCCGTACTATTTGCGAACGAGGATTTGTGACATTGGTCAAAACACAGCTTGGTCCCAAAAATACATCGTCCTCTACTACGGTCCCTGTATATATAGCTACATTATTTTGAACTTTAACATTATTCCCTATGACCACTCCGCTGGCGATAAGAACATTTTGCCCGAAAATACAGTTCTCGCCAATTCGGCAATCCTTCATAATGTGACAGAAATGCCATATCTTGGTGCCTTTGCCGATTTGGCAGGGTTCATCGATATAAACCGATTCATGAGCAAAATAGTTTTTCTTTTCAGCCAATACTAAATCCCTTCATCTACACAAAAGACCTTATCCTGGATAACTGTCAGTACTTCCCGGTTAAAAAAGGATGGTACTCGCCCTGAACACCTATTGGTTTTGAGTTTCGTATCTCTGACACTATTTCAATAGACGGCAGAACGTCGTCCAGACCGAAACCTCTGCCAGCTAATATTTCTTTATAGTTTTCAGTATGAAGGTCAGTAAAACCTCCTGAAAATTCCACTTCCTCTCCGTCAATAGTAATGGAGCGGTAAGTTAACGGTTTATCCGGTTCAGGAGTATGCGGCAAGTCGCTGCTGTTTAACGACAAAAACCAGCGGACCTTTGCATGCTCCAGCTCTAAAAAGCCTGCCGCCCTTTTGGATTCGCGCACGTGCACAATATTATTCTTCACTTTCCCAAAAATCCATATCAACATGTCAAAAAAGTGAATTCCAATATTGTTGGCTATTCCTCCCGACTTTTCGATGTCCCCCTTCCACGAAACCATATACCACTTACCACGCGACGTTATATACGTCAGGTCTACATAAAAAATCTTGTCTTTCGGAGAATTCTCTACTCTGCGTTTGAGTTCTTTAATCGCAGGATGCAGCCTTAACTGTAATATAGTGTTGATGGTCCGGCCTGATTCCTGTTCGCTTTTGGTAAGTGCTGTTACATTCCACGGATTCAAAACCAGGGGCTTTTCACATATTGCATCGGCGCCGATTCTCAATGCAAATCTTACATGCGCATCATGGAGATAATTAGGTGAACATATTGATACATAGTCTATCGTCTGATTTTTCTCATGCCTAAGCATTTCAAGATGCCGGTCGAACCTTTCGAATTCGGTGAAAAAATCAGCATCGGGAAAATACGAATCGATTATCCCGACAGAATCATTCTTATCCAGTGCGGCAACCACAATATTGCCGGTTTCCTTGATAGCCTTCAAGTGACGAGGAGCAATGTAACCACCTACTCCAATAAGCGCAAATTTCTTCATCTTAATCTCATGCCTAACAGAACAATCTATTTACCTGAAAAATCCCTAACAATTATGAAAAAAAATGGTCAACATACAAACGTCATGGTTGTTCCTGAACTTTAATCACGCGATATATTAAGCCATCAGGATAAAAATGGAAACCATCATTAAGAAAACTTGGATAATAGCCCTGTCTGTCAGAAGTAACATATAAGGGGCCCTCTGCTACAATTTCAGCAACTGAATTAGCGTCGAGTACCGGCGCATTCGCACTATGGTCGTGGCCCGAAACAATCTTCACGTCAGCCCTCAGACATTTCACCTCCTGAACATAAAGCATTGCATGAACATCTGTAGTGTAAGCGTACACAACAGCATTTTCCTCCACACTCTCCAGAACCTCGGTCGCAAATCTTTCAGCTCCATTATAACCTGTTTTCCAGGGTACAAGCCAATACGTATACTCATCCCTGTAAGGCCTTTGCCTCCGTACAGCCAGAGGCTTGTAATATTTTCTCGCAATTTCAGGTGTCACAAAATAACTGCCGGCCGGCAGTAACGCCAGAAGCAAAATCAAAATGCCTAATTTCCAACCCCCGTACTTATCAAGGAGCCAATCTGCTCCCAAAGCTATAAAGACAACTACGAAAAAATAGAACGGCAGGAAAAAAACGTGCCTGTCAGAAACTGTGTATCGAAAGGCAAAAACAAAATACAATACTGTCATTACCAATATGATACTGGCAAATCCTTTACTCGGCGATTTCCTGTATAGAACCGCTAAACCAACAAACAAAAGCAAAAAGTTCGGTGTTGGAAAATTCAGTGCTATAAACACAATGTTTTCAAGAAAAACCTTAGCCGATAAACTCGTATTCAAGACCATCCCTTGCCAGCTATTGCCGAACAGTGAAGATTTAAAAGTACCTCCCACATCTCCGGTTATAAATATATTCTTTATAATCAGGTATTCGTATGGAGCCGCACCTACAATCCAGAGAACTATGAACATAATTAATATCTTCGGGCCGATTCTTCTTTTCAATAACAGGACTAATAAATACGTACTGTAACAGGCCAACGGGAAAACTCCCCAAAGATGATTTGAAATCGATAGGCCGTTGAGCAAACCCAACAGGTACAAATATCCGGCCTGCTTAGTCCTGACGTATTGCAATAGAACCAATAGTTCCGTAAACAGCTGAGCAGCATAAAGTGTATATACTTCGGCAATAACTGCATTTTGCCAAAAGGTCCAGGACACCGCCAGTGTAACTGCGCCGATGACAGCCGGCCAAACCTTGCCAAGCCACAATCGGATGAGCAGGAACAGATTCGCTACCGCAATCGAACCAAATAACGCTGAAAGCATGTTAATCCGCCAAGCCAATTCCCCCACAGGAATCAACTTTGCGGCTATCCCAATCATTATGTACAGCGGATGGGCAAGAGCGATACCAAGGTTGCCCTGCAGGTCATTATGCCAAATGCGATATACAAAAAGGCCACCGTCCTGCCACAGTATCGTTGGGGCACAGCTTAAAGTATAAAGCACGCCTGTTGCAACTAACACTGTTACATAAGAAATCCAGATATTATTAGAAAAATCAGATTTAGTTTCTTCAGACATATATGCCTTTAAGCACACTTTTAAGGTTCGCTAATCACGTTCCTTAACACGCCACAAAATCCCTTCCTGAATAAAATCGTAGTTATCAAGTAAATATGCGGGACAATAACCTTTCAGCGGCGAGACTACATATATAGTAAAGTTCTCTATTAATTTAGTAATGGTTTCCTCGTTAAATATCGGTGCATTATTACTGCTATCAAATTTCGATACTATCTTAAAGTCGCTGCGTTTGCCCTTAACCTCCTGCATATACAAAAGTGGATGGACCACAGTATGGTCAACATAAATTATCGCATTAGGCTTGGCAATGCTGAATGCTTCTTCAGCATATCTTTCTGCCCCTCGATATCCTGTTTTCCACGGTTGCAAAAAGTACTTGTAATCATCCCTGTAAGGTAATTGCCGCCTTTGGCCAAAAGACTTGTACATTTTTTTTGCAGCCGTCGGTGTTACACAATAAACCGCTACCGGCAACAGTGTAAAAAGCAATACCAAAAATACTAATACTTTGCGGTTATATCGAGTTATAAAAATATCCGCCCCCAATCCTATAAGTACCGCAGCAAGGCAATAAAACGGCAGAAAAAATACATGCCTGTCAGCTACACTGTAACGAAAAGCAAAGGCGTAGAATAATACAAGTAAGACTAAGATAATAATAGCAAAACTCCTGCTCGGTGCTGATCTATATAAACAATACAGCCCCACAAAAAATAATAAAAAGACTGGTGTTGGAAAGTTTAGGGTTAAAAATATTATGTTTTCCATCACCATCCTCATCGATATAGACGTATTAAGAACCTGTCCTTTCCACATCTCTCCAAATGCCGCCGATGCCAGTATTGCTCCTATATCACCCGACAGCACAATATTTTTTATTATCAAATATTCATATGGTGACGCACCAACTACCCACAGTAATACAATAATACCAAGATGCTTTAAGTTGATTTGCTTTCGGGCCAACAAAACAATTAGAAATACCGTATAACAAGTAAAACCGAATATCGCCCACATATGCTCGGCAATTGCCAGGCCATTAATAAGCCCAAGGAAATACAGATATGCTACTTTTTTTGTTTTTATATACAGCAGAAGTAATATTAACTCGCACGTCAGCAACGCCATATACACGGTATAGACCTCTGCAATTACCGCATTCTGCCAGAACGTCCAGGAAACAGCCAATGTAACCGACCCAATAATGGCTGGCAGCACTCTCCCAAGCCATAACCGCAAAAGCAAAAATAGATTGGCGATAGTTATCGCGCCAAATACGGCCGACATCAGGTTAATTTTATAAGCCAAGTCACCAAAAGGTAAATATTTAATGCCGATGCCTATAATAAAATATAGTGGATGTGCTACCGCCAGACCGCCGTTGCCTTCGATATCATTATGCCAAATCCTGTATACCGCCCCCGCGCTGTCCTGCCACAAAATCGCAGGCGCACAGGTAAGCCCGTATAAAGCAAGAGCGCCCGTAAGCACTAAAAGATACTGAATGAAAATCTTCTTCCTATCTGTAATTGATTCCAAGTCGCTACCTTGACACATTCCAAATCTGCTCTATAATTTTCTGAAACAAAGGATTTTCCTGTAAATATACAAAGGATTTTTTATGACGGATGAAAATAATAACATAACACAAAACCCCGAATCCCAAAGCTTGGTGCAAAATCGCAAAGACTCAAAAAAACCTTTGTTTTTTATAACTCTTATCTTTATTGCTTTGATTGTTTTGGTTTTCACAACCCAGAAAAAAGAACAAATAGCCTGGATTGAGGATTATGAAAAAGGGATTGAGTTAGCTATAAAAACAAACAAGCCTCTTCTACTGGTATTCTACCAACCTAATGCACCCATGTTTGTCGGTGCCCAAAATACTACCTATAATAATCCTGATGTAAAAAAATATGTCGAGGCTAATTTCATACCGGTGTTAATCAATGTCGTTAACAGGCCTGATTTAGCTCGTAAATTCAACATAAGTTATTATCCTACGCACTATGTTAAACATCCGGACAGTGATAAATTATTCGGCCCACGCCTGGGCGGTGACCCGCCGAGTTTGTTTATCGAAGAGATGGCCAAGCTCTTAAATCGAATGAAGGAATATATGAGATAGCTTTCCTTCCGGCTTTACTAAACCTTTGTCTCTCGTTCAGCCCGCGTTTTTTTGTACCATTCGATAGTTGCCTTTAATCCTTCATCAAATGACGTCTGGGCTTCAAAACCAAAAAGTTCTTTTGCTTTTGACGTATCCAGGCAGCGACGTGGTTGGCCGTCTGGTTTTGATGAATCCCAACGAATCTTACCTTTGAATCCGGTCAGAAAAGCAATCTTATCAACAAGCTCCCTGATAGTTATTTCAAATCCTAAGCCGATGTTAACTGCATCTGAACCATTGAAACGCTCGGTCGCCAGCAATATACCTTCAGCAGCGTCATCAACATAAATAAACTCCCTGGAGGCGCTTCCGGTCCCCCAACACTCAATATAATCGACGCCGTAGTCGACAGCATCTACACATTTTTTAATCAGAGCAGGTATTACATGACTGCTTGCCGGGTCGAAATTGTCACGAGGACCGTAAAGATTAACAGGAAGAAGAAATATTGAATTAAAACCATATTCCGTTCTATAAGCCTGAGACTGAACGAGCAGCATCTTCTTCGCCAATCCGTATGGCGCATTGGTTTCTTCCGGGTAGCCGTTCCAGATATCCTCTTCCTTAAAGGGCACCGGTGTAAATTTCGGATAAGCACACACTGTCCCTATGGCGACAAATTTTTCTATCCCTCTCAGACGCCCTTCTTCTATCAACTGCACGCCCATCATCAGATTTTTATAGAAGAACTCACCTGGATGCTCACGATTGGCGCCGATGCCGCCGACTACCGCAGCCAGATGTATAACAACATCCGGCTTCATATTACCGTACATCCGTTTAATCTCATCAAACCTGACAAGGTCGTATTCTTCAATTTTGGGGACGAGGATATTCTTACAGCCTCTTTGAGAAAGTTTCTCGATAACATAGCTGCCAAGAAAGCCTGCTCCGCCGGTTACGCATATGCGCCTGTTCTTAAAAAAGTCACTCATGTCAATCCTAAGAGTTATCCTTAACAAGTTTCGCTTCTTTGGCCAATTTCATATCGGCATCGGTCATCATCTTAGCCAGTTCTTTGAAACCGACCTTCGGTTCCCATCCGAGAAGCTTTTTGGCCTTACTTGCATCACCCTGAAGAATATCTACCTCGGTCGGCCTTAAATATCGCTCGTCTATTTCGACGTACTTGTGCCAGTCCAGGTCAAGATAGCCAAAAACTTCGTCGAGAAACTCTCTCACAGAGTGCATTTCTCCCGTGGCAATCACAAAATCATCCGGCCTGTCCTGCTGTAGTATAAGCCACATTGCTTCGACATAATCTCCCGCAAAGCCCCAGTCGCGCTTCGCATCGAGATTACCCAGATAAAGCTTGTCCTGCAAACCAAGTTTGATTCTTGTCGCTGCTCGTGTAATCTTTCTTGTTACAAAGGTCTCACCGCGTCTCGGAGATTCGTGATTGAACAGTATTCCGTTACACGCGAAAAGCTCATAAGCCTCTCGATAATTAACCGTCTGCCAATAGCTGTATACCTTGGCACAGCCATAGGGGCTGCGCGGATAAAAAGGCGTTTTTTCCGTTTGTGGTATTTCAACTACCTTGCCGTACATTTCACTGCTCGAAGCCTGGTAAAACTTTGCAGGCCTGTCCATCGTGCGAACTGCCTCAAGCAACCGAAGTGTCCCTACCGCATCGGTGTTGGCGGTGTATATAGGCATGTCGAAACTAACCCGCACATGGCTCTGTGCACCAAGGTTATAAACCTCATCCGGCTTGACAGTGTTGACTATACAGGAAAGGTTGCTGCCGTCAGTAAGGTCGCCGTACAGCAGCCGTAAGCGCGGATTTTCGTGCGGGTCTTTATACAGATGGTCAATCCGACCCGTGTGAAAAGATGAGCTGCGCCTGATGACTCCCCAAACCTGATAACCTTTACTCAGAAGCAATTCCGCCAGATAAGACCCATCCTGCCCGGTAATCCCCGTGACTAGCGCCTTTTTCATAAGCTCGTTATCCCTGATAAATTCAGAGTATTGATTGGCGTTCTATTATGAGCAGAAAAGCGGGAAAAACAAGAACTCAGTTCGATTAGACTCCGTCCTCGTCGGTTGCGCCATAGACGAAAATCCGATGTTATTTGCCGAGAACTCTGCTTCGAAAACCTGTTAAAAGGCCGCTTTTACGACATAAGTATCGGCAAATAAAGAACATACCTTTAGATGAGACCGCCGCCAAACGCTGCCACAAAACAAATTAATCAGCGAAAAATATACGTTGTCCCAATCACCTAAGTTCACTGTTGAGGCAAGCTTATAAATAAAACATTTACTTATTATCGGACAGCCCGACATACGGATTTCCATATAGCGATGATTTGCAAAATTAGGCCCTTCAGAATTCAATACCCTTACGGGCCGGGAAGCCGCCCAGACGCTTTTTTTCGCTTCTGGGGTGCTCTGGGGCTTGACTTTCGTATGGGTGCTTTCGGAGCTTCATTTCAGTAACCAAATCAGCCAATTCTATTAGAGAATCACTCGCTCCCCTGCCTGTAAGCACCAGCTCACATCGCACATGCTTACTATTGATAAGTCGTTTAACGTCCTCAAATGCGGCTAATCCCTTTGACAGGCAATAAACAATCTCATCAAGTATCACTACGTCATAATCGCATCTGCGGGCCGATTCAGTCAGTTTCTCAAGGGCTTGTGCTATTGCGGTTTTCGCCGCTGAAACATCATCGGGGTTGTCCTCGGACATAGCAATATCCCATTTCGCCTCAAGAGCATTTATCGTGATGGGTAAATTGGCTGATTGCAGCGCCAATCGTTCTCCAAGCCTGAGCGAGGCAGGTTTTAGGAACTGATAAATCAGCACATTATTTCCCTGCCCCGCCGCTCGCAGAGCCAAGCCTAATGCCGCCGTTGTCTTGCCCTTGCCGTCGCCCGTATAAATCTGGACTAGTCCTTTTTCAAGCATAACCGGGTATGATACTAAAAACCGCATCAAAATAGAACTCAAAAACGACCTTCGCGAATGAAAAGCACTCACTTCGTGCAGGATTGACACCACACAGTGCAACTGTTAATTTGTAACTATGCTAAGGCTCGGTCCGACAACTGTTTATACGCTTATTGTCCTGGTAATGTTGGCCGGTTGTTCCGGCAAGGACAAAAAACAACTGCCCGCCTCTATTGACATAAAGCTCGGTGACCTTGTCCCTGTTAATCCTGTTAGTCCTGTAAAGATAGTAGCCTTCGACTTCTATACAATTGAGCTGCCCTCAGAAAACATAGACCAACTTTCCGATATTTTCTCGATGCTGTATACCAAGCCCGTGCGGTTAACCAATCCCGACGTAGTATCTGCAAATTCCTTTGAGCTAGTCTTCGGTGAAATTCAGATGTGGCAAAAGACCGCGGCGCTCCTCGAATCAGCAGATGCCGCACTAACCGAAAGAACCAGATTGATTCTGGATTACGGCCAGATTAAGGATTTCATCATTACACAAATCAGCTCAGAAACCAAAGTGATATATCTTACACCGGACCTGACAATCGAATCATTAACAGCCCGATTCGGTCGTCTTGTTCTCAGGCTCAGTGTTTCACCAGTACCAGGCGAGCGCGGCGTCTGCAATTTCAATGCAACGCCGGTACTCATACCGACCATACCTCGCAATTCAACTGAAGAGCCGGAAAAAATCGAAGAGACGGTTTTTGAGGCCCTTGGTTTTACCGTTGAAATGAGTCCGAGTGATTTTTTCCTTATGGGTCCCGCAAGCTATCCGGGCACTACAAATTCTCTTGGTAGTCTCTTCTTCACCGCTGCACAAGGCCAAAAAATACGGGTATACACTGTCTTCTGCAGCGGTATCTCGGAATGAACCGGCATGAATAAAGCAACCGTAGCCCTGACCAGATGCACAGATTACTCAGCAGATAAAGTAGCGAACTGCCTGAAAAGGCAATTTGAACTGCTTGGCGGCCTGGCTGGATTTGTCAAATCCGGTGATACAGTCCTCATCAAGCCCAACTTCATCGCACCCAGATCCACCAACCACGCAACACAAACCCATCCTGTAGTAATTACGGTACTGGCAAAGCTGCTTCTGGACTTCGGTGCCAAACCATTTGTCGGTGATTCGCCCGCGTGGCAAAATGTCTTTGCCTGCGCGAACAAACTCAAGCTCGATGAGTCTCTCAAAAAACTCGGCGTGCCTATAAAACAGCTCGATAAACTTCAAAAGTGTGTTATAGGTGATGGCAATACGAAGATTAGAATCAGCAAGGCCGCCCTTGACGCTGATGTTATTATAAACCTTCCAAAATTCAAATCACATCAGCAGCTTGTTGCAACCTTCGCCGTCAAGAATATGTTTGGCTGTGTCCCCGGCAAGCGAAAGCCGTTGTGGCATTTTCGATTAGGCGGCGATGAGCAGCAATTCTGCAGGCTCCTGATTGATATTTATCGTTACCTTAATCCGGCACTGACTATTATCGACGCCGTTTCGGCTATGGACGGCCCCGGACCGATTAACGGACGGACCCGGCCGCTCGGATGGCTCATCGGCTCAACCGACCCCATCGCCTGTGAAACAGTTTGCGCAAAGCTGATAAACACCGAACCGGACAAGTACCCAATCGTAAGGACAGCGAGTAAAATTGGTTTTGGCTGTTCCCATGTAGAAGAAATACATATCGCCGGTGACGATTATACCGGCAATATCTGCACCGATTTCGAACCTGCCGCATTGATACCCATACGTTTTACACTAGCACACGTCTGCAAAAGCATCGCAAAACAGTTACTTATATTGCTTAGGTTACGCAAGCCATAACTATGGATAAAAAAAGTAAAATACGAACCACGAGGGCCGAGCCACGAGCAACAATTAATATCCTCGGAATCGAGACGAGCTGCGACGAAACGGCTGCGGCAGTCGTCGCCAACGGCAGCATAATCAAATCGTCCGTCGTTGCCAGCCAGTCCAAACTCCACGCCAGATACGGCGGAGTAGTACCGGAAATTGCCTCACGGGCACACATAGAGAATATCTATCCTGTAATAAGCGAGGTTCTTAAACAAGCCAACGTCACCAAAGACGACATAGACGCCGTTGCAGTAGCCAATCAGCCCGGCCTGACCGTTGCGCTCGTCGTCGGTGTCACTGCCGCAAAGACCCTGAGTATGACGTGGCAAAAACCGCTCATCGCAATTAACCACCTGCACGCGCACATGCAGTCGGCGCTGCTTGGCAATCCTGATATTGAGCTCCCCGCCGTGGCGCTTATTGTTTCCGGCGGTCATACCAGCCTGTACGACTATCATTCTCCGCTGGAGCCAAAACTGCTCGGCTATACCATCGATGACGCAGCGGGCGAAGCATTCGACAAGGTTGCGATGATTTTGAACCTGCCCTATCCGGGTGGACCATCAATCGAAAAAACGGCTAAAGGCGGTGACCCGAACGCGATAGATTTTCCCCGTACTATGCTGGGCAAAGATTCGCTCGATTTTTCTTTCAGTGGAATCAAGACCGCTGTCCTTTATTATTGTCAGGGTCAGGATATGAAGGGCCAAAATAAGGTCGCTTCGATGAGCCAAAAGCAAATTGCCGACATAGCAGCTTCATTTCAACAGGCCGTCGTGGATGTCCTCGTTAAAAAGACCCGCCGTGCGGCGGAAAGAACCACAGCGAGGACCGTCCTGCTCGGCGGCGGCGTCGCAGCCAACACTACATTGCGAAGTACCTTGCAACAGATGGGCGACTCAAACACTCCTCCGCTCAAACTTCTGGTCGCAGAGAAACGCTATTGTACCGACAATGCTGTTATGGTAGCCTCTCTGGCATATCACAAATACAAAGCAGGATTATTTGCCGATTTATCCCTCGAACCAAAAGCCGGCTGTAATGATTGAAAGCTCGACAAGGGCTTTTCCGCAGCCGGAGCATCCACCTCCATAGAGCTAAGGTTAATGCAAACCCTGTAACTCGTATCAGTGTGAGAGTGGTTTGACGCATAAATTTCCACTATCTCATGCATCGTATTCAGAATGACGCCTGACGATTCGAATCCCGCCGTTGCGGGACACGGCCATCCGTCTTTGCTCCGGCATGGTGGAGAAATACCTCATTTAGCGCCACCGGTTTTATCTCGCACGATATTGAAATGTAGCACCGGGCCGTTGGTTGGATCTTCCGAAGCGTAAAAAGAAGTCACCAAAGCACCCAACGGACGAATGACCAGACCCTTAGTTTTGCCGTCCAGCAGGCGTTGTAGGACCGGTCTGGAAATGGTGACGTAATTTTTGCTCCCGCGTTTATCAGCCACGTCCAAATCATAAGTCATCTGGCTGTTTATGACCTCAGACATGGCGTGACCCTGCATCAGGCTGTTGTAAGTGACCGTGGTCTGATTCCACTCGGGGTCTCCGCCCAGAATTTCAATCACTCTGTCCTTGCCAAACTCTTCGCCGAAGTCTTGACCCCAATGTTCGATGTATTTACCGCCTTTGAGGACGGAATACGTTGTCAATTCCAGCAAACCCAGCCCGTCGGCTTTCAAGCCTTGATATTTCCTGAAATCCCACCTCAAAATCGGCCATTGGACCGAATCAACCGTCAGGATGTGCGCGGTCCCGTTTTCGTCCTCCACCCGCCAGTCATCAAAGTTTATGTCAGGATAGTCGGAATTGATGACACTGTCATGCGTAACCGACAGATGGTTTGCGAAGGTGCCCGTGCTCGGAATGGGCGGATGGTAGGGCAGGGGTTCCCCCTTGTCCGGACCGGCAGTGGCAACCTTGACAACATCGGCGCGATAATAATCCACATCCACATAATATTTCTCCAGCCCGCAATCCGTCAGCCCAAGCTGCACATAAACCTTGTCGCCCGGAACGGCGTCAAAATTCGTGAACGTCATACTGATGACGTGCCAGTCATTTGCCTCTGGTATGTCATATTCCATCAGATAAGCATGGTAATTAGTGGTCCTCTGGGTGTTCGCCATAAAGTTCACCCGGCACGGCGCGTGACTGACGCGCACCTTGGCCTCAACGCGGAGCGCATAGGCCGGATTCTGTAATTTCTTGACGTCGAGGAAGAATGCCACGTCTCGTTTGATGATTGCCCACCATACATTGGCCTTGTCCTTTGTTCCATCCACGGAAAGGCGCGCATAACCGTTCTCCTGGGTGAAATCCATTGTTGCGTAGCCGTCACCCGTGAAAAAAGACCAGCCTTCAATTTTTTTGCCATCAAACGAATCCAGGAATTGCGCCTGGCAAACACCGAGAGCGACGAACAACAGAAAACTTGCTACTGATAATTTCTTCATAACCATTGCCACTTATAGCCGGTTCACGTTTAGAGTCCGTATCTCAAATTTCATAACGACTTTATTAGATAGCCTGTTTGTCTGTCAAATCTTTTATTGACCCTGTCTTCTGTTAATTATATCATAATCGCAAGAAATGGTGGTTTATGAAGATAATCAAAACCATTCCCAAACTTAAACCAAGAGCAATTGACGCTCACAAGGGTGATTTCGGCAAGGTTTGCATTATCGCCGGAAATATCGGTTCCAGCAGAATAGCTTCTCTGGCGTATCACAAATACAAGGCGAAACTTTTCGCGGATTTGTCACTTGAACCAAAAGCAACCGGATAAACTTGAACAGGTAAAAAAAATAACGGCCGTGCCTCATCTGCCGCCGCGGGCCTTCGATGCCCACAAAGGTACATTTGGCAAGGTTTGTATCGTTGCAGGTTCGGTCGGAATGAGCGGGGCTGCAGCTCTTGCAGGTCGTGCCGCTCTGCGTGCCGGCGCAGGCCTTGTCCGGGTCGCTGTGCCAAAAACCATACTGCCCATCGTCGCTGCGATAGAACCTTCATATACTACGATACCTCTCGAAGATTCAGCAGGACAGATCTCCAAAAAAGCAGTCTCTCAGTTAATCTCCGCTGCGGCTGACAATGATGTTCTGGCTTTTGGTTGCGGGGTTGGTGTCAGTCCCGCTGTGCGTTCCTTACTTGAAACGCTGCTTGGTCTGGATAATCTCAGGATGATAATCGATGCTGACGGCCTGAACAACCTGAGTAAAATCAAAGACTGGCCCCAAAAAGTTAAAGCCGAACTTGTCGTCACCCCACATCCCGGCGAGATGGCAAGATTATGGCAGGGCCTGTTCAGAGACGAACCGCCGACCGACAGAGAGAACCTTGCCGTACAATTCGCGAGGCAAACAAATACTACCGTCGTCCTCAAAGGTGCTGGTACCGTTGTCACCAACTCAAAGCAAATATATGTCAATACCACCGGCAATCCCGGAATGGCTTCTGCCGGCGCCGGTGACGTTTTGACTGGAGTAATAACGGCCTTGGCCGGTCAGGATATGAGCGATTTCGACGCTGCTGTTTACGGTGTATATGTCCACGGACTTGCAGGTGATATTGCCGCAGATGAACTCGGACAGATTAGCCTAATGGCTACCGACATAATCGACGCTCTGCCCGCCGCTTTTGCCCAAAATACGGGATTTACAGCCTCTGTTTGAACATATAAATCCTAATTTCGTAAGCTCGCTGTAATTAACATCGAAAAGCTTTGTTTCGATGATGGGTTGAGGACCTTTTGATATCCTTATACCTACGGGGATTGAGAGCCCTGATGCTCTACAGACTCAGGTATCAATGACGCAGACTGTTGAGCTGTAAAAATAACAATTTTTGCGGTTACGGCCCTGCAATAGTCAATCTTATAGGGCCATATTTTTAAGTAAACCTACCGTCCCGGCCGAAAATACTTAGTGTACCGCGGAAAATTATTACAGGGCCCGAATGAACAGACGCACCGCCACTACACAAAAAAACAGCGTAGGAGCGTCACGGCTCAGCAGACGTCTTATTGAGATTAGCGAATATGCCGAGCGCGAAGGCATTACGTCCCAGGACGTCAGGAAATGCTCCGAGATAGGTATAGTCCAGTTACGCCGCCATAAAGACAAAACCTATGTCGTCGATATACCGATTTTATCCTACGACAACGATGACAATATCGACGCCGAGGTCGAAGAGTTGCTTGGTTTAATCCGGCCGCTCAATCGTATTTCACAACAACAGCAAACTGTCTCTGCTTCCACCAAACCAAACAATGCGAAACAGACTTCAAAAGCCTTTTCGCAGGTTAAAAACAGTCTCGCAAAACCTTTTCAAAGTATCCGGCATCTTTTAAGTAAAATCCGGAACAAATCATCACTCGACAAACAAGGTACTAAGGCTGGTTCACAACCCGCCGACCGCCCCTGCCCGTCAATCCAGCCTGGTTCGATATCACAACTTGTGCAGGAAATGCTCCGCAGGGCCGAGCAGATAAAAGAGCAGGACCAGAAAGTAGCGTCTGAAACAAAAACAGCCCAGCCAATAACAGACGTTCCACAACCATCACAAAAACAAAGTTGTCAAATGACGGAAGAATTGCTTGAGATAATGCACCGCCAGCTCGACCAGCTCAAAAGAGCCTGTCCTGAGCCTGCCGAAGGATTAGTCACGCCGCCTTACAATCGCACCATTAAACAGTGATAGAACTTTCCACCCCGCCGGAAGCAATAGCGCTGCCAGAACAGTCTTTGCCACATCACCGGCAATAAACGGATAAACCCCCACTTTGAAAAGATCGCTCATAGTGGTCTGTACCCTGCCTGTAATCGCCAGAACTGTCAGCCACAACAAACCGAAGAAATAAATACAGATGTTCCCCGCAAGCATAGTAACAATAGTCGTCCATACCCTACGGTCCCATCCACGTTCCGCAAGGTATCCCACAAGAACTGCCGCGGCGATAAATCCGAGCAGATAACCGCCCGTCGGCCCCAGCAGCCATAACAATCCTCCGGCACCAGCCGCAAACACAGGCAATCCCGCTGCCCCTTCAGCCACATACGCCAGAACACATAGCCCCCCTCTTTTCGCCCCCAATAGCGCCCCGAGCATCAGGACCGCAAAGGTCTGGCCTGTCACCGGTACCGGGCTAAACGGCACCCAAAAGGCTAATTGTGCGGATAATGCAATCAGAACCGACCCGGCTAATATCAAGCCCAAATCATAAACAAGAGCCGACCTTGCAGCCTGAGGTCGAAATACCCCGGCTATCGTTAAAGCCTGTCCTGTCATAATAAAGCTCCTCTTATTAGTACCATCATTGCCTGATTCACTGAGCTATTAAACACCAGATTATATTCCTCTGCAAAGCAAAGTCAAACTGCCTTAATACATGCAGACCGAAAAATATATTGCTCGTCCCATATTATTGCCGCTCTCAACAACTCAGTTAGCGCCCCGAAAAAAATCTGGCGCAGGGCCTGATTTTGTTCGGTTTTTGTTTGGGTATTTTGGCCGCCCTGTCCGATACAAACATTTACAACTCAAATGATTCAGATGGGATAAACAGACTATGACAGATAATATAAATATCCATAGAATCGACCCGGTATGCAGATTTGGTCCCGGCGGAGATTTCGTACGGCCCTGGCCCTGTAATCCTGAAGATTACCTGCAGCAGTCACAAAGCCCTTTGACAAGGCTGCTTTGTTCGATTGCTAAAATGGTCGGCACAAATAACGTTCAGGCCGAAGATGTCCGTAACAATTATCCGATAGGGGAAGATGAAAATGAACCGGTACAAACAAACAACTGTCGAGCTAACTCCCCGGCAGATACAAATCCTCAGGACAATAGCGAATTTTGCGGACAAATACTGTTATTTGCCGACGATCGCCGAGTTGGCAAGCAGGCTGAACATAAGCCGAAGCACCGCATTCGAGCACATCGCAGAACTGCGAAGAAAAGACCTGCTCTACGAATCGCCGCTCAAGGCTCGCTCTTTAAAGCCGACTCCCAAAGCGCAAAGACTGCTTAAGCAATCAGCCACTCATTCTCAACAGCAGGAGCTTCCTCAGGCACAGGGCATTCCTCTTCTTGGTAAAATCGCAGCCGGCAAACCGGTCAACGCCTTTGAGAACAGAGAAACTTTATCACTGCCCGACTGCTTCGGCAACAATGACGACGTTTTCGCTCTCGAGGTATCTGGCAACAGTATGATTGAAGAAGGCATCTGTGACGGAGACTATATCATCTGCAGGAAAGCACAGACCGCCCGAAACGGCCAAATAGTTGTGGCCCTGACCGAAAATGAAAATACTACTCTAAAAAAATTCTACAGGGAGAAATCTCGCATCCGGCTCCAGCCTGCCAACAAAGACTACGACCCTATCTATACTGACGACTGCCGAATCCAGGCCGTCGCCGTCGGCCTGCTCCGCAAACTGTAGGCGCTGACGATTATTCTGCGGTTGCCGGTACAATCAAGACCCTGTCAACTTCCCTGGTTTCCGGCACGGGCAACTCCGCCCCGCATCTCACACAACGCTCCGGTGCCAGCCCCCTCTTTTTCCCGCACGCCGGACATTTTATGACCGGCCTGTGATTCAATGCCCAGTAGGTCAAAAAACCTGCCATGTTAAACACCGCGACAATCGCAAGCCACACAATCATTACCGCCCAATTGTCCCTGCGCGACAAGCCGTGCCATAACGCAATAAGCACCAATACAAAACTAATGGAACAATTGATAATTATATGTCTTGGACGCAGCTCTTGTATTAGTGCAACACAAAGCTTAAAAATGGATTCGTTTTCGGAACCTGCAATACCATTCGGCCAATATTTATGCAGACCTTGCCTCAGAATATTATAAAAAGGCGGCGAGAAATCTGTGACAAAATATTTTACATTATCAACAACACTCTGTTCAGTATATATCGTCTTATAAGGTGGCTCAATCCATTCGTATCGACTTATAAAATATAGTTCGCCTTTTTCATCTATTGTATAAAGTTCTATCCAGCGATCTCTGGGTTTTTTCAGTAGCTGATTCCGCCACTGCCTAAACAGTTCATCAGAATTCATGCATTTTCCCGGGACTCTTGGCCCTCTAAAACTACGAAGTAAATATATTTCACTTTCAGTTGCTGTCAGTCTAATAGATTGCTCTTTTAAGTCCCAAACCTCAGGAGGAGAAAACGTAAAAACCTGCTCAGGCTGACGCATTATCAAGTTCTGATCACCGTTCCGTGTTCGACATAAAATCGCAGGCCGGTATTTGATACCATCCAAATTCTCACGGTCGGAAAATCTCCAATTCTTCAGTGACATGTTATCAACTATTTCTTTCTCGCTTTCAAAAATCAGCTCCACTGTCTGTTTTTGAAAATCAATTTGATAAATCTTTTTATCGGTTTGCCAAAGCATTACAGGATTTATCGAATCCTCTGGGCACCAGGCAGTAAAAAGTCGAAACTGACCAAAACCTTTTGTATCGGATTTTTGCTGTGTGAATCCTGCTGTTGATAAATAACCCGTGATGCCGCCCTGTGTGTTATAAGCCACAAAATATTCCTTATCAGGAATGTACCGCCAGATAATTTTAATCTCATAATTCTGCCTGACAGGAAACTCAATAGATTGAGATAGCTCCGGTGTAACCGTCAACATATTATGCATTTGCCTTTCATCGAAGGTATAAGAGTCATACCAACTCCAATTTCTAATAAGTTGTTCCGGCCAGAAGAGGTATTGATAGGGTATTTCTTTTTTCAAGCCTTGCCAAACAAGGCTGTCATTTACATCATATATACGAATTTTCTGTTTCTTATCATCCCGCTGGAAATCGTCCTTCACAAGCTCCATCTGATGAACAGTGCCATCGAGCATGAAATGCTTTTCAGACCTTTTTATCCGAGTGAGCTCATCTTCGACAGGTTCTTGACAGGCCTGTTGAGATGCCCTGGTTCTCGACATCATAATGACGTGCGAAATAGCTATGATAATACCCTGGGACATAGCAATAACAAGAAGCATAATCAGCAGAATCATTAATGTTTTAGAAGTACTTGAAACATGTTTTAATATCAGTTTATTCTTCATAATTATTTATCCGGTCAAAGTTGACGGTTGAGAAATTTTTCTGTTACCTGTAACAACAAAATTAAGATTCCAATAACCAGAAATATCAATATCAACCAAAGCCGCCATTCGGAAACGCAGGCAATATATACAATCAACACCAAGCCAAGGCTGAATAATTTAGTCGTGTACCATCTTTCCGTACTTAAGCCGGCAACTGCTACGCCAAGATAAACCACAAAGCCAAGAGCGATGAAAATCCATCCTTTGGTTAAAAGCCTGCCGGTCAGCGGTGTAAACCAGATGCTGGATTGAGAGGCGTACCAGTAAAACAATGACCAAACCAGACCGACTGATAAAACAAACCCAATAATAGCAGCGGTTATCTTTGCTGTTAAAACTGCAGCTCGTCTTGTGGGACGGCAGATTTCAAAATCCCAGGTTCGTGAATAAAAAGCGACCCAAAACTGCCTTATTCCAATTGCCAAACCCAGGGCGATACTGAAAATCCACAACAAAGAGCCAACGAGACTAAGAGAAGAAGACTGCTTAAGCTGGTAAATATTAATTGCACTTGCCGGTTTGAAATCCGGATATAACCCGCCATACGTCCGCGGCGCGTCCAGCCTCAAAAACAATGTGCCCAGTACCAGCAGTAAAACCGCTGCTCCTATAAGAAACGGCAAACATTCTCTTAGTTCTTTTTTTAGCAAAGCAATAAATTTCATTTTAGTCCTTCTCCCATTGGAACAATCTGGATCGTTTTTGCGGTGCGGTATAATCAATGAACTGGTCTTCGAGACTTGTCTGAACGATATCAAATTTTTCGGCGCCGGTTTTTTGGGCCCAGTCGGCAATTTTCTGCTCGGTGGTTTTAACCAGAGTCAACTCAAGCTCCTTTTCGCTGCGTCTGGAGTTAAGGTATCCATCGATGTCAATTTCTTCGGGAGGAGTTTTATCAAAGCTGAATCTTACCTTTTTGACTGAATCCCTGAATTGCTCGGTAGTGCAGTCCGCTCTGAGGACGCCTTTATCAATAACGATGAGTCTGTCGGCAACACGTTCTACGTCAGCTAAGATATGACTTGAGAACAAAACCGTCCTGCCCTGCTCCATTATAAGCCGAATCATACCTTCGAGAAACTGACGCCTGATTGCTGCATCCAGCCCTAACGTCGGGTCATCCATAATCAGCAGCTCCGGATGAGGCACCAGCGTCAGTGCAAGTGAAACCTGCGCTCGCTGCCCACTCGAAAGATGCTTTACTTTTTGCTTTTTTGAAAGTTCGAAATAATCAATCATCTCGGCGAAGAATTCCCTGTCCCATTGCCCGGGGAAAAATGCCCGCTGAAATTTCTCCAGTCTTGCGATTGTCATCCACCGGATAAGCCGATGACCTTCCGCGACATAACCTACTCGCTGACGAATATCGGGCGTAAGGTTCTGCGAATCACACCCGAATATGCTCGCCGAACCGGCCGTCGGTTTGAGCAGTCCGAGAAGCAGTTTTATAACAGTGGTCTTGCCTGCACCGTTCCTGCCTACAAATCCGCAGATACTTCCTGCTTCAATCTTCAAATCCAGATGGTCAACAGCAAGCTTGCTCCCATAGTATTTTGTTAAACCGCTCGTTTTTAAGATAACATCAGCCATTTTTTTCTATGCCTCATGACTTTTTTGTGAATTTTCCCAGCCTGTCCTTGAACATCTTCATCAGGACATCTCCGCTAAAACCCAGATTTACACCTTGTCCGATTAACGTATCCATACGCTCAGCTAATGCATTTAACTGGGAAATATCTTTAGATCTAAGTTTGGGGTCGCCCACAAATGTCCCCGACCCCGTTTTGGTTGTCAGCAATCCTTCTTTCTCCAATAGCCGATATGCATTTGCAACCGTATTAGGATTTACAACCAATTCCGCCGCCAGCTTTCGTACTGCCGGCAGTTTGTCTCCAGCTTTTAATATGCCTTTGGCAATAGTCTGGCTCACCTGTTCCATGATTTGGGCATATATGGGTTTGTCAGAACCCGCTGATATCTGTATCCAAATTCCCATTCAATAATCTTTCAGTCAACCAGGATTAATAATCGTATTAGTATTACTAATACATTATGTATTAGTACACGCCAGATTTCAAGCAAATTCTGAAAAATTTGTGAAAATTATAAGTGCAGTATGAGAAGGTAGTTAGCTATTAAACAGGGGCTTAGGCCTTTTCTGCCAGAGAGGGGCCAGCCGATTGTATCGGTTTAAGCCGAGGAACGACCCATTTCCTCGGCCTGCTGTTGCAGAAATTTCAACCAGTTTAGCCACCCCGCTTTGTAAAGCTCCGCCGAGACCAGAAATCCGTCGTTGTGCCCACCTGAAATCTCGACGAATATTTTCGGCTCATTGGCTGCAATATAGAGCTGCCGGCCGAATTCAAACGGTATTATTTCGTCATCGGCGCTGTGTATAACCATCACGGGACATTTTACGTCTCTGATATATTCGAGCGTATTGTATCGGTACATAGCGAACCATTTAACCGGCATATACCAGTAGAATTTTTTGCCCATAGCAACGTATGAGGTAAATGTACTTTCCAAAACCAGCGAAGCGGCTTCCACCTTCCCGGCCAGCTCAGCCGCGATGCCGCCGCCCAGGCTTCGCCCGAAAATTATTATATCCTTGGATTTGATTTTCTTCTCTTTGGTCAGCCATTCGTATGCTGCCGTCGCATCGAGATACGTACCCTGCTCCGTGGGCTTGCCCGTGCTTTTACCGTAACCCCGGTAGTCGAATATGAAGCAACTCAGGCCAAGATTATAGAACATCTGTATGCTGTCCAGACGGTGCATAATATTGCCGCCGTTACCATGGCAGAACAACACAGTAAACTTCGCATTTGGTGCAGGTATGTACCATCCGTTGAGCTTTACACTATCAGAAGTAGTCAGCGTAGTTTCTTCGAACTCAAGTCCTATCTCTTCCGGCGAATAACAGACCGTTCTGACCGGACAGTACAGGAACTTCGACTGAAGCAGATAAAGCATCAGCCCGAATCCACCATACAAGACCATGAACAACAGATACGCCCAGAGCAGAATCTTCCACCATATCATGCTTATTACCACCTTATTCACATGCAAATGCCGAAAAACCGCGGAGTATTTTAATTTGCTCCGGGTAATCATACAAGCTACAATTTCGGTATGAACAGAAGAAAAACCATAACTGTAAGTGCCGGCCCGGTCAAACTCGGCTCCCGCTATCCTGTGACGATTCAATCTATGACCAATGTGCCGACTACGGATATATCACGCTGTATCAGGCAGGTAAAGCAACTGGCTGATGCCGGGTGCGCACTTGTCAGAATTGCCGTTCCTACAAAAGCCGATACCGCCGCCTTTGCCAAAATCGTCCAAAAGGTCAACGTCCCCTTGATTGCCGACGTTCATTTCAATGCAAATCGGGCAATCGAAGCCGTCGAAGCCGGCGCGGCAAAGGTCCGCCTTAATCCGGGCAATATCAGGAATCCGAAGGACGTGTCGCGCGTAATAGCCGCAGCAAAAATGCATAAAGTCGCCGTCAGAGTAGGCGTTAACGAAGCCAGCATCAGAGACCTCAGATTGCCCGATGTACCCATAAGCAAACGCGCTTCTTTGATGCTCAATGAAATGAAAAAGTACGTACGCATCTTTGAGAAACACGGCTTTAGCCAGCTTGTGTTAAGTGCCAAAAGCGCTGACCCCCTTCGGACAATCCGGATAAATCGGCTCATTGCAGATGCCTTCGAGTATCCCATTCATTTAGGTTTAACTCACGCCGGCCTGGCTCAGGACGCACAGATTCCCTCAGCAGTTGCAATGGGCACGCTGCTTGCAGAAGGAATCGGCGATACCATCAGGGTCAGCATAGCAGGAAATCCGCTCATCGAGGTTGACACCGCAAAAAAAATACTTATATCTCTCGGTCTGTACAAACGAACCGAACCCGAACTGGTTGTATGTCCAACTTGTGCACGCGCAGAGATGGACGTCATCGCCCTTGCAAAAAAAATCAAAAAGTCACTTCGGGGCGTACAAAAACCTCTGCGAATAGCTGTAATGGGCTGTATTGTAAACGGCCCGGGAGAAGCCAAAGACGCCGACCTCGCAATATGCGCCGGCAAAGGCAAGGCCTTGATATATCGAAATGGAAGAAAAATTGCAGTTGTTCGCGAAAAACAAATCCTGCCCGAACTTTTAAGACAGCTCGACCGTATCAGGTAACACAAACTCAAATGAGCAGACTCGGAGAATTTCACCGCCTATGGCCAGACGTTTAATATCTCGTCTTATAATTGTTGCAATTTTTGGTATCGCCTTTGCTTACATCGAATCCGCTGTAGTAGTCTATTTGCGCGAAATATTCCATCCTGACGGCTTCGACTTTCCGCTGAACGTTTTTATCACCGACGATTTCAAAGTTACACTATTTTTCACCGAGGTCGGAAGGGAGGCGGCAACCCTGGTTTTGATATTAACTGCTTGTACTTTGTTCGAAAACAATCTCCGCCGGCGATTCGCCTATTTCCTTTTTGTTTTCGCAATCTGGGACATCTTCTACTACGTGTGGCTCAAAGTTCTTCTCGGCTGGCCCGCCTCTATAATGGACTGGGACATACTGTTTTTGATTCCCCTGACATGGGCCGCCCCCGTTTTGGCCCCTGTTATTGTATCGCTCACTTTGTTGCTTTTTGCTTTGGTGATTCTCGTGCTTGACTTCCACAACATCTATATCAGGCCTGGACCTTTATATTGGATAGGTTTTTCAGGAGCAGCCTTACTGGTGGTTGTATTGTTCTGTCATGCAGGCCGATTCGCAGCCCAGCCAGATTACTACAGGCACTTCTCCTGGCCGGGATTTGCCATAGCAGAACTGGCGGCAGTATTTTTTTTCTTCAGTTGCCTGTCCAAAGCGCTTCTGGCAAAAAAGACTGCAAAATAAATACAATAAAATCCCTGTTATCTGCCGCTATAGCTGTATTTTTGTCCGCTATTCTGGCCGCTCTTGTTGTCTTGGCTGTTTGCAAAATGCTCGAACTTGCCGAATATCATTTTGCCCTGAGCCGTTTGCAGGGAACTTGTGACGCTGATGGCCACGTCTTTGCCCAGTTTATCCTGCCCGTTTTCGATAACCACCATCGTCCCATCGGCAAGATATCCGACCCCCTGGCCGGGTTCCTCGCCGGACTTAACGACCTGTACAACCATGAATTCACCCGGAAGTGCGATGGTCTTGAGCGAATTCGCCAAATCATTCAGGTTAAGCACGTCAACTTCACGAACCTGGGCAACCTTCGTCAGATTATAATCAGTAGTCGCCAATCTGCCGTCCCGATGTTTTGTGAACAGGACCAGCTTCTGGTCAACTCCCTGAAGCTCTTCCACACCCGGCATCTGCTCATCATCTATTTCAATATCTATTGACGGGTCCTTCTGCAGCTTATTAAGAACATCCAGCCCGCGCCTGCCTCTGTTGCGCTTGAGCTTATCTGCCGAATCCGCTATTAACTGCAGCTCAGCCAATACAAAACGCGGTACCAGCAGAGGGGCATCGAACAGCTTGCTGTGGTAAAGGTCCGCAATCCTGCCGTCGATGATGACGGATGTATCAAGAATAAGAGGCCTGGCGCCTTTGGTCTGCTTGGCAAATTCCACGTAAGGGACAACAAAACGCACGTCGTCTTTGGTGCGCACTACAATGCTGATTGCGCTGAAACATACACAGATACCGAGCAGCCACTTTATTGCCATAACGGCGTCGGTGCTGAGATTCGTCATGTAAGATTTGGCGAGCACTTCCACAATCGGCGCTAACACCGCGCTTATTATTACGCCCACAAGTAATCCGAAGAAAATCCCTGCTAACGCCGCCAGTTTCCTTTTCGGCGTGAGAAGGTCCACGAACAAAAACAGAAGCATCATACCGATGCCGCCGTAAATAACAGACCAGAAAGCGGTGTCGTCGCTCGATATCGACGGGGAGCTTGCTGTAAGATATAAAACTAAAACTATAACAAGTACAAAAATTACCCTAAGAATCCATAGCATTATCATATCTATCATCTCCATTATGAATTATAAAAATATGAACTTGTCAAAACCCGCCCGGATTATAGCTGCAACGCCGGTTTTAATCAAGATAAAGACTGACGTAAATCAGCGTTTTTTTATATCGACCCTTGCCGTATCCTGCATTAACAAAATACCCTGCCCAATGCCTTCGTTATGGACTTATCTGTCCCCGAGATTCGCTTTGCTCAGAGGCTACCACGGTCACAGGAGCTATTCTCTCCAATTGCCCCTTCAGTTTGTCCGCCTGCCCAACCACGACCACAATCAGTTTATCCGATGCAATAGTATCATTAGTCAGAGCAAAGCAGCCTTCTCGACCAGTATGTGCTACGCCGTCGAGGAGTCGCTGCAAATAATCGGCGCCGAGCTGCTGCGATTCTATAAGCCACAAATCGCCTGCAACCTGTTGGGGCGTCTCCCTGTCTTTAATAAAGCTGCCGAGTATATAGGATTTGCTTTCCTCGAGTTCCTTGTCGCTCGGCGGCTCTGATTTAAGTCGCTCGATTTCTTCTATAACCGCCTTTACCGCCTCGGCCGTCGATTCGGTCTTGCTGAACGTGCTTATTTTGAAGGCCCCGGCGAACCTGCTCGCTTCATAACCGCCCCAGACACCGTACGTAAGTCCCTTTGCCACACGAATGGATTCGTTAAGCCTGCTGTTAAAAGACCAGCCGAAATAATTACTGACCACCCTGCTGATAAAATAGTTTTTATTATGCCTGGTAATACCAAGGTGTCCCGCCCGGATTTGGCTTTGGATACTGCCGGGCCTGTCCACCAGATATATCTGCGTCTGTTTCGGCTGTACCAATTCCGGCAGCTTCTTCTGCGGTCTGCTGCCCGCGGCGCGCCAACCGCCGAATGTCTGCTTAGTCAGCGACAAGGCCCGCTCTTTGTCTATGTCACCGGCAAAAATCAAAACTGCCGTATCCGGCCGGGAATATTCTGCCCACCAATTTTTGACGTCTTCAACAGTTAATGCGTTTACATCTTCGATTTCACCAACTGCTGTACGGGAATAGGGATGGCCGCCATACAATCTTCGGCGAAATTCCTTCTCCGCCAGGTACTTCGGTGTCGCCGAGGAAACTTCAAGCCCGGTCAGGACCTGTTTGCGCAACTTCTCGAGTTCATCTGCCGGAAAACTCGGCCTAAGTACCACTTCCCTCAGCAGCCCCATCGCCCGGTCAAGATTTCCTGTCAATGTACTCATTCGTACCACGCTCGTATCCATCGAACCTGAACCTGAAAGATTAATCGCATAGGTTTCCAGTTCGTCGGCAAGCTGTTCTTCTGTATAATTGGCCGTACCCTTAGTTAGCATTTGCATAACCATTGAGCATGTCCCCGGCTTTGTCTCGGTCCACACCCCGCTCAACAATCCGAGATTCACACTGACGAAAGGTACCTCGTGATTACAGACAACTAACACTTTCATCCCGTTATCCAGGGTCGCCTCACTGTATTCGGGCATAACATTATCAACCTGAGCCGAAGCAAATGGTGCAGATTTAGGATAATCATCAGGCCGAACCGCATCTCCCCTGCCGGGTGCAGGCGCCTCGACTTCCCGTTGTGCTGTTATTGGTGATTCGTCTTCTTCGGCCTTACTAAACATTGTACCTAAAAGATTTCGCTCGACCTTAACCTTCAGCGCTCGTTCCGGCGTTAGATATTCATTTGCCACTCGCAGAATATCGCCGGCCGTGACTGATTCGATTTCATCCAGGTATTCATTTACCCGAGAAACATCTCCCATTACTACAGCGGCGCTGCCAAGCAATCTCGCTTTCCTTTCAACCCTCAAATTATCTCTTACAATCCCGCGAAGCAGTTGGTTCTTTGCCTTGGTAAGTTCTTTCTCGCTGACCGGCTCATTTCGCAGCCTGTCGATGTGCTCCATTATTATTGCGAGCACCTCATTGGGCTCCGAACCGAACGGCGCCAAACCCGCACCTGCTCCATACACGCCGTCATGTTCCAAATTATAGCTTTCCGTCTGTGCCATGACCGCTAATTGCTTTTCCGCCACCAGCTCCCTGTACAATCTGCTGCTGTGACCGTCGCCTAATATCTTTGCTATAACATCAAATACTACCGCGTCCTTATGCTCTAGCGGAACCGTCCTGTAAACAACTCCAACGCCCGGCGCCGGCGCGTTATCTTCCTTCAAAGTCACCTCTCGCTGTTGATTGACCTCTGGTTCCGTAACGCTGACTCTTTCAGGCTCTTCGTATCGTGGTATCCAGCCGAAATATTTCCGTGCCGCCTCTTGTGCATCTTTATGTGTCACTGCACCTGCAATTACCAACGTCGCGTTACTCGGAGTATAATATTTCTTCCAGAAAGCCCGTAGTTCCTCCACGCTGGTCGCGCGAAGGTGTGGTATCTGTCCGATTGGCGTCCACCTGTACGGATGAACATCATAAATTGCGTCGAACAGATTTTCAAAAATTGTCCCATACGGCTGATTCATCCCCATACGTCTTTCCTCTTCGACAACCTTGCGCTCAGTGTCGAAGTTCTCCTGGTCAATCTTCAGAAATGTCATCCGCTCAGCTTCCAGCCATAATGCCAAATCCAATTGTTCGGCTGGCAGTGTTTCAAGATAAACCGTTTTGTCGAAGCTCGTATAACCGTTACAGTATCCGCCGACTTTTCTGATGAATCCAAAATGGTCCGTTGGGCCGAGTTTGTCGGTCCCCCTGAACATCATATGCTCGAACATATGAGCAAATCCCTGCCTGTCAGGCCGCTCATCTTTCGAACCAACGTGATACCAGACCTGTACCGCAACAATAGGACATGAGAAGTCTTCAAGAGTTATCACATCCAGACCGTTGTCCAGCTCGATAAGCCGATAGTCGAACATCGGCTCTTTGGCCTGCTCGTTTCCTGTCTGAGTTGATACTTTGCCGGAGTCGACCTTTGCTTCTTCTTGTGAGTATTGACAGCACCCTCCCAAACCGACCATACATGCACACAAAAAAACTAAAAGATGATATAGACTTTTATAATACCTTCTGTTCATATTGTCCCTCATTACCTTTGTTGAAATACAATTTCATACGTGTTTCACTTCTAATTTCTGAATATCCGTCACGAATGTCTCTTTCTCGTATACACACCCTCATAGCCCTTTAATCTTATGTTAAAAACATCGATAAGCCTCTTATCTATCGAATCTTTGCCAATTTTACTCCACTCCCGCCAAATATACATATCAAAATCCCATCCCGCAATAATTCCCCATTGCTTATCTTACAGCACTGTATTTTTACTTCTGAAAAATACTCCCCTCACAAAATTTTAGCTCCTCTCCTGAACGCCGCAAATCCAGCAAAAAGTACGCTGAATTACTATACACCGGCCGACATTTTTCAGTTCAATAAAAACTGCACTAAAGAACGTAAATCCCGAACGTCTACTTACACTATTTCTCTTTCCATTTGACCAAGCAACGCTCCCTGAACCTTGTGTAACGCATTTAGATTTCCCAGGCATTGCAGAATCCGGCCGCGTTTGTCATTCTCATGTGATTTTCCCTTTGCATCCACTGTTTCACTCTCAGAATTTACACTCCGCTTTTGCTGCTCTCCTGATTTTTTTGATTCTTCTCCGATGTGCTCCATTTTTTTGCTCCTTCTTGACAGATTACCCTTTTGCGACTATTCTTTCTCGCAACTATATTATTTTTTATGAAATTAACGCAAAAGCGGCGTATGTCAATAAAATATTTTCGCTTTTGTGAATTTTTATGCAAAACATCGACGAAAAAGCGATAATTCAACGAATCCGTGACCTCAGGATTCGTTTTGCCGGCAAGCGAGGCAAAAGCAAATTCGCCCGTGCACTCAGCATAAGTCCTTCTACGTACAGCTATTATGAAGATAATCGTGTTCCTCCGATTGAAACGCTCCTGGTAATTTGCCGGACTACCGGCGCTGACCTGCAATGGCTTCTTACCGGCCAACAGGGCTCATTATCAGCCGGTTTCCCAGTCTCCGGACCCAACAAAGGGCTGCTGCGGCGGACCGCTGCCCTGCTGGGCGAATATCCGGAGATGGCCGAACCCGTTGCCGCATTTGTCGATTTGCTTTGCGAGAAAAAGGGTATACAGAGTGCACTGGCGACACCAGAAGCCGGCACCAAGTCTCAAAGGCCCAGTTGGATTCCGGTACTTGGTAGAACTGCTGCAGGGATAGTACACTGCTGGAACGAGACGACATTGCCCGGCTCGTCCGAAGCCGTGACAAAACTTGATGAGCTTGTCAGACAGCACACAGGCAAAGAAATCGTTGGTACTGCCGATGCGCCGGTCGCCCTCGATTTCGAGCTTGCTGAACTTTCCGCCGCCATATCAGATGTCCGCGTTAACCTGATACGAGTCTCTGGAGGCAATCAAGGTCAGGTTGTAGAATTCATCGATTGCGATAAAATAACGACGGCATTTCCCGATTCATTTGCCCTTCACGTTGACGGCGACAGCATGTCGCCGAGAATCAACGACGGAGATATAGTCATAGCCAGTCCCTCAGTGCCCGCCTCGGATGGCCAGCTGGCGGTTGCCTGTATTGCCGACCAAATCGGCGTTACCTGCAAGCTGATAAGAACAACGCCTCAAGGCGTACATCTTATCCCCATAAACGAAAAGTACGACACTAAGGTCGTGCCCCACAAGAACCTGCTCTGGGCGGTAGGCGTGTTGTGTCACGTGAATCTTTAATAAGACCGTACACTAATCTCTCCGTCTCTGTCGATAAAAAGATGCACTGCACCATCACGCGCCGTGTAAAGCCACTTTCCATTAACATCCGGCGGCGACCTTTGCAGTCGTTCGAAATAACTTACCCCGCAACTGCATATCAGATACCGCACATCAAGACTTTTTAAAAAATCCGAACTGCCTGAACGTACTGAGCCGTGATGCGGCACCACAACAATATCCGCACGCAAACCGATGTACCTTTCCAATAACTGCTGCTGTGCGAACTCTTCAATATCCGCACACAACAGAATCCGCCTGCCTGCAAACTCAATCATACTGACCACCGACTTATCATTATCACCCAATGATTCATCTTCACAAGCAGCCTCATTAGGCCAGAGAATATCAACCTGAATCCGTGAGCCTAACTCTATCGCATTACCCAACTGTTTCAGCTTAATACCTTCTTTGCTCAGACAATTGGCAAGATACCTGGCAGTCCCAAATTCTTCATTCTTGTTTATGAAGGCTGCGCTTGTATAAACTTCACCTATATCACAATCTTTCACGGTTTCGACTATCCCGTTTATATGGTCGATGTCATCATGACTTATTACTACCGCATCCAATCTTCCAATCCCGCAAGACCGCAAAAAAGGTGTTATAACACGCCGCCCGATGTTACGGTTGTACTGTGAGCCGGCATCAAACAGCAACGTCCCTACCGGCGATTGCATCACTATTGCCTGGCCGTGTCCCACATCCAGGCAAGTCATTTGCAAATCACCTGGATACATCCTCTGCCACTTGATAAAACCTATTGTCCCCGCTATCAAGACTACTGTGCTAATAATAATGACTCTTCTGGTCAATGGCCGCAGATACCACGCCCAGGCGATAACAGCTATCCCGCCATAGTACAGTAAAACGACAACAATCGGGACCTGCCCTACAAGAATCTCGGAAAAGTCGAACCTGCTCAGAAACTCTACTACGGTAATTAACACCGCCGACAGAAAATTCAGCACTGCCGCAAGTAAAGCACCCACACTCGGAAGGAAAAACGAAATCAAAATCTTTAGAAAACCAAGCCCAAGAATACAGGCCACTAACGGAAATGCGATGACGGTCCAGAGGCTCGTTAAGGGATTTATCGAATAAAAATGATAAAGCAGCACTCCTGCCCCGCCTGTCCAAGCAGCCAAACCAATCGCAAAGATTGACAGCAAATATGAACAAGCCTGCTTGATGACGCTAAAAAGCCGAGCCTTGCCCATAATCCCCGCTAACGGTTTCAGTAGTCGTGCGTGAAGAGAATCATTTATACCACTGGCAAATGACAAAATACCAAGGACACTCGCAAATGATAATTGCCAGCCGGGTTCGAATAGACCTGTCGGCCTGACCAGCAACAACACCATAGCTGCTGCAGATAGTGTATTAAGCGGATTTGGGTGTCGCCTGAAAAACACTGATAGGCAAAAGACAAGACATATCACCGCCGCCCTTATCGTCGGCGCTCTCGGAAGCACAACCATAAGAAACAAAGCTATCACTACAATACATACGAATGCCCTTGCAGGTTTGAGCAATCCGACACGGGCCGCCAGCCACCATACCATCCCCACTAATATCCCAAGATGCATACCACTGAGACTGATAAAATGCAGCAGCCCGGTCTTCTCGAATGCCCTGTATGTATCAGCGTCGATATTCCCTCGATACCCAAGCAGCAGCGCTTCGAGTAAACCCTTCTGGCGCTCCTGTATCGATTCCTCATCCAACAATGCCCCACTCACAATCTGTCTAAAGCGCACTTTCAGTCCTACCCAGGACCCGCTCTTCTTTTCGCCCAGCAGTGTGATACCCTGCCGGGATTTGACCGAAGCCCTGACGTGCACGTTCCGGTTACCCAGATAATCCGCCAAATCGAATTGTCCCGGATTAGTTGCCCCCCGAAATCTGCCAAGCAGGCAGTAGGCCTCGATATGGTCTCCCGCTTTCAAATCCAGTACAGGTTCATTAACAACAACTCGAATTTTTCCGCTGACTTTCTCCCATCCGTCAATCGCCTCTACCTCTGTCAATTTCAGATAGAAACTGCTCGACGGGTCCGTATGTAAAAACCTCGCAAACGCCCAGTCGTCTTTGTATCTCGTATAAGGCCCAGTGATAATCACGCCGCGAATCGTAGCCAGCACCCTTTCCCGTCCAACGAAATTACGAATATCTTTTGCTGGAATATGATTATGGACAGCTAACCGATTCGCTCCCAGACATACCGCACATACCATCGCTGTATAAGCCAAAATTGTGGCACGGGCTTTCAATCTATAAAAACTTGTTACTACCGCTCCCAAAACCAATAGCAGCAGGAATATCAGCCAGAACCATAGGCTGACTTTCCAATACTGCTGCAGACAAATCCCAAGTATCAACCCGATTGCGATGAACAACAGCGGCGTTGAGCTGACCATTCTTTTATGAAAAGCCCATCGGCCGGCAAGCCGCTTCTCGAAAAGCTCCAGTTTCCGCTGTATCTCGTCCATAGATAGTGACTATATTACCGCCAATTACAAAAACTGGCCAGCTTTTAGAGTCTCTCCTAATAACTACTCGTCGGCCCGAAATCGAGCGAGCCGGCTGCAGCCAAGGAAGGCGAAACAGGCAACCTTATTGGTTGTCGATGGAGCCTGACGACGGATGCGGGCGGCGCAGCCGATTGAAGCCAGAGGGTTATTAGGATAGGCTCTTATCCCCACGTATCTTTTCTTTTGCGCAGCTCGGCAAAAACATCTTCGGCTGGTACACCTTCCATCCCTAAAGCAGCTTTTACCGAGTCGCATCCGGCACGCAGCAAAACGTTTGTCTTCTTCTCCTGACCAATCGTCGATGGAACGCAACATTTTCCCGCCTCCAAATCAGCGATACATTTTTCCACTTCTGAATTGTCCGGCTCGATACTAAGTGCAAATTGATAATTATCCAGTGTGTAGTCGTGCCCGCAATAAACTTCCGTCTCTTCAGGTAAAACTATTAGCTTTTCCAGCGACCGCCACATCACCTGCCTCGAACTTTCCATCGGCCTGCCGCAGCCGCCGACAAAAAGTGTATCGCCGGTAAAAACCGCTTTTCCCTGACCGCTCGAAACATAATAACAAACGCCGTCTCTGGTATGCCCCGGCGTAGCTATAGTCTCGATATTCATTTCACCGAGTTTCAATGTTTCACCGCCGCTTATTACATCACTGCCGTATTTCTTCTTAAGCTCAGCAGCACCAGCCGTATGGTCGTAATGTCCATGAGTCAGAAGGATATGCGTTAATTCGATTTTTTGTCTTTGAATTTCCGCTTCGACAGCACTGGTCTCCCCCGGGTCCACAACAAACGCCTTTGCCAGGCCGTACCTGCACAGGTAAATGAAGTTGTCCCCCAATGCCGGAATTACAGTTACGTTATTCATCATCAAGTATCGAAAATGTTTAGCAGTCGCCGGAACGGCGACTCGGTTAGCCCTGTTGCTTGCGACAGGGGTTTTTTATAACCAGAATCGAAGCGTTAAAGCTCGATATACTCTTTCGGCTTGAAGTTCGTCTCCATTGTCCAGGGCGTAGCCACTGCGTCTTCTATGCGATAAACCACGAGGACTTCATAGCCTTCGCGGTCGACCCACTCCTGCAGAAAAGGATAGTCTTTAACGACCTGCTTCTTCAGCTCCAAATCCTCGAGCGCCTCTGCCGTACCGTTGACTCGCACCTGTTTGCCCTGCTCGGCGTTGTAGAAGCAAAGTTCGACCTGCGGATTCCTCTTTATCTGCCAGTGCATATCTTTATTTTCGCCCGTAGTAAAGATAATCCCGCTCTCATCGGCCTGGTACAGCATTATCATCCTCACGAAAGGCCGATTGTCCTTGGCCGTCGCCAGTGCACAAACCGGGTTAGCCTTTATAAATTCAAAAACTTCCTCTTTCGTCATAAATTCATCTCCTATGAAAATTTCCACCACACAACTTGTCCCGACGTCGAAGCACAGCGTAGATCCCGATGCTGAAAGTCCCGATGTCGTTTGTCGGGGCCATATATCGGGACCACAGAACACCCGCATTTTAAGCCATCTCAGCCACATAGTCCACAATTTGCCCCGATTTCGTCTATCAGGAGAAATAATCATTAATCATCAACCTGCCGCGGATTTTTATCCACAGTAGTCAGGACGAAGGTGGCTATTTCAAAGTGTTTTGCTTATAGCATATCTTTAAGGAATTATTTGACGGCAAGAAGAACTATAGTTATCTTATAGCAACTAACAAAGAGTAAATGATTTTTTTGTGGTAACATAATGGCATTTGAAAGATGGGGTTATCAATTTGATGGGGCGTACACCTCCCCCGATTCTCTGGAGCCACTACCGGGTGTCTACGTAATCTGGTGTAGATCACAAGAAGATACTTGGTCTGTCTTAGATATTGGAGAATCAGATAATGTTCAAAAGAGCGCTATAAATCAAGACCGCGAACCATGTTGGTTAGCAAACTGCAAAGGAAAAATATTTTATTCCGCAACCTACACACCTAGTATGGGAAGAAATAAGAGGCTTGAAATAGAAAGGGAAATCAAGTGCAAAGAACCTCCTGTTTGTGGTCAACAATAAAAATATCGTCTGAAAAGTCTCGGTCATTGAAATAGTTATTTTGTTGATACGACCTATTAGCAGTAATCCCCAGAGTCCAAAAAATGTCTTCTGCTAACCAATTTTCTATTCCGACCATAAATGATACACCTTCCGATTTTAACATATTATGTGAATTGGGGAATACAGTTCTCTCCAGCACAGGTAATGTGATTTTCGACTTTTCTAGTTGTCAATTTCTACGCCCAAATGCTATAGCTTTTCTTGGAGGAATGGCCCGCTTAATAGAAAATGAAGGTCGAAAAGTCACTTTTCTTTTTAAGACAGCACCTGATAAAGTTTTAACAATTCTTAGACAAAATGGTTTTGCTCATCATTTTGGCCTCCTAGAATTTTCTGGGCCGGGTCTTTCGGTTCCTTATAGAGAAGATCCCGTGGGACCAATAAGGCCAAATCTCAAAGATGATATAATAGATTACCTTACCTACGAATGGCTAGGACGTGGTTGGGTTCATGTCAGCACAAAACTCAGAGATGCAATCGTTGGTGTTGTGTGGGAAATTTATGATAATACCTTTGAGCACTCTAATTCAAATATTGGGCTTTTCAGTTGCGGTCAGCACTTTCCCAGACTGCGTATCCTTCAACTAGCTGTAGCAGATTTTGGGATAGGCATCCCAAGAAATGTGAAACGTTTTTGGCAAAATCGTGGGATAGAACTATCCTCAGATCGCTGCCTGCGATGGGCATTTCAAGAGGGAGCATCCACCAAAACGCAAGGAACAAGACGTGGCCTTGGGCTTAATTTGCTAAAAGATTTTATTAATAAAAACCATGGCAAGCTTGAAATCTATAGCCAAGATAGTTATGCTCTAATACATGATAAAAAAGAGAGATTCCAAAATATTAATAATTCGCTACATGGAACAATTGTTAATATAATCCTTCGTTGCGATGAGAGCTACTATTACTTTGCCGACGAAATCCCTGTCGGGCCCTTGTTTTAGAGGATTTAATATGTATGAACTAAAAGTTGCTAACCTTGTCGGTGATCGCTGCGTAACTTCAGAAGACGGTCAAAAAGTATACGATGAAATAGTACCAAAGTTGCGCTCGAATGAAAAGATATGTTTGGATTTTGAGGGCACTACTATTTTCGCATCTCCGTTTTTCAATCTCGCAGTTGGTCAACTACTCAAAGATTTCAGTTCGGATAAATTGAATGAACTCTTAGAAATTTTAAATTTGGGACCCAATGGAATCTTAGCTCTCAAACGGGTCATCAAGAACTCCAAAAAATATTTCCAGGACCCAAAAATAAAGGATGCTCTTGATACTACGATAGAAGAAGAAGCCGAGGATAAATAATGCCTATCAACTATATTATTGACGCAGAAGTCGTGGATATAATGCAGGATAATCCAAATAGCTCGGACATCTTTCTAGTTGATTCGAATGTTTGGTACTGGTTGACATATACTAAAGCAAGCTTGGCCGAAGGCCAAGTTGCTAAACGTCGTACAGTTGATTACTCTTCATTTTTGAATAAGGCAATCGTACAGAAAGCACGCCTTTGTAGGTGCGGACTTTCAATGGCCGAGCTTGCACACATAATAGAAAGGTCAGAACGTAAAATCTTTACCAAAACTCATGGCAACATATCTACCAAAGAGTTCAGACATAATTTCCCCCAAGAGCGATTAACCGTTGTATCTGAAGTCAAAGCAGCTTGGGGACAAGTGAAATCAATGGCCTCACCTTTGAGCCTTTCCCTTAATGCCTCAGTCATCGATACAGCGTTATCTCGATTTGAAAAAGATGTATTAGACGGCTACGACATTTTTTTTCTTGAAGCTATGACTCAAAATAAAGTGCCGCAACTTATAACAGATGATGGAGGTTTTGCGACCGTTTCAGGCATACGTGTTTTTACTGCAAACCAAAATGTAATTACTGCAGCTCAAAGTCAAGGCAAGCTTCTGACGCGATAAGTCCCGAAAATGTCGCAGTGACGAATTCTACTTGTAGCAGAATACGAATAATTTTCACGCTTAGCGGAAATTTTTATTCTCTCAATAGCCACCACATGCTCCGCGGTGAAAAAATCTGCATTTTTTTCTAAAAAACGGCCTTTTTCCCTTGACTATTGTTAAAAATATGGTATAATACCGGCGTTGTTTGATAAAATGTAAACTTACCTGCCTCGGCGAAGTTGAAAATGAAGACGGGGGCAACTTGAAAGGATGTAGGAGGGAATGATATATTTCAGCTTTGATGAAAGTTCCGGAGGAACGGCAAACGTAGGCTGCAAACCGGTGCGGCAAGGAACCTGCCCTGAGCCTGCCGAAGGGTACTTGCCGGGAGGTTTGTGCCTATGGATGCAAAAGGCGGTACAAACGCCTGAATCAAAGCAAAATCCGCGAAATCCGCGAAATCCGCGGTTAAACATTTATATATTTTTCGTGAAATTCGTGTTAATTCGTGGATAAATCTCTCTGCGTTCTCTGCGCTCTCTGCGGTGAAAATTCTGCATTTTTTGCCAAAAAACCGCACTTTCCCTCCGTGTTAAAAATCAGTGCCAATCAGTGTTCATCTGCGTGGAGCAAAAGCACGCGACGTCCTGTACGTTATTTTATCATTTTCAAAACCTATCACTTTTTGACGTAAATCCCTCCCTAATAACAAATTAGCAAAATCCGCGCAATTTGCGTAAACTGCAATTAATTTTTTAAAAATTCCCTTGACACCTATTTTAATCCATAGTATAATATATATCTAACAAATATATTAGGATAGTATATAGCCATCTATATCAGGAGACATCCTTAATCCATTGTCAAATGTCCTTAAAAACTAATCCTTAATCCTTTATCTGTAATCCTTTACAACCGGAGACAAAAAATGTCATCCCACACAAAAATCCTCGCTAACCAACACAATTCCCTCAAATCAACAGGCCCCAAAACCCTCCAGGGAAAAACTGCTACCTCCCAAAATGCCGTAAAACACGGCCTTTCAGCCCAACAGGCCGTTATCTCCACCGAGGACCAAACCGAATACGAACTTTACCGACAGGATTTCCTCGAAGTGCTTAATCCCGAAACCTCTATGGAATCTATGCTTGCAGAGCGCATCGTCAACCTCTCATGGAGGCTCAAACGCGCAGCATATATCCAGAACCAGACAATCGACGCCCTCAACACCCCCAAACCCGTCCATCCCCGACTGGCTAAACTACAGAAACAGTACTTTTTCAATAACTCTAATGATTCCCAATCCTCCGATTTCCCTCTCGGTCAATTGGCTATAAAGGACTTCTCGAACGGCCGGGTTCTCGAAAAACTGCTAATGTACGAACGCAGGCTGGAAAGCAGCCTCTACAAAACAATAATCGAACTCCAGCGACTGAACCTCCTCAAAAACCTCAAGAAAGACACCCTTACAGAGCTTGACCCGGAATCCACGCGCCTTATTTTCAAAGAAAATAGCGGGGAAAAACAACTTGCAAACTACCAAAACAACCTCTAAATGATGACTTTTTTACTCAAAATCGCATTAAAATCAGTGAAATCAGTGAAATCTGCGGTTAAAAACCATCTCTACATTTGTAGAGAGAACTCTACAAATAAACCTTTTTTTGCAAAACAAAGCCAAACTTATACCGTCTGGGCAATTTGGGGAATTTCGGATTTAGTGTTTATGATTTGTTCAAGACTTCAAAGCGGTGATTTTTTCTTTACCGGCCATATAAGGCCTAAGGACCTGCGGAACCGTTACCGAACCGTCGGCGTTCTGATACAGTTCGAGAACAGGTATCAGTATTCGCGGGCTGGCGATAACGGTATTATTAAGTGTGTGGCAAAAGAGGTTCTTCTTTGTTTTGGCATCTTTGTATCTCAGGTTCATCCGCCTTGCCTGGAAGTCATAGAACTTACTGGCGCTGTGCGTCTCGCAGTAATTTTCGCGCGAAGGCATCCACGACTCGATATCATATTTTTTGGCCTGTCCCCTGCCCAGGTCACCCGTACAAACCACCGCAATACGATAAGGCAGCTCAAGGGCCTTCATCACGCCTTCGGCGTTGGCGAGAATTTCTTCATGAAATTTATTGCTCTGCTCAATACTGTTTTGGCAAACAATTACCTGTTCGACCTTGTCGAACTGATGAATTCTGTACAGCCCGTATGTATCTTTACCAGCCGCTCCTGCTTCGCGTCTGAAACAACTCGACATCGCAACGAATTTCTTCGGCAGCTCTTCGGCTTTGAGAATTTCACCCATATAATAGGCCGTAAGCGGCACCTCCGCGGTGCCCGCAAGGCTAAGCGAATCCTTTTCCATCTGGTACGTCTGGTCTTCCGAGCCGGGATAATATCCCGTGCCGCGCATCGCCTCGTCCTTCATCAACAGCGGCACGGACATTGGCTGATATCCGCGCTCGACCATAAAGTCCATCGCAAATCGAAGCAGCGCCCAGTGCAGCAGCGCCCCATCTCCTTTGAGGAAATAATTCCGCGTCCCGGCGAGCTTGACCCCCCGCTCGATATCGATTATCCCCAAGGCCTGTCCGAGCTGAACGTGGTCTTTGGGCTCGAAGTCAAACTGGCGCACCTGCCCCTCTCGTCGCAGCTCGACATTTTC
>CAZOVR010000001.1:132536-186373 GCA_964583405.1 uncultured Pirellulales bacterium
TGGGCTCGAAGTCAAACTGGCGCACCTGCCCCTCTCGTCGCAGCTCGACATTTTCAGTGTCATCGGCCCCTAACGGTACATCATCATCTGCAGGCTGAGCGACCCTAAGCATAAGTTCATCGAAAAGTGGTTGTTTGTTTTTGACTTCCTCTTGTGAATCTGCCTCTTGTTGTTTAGCAAACTTCAACTTCTCAAGAGCTAAATCTTTCTCAGAACCTGTTAGATTTGGAATTTCCTTACCTAAACGATTTTTTGCAGTCGCAATCTCTTGAAGCACTTTTTTGGCAGCGCTTAAATCTTCATAGATATCTAAAAGTTCGTCGATATCTACCATTCCGATATTTTTATCCTTTACTGCCTTTTTGAACTTTTCGGGATTTTCTTGTATTTGCTTTATATCAATCATTTCTCTGTGGCCTCTGTAGCTATTCTTTAAATCTTCTGACAATCACCACGTTGTTCTGACCGCCGAAACCGAACGATTCGTTCACCGCGATATCGACCTTACATTTTCTCGGCTGATTCGGCACATAATCCAAATCCAGCGCCGGGTCAGGGTCGTTAAGGTTCATCGTAGGCGGCACTATATTATCACGAATGGCAAGGACACACGTAATCAATTCCGCCGCACCGGTTGCACCAATCAGGTGGCCCATCATACTCTTTACTGAGCTTGCCGGAATACTCTTGGCCTTGTCCTTGAACACTGCTTTTATAGCTTTTGTTTCGATCGCGTCATTTTCAGCAGTGCTTGTCCCGTGTGTGCTTATATAATCCACGTCCGAATAGGTTATACCTGCGTCTTTCAGCGCAGCCTGGAGCGATTGAATGGCGCCTCTGGCGTCTTCGTGCATATCCGTGACCCTAAACGCGTCGCTGCTGCTGCCGTAACCGATAACTTCAGCGAGGATTTTAGCGCCGCGTTTTTTCGCGTGCTCGAGAGACTCCAGAATCAGCACGGCCCCGCCTTCGCCAATAATAAAACCGTCTCTGGTTCGTGAGAACGGCCGTGATGCGGTCTCAATTTCGTCATTTCTTGTCGATAGAGCGGTCAGCCGGCAAAAGCCCGTCATCCCCAGAGGATGAATCATCGAATGCGCCCCGCCGGCAATCATCACATCGGCTGCGCCTCTGCGAATCATCATCATCGCTTCACCTGCAGCCTGTGTACTTGCCGCACATGCTGTAAGGCAGCTTCGCGTCGGCCCGCGCGCACCTGTCAATAATGCTATATGCGCCGCAGGCATATTCGGCTCCTGTTCCAGTTCCCGCATCGCCGTCATTTTGCTAAACGCGACTTCGGCCCATTTGTCCCAGTTCATTTGGTCGCTGTTTACGTCCCAAGCCTTGACAACCGCGTTGAAGAACGCATCATTATCCACCGACCCTTCGCCCGCTCCGAGATAGATTCCCATTCGTCTTCTATCTATACCATCGCCGGGCTGCTCGGTCTCAATGTCAATCCCAGCCTGTCTGCACGCCTCGACTGTTGCGCCAATGACAAATCCGCTACCGCGGTTGCTGTGTTTGTGAAGCTGCGGATTCTTTGTATATTTGCTAAGGTCATAATCTTTGACTTCCGCGCAGAACTGTGACGGAAAAGTTGAAGCGTCGAAAATAGTCGTATAATTAAAACCGTTTTTGCCGGCCAGCATCCCCTGCCAGACCGTCTCGACGTCATTTCCCATCGGACAGACCAGACCAAGTCCGGTTATTACTACACGCCTTCGCATCAAAATTACCTTTTTATTGATGTTGGTAATTCAACTGAATATCGAATATCCAATTACGAATAACGAATGCCGAATTACGAATTACGAACATTCGTTTACCTTCTACTTCTTACACTGTTATTCTTAGCTGTTTTGGCACTTTTTACAAATATAGAAATCAACTCATTACATTCGTCGATTAGATTTTTAATACGTTCAACATTTGCCAATAGTTTTGCTCGTTGAATTATACGTAACCAAACATACGTCTCCCTTAATTCCTTCAAAACAATCTTTATTTTGTGAACAAAATCTTTTCCTGACTCAGCGTCTCTTGCTTCAGCGTAATTTGGCGCCGGGCTGGTCCCGGAACGCACAATCTGCCCTGCGACATGGTTTCCCGCCCTCGTTTTCGGCAAAGAATCAGATAGTTTTATATTTCTGACTGCAAAATCAATAAGTCTTTCTTCAAGATTATATTTTTTATTCTTGTCTATTTTGTCATTCATACAATTCCAAGTCTTCTAAAAAATATCCATTTTTCGTCATTCGCTTTCGTCATTCGTCAATCGTCTTTATTATTACAGCAGCGGTTTGTCCGCCATAGGTATAAGAACAGCAAAGTACGTATCTGATATCTTTTTCGACTGCCTTTTCACTTATATTCAAATTGCAGCCAGCCGCTTTTTTATCACAGTTTATTGCAGCAGGGATTAAGCCATCGCGCATTGCGCAAACAGCAGTTATAACATCGAGCGCGCCCGATGCTGCGCCGGTGTTGCTTAACATGCTCTTGGTAGGAAACACAGGGATACTTTCAACAGCGCTACCCAGTACCGCTTCAAGCGCTTTACTCTCAGCAAGGTCGTCGGCAGCTATTGCCGTCCCGTGCGGAATGACCAAATCCAGCTGCTCCGGTCCGATTCCTGCATCGCCAAGTGCTTGTTCTATAGCGACTTGCAGCCCTTTACCGTCGGGTTCGAGATATTCGTACTGAGCGTTAATATTATTACTTTCGCCTGTTCCGACAATTTCTGCATATATTTTCGCACCTCGGTCCTTTGCTTTTTCCAAATCTTCAAGCACGAGCATACCCGCGCCTTCACCGAACACCGAACCTTTAGCATTAGCATCGAAAGGCCGACACGCCTTGTCCGGCTCATCGTTGTATTGGCTGGTCGCTCTTTTGAGCAGCATCTGTCGAATCATTACTATCGGATTGACCTTAGCTTCGGCAGCACCGGCAAGTGCAGCGTCACTATCACCACGCGCGATTATGTCACGCGCTTCGCTAATCGCCAACAGGCCGCTCGACTCGGCACAGGTAATAGTATTGCTCGGCCCCTGTATATCATGAATGATTCCGATATGACAGGCCAGCATATTCGGCAGATACTTTAATAACCACAAAGGCGTAACCAGCTCCAAGCCGTCTTTGCCCCATTTGCGTATGTCGAACTTCCCGTCGGTAGCACTGGCGGCAATCGCCGGCCCAAGTTCGACCAAATCACAGCTTATCAAGCCGGCGCCCAGGATAATTGCCGTCCGTTCAGAGTCGAGGTTGATTTGTCCGGTTTCGTCGGCCTTTGTAACGAATCCTGCATCAGCAATAGCTTCTTTTGCCGCGGCAATCGAAAGCTCGATGTCCCTGCTCATCAGCTTAGTGTTCTTGCGAAGAGCCTTGGGTATATAATCGCGTATCTTAAAATCTTTGACTTCGCCCGCAACTTGGCAGGTGAATCCCGACGGTTCGAACGCCTGAATCCTGCCGATGCCGCATCTGCCTGCGCACAAGCCCTCCCACAACTCACTACTGTTGTTGCCCAGCGGACTGACTGCGCCTGCACCAGTAATAACAACCCGCGCCGATGCCACTACTTACTCTCCGAAATTGTCACCCCCTGCAGCAGTGATTGGAAGGTGTCCGTAAAGACAAAATTTTCTTCCGGAAACTCTTTACCCGCCAGGTTCTTATCGATATGACTAAACATCAGGCTTATCTCAGCCACTATGTTTTCGCCGCAGGTAATTTTGCCGCGAGTGCTCGCTGCCTCATCGGTAATCGACTCAATCCGGGCTTCGAGCCTGAGTGTATCACCGGGACGGACATATCGGTGAAAAACGCTCTTGCTTATCTTGGCAAGTATGACCTTCTCTGTGAAATTGCGAGCATGGCCGACCAGTATCCCCGCCGTCTGCGCCATCGCCTCTATCATCAGGCACTCAGGCATCATCGGGAAACCCGGGAAGTGGTCGTGCAGATGCTCCTCGGCCAGTGTTACGTTCTTGACCGATACGGCCCGTTTGCCGCTCTCGAATTCCACAAACTTATCTATCCATATCCATCGCATAAAAGCCTGCTTCTATTAAACCATAACGGCAGGATGACTGGTTGTCGCTCCTGCCGCTAAAATCACTTAATCATGCAAATATGTCAAGCCGCGTTTAGTTTCATCTCTACGAAGTTGACGACGGAGTTGACGGTAAACAAATCGCCCAGCTTATTAATATCCGGGTCCTTCTCGAACGATGAAAGGTCGGTATGCGGCATCGAATTTCTCAACTCCGTCAGCCCTTTTTCTGTCAGCTTGCCGTTCTCCACGAATTCGGAATTATTCATAAGGTTTTCCGCCGGAAAAAGCTCCTCGCGCGGAATCTTTATCCCGAACGCCTTTTCCAGCCTGAACACAATATCCAGAAAGTCGATACTCTCGGCCCCCAAATCACCCATCAATGTCGCGTCGTTGGTAACTTCATCATCGTCAACACCCAACGCATCGACCAGCACTTCCTGTACCTGACTGAAAATCTCATCCCGACTCATCGCCATCTGTTTTTGCCTCCATGAATTAATTAACCACGAATGAACACGAATAAACTCGAATTAACCAATTAACAATTTAACCATTTACTTATTCTTCAGCAGTTCCCAGCGTTGTTTAAGACTTTCTATCACCTTTGCATCGACTGCCGCCATTTTCGCATCTTCGTCGGCCAGGTTAAAATGCCGCAGGGCGAACCGGGCCTCTACAATTGTTTGGCCGCCACATACCCCGCTGCCGCTGAAGCTGCTGAGGCTCTCTTCGACTGTCCTGACCTCGACAGTATACTCAATTTGGCCGCCCGGCGCAAGAAAACTTTTATATTTTACGTTTCTCGCCTCGGCCAGCAATACCATACTGTGCGCGAAATTTTCACTAAGCCGCGCGAGCCACGACGCCGACTCAATCAGTCCCTCTAAAAGCAGAACGCCCGGCAGCACGGGAAACATCGGGAAATGGTCGGCTAAATACTCCTCGGCCAGTGTGACGTTCTTTATGGCCCGGATTCTCTTGCCCGGCTCTAACTCAATTACTTTATCGATGAGTATGAATCGCATAATGGCGGCATTGTAGCCGTTGGACGAGGTTTTTCCAGCCTTTTTTCAGTTCATTTCGGTTAATGAGGAGCAGCTATACAAACCGATACCTACTAAAGAATTATCGAACGGTTGGAGAAAATTAAAATGATGTACGAAAAATTCGTTAGGGACTTCGCCGATAGGACTCGAACAAACCTCAACATTATCGAAAAAAACGAGCCTGACCTGAAAATCACTCAATTGATAAATTCATGTCTCGGCCTGATAGCATTTCCGCGACAAATATGTTTTGACAATATCCCAGAAACGCCCCTGGAAGAACTCGCGTCAAAAGGTTGGTCTATCCCGCGCGATGAAGGTGGATACCCACCTGCACGCAATCTCAATGAGCTGGTCCAACGTCTGCGAAATGGCATTATGCATGGACACCTTCAATTCTCACCTGACAACAAATACCAGATTGAATCTCTATTGGTTTGGGACACCAAATTTAGAACCGACAAAAAGATATGGCAGGCCAGATTCAATATGAACGAATTGTGGAACTTAGTTATAAAATTTTCAGATAAATTAATTGATGGCAGCTTCTGTTCCGGATGTGGGCGTTGCCCTTATTAGCAGCTTTTTTTGATTGCGACTTTGTTCCGGCGTGACGTAAATACCACCTCGGCGAATATTTGACACCTTATGGCAAAAGACTTATAATATCGTAAAAATAGAAGGATTTGGATAGAGGCAAAGAACTGTGATAACAAAAGAAGAAATCCTCCGGACCCTTGCTGAAGACAGGAGTGAACTTCAAAGCCGATTCAAGGTCAGAAAAATTGCCCTGTTCGGTTCATATGCAAGAGGCGATCAGCAAACCGACAGCGACGTGGATATTTTAGTCGACGTGGACCCTTCAATAGGTCTGGAGTTCGTTAGTCTGGCTGAAACAATCGAAAAGCTTCTGGGGGTTTCTGTCGACCTCATATCCAGCCGGGCTGTTAGTGAAAAAGCAATGAAACTAATTGAGTCGGAACTCATTTATGTCTAAACGTCCCGTTGATTTACTGCTGGAGGATATCGGTGAAGCAATTGACAGAATCCAGCAATATACGGAAGGATTGTCATTCGAAAACTTTTCAAATGACCGCAAGACTATCGACGCTGTAGTCAGGAATCTGGAGATTATAGGCGAGGCTGCAAATCGACTGCCGGAGGAGTTCAAGCAAAATCACTCAGAGGTCGAGTGGTACAAAGTTGTCGGTCTGAGACATAGAATTGTGCATGAGTATTTCGGCATTGACCTTCAGATTATCTGGCAAATCCTACAAAAAGACCTGCTGGAATTACGACACAACATATCTCGGATGTAAATCAGACCACTGGAAAGCACGAGTAGAAAAAGTTATAATCATTTCTTATGAACGTACGACCGGCTAAAATTCAGGATGCACGGGCCATCAATGCCCTTATCAATGAATACGCCGAGCAGGACATGATGCTGTTCCGCTCACTGGCTGATATCTACGAAAACCTGCGCTCGTTTCACGTAGTCGAAGAGGACGGACGAATCGTCGGCTGCTGCGCACTGCACATTATCTGGTCGGACCTTGCCGAGATAAAATCCCTCGCCGTTGACCAATCCAAAAAAGGAACCGGCATAGGAAAAGCCATGGTCGAGGCCTCACTGACTCATGCAAAAGAGCTCGGTCTGCCGCGAGTATTTGCGTTGACGCTGGAACCCGCCTTTTTTGAAAAGTTCGGATTCGAGAAGGTTGACCGTGACACGCTGCCGATGAAGGTCTGGAGCGACTGCGCCCGCTGCCCAAAACAGGACCACTGCGACGAAACCGCTCTAATCAAAATCCTCTAAACGCAGTACGCACAACGCACGACGCACCACGAAATTACCACCACTGTCTTACTGTGTACTTAACTGTCTCGGTCGAATCGGCTGCGATTTTCACTTTGAACCGCGCCGTGTAAGCATCGTATTTCTCGAAGGGCAGGCTGTTATCGGTAATCTGCCAGTTCGCCCATTTCATAAACTTCTCATCAACGCACACTTCAATCGGCGTGTCTTTGCGGTTTCTCAGCTCGACCTGATGCGTCTCGGTCCTCGTACGCGGGCCGCGCTTGCTGTCGAGCATCTTATACTCCGGCACAATGTCAAATGCATTGCCGATATAGAGCAGGAGTTTCTCTTTCCTCGGCGTATGGTCTATTTCATCTTCGCCCACAAATTCCAGATTTTCATCGGCCGGGTCCTTCTTAAATACCCGCACCTTGCCCTTCGGCAGTGCTATACCAAGCTTGTTTTCCTCTGTGTTCTCGAACTCAATCTTGACTTGTATCTTTTCCGGATTCTCCTGCCGGTTATATATAAACAGCTTCTTTGCCACTACACCAATCGCAGGCTCGATAAACTCAATCTGCTTGACCTGATTATTATTTATCGTGCTCTTCCTGCCTAAGGTGTACATATGATATTCCATAAACGCTTTTTCTTCGAAACCGCCCGGCGCAGCAGCTTTATTCGCATACAGCATCATTTCTCCTCCGTATCTTGGCTCCGGCGGTGTAATCCTGCGGACATCACCTGCTATCAGCTTCAGCGCGGCATCTTTATAAGTGGCACCGCTTTTGTTGTCGATGGTGACCCAGCCGCTGAAATCCAGGCTGGTTTCATCATCACTCAATACCGCCGAGTAATCAGCCTTCCAGTTAATCTGTTCGGTCGTATACGTTACCTGGCAAAGTTTTTCGCCTGCTTCTTTTGCGTTTGCCAGCCAGACCAATGTCGGCCTGGTAACCAAATCTTCCGGCAGCTCTTTGAGAGAAATTTCTTCCACCCTGCTTCCGTTAACAACCTCGATTCCGCCGGTATCACTCGCCAGAATATATTCGCCGCCCACGGTAGCCAGCAGCTTTCCGCTCATCTCCCGTGCCGCGTCCGCCCCGCTTCCTCCGATAATAACCGTCACATCGCGGTCAATATAGCGTTTCAGAAGACTTTCGGCGTTTACAAGGTCATACTCATAATTCTGCTCGAGGATGGATATCGCCCCGGGCTCTGACAGACACTTGAAATTCACGCTCGTCGGGTCAATGGCCGCCGCCACGTCGGTAAACTTGACCGTGTTTACACCGGCCTCGAAGCCCATTTGCCTTGCCTGGCGTACGACCGCAAAATTGTCGTTATAAATGGTAAGCCCGACCCCCTCCTCGTCCTTAGCGTTACATGCCCCTATGGACATCAGCACAAAAACCAGAATCGAAATTACTTTTGTCGCTTTCATAGCAATTTCCCCTTAAAATATGGTTACTTTTCAATATAATATCTGCCATGATATTGTCACAGGATTATTAGACACAGTAAAGAAAAACTTGCATGTAAAAACTATGTAAAAACTCGCGATGTATTGTTTCGTACAAATTTATTTACAGGAACAACTCGATATGCTTACAAACGCAGCTTCAACTGTACTTGCCCAGACCGGCCTTTGGGACAAAACCATAAATTATCAGCTTGTTACCGGCAACGCGGTCTGGCGACTTGCTCTTATCCTGATTGTACTGCTGATAACTCTCGCCGCAGGCCGCACGATTCAGTTTTTCATTGACGCCTACGCCAGCCGCCTCGAGAAAAGACGCGGAGAAAATGTGCTGAGTATCACGCTGCAATGTCTGACCAAGCCCATATCCGTAGCTGTCTTCGCTATCGGATTACACCTGGCACGCCTGTGTCTGGTTTTCGACAACCCTAACACCGAAAATGTCGAAGGCATAAGCACTGCTATAGAAACCGGCTGGTTTCGCATAGCTCAGGCTGTAGCCGCTATTGCCGTAGCCTACGCCATCTACCGCCTTGTGGACGTCATCGAACACTACCTTATCCGCTGGACGAGCCAGACCCAGACCAAGCTCGACGACATGCTCGTCCCCGTAGTACGCAAAGCCCTCCGTATAACCATCGCCATCGTCGCCGTCATTTTCATAGTCGATAACATACTCGACCAGGACGTCAAATCCATCCTTCTCGGCGCCGGTGTCGGCGGCATCGCAATCGCCCTTGCTGCAAAAGACTCTATCGCTAATTTCTTCGGCTCGGTCACTATCTTCGCCGACCGTCCGTTCCAGATTGACGAGAGAATTACCGTCGGTGAATATACAGGGCCCGTCGAAGAGGTGGGCTTTAGAAGCACGCGCATAAGAACGCTTGAAGGACATCTTGTAACCATACCAAACAGCATCATCGCAAACTCAATCGTCGAAAACGTCGGAAAAAGACCGTACATCAGGCGGACCGCAAATATCACAGTCACCTACGACACCGGCCATGATAAGACGCAACGCGCAGTCGAAATCATCAAAAACGTTCTCGCCGGCGTTCCCGAAGTCAACACCGACCCGAAGTTCCCGCCGCGGGTATATTTCAGTGATTTCAACGACTGCTCGCTGAATCTTTATATGAGCTACTGGGTAAAACCGCCTGATTACTGGCTCTATTACGAGGTGAACGAGAGGGTCAATTTTGAGGTTATGAAACGCTTCGAGGCCGAGGCCATCGAGTTCGCATTCCCCACCCAAACCCTCTACTTAAAGAAGGACGATTGACAATTCATTTGGTTAGCCCCCAGGCCTGCCTGGGGGGGTTTTTAGCCCCCTGCATTGCAAGGGGTTCATGTCGTTATGTTTTTTATCCGGCATTGCCGTGGGGTCGGTTGTCCATATGTCCGGCACAGTCGGGGGATGTCCTCTTTATATCTTTCGGTGCGACACGGTCGAGCGCCATCGCTGTAATCGTGATATCGCTTACAAAATATAATTATATGCTGCTCCAAATGTTGCAATATATAATCGAGTTTTATTAAACCTATTTGCTCTTCGAATTGCTTGATATATCTTTGAAAAAGTCTATATTATAGGGACTAATGAAGAACTTTCTAATATGGCCAATTTGTTTCAGCATTTTCTTGGTGGGTTGTCGTCGTTCCAATGACAATGCCGATAATGTTTTGCTGGAGACTCTTACCACTTTAGAGAAGGCCGTTACAATAATAAAAGACCAACCCGAACACGTCTCCGCAAAGGAAATTGAAGCGGCTTTGTCCGGAATAACTAGGGACTTGGAAAATCTTACAAAACGATGGGAACGACTCCCAACACCCGTCTTTGAGGAATGGAATCTTTTCTATCTCATGTCTCGTCGGTTTTTTGATGTCGCAAGGGATATACGACAGCAGCATTTACGGTTCTGGAATGAGGATACTCGCCGCTCAGTCCGAGAAGGTGTAAACTGTTGGATATTTTATAATAAAACTGTAGTTCAATATGGTAATTTTCTTTTTTCGATGAAGGGTATTAACGTCTATGACGTTGCGGCTGTAGTACGAAATTCAGACATTGCCTCCTGGTACGAGGAAGACATATGTCACGTTCGCTTGTTAGATATTGGAGTTATTTATAAATTAACTCAAAGTATTGACTTTCCACCACCTGCTTATTCTGAGAAAAGTGACAGAGAAACAGAACAGCCAGGTTCTCGGCATTGTGATACACCAGAAGGTTGTAAAGTAATAACCAATTCCATCGGTATGAAGCTGGTATATATTCCGCCGGGAACCTTTATGATGGGCAGTCCGTCTTCTGAAAAAGGCAGAGATGACAATGAGAGCCCTCAGCGCCAAGTTAGGATAAGCAAAGGTTTCTGGATGGGGCAGACTGAAGTAACAGTTGGTCAGTACCTTAAGTATATGAATTCAGATGATTCTACTTATATTTTTGTTGATTTAAGTGGCGAATATTGCCCAATTAAAAAGTCGGGTTATAGTTATACATTGAGTGGTAACAAATTTGCTTCAGATATAGAACAACCTATGGCAGGCGTAAACTGGGACGGTGCATTTTTTTTCTGTAAATGGTTAAGCCGAAAGGAACGCAAGACTTACAGGCTGCCGACAGAAGCAGAATGGGAATATGCCTGTCGGGCTGGCATAACTACACCATTCTATTTTGGCGACTCAATAAGTACTGACCAGGCAAATTATGACGGCAATCGCACCTATGGCAGTGAGGAGAAAGGACTTTACAGGCAAACGACAATAAAAGTCAGAAGTTTTGCTCCTAATGCTTTTGGATTATATGATATGGTGGGCAACGTATTTGAATGGTGTAGTGATTGGTACGATGAGGACTATTATAGTTATGGTAGTGAGGCCGACCCGAAAAAATATCGCAACCAATATGATTATGAATATACTGACCGCGTTGTTCGCGGAGGTTGTTATGGCAGCGATCCGGAGCACTGTCGTTCTGCGTCCCGCTCTAAACTCAGGCAGCGGTGGTGTGCCCCTAGCACAGGTTTTCGTGTCGTCCTAGAACTAGAATAAAACTTTTGCATCTCACTTGATGCTGTTTTACTAAACATAAATCATAAATAGGGTACACATAGCTAATCTTACTTCCTATAAACCAACTACAAATCTTTCTTTAATCCTCGTCAAAACCACCCCCCAAAATCCGCGTAACCTGTCACGGCGTAGCCCATGCGGGACGAAGACGGAAGCCCTATCTTGTAAATCCTGCCTGCCTCGGCGCTGCTGTCTTTTAGCAAAGACGGGCGCAATCCGCGGTTAAAGATAGGTTAGCTGTTCAGCTTTGACGCACGTCCCGCAGGGCAGTGGATGAAGGGTCAAAAGCTCGGTGAAGCTCGCTTCGGGAGAGCTTGACACTGAATACACACAAGTGTCGAAGACTCCCGCGCCAAACCAAAATCCGCGAAAATCCGCACAATCCGCGGATAAAAAGTTCCTGCTTACTTCAGTTTGCCTGGGTCAAGTAACCTGCCGCCGTGAAAAACCGTCAATACTTCCGCAGTTTCCCCACTCAGGCGATATACGATTCGATAGTCCCCTAAGATAATTTCCCGAATGACTAGGTCGTTTAACTCAGGAACAACCCTGCCGATTTGCGGAAAATGCTCCAGACGCTCAACTGCGGCAAGAATATCACTTACAAAAAGACTTGCGTAATGAATGGAATCCTGGGAAATGAACTCGGCGATTGATTCGATATCATCGACAGCCTGTGAGGTCCATCTCACTTGAGCCATTTGGACATTCTTTCTTTGACCTGTGAATGGGGTATTGTCCGGCCGCTGTCAGCCTGTTCGAGACCGCGCTCCACCTTGGACAGAAACAGCAAACGTTCCATCACGTCTTCAATGGAAGCGTCGTCGGCAAGCCCCTCAACCGCTTTTATCACTTTCTCTTTGATCGTCATATTATCAGTATACAGCCGTCCCTGCCTTAAGTCAATAAGTTCATTTATACGTCTTTTTTGGCTTTGACGCACGTCCCGCAGGGCAGTGGATGAGTTGAAATGTTTTAGTAGGCAGCTTTGAAGAAGGAATGCTGGCTTTGACGCAAGTTCCGAAGGAACAGCAGACTGAGGCCGCAAGCCGGCGTGGCAAGGATACTTGTCGGGAGGTTTGTGCCTCTGGATGCATAGGTTGTGAAGCAACCGCGTCAAACTAAAATCCTTGATATCCGCACAATCCGCGGATAAAAAAAATTCGTGTTTCTTCGTGCAGGATTTGGCTTAACCTGTGAAAATCAGTTTCTAAAAACTAGGATGATGAAACACTCCATAAGTATATATGCATATACTTATATAGTATTGCACAAATCGTTCTCGAAACACAACCGCGCCAACCTGTCCGATGTAGTCCCGATTCTTTCTATCGGGACGAAGGCGGAAGCCCTATCCTGTCTATCTTGTTATCCCCTCTAAGAATACAGTGTTAATCAGTGTTAATCCGTGTCAAATAAACTTCGTGTTTCTTCGTGCAGGATTTGATGTTAGTCTCGAAGAGACAGTGGACGAGGCCGGAAGGGTGGAAGGAGCTTGCTCATAGGAACCCTTCGGCCGGGAACACATAGGCCGTTTTACGGCCGCGGCAAATCCATTCGTGGTGGAGAAAAAATCCGTGAAATCCGCGTAATCCGCGGATAAAAAAGATTTCTTTGTGCAGGATTTGACTCAATCTGTGTAAATCAGTTTCTAAAAACTAGGATGATGAAACACTCCATAAGTATCCCGATAAATCGGGACTTATATAGTATGACAACAATTGTTCTCGAAACACAACCGCTTCAAAGCAAAAACTGTGTAAATCTGTGTTAATCAGTGTCTAAGAAAATTCGTGCAGGATTTGATATAATAAGCGCAGCTTGGTGGACGAGCGGGCCAAGACTAATGAAGCTCGCTTCGAGAAACCCTACCCGTGAAGAACACACAGGCCTTGTTCCCAAGGCCGCAGCAAATCTATTCGTGGTGAAGTAATCCGTGAAATCCGCGCAATCCGCGGATACAATTGGCCGTTAGCCTTACCTATCGAGAATCGAGCACCGAGTATCCAGCATCGAGAAATAAAAAAGCCCCGTCTATTTAAACAGGCGGGGCTTGCATTCAGCAGATATCACTGAACTATTATTTCGGACAAGTCAAACATTCACCATTAGTTTCGCCTTCCGTTATTATCGTACAGGGCGGGCCAAACTCGGTATGCTTATACGCCTCGCGCTCTTGGTCATTCAGCCGCGGCTGCTCTATAATCCAAGGCGTCACAAACACAATCAGCTCACTGAAGATAGTCTCTTCCGCTTTGAACTTGAACAGGTTATCGATAATCGGAATATCACCCAGAAACGGCACTTTGTTGTGCTGTGTATTGACTTCTTTCTTCCTCAGCCCACCCAAAACCATCGTCTGACCGTCCATCAACAACAACGTCGATTCCGCCAGGCGCTTATCAACTATCGGCTGGGAAAAAGTAATCGCAGCAGTTCCAAGGTCCACTTCCCCGGCCTGAAGACTGAACTCGGGGTAAATATACATACGAACCATACCATCGCGGGTCACATGAGGGGTTACCTGAAGTAATACACCGACTTCCCTGAAACTCGTCGTACCAATACTGCCCCCGCCGCTGGTCTCGGTTATCTCCTGATACGGAATCTCAGTCACGATTTTAATCGTCGCTTCTTCATTGTCGAGCACCAGAACACGTGGATTCGCAAGCAGTTTGGCATTGATTATTTCCTTTTGAGCCTTAATCAGTATATCTATGTCGATAGAAGGATTAAGCCATCCAAATCTTAACAGGCTCGTTGAACTCTCAACCTTATTAACAGTTCCGTCAAACAGTCCGCCTATGAACGGGTCTATATTTCCGCTTGTCGGATTAGTGCCGCCCTCGCCGATACCTGCTCCGCCGTAAGTTGTATTTTTTCTTGCGTGCCATTCGACGCCGAGGTCCAGTCTGTCTTTACACGTAACATCATATATTCTTGCCTCGACAAGAACCTGAGGCGTTATCCTGTCTATCTCGGCAACAAAAGTATCCATCGCCCGAATCCTGCTCTCGATGTCGTTAACTATAATATTGCTTGTGCCCGGGTTAGCACTGATAGAACCTCGCTTGCTGATAAACTTCGACAGGGCCTTTTCAACCTCACCTACGTCCGCATAGGTTATCCTGTATATTCTGTTTTCCAGCTTTTCCTCCTGGTCGTTGATTTCCGACATCGGCGCTATTCGTATCATGTTCTTGCTGGCCACATAGCCGTAGCCGTGCGCCGCCAGGATATTCGTTAAGGCTTCTGAAAGAGGAACATCCGTAAGTGTAGTTGTGACTTCTCCAACCACTTTCGGGCTTTTGACGATATCCACATCTGCCTGTGCAGCCATTACACGTACTACATCATCAATCGGCGTGCCGCGGAAATTAACGCTTATCCGTTTCTGCATCCGCTGCTCCAGTGTACTCATCACATTCGGATTAACTTGTGATTTTGATTCCTCTGCCCCGCCTGCCGCAAAACAGATAATAGCCGGCATAATCGCAAAGAATAGCTTCAGCCGTGCTTTTAATACCACGCGTTTCATAGTGGTTCCTTTCCGATTATTTGATACTGCAATCAAAATATTCTCACCCTGCAGCCCCTGCCGCACGGTCAATTCGATACCTTCTGGGTCCACTGTTTGCCGTCCTTTTCAAACTCAACACTATCCATATTAATTTTTATAATTTTTGCATCATGGATTACTTGTTCCTGATAATAAATCTCCGTTCCGATAATGACTGCTGGTTTATCTTCGCTCCATGCTATCCCACGAACGATAATACCTGAATCCGTCGTCGGCCCCGGCCCCACTATTACCGCAACTGTCTGCCGAGAGCCCCTTTTCATAGGGTCGCGCAGCCCGACCGGATAAACCGCAGGCCGTTGCCACTCAATCTGGCTCTTCGATGCAACCGACGAAATCCCTGCATCATCGCCTTTAGCACCTTTGTTCTTAGCTCCGGATTTAAGAAGCGTCCGCCCGAAGACAAGAACAACTACCAGAAAAAGTGCCGGTATTAATATCAGCATAGTCATGTGCTTGGCTTGCGACACTCCCTCCGGCGGCGTCAGAAGCTTTGCCTTCATCGGCTGTAGGAACTTGCTTACGCTCTTGCGAAAACCACTCAGGTTCACCTTTTTGTTTGCAGAGCCCGTACTGGTCTGTTTCGGGGCAGGTACGCTCTGTTTCGGGGCAGGCACGCTCTTTTCCGGGGCAGGCACGCTCTTTTCCGGGGCAGGTACTGCTTTGTCTTCGGGCTTGGGTGACGGTTTGGACGGCTCCTGCTGGTTTAGCTGAGGCCCCTTCACGGCTGCCGTCGGCATAGGAGGTATGTGACCGGCCGTTTTGTCCTTCTTTTCCATATCCACTAACGGGCCGTTAGCCTTATCATCCGGTAACGGAACACCGCTGAATATGGAAGATATTTCTTTATGCAACCCCGATTTGCGCTTCATGCTCATGGAGTATCTCCTCTGCCAGAGCTTTATATTCCGTCGCTGCTTTACTGTCCGGCGCATATGTGATAACCGACTGACCCGCTCCGGGAGCCTCCGCAAGGCGAACAGTTCTGTGAATAACAGTATCAAAAACCATTTCACCGAAATAATCTCTCATCTGTTGCTGAATCTGTCTGCTAAGCATAGTACGACTATCTACAAGCGTAAGAAGTATCCCGCCGATTCGGAGTTTCTCGTTAAATCTGTCCCGAACAATATCAATAGTCTCCAGAAGCTGCTTTAATCCTTCGAGGGCATAATAATGTGTCTGGACAGGTATAATTACCTCATCTGCAGCCACCAGCGCATTAAGCGTAAGAAGGCTCAGACTCGGTGAACAATCAATTACACAAATCTCATAATAACCGCATACTGTATCGAGTTGTTGCTTCAGCACATATTCACGACCGTAAATCGAAGCAAGTTCATACTCGGCTCCACTCAAAAGGATATTATTCGGCGCCAGATTCAGTCCCGTCACCGGTGTGCTTATTATTACACTGAGCATAGCAACCTTTTGATTTGTCATCGCATCATAAATCGTCTTATCCAGTGCTTCAGGGTCCTGTCCGACGCCGAGCGTCGAGTGTGCCTGAGGGTCCAGGTCGACCAGCAGCACACGCTTGCCGCTCAGGGCAAGCGCCGCCGCCACATTCACTGCTGTGGTCGTTTTGCCGCAGCCGCCTTTTTGATTTGCTATTGCTATCGTTTTCACTATTGCGCTAAAAATCCAAACACTTCTTATGCAAATCAGCTTTTTTCTTCTGTTTCCACAAAAACTGAAACGCTCATACTAACCCTGTTACCCTCATCATCCCGTTTTGACCTGTCAATTGTGAACGTATCAACGAACAACACAGGCTCATGTCTCTCCAGAGCATTCAAAAAAACGGCAAACTGATTAAAATCTCCGCCAAAGCTGACATCCATCTTGTTCTCACCAATCAGCTTGCACTGCGGTATCTCGAAAACACCCTTGCTGTTCTTTGCCTTGATACTGAAAGATATAACACTAATCCTATTTGCAATCCGACTTATATCAAACGTCAGGTCTGCAGAGTCGTTCGCATCGGCTACAAACTTGCGAAGCTGTTGTTCCAGTTTTTCGACGTCAAGCGCCAGTTGTTTTTTTGCTTCTTTGTTCGAAATCTCTCGGGCCGCCATATAATCCTGCTTTTTCTCTTCGAGGTCCTTGGAGAGCTTATGCCTGTATCGGCTTTGCGGCTTCAGAGCAAGCATGTAAACAAAAACAAATACGATAAGGCATCCAATCCACGCCAGCCCTAACGTCGTCAAGTATTCTCTTAATATCTTTTTCATAGCTAACCAACCTATATCTGCGGTCTGAGAACGCACTTCATTTCATAAGTTATGACCTCCTGGTCATCCACCATCTCAACCCGCTGAGAGACCGGAATGTCCTCAACCTGCGGACCAAGAACCTTTGAAACCTTCAGCCTGTCCCTGAACGCCTGCACCTCTCGGTTCGATACTTCACCCGCAGCTCCCCCCAGCGTCAGATGTAAAGTTCTCCTCATAACTGTTTTGTTCCTTTTTTTCTTGGAATTCTTGACGTCGGCAACTTTTATCTTAGTCGCCTTTGACTCAACTGCCATTCGTTCCAGAACCAGAGAATCGGGCAGGTTTTCAACAATCGTAGCCAAAATATCCGACCACTGCTGACGCCCGCTTATCGCTTCAGCTGTCTCTGAGATTCGTTGCTGAACTGCACCTTTACGCTGCTCGTATTGCTTGTGGGCCCGCATCTCATCGGACAATCCGGCTATCTTTTTTTCATAACCGGATACCTCCCGCTTCTGTATGTTTATCACAACTCGATTGCTTAGATATATACCCAGCATTGTTATAGCTATCGCCACCGGAAGTACAACCGTAACGGCCGTGGCTATAATTCCTTCCGGCCGGCTCCTTGCCGGTATTCCCTGCCCTTTTAGTAAGTCAATAGTAAACATGTTATATGGACCTCATTGCAAGACCTGCCGCCACTGCCAGTGATGACCCTTCTTTCTGCAACAGTTCTCTACAATCGTTGTCACCTCGGCAGGGTATCTTCTCAAACGGATTCCACAGAACCGCCTGTGTTGGCAGGTTCTTGTCCAGAATATCAATAAACCCTCTTGCACGCGCGAAACCACCGCACACAAATATCTTTTCCACAAACAGGTTTTTTCTCTGTGCCGAATAAAACCTCAGCGTTCCTGTAACATCTTCAACAAGGATTTCACATGCCGCTTCCAGATTGTCCCTGACAAGAGATTGACCTTCAGAATTCACTTCCTCGCCAAACAGTATCTCATCTACTTCTTTTTTACTGAGCCCCGTCTGCTGCAAAAGGTTTTTTGTGATACTCGTGCCGGCATGATTTGTGTCACGAACAAAAGGAACACATTTGTCGCCTGCTATCACCAGTGTCGAGTAAGCATGACCGACATTCAAAACCGCCATTGCCTGGTCAGATTCATAGTCTTCGCATTCGCTCAGACAGTTAAAAAGAGCCAAACCATCAATATCCATCAAAACCGGATTCAACGACGCTTCCTTTATCATCTTTCCCTTGCGACGAATTACCTTGTTCGTCGCCGCCACCAGCACTCCAGGGATCGATTCACTGTCATCAGGAATTATCTGATAATCGAGAACGCTGTCTTCCATACTGAATGGGCAAACCTGCTCCGCTTCCAGCATTACTGCAGATGCCAATTCTTCTACCGGAATCATTGGGAACTTGAAGTACCGAACAGCAACATCGGGGCCGCATACACTACTGACCGCATATTTGTTCTGAACACCCGCCTTTCGGCAACAGTCAGTGATCGCCCGGACCGTTCGAATCTCACTTGCTTGTGTGCTGTTATCGCCGTCAGAATCAACCTGTACCCGTCCGGCGTAGACAGCTTCGTAACCTTTATTGTTGCGAGCAAGCTGCACAAGCTTCACCGAAGACGAACCTATATCCAAGCCAAGCAAATCACCGAATTTCAGTCCCAAAAGTCTCTTCCAGTTCAACTTTTAACCTTTCAATTTGTTGCCGAATTCAACTGCTTGTGCCGGTAAAATCCCGCTGCGCACAGACACACCGTGCATAAATCCAGTTACCTTTATCGGCTCAAATCAAGCGGCTCTTAGGCACAAACGAGCAGATATGGACGATAGCGCAGAATGTGCCTGTATAGATGTGAAAGTCCTATAAATACCGTTTTCGATTACAACAAGACGGCAATGATTAAGGTATGTTTAGATTGCGGTATGCCGATTTCAAAGCTGCGCCCGATAATCGTGCCAGCCTGCCGGCGCCGGAATATATTTACCTTTCAGCCAAATGTCTCCAGGCAGAATCCCTTCGAGTAATCGTTCATCCAGGTAGTATCGCTTCTTATATCCATTTAAGCCGGCTCCCACCACTCCACGAACTACTTCGGTTATCGTACCTCGGACTACCAAATAATTGTCGCTGCTGCCGTAATCCTTTCGGCCACCGACATCTTCAGCGCCCCAGCCGCCGCCGCCGACGGTTATCGATGCTTCGATTTCAGTATATCGCGGCAGCAGACGGTCATATTCCCCACTACCGCCTGAGGTACCTATCGGCTCATACTCAGCACCCGAAACCTCCTGAACAATATACTCGTATTCCCAGTGTCCTCCCCCATGGCCTCCCGGCACCCATGTCCTTTCTCCTTCAACAAGGCAGTCTTCTACCTCGCCGGGGTCAATTACTTTAACAACGCCCTGAGCGACCAGTCCCAAAACATTCTCATTATCTTCGGACGGCAGGTCATCACCGCCATGGTCACCATCCAAAAGAATCGTATCTGCTACCCAGATATTGCCCGTCGCCACAATCGTTATACGTCCTTTCACCAGCTGATTGCCGCTGTGACCGCTCAGGTCCCCGCCGATTACCACGTTGCCGTTTACATATATCTGGCCTCCCGGCTCACCCTCGACTTCACCATAGGTAGGCGTCACATAAGTATCCGTTAGATCATAAGTAACTCTGTCGCCGTTTGTTTCGGCATCTTCCGGTATATAATGGTAACCGTATATTTTGTACTTTTCGAATCTCAGAGATTCGTAGTCGTCATCGATTTTGTAATCATAATTACCTGAGTCGCTGCCGCGAACTGTACAGTTATTAGTTATACGCACCTTACCAGTATCACTTTCTACAAAAAACTCAATCTGAACGGCTTCGGCAGCATTGGTCACACTGCCGTTTGCAGCCGGCGTGTAAATATATTGAGGTTTCTGAGACTGCAATGTCCCTCTGAAAATATCAATTTTTTGCTGTACTGCATCTCTGTCCATAATCCGGCTGCTTGGCTGCAGAAAATAAATCCCTTCATCGAAAAGATACATCACATCCGAGTATTTATCATCTCCATCTGATTCATACTGTGACTCACTCATAGTAATAACCCGCTGAAAATCCGGCGAGCCGTCTATCCATATATCTATCTCATCATCGTAGGGTTGGTCGTTATAGCAATTGATGTGCAGCGGCATATCGATAATTTCGCCGTTTACGTAATACACCTCCTGGGTCGTAGTCTCATTCTTGGGCACCCTGCACATACCCATATCCCATCCGCTGACCGCCTGAATCACATAAACGTCAAGCGTCCGGTCGAATATCCCGCAGTGCCCCGTTGCACTGACCTTATAAACCGGCCTTGACCCCATAAACGAATCGAAATAGATTGTATAATCAACCGTGCCGGTTTGCTCACTATCGTCACCCTCATAGCCTTCTTCGTCCGGCTTTATAATGGACAGTGATTCACTCGCTTCAAAATCCTCGTCTGAAAGTGCCGTCAGCAAATCCGGCTGCTGACTCATGCGAAATATCGCCCGTTCGTAGCCTGCCTCTGCCGCCAGCATCGCTACTGCCTCATTCTTAGCCTGGATTGATTCTCTGCGAACACCGTATGAAACGGCCATCATCGCCACTCCGGAAGCCATAAGAATTATCAGAGATATCATAACCAACACAAGAGCAGAACCTCTCCTCAGTCTGCCATAAAGTTTCATTCCGTTTTTCATAACAGCCGCTCCTAAAAAATTAAGATGAGGCCAAGACATCAGAATTTCATACTATGATTGCAGCTCAGCTTACAGACGATAGTCATGCCAGCCCGCAGGAGCCGGAACATACTTGCCCCTAAGCCAGAAATCGCTCGGCAGAATTCCCTCTAAAAGACGACTATCCAGGTAATAATGTTTCAGATAACCATCCTTGCCTACCAGCCCGACCACACCTCGCAGCACTTCTGAAAGTGTGCCGCGCACAAGAAGCTTATCCTGCAAATCTCCGCTGCTTTCCTTTCTGTCTCCGTAGCTGTCTCGACGCACGTTTTCGGCGCCGAAACCTCCTCCTCCAATCGTTAGTGCCGATTCAATTACCATCGTCGCGGGCAGATGTCTCTCGTATGAATCGGGTTCAGAAACGTTATCAGTCATACCTATTGGAATATACTCGCAGTCGCTCGGTACATCCGGTTTGCCGCCAATTTCACCTGATTCACTCATCCCGGGGTCAACAACTCTGATAACACCCTGAGACACCAGACCGATGATATTAGGATTAGTGTTAACAGGCATACCATCCGCTCCTCGGGTGCCATCGACCTTAATAGAATCTGCTATCCATATATTGCCGGTAGCAACTACCGTCATTTTGCCTTTAAGCAACTGACCGCCGTCATGAATGCCCAGGTCCCCGCCGATAACCACGTTGCCTTCGACAAATATCTGGCCGCCCGGCTCAGACTTAACCCCGTCAAAGTCCTGACTTACATAAGCATCCTCGACGTTAACTGTTTGACGCTCACCTGTGGCTTGTGCGTCAGCCGGCATCACGTGATACGCATATATCGGGTATCTTTCGTACTGAGTGCCGTCCGTTCCCGACTTGACGCGATAGTCCCACGTCCAGTTATCCTGCGACTGCTGAAAACCCCTGACTGTGCAGTCATCTGTGATTCGAACCTTGCCGATGCCTCCTTCGACAAAAAATTCAAGCTGTACAGCCGGCTGAGCATAAGGCAAGCTCGCCGCCTTGGCCTTAGGTTTGAATTGGAATTCCTTCTTCGTATTTTTTTCGAACCGTTTGACCTTCTCTGCGACGCTGTCTTCATCCGTCACTTTGTTATCAGGCTGGTCAAAATATATCCCCCCGTCGAACAAGTTCATCACCAACGCATATTTGTCTGCTCCGCCTATATGACGCGATTCGCCCATCTCTACTATATCCAGAAAGCCGGGGCTTCCCGTTATATATATATCCCTCTCATCCGGAGAGTCTCTCAAATTGTTTATGTGGATTGGGATGTCAATGATTTCTTCGTCAGCATAGTGTACCGGTTCGGTCGATACGGATGAACCGGGAACACGGCACATCCCCATGTCCCAGCCGCCCACTGCCTGGACAACATAAACATCAACCACTCGACTAAACAGACCGCAAACGCCTTTGGATTCAATTTGGTAAATCGGGCGAGAGCCTATGAACTGATAAAATGATATCTCATATTCGCACGTACTACTGTCAAAAGAAAGGTCGCCCGTTGTTTTGAACTTTTTACTACTGAGCGCAGTGAGCATATCCGGCTGCTGACTCATACGATACACTGCATGCTCATAGCCGGCTTCTGCTGCAAGCATCGCTACTGTTTCATTCTTGGCCGCAATCGCCTGATACCGAACGCCGTAAGAAACTGTTAAAAGGCCCAGACCAAGCGTCATTAGAATCACAAGCGAAATTACAACCAGAACGAGTACCGATGCCCCTCGCCTGTTTCCTGCCCGACCCATTTATCGCCTCCAATCATCGAGGCCAAATATTTCGGGTCAAAGTCGCGGTCATAACCCGAATTTCATCGCCTGAATCGTCATCTGCCTGAAGCCGTACGTTAATTCGAACACATCCCTGTCCTACACCGCCTATTACTGTGTGATTAAATGCTCCATTCGGGTCCGGCACAACATTTTCCGCAAGGACTACAGTAGTAATATCCGTAGTATTCCGGGCGCCTGAACCGCCGGGAACCGCTCCGGGTGGATACGTGCCGTAATCCACCTTCAGCTCGTCGTCGTCCATATAAAAAAACGCGTAATCCGTACCTGTATTTGTCACATCCAGCAGGCTCACGTCAGGCACCTCTGCTGACCAGTATCGAAACTCCACTGCATCGCCGTATACTACTTCTTCGCCACTGCCTCCTTCCGAAGCAGACTCAATATACTCCTCATCTGATTCGCTATAAACGGTATAGCCAAGCCGGTTAGATTTTCTGCCCACGCTGCCAAATGCACTCATTATCACCTGAGAGTCTTGTCTCATTTTACTGTTGGCCTGCTCGTATGTATTTTGCCAGCTTCGCTGGCCGCCTACTAACAGGGCCCCTACCGCAAGAGCCAGCACTGAGCTGACCAGCATAGTGATTATTAACTCCACCAGGCTCAAACCGTACCGAATTCTTTTCTGCTTAGAGTACAAAGTATCTGCTCCTGAAATTATCATCCCGCCGCAGCATCGAGCCGAACATATGTAGTCAAAACCAGATGAGGGTGCATTTCTTCGGGATCGAGTTCGGAAAAATCCAGTCGCCAGCGCGTTATCACGGATATTTCGCGAAGTGTTATGCCTGCCGATGCATCGGTTTCCACATCCCTATGCATCAGCCGAATGTACATAGGAAGATTATCCACCTCTATCCTGTAGAACCCGCTCGCCTCGTCATAAACAAAACCCATACCAAGCGTGCCGGGGTCATAGCTCGACGAGCCGCCGTTACTCTTCCAGTCCTCCAGGAGCATCTGTGCCGTGCGTGTCGCCGTCAACTCGAGTTTAGCTATCCGGGCATGTTTGGCACAATGGAATTGATAACTTAAAGCACCTAAGGCGGCTATGGCCAGAATGGCCATAGCCACCATTGCTTCAATTAATGTGATGCCATACTCATACTTTTTCCGGTCGAAATGCATGCCGCAATTCTCGCTCCATCCGCCCGAAAACCTAATCGGTCTTTCGGGCTAAAGGTTGTACACACGCATTGTTACCGGATTATTCTGCCGCTGCTGCTTGTTTGGTCCAGCTTCCGTCGATACCGAGGACGTATGTGCCTTCGAGCCCTGAATCATCACCTGCCGTGACCTTTACCTCAACCAGACCGTCATCGTCGATGTCCGAGATTTCGTAATCAGCTGCACCGAAATACGTACCTGTCAAGTCGGTGTCATTAAAGCCCAACTCTTCCAGTACAGAATCAACGGACTGGCTTTCCAGGTCGTCTTGAGCATCTGATATACCTTTTTCAGCCACATACGCACGAACCGCGGTACGGATTGTACCTGCACAGGCGTTGGCCTCCGACCACTTGGCAGAATCTATCCTGCCCTGCATCAGCGGAATTGCGACTCCCGCCAGGATGCTGACAATCAAAATCACAACCATCAGCTCAATTAATGTGAAACCTTTTCTTTTTTCCATTTTTCAACCACTCCAAAATAAAGTTAAACTTCTATTTCTTACACCCTCTATATATTGTTATGTCTTCATAATCGGCAAAATGCAAATGGCGATACATTTTATTTGCAGTTTTAGACTCATGTTTTCAGCGTAAAAATCGGCAAATACAGCGCCAGCACCACAACCAGTACAATCCCACCAACTGTGACTATCATTATCGGTTCTAAAAGGCTAATCATCGCCTTTATCATCGCATCTACTTTTCGTTCGTAGTAGTCCGCCGTTCGCTCGAGTACACGGCTCAATGCACCACTTTCCTCGCCTACCTGCATCATCTTAACCACGAGATTCGGAAAGAAACCGCTGCTGGCCAGGCTTAGCGAAAGATTCGAACCCTCTACTATCCGCTCCCGAGTATGTATTATTGCAGACTTGATAATGTCATTATTCGTCATATCCGCCAGAATGTCGAATACCTCCAGTATTGAAACACCCGCTCCTATCAATGTTGACATGGTTCGGCAAAACATCGCCACAAAACCCTGGCTCATAACCTTGCCAAACAACGGTACGAGTAATATTAGCTGAGAGAATCTTCGATGTCCTTTTTGTGTCTTATTAATAAGCAACATTACAATTGTCAGCAGCACCAAAGCCCCGGCAATGTAATGAAAGTTATATTTCATCACATCGTAAAACTTCATAAAACCTCGTGTAAACGCGGGCAGATTCCCTCCGAGCTGGTCGAACATCTTTTTGAAACGAGGGATAATAAACGTCATTATAAACGCCACAATACCTATGATGAGCACGAAAACAAAAATCGGATACGCCATCGCCGCCGTGACTTTCTTTTTCAGTTTGTCGCGTTCATCGAAGTACTCTGCAAGACGTCGCAGCGTTTGCGGCAGCGCGCCGCCAGTCTCACCGGCCATCACCATTGCAACTGTAAGGTTGTTGAAAACTTTTGGATACTCCGCCAGACTCTCTGAGAATGGTTGTCCCCTGTGCATCTTCTCCAGAACCTGCGTCAGTATCTGTCGCAGACTGACATTGTCAATATCATCAGAGATAGTCTCCAGCGCCGAAGTAATCGGGATACCGCCCTCAACCATCGTCGTCAGCTGCCAGCACAAAGCTGCAAGGTCCGCCGACTTAATCCGCTTACGCCGGCCCCTGGACTTCTTCTGCTGTTTGACGGCTTCATGAAGAGCATCTACCGAAACGGGTACAAAACCCTGCTCTCGAAGCCAGCTTAAAACATCACCAGAGCTGCCGGACTGCTTAACACCCTCTATCCGTTGTCCCTTAAAATCCCTGGCTATATACTTGTATGTACCCATTCACCTTACCTGCCTGTTCCGGGCTGAAACCCAGTCTCCGGTACGCCATCGTAATGACAACACTCGCTGCATGTACAGCTATCCACAGCTTAGTCGATAATGAATCGACACGCTTTGTTGCTCTCTTTAGCAAAAAAAGTCGTTTCGTCCCCTCAAACCCAGCTCCGATATGTATCCCGGCTTACCCGTTAACAGGTGTAAAACTCGGACCTGCATGTTCAAAAAATCGGTCTGTTAAACATCGGATGAGAAACTTATCCGATTGTTATCGGAATCAATCTATGCTCTCGGCAAATGTCACACCCAGCACCTCTTCAGGCGTGGTCAGGCCCTGTTTGATTTTCGAGATACCGCTCTCGAGAAGACCCCCATACCCTTTGCTGCGGGCTATCTGTCTGGCTTCGGACTCATTGGCTCCCCTGACTATTGCCTCGCGCATATCGTTATCCAGCATCAAGAACTCAAATACCGGAAGTCTGCCCTTAAATCCCGTATTTCCGCAGGCCGAGCAGCCCTTGCCCTTGTAGAACGTAATCTGTTTCGCCTCTTGTGGACTTATTTTTAAACGCTCGAGCACCTTTTCACTGAACTCTACCGGTTCTTTGCACTTTTCACATATCCGCCGCACAAGACGCTGTGCTATTATCAAATCCAGCGACGATGCAAGCAGATAGCGTTCGAGACCCATGAAACAGAAACGGCTGATTGCACTCGGAGCATCGTTGGTATGGAATGTGCTCAGAACAAGGTGGCCCGTTAGAGACGCCTGTATCGCAATCTCCATCGTCTCTTTGTCTCGAATCTCACCGATTAGAACTATATCCGGGTCCTGTCTCAATATCGCTCTGAGGCACGAGGCAAACGTTAAATCAATCTCGGATTTTACCTGTACCTGATTTATACCCGCCAATCTGTACTCGACCGGGTCTTCGACAGTTGTTATGTTCTTGGCTGGGTCTTTCAGATAGCTCAGGGCCGAATATAATGTCGTGCTCTTTCCACTTCCGGTCGGGCCGGTCACAACAATGATACCGTGAGGCTGCTTCAGCACCTTCTTGAACCTCTCGAGCATTTCCGGCTCGAAACCAATCTCTTCGATGTTATGATTAACCGCCGAGGCATCCAGAATTCGCATCACAATCTTTTCACCGTATATTGTCGGTATCGCGTTGACACGAACGTCAATCGCCCTGCCCGAAGCCTTCATCTTGAAACGACCGTCCTGAGGCAGACGTCGCTCCGCTATATCCATCTTCGAGAGAATCTTTATTCTTGTAAGCACCGCCGCCTGCATCCTTCTCGCCGGCGGAACCATTTCTCGCAATAGGCCGTCAATCCGCATTCGAATCGCCATTGAACGCTCCTGCGGCTCGATATGTATGTCGCTTGCCCGGCTCTTCGTAGCCTGGCTCAGGAGTAAATCAACAAAACGTATCACCGGTGCCTTGCTCGCCGCCGCTGTATTGTCAAACGACTCATCAGATATGTCCTCTATAAGCAGGTCGCTGTCTTTATCCTGTTCCGAATCTACCTCCGTCTCGACCAAATCACGAAGACGCTGCTCCTCAACGTCGCTGCCGTGGTATATCGCCTCTATCGCTGCAACAATCGCATTGGCCGAGCTGATTACAACCTTAATCTGACGCTTTATTTTCAAAGCGATTGTGTCAATTGCGACCACATTTAACGGGTCAGCCATCGCCACAGTCACTCTGCCGTCATCCTCTCTTATCGCCACCAGGCAGAAACGTCGAGCTATGCTTTCCGGAATCATCCGGGCTACGTTCAAATCCACTTTGCTCATGTCATCCAGATGAATGTGCTCAATGCCCAGATGTTCCGCCAGCGACTCGGTCACCTTATCTGCGCCGAGCATCTCAAGACGAATCAGGACCTCTCCGAGCCGACTTGGATTGTCCCGCTGCTCAGCCAGGGCGTCACCAAGTTCACGCCTGGTAATTAAACCCTTGCTCACCAGGTACTCACCAAAGAGCATCTCAGCTTTTTCCTTCGACGGAACTTCGGTTTTGATCTCCGCCGTCTGCATCAGTTCATGTTGCTCCAAAGCCTGCGAAACAAATTATTCACAAACATAAACTTAAAATCAAAACAACCGGACATAGAATACAACTATACCAGTCTCGAACCTCAAATGTGACTTTTGGCCACAGAGGTTCGCTTAAAATCAAACTCAGAATGCGGTTTTTCCACCAGGTTAATCGGCCCATCCAACCCCTCTTATAACTAAAAACCACCTGCTTTGCCAAACACGGCAAAAATGAACTCGTCCGGAAAACACTGAAACATAATTTTTATCGGACGTCCGGACTAAGGACGCAGTCTCCTTTGCATCCAAAATACTGCCATCAGACTTGACGAATATCACGTAATTGCATACTATCATCAAAAATCGCGGATGTGGCGGAATTGGCAGACGCGCAGGCTTCAGGTGCCTGTGGGCTTAACGCTCGTGGAGGTTCGACTCCTCTCATCCGCACTGCCCTGTTTTTCACAGGCCCACGAAACATCATAGATACACACCATTGACTCAACATTTAACGCAAATCACAGCTACAGGCCGATAATTAACAATAACGGTGACCTCTGCTGGCCGAGTTACAGTCGCATTGCGCCGCCCCTGAATTTAGGAAAAATTAGCCAAATGTTTAACGCCTTTACCAATTACATTGAGTTCGCCACCGAAAACCTTAGTCAGTATGCGACTCTTAGTACGGCAATCGTCTGTACTTCCACCGGACTGATCACCTGGCTCGCCGGTCTTAGCCTGGCTCGTCTGACCACCGCTGCTGTCGGCGGTTTTGTCGCATGTTTCGTAACGTATCTGTTCTTTACACAAAACATCGAGCTGCTCGCCCTGGCGACGGTAACCGGAGTCGCTCTCGGATTGGTAATTGAAGTTTTATTGTCTTATTCTTTAGGCTGTACCACATTCGGCTACAATCTGTCCATTGCCTTTATGACCGCCTTATCAGGCTCTGCCCTTGTCCTGACCGGTATAACCCTGCTGCTGTTTTTAAAGGGTTCCGAACCTTTGAAACATATAAACATGAATCGGAAATTCTATACTACCGTCCTTTTTGCAATGATAGTCTTCGGTACTTTCGAGCAGTTGATCTTCTGTAAGAGAAAAACGACTCCTGTCGGCCGCAAAAAACACACCAGGTCGGCAACCGAAGTCGAAGCTTCACAAAAAAGCTCGTGGAGAAATAAATAGTGCCGGGAAAAGCTGTGATTTTAATAACCGCCGTGTTATATACTTTTCCTGCCTGCTCTGGAGATTCGTAGCATGGACCCGCTCGTGATGCTTGCTCAGACAACCGAATCAGCCGAAGCCGTCACAACCGAGGCCTTCGCGCCCGTAGAGGTGCTCTGGCAGCAAATCATTTCGCTTGGACTTCCCGAAGCACTAATGTTCATTTCTTTCGGAGCCGTTTGCCTGATGTACGGCTGGCGGGTCTTCAAAATCCTCGTCGTCATCAGCTTTGCTTTGCTCGGCATGGTAATTGGAGCGACTGCCGCCGCTAAAATAAGCGGCGCTAATAACCAGATCCTCGGCGGTTTCATCGGCCTTGTCCTGTTCGGCGCGCTTGCTATGCCGCTGATGAGATGGGGCGTCAGCATCCTGGGCGCGCTGGCCGGCGGAATCGTCACTGCCGGAATGTGGTACGCGTTCGAGCTGCCGGAAAAATATATATGGGCCGGCGGTCTAATCGGAATCATTGCAGGCGGAATGATTGCTTTTATCGCTCTGAAATGGGCCGTTATACTTTTCTCTTCCCTCGGCGGCTCGGCCCTGCTTATCACCGGCCTGTTCGCACTTTTTTATCTCTGGGACCAGACATCCGAACAAATTCAGCAGCTTTTCTTCGAGCAGAACTGGTTCCTGCCCGTTGCTATTATCGTACCTACTGCCTTAGGATTCATACTGCAGCACAAATTCGTAAAACGCTCCTCTCAGTGGTCACTCTGAAAAGGTTCCCGGCGCATCTCATTTACCGATTGGACTTACACAGCAATTTTTGATAATATTCGGGTTTAGGTTTAAATTCCGGTATCTTTAATGTTTGATTCCTTAACAGAAAAATTCAACAACGTCTTTCGCTCACTATCAGGTAGAGGTCGTATCACCGAAGCAAACGTCTCCGACGCTATGAGAGACGTCCGCAAGGCCCTGCTCGAAGCCGACGTCAACTATCAGGTCGTCAAGCAGTTCTGCAAGGACGTTACCCAGGCCGCGCTCGGTGCCGAGGTCATAAAATCGCTCCATCCCGGCCAACTTATGGTCAAAATCGTAAACGATGAGCTGACCAAACTTATGGGGCCTGTTGATACCCGCATTTATTTTGTCTCACCCGGCCCGACTATAATCCTGCTCGCCGGCCTCCAGGGCTGCGGTAAAACCACTACCGCGGCAAAACTCGGCAAATTACTCGCCGCAAGCGGCAAAAGACCGCTACTCGCAGCCGACGACCTCCAGAGACCAGCTGCCGTTGAACAATTGAAAATCCTCGGCCAGCAGACCGGTATCGACGTCTATGCCGAAGAAAGTAAAGACGCCGTCAAGGTCGCAAAAAACTCACTGAAGTACGCAAAGAATAACGGACACGACGTCATTATCCTCGACACCGCAGGCCGGCTCCATATCGACGAGCAGATGATGACCGAGGTTGCCAACGTCGCAAAGGCCGTTAATCCTCAACAGATATATCTCGTCTGCGACGCAATGACCGGCCAAGACGCCGTCAACTCCGCAAAGGAATTCAACGAACGTCTGGAACTCGACGGAGTCATACTCACTAAACTCGACGGCGATGCACGAGGCGGTGCCGCCCTTAGTGTCAAGGCCGTTACCGGTAAACCCATCAAGTTCATCGGAGTCGGCGAAAAACTCGACAAGCTCGAAGAGTTCCACCCCGACCGCATGGCAAGTCGAATCCTCGGTATGGGTGACGTCGTAACACTCGTCGAACGCGCACAGGAACACTTCGACGAAGAACAGGCCGTAAAGATGCAGCAGAAAATGGCCAAAGGAAAGTTCGACTTCGATGACTTCCTCAAGCAAATGCAGGCCATGAAAAAAATGGGCGGTATGAAAGATATGCTCAAACTCCTGCCCGGTGTCGGCGGCCAGCTCGGTCAACTCGACTTAGACGAATCCGAAATAAAACAAATGGAAGGCATCGTCCATTCGATGACCCAAAAAGAACGCAGCGACCCCGAACTGATTGATTCTTCCCGCCGCCGCAGAATCGCCGCCGGCTCCGGCGTACAGCCTAACGATGTGTCCGGCCTGGTTAAAACATTCAAACGCAGCAGAGATGTGCTCAAATCCATGTCCGGCGGAAAAATGTCAGGCCTGAAAAACCTGTTTTCCGGCGGTATGAATATGGACGCTCTGGCTGGTGCGATGGGTCAGGGCCGAAAAATAAAACAACGCTCCAAACGAAAACAGAAAATACGCCGACGCGGGAAAATAAAACGACGATGAAATCCGAACTCACACTCGAAGACTACCTCGAAAAGCTCGCACTGTTCACGGACAATGAATATGGCAGGATGGTTCGCACCCAGTTCCAGGACATTAAAGGCTCCGCTGAGCTGGCTATGCTCGCTTGCCCCACAGCCGCCGAGCTCAGCCAGCTCAAAAAGGCCGTGGCAATAATGACAAAAGAAGAAAAACAAAATCCTTGCAATTTGACCGACGAGCAGATACAACGTATCGCCTCTGACGCCGGAACAGATGCCGGTAATCTGGCCATCTTCATAAATGGCTATTGCTTACAGCGCAAACGAGTTCGCTGAGCGCAGGTAAAGCTCCGCGATATTGACCATATACAGAAAGGCAAAAAATGGCAGTAAAAATCAGAATGACGCGAATGGGAAGACGGCACAGGCCGTTCTTCAGAATCAACGCAGTAGAATCACGCAATCCCCGAGACGGCCGAATCCTCGAAAAGCTCGGACATTACGACCCCCTCGAAAAGGACAAGGCCAAACAGCTCGTACTTAATACCGAGAGAATCAAGTACTGGCTCGACAACGGAGCAGTACCTTCCGATACCATTTCAGAAATCCTCCTGCGTCAGGGCATCAAGACCAAATACGCCGAAGAGAAAGCCGCCCGGCGCGCAAAGGCCAGGGCCCAGGCCCGGGCAAAGGGAAGGTTTTTCACCAAAGCTGAAAAAATAGCAGCACAAAAGGCCGAAGAAAAAGCCAAAGCCGACACAGAGGCAAAAGCAAAAGCCGCCGAAGAAGCTGCAAAAAAAGCTGAAGAAGAAGCTAAAGCCAAGGCTGAAGCTGAAGCCAAAGCCGCTGAAGAAGAAAAAAAGACTGAAACCCCCGAACCTGCTCCTGAACAAACTTCTGCAGATACAGAAAAAACCGAAAACCCCGAACCATCAGAACCAAAGCAAGAAGAACCAAAAGAACAATAACCCGATTTGCGATATATCGATTAGCCCCGTCACCCCTGGGCGGGGCTTTTTTATTACTAACGACTATTCACTACTCACTAACGACTAACTCACGGTTTGCATATCTTACAAGGCCGTCGCCCGCTCTTTACCGCTTCGTCTCTGCTGCTGAATCCTATCAGGTTTTCACTGTTTATCCGCGCCGCAGTTCGACAACCTTTCTTATGAAAAACCTTGCTATTCTTCGAAGCCACGTATTTATAATCGTTCTGTTGTCCCGCCCGCTCGTCCCGCTCCTGTGTCACAGGCTCCATCGCATTGCTCTTAAGTTCGCCTCTATCGGCCGTTGCCTTAACTGCATTTGCCCTTTTCCAATCCGCGATGAATGCATCGACCTGCCCCATCGCTGACGTCCTGATTGCCGACTCACATTCGTTCTGCTCCGCGATATTTACAGGCACATCAATCCGCCAAACCTCCGCCTTCATCCTGGAACGCAGGCTTCGCAGGTACACCTCTCTTGCAAACGAAGTCTGGACGTGATAAACGCACGGCCCTGATTCGGTGCCCTGCAGAACCGAAACTCTGACAATCAGTTCAGGTACTTCAGACAGGTAAACCCTCAGGTTCTCTGTCGGACCGCCCCTTCTTTTCAATATCTCTGCCATTCTTTGCTTCTGCTCATCATCAATCGCGTTAACATCGGCCGGCATCACCTTCAGACCATTCTGGCTCAATCTGCGGTTTATCTGGCCTTCGAACTGTTCTTCTGTGACCCTGTCAGTCACAACTCTCACATAAATCTCATCAACTTCTGTCAATCCGAGATTTATAACCGGCTCACTAGTCTGACCTGCTTCTTCGGGCGATTGTCCATATACCGAGACACACATCGGTACAAAAAAAACCATCGCGCACAAATAAACCATTCGGGCTTTCATAATATTCCCCTTTTCTGTCCTCGTTTACACTTGTCGAAATGCTTAAGCTATAAGCGCAAACGCCTCAGCCACATCCATTCCTTCTTTGATACCGAGCTGAACGGCCTTGGCGTTTACCTCTGTTATTTTTCTGTTCGGGAAACGTTCCAGAGTTTTGATGGGATTATCCGGCGTACTTTCGACCAGCGCCGCCGCCACGCCGTATCTTTCACACGCCTCGACGTCTATCGCCGGGCACGCCAGAAATCCCTTCGGCCCGGTGACAATAAGGATATTGAATCCCTCCCACTTCGTTTGCACACCCTCGATAAGCCCGTTGGCCGTCTCGAACGTTTTGGTATTAACCTGCATCATCTGCTCCGCCGCCCAAAGTCCGGACAGACTTTCAGAACTTATACTTCATACTGAGCATCGCGTATGTTATGTCCTTATGTTTGGAGATGGATTCATCCATAGTAATCTGATGATAAATACGCGGCACAAAAGTGAGATTATCAGTTATATCGAACTTGCTCGATAAACCAACCGTGAAGTACGCCCAGTCATGTGTCTTATTTCCGAGGCTGTCATAATACGCTATCTCCGTTGACAAACTAAGCGGATTCGGCAGCGCCGCCACATCAAAATCGTAGCCGAGCAGAAACCGATGGACCCAGCCTGCAACCTTTCTGTTAACGTCACCGCCCGATGCGGGATACTCATAGTGCGCGATATAGCTCGGCACTACTCCGCATTGCAGCAGCTTCGGCCAGGAAAAATTGAAAATCCATTCGTAAGTCGTGTTGGCTTTTTCGCGTGCAAGACCGGGGTAATATTCGTAGCCGACGCTTATATCGTACTTCGTAAGATACCGGGCGTCATCGAAAAGCGTCCCTTTATAATAAGGCCGAAAATCAAATCTCTGCTTGTCAACATAACCGCTCGAAGTAGCGTTGCGATGGGTAACCCTTACACCCCAGCCGCTTTGCCAAAAGTCAACATCAATCGTCTTAAACAGCCCGCCTTTTGACCCGTACGCCTCGACACCCTTGCTCAGCCATTTAGTTGTATAGGTCAAATCAAATGTTACACCCAGTTTCTTCTCCTCTTCTGCGTAAACTGCATTTACAGTAATCAGTAAAACGGCAGTTATCGACAAAATCATTCTTCTCACGGCCTTTCTCCTTAAATGAAAATCCATCCCTGCTGTTTTGAAATTTAAATATACCATAATACCGTCTCTAAGTTGCAAATTATTATAAAGCCAAAGTTTCCCATTTTGATAGCAGATTTCATAAGGTAATGCAAGACTTTACAATCCGAAAATCTCATCGCGCTCAATGGCAAAACAACCGCCTCAGCGCGCCATCCCCATTTTCACCAATCGCTCTTTAATCCTCCGCTTATGCTCATCATCCGGCCCCAGCAACGGCGGCAGCACCCTCTCACTGCAAAGCCCCATTACGCTTGCCCCATACTTGTACTCAGCTATCGACCTGCAAACCGCCCTTACTTCGCTGATTTGCCTGTACGTCTTCTCCACACTTTCACGCTCACCTCGTCGCGCAGCATCGTAAAGATTGCGGCACAAATCCGGAACCAGATTACCAACCGTCGGCACCCACCCGTCCGCTTTCATAAACAAGCCCGTGACTGCGAATGGACTATGGCCAATCAGATACGCAAAATCTTCTCTCCGGCCCCACATAGCCATCGCCTGGCCAAATCGCTTCTCATCCTCCTCGGTATCCTTCAGGCCGATTACATTCTCCCTGTGGCTTAGTTCCTCGATTACCACTAAAGGCAAAGACTGACCAACCGCCTGCGGTATATTATAAAGCACCACCGGCCCTTCAACACCATCTACAACCTGCTCTAAGTATCGCAGCATCTCCCGCTCACTCAGCTTGTAATAGCAAGGCAAATGCACTACTATCACCGAAACACCAAGCTCAAGATACCTGTTGCCTAATTCTATCTGCGTCTCTAAACAGTTACTCGGTACCCCCGCATACACTATCGACTGCCTGCCCAATTCATCCATCACCGCACTGACAAGCTCTTCTCTTTTCTCAAGCGACATAGAAAATCCTTCACCAGTCGTCCCCAAAACGAATACGAATGTCCCCGCCTGTACCAGTCTTCTCGCCATCTTTTTCGCACAGCCGACGTCTATCGCCCCATCCCCGCCGAAAGGCGTAATCATCGGAATAATCACACCTTCACAAAACCATCGCCCCATCATTCCACTGCCCAGCCCTTTACTTGATGCTTTTCTTTACATATAATCGAGTCTCGAATTGCGAATAAATGTAACTTAATCCGGGGAATACTCAAATGCAAAAGTTCAGCTCCGCCGACGACGTGCTCGATTTCGCTATTGAGCAGGAAATAGCCGCTCAGAATTTTTACAATAACCTCGCCGCCAATTCCGACATCCCCGAAATGAAGGCTGTCTTCGAGAACTTCGCCAAGGAGGAGAAAGGCCACCAGGACAGACTCGAATCTATGAAAACCAAAGGCTCATTCGCCGCCGCTGCTAATCCTGCGGACGTAGAGAACCTCGGTCTTGCCGACTATCTCGTCGAAGTTGAGCCGACACCCCAAATGGACTATCAGGATGCCCTTATCCTTGCTATGAAAAAGGAAAAGGCCGCTTATCGTCTCTACACCGACCTCGCCGACCTGTCGAAGTCGAAAGAGATGAAGGACACATTTCTATTTATCGCCCAGGAAGAAGCCAAACACAAACTGCGTTTCGAAATCGAATACGACGACATCATCCTCCACGAAGACTGACGACCAATTATAATCACAGATTACGCAGATTAAGAGGATTTAATTAACCACGAATGAACACGAATTATTTTTAACCACAGATTGACACAGATTTTCGTAGATTTTATTAATTTGTCATTCCTGCGAAAGCAGGAATCTAAATCTTTTAGCTCCGACAATTTTACCCATCCCTTTAGAGATTAAACAGTTTTATATTTTTACTTTTGATTTTTAATTTGAATTATTATCCTCCCCTACCCGCCAAACGCAACCGATTATTTCAGATTCAACAATCCGTGCTAATCTGCCCGCCCGCCTTTTTGCCTCTGATTCTCTGCTATCCTGATTCCCTGATGCCCTGTTATTTGTCGCACGTTTTCCACACCCTGTCGCCTAATAATAAAGGCCCGAGACAATGAAGAAAAAGAAGAAAGGAGCGTCTCAGGCCTTGAAATGCGACCTTTCAGCACCATTATAACAGCTTTTAGACAGAATTCAAGCTCTTGGCATACTCCACGGCTACAAATCCATCGATGCAGGCGGCCCACTTCCTGTTAATCCCCTGCACTGCAAGAGGCTTCTTTTTCAGCTATTATTTCGGTTTGCACGTACATTCCGCAGATTTTTTGCCGCACCCGCTGCACTTGCCGTCCTCAATGGGCCTGCCGCACTTCTTACAGGGTGAACATCCACAACTCTGGCACATGATTTACCCCTTTCCAAGGCAATTATTAGAGTTCCCGTACTTTATTTAGATGTTACATACCTGCCTGCCCGCTGCTCAAGTAAATTTCAAAATTTTTACACCGGCCCTTCCAAAACGGCCGTTTTTGCTTATAATAATGCCGCCATAAATTAAGGGATTTTACTATGACCAGAAGGGACTTGACGTTAGGCCTGCTCGCAGCCGTCATTTTGAGCATAGCTTTAGGCGGCTGTGTCGAACGCAAGCTGACCGTAAATACCATACCGCAAGGCGCCCTGGTAGCGCTGAACGACGAGGAAATCGGCAGAGCACCTGTTACCACCAGCTTCAACTGGTACGGCGATTATAACGTGCGCATCTCAATGCCCGGCTATGAGACCCTGAAAACCCACCGGCAGCTCAAAGGCCCGTGGTATGATAAATTCCCCTGGGACTTTATTATGAACTTTTTGAATCCCAGGCGGATAGTGGACGAATACGAGTGGACCTTCAAGCTGGAGCCGAAGAAGGAAATGGACCGAGAACAGCTTATCGAATCCGCTACCGAACTTCGCGACCGATTATAAAAAGATTCTCTAACTAATTTCCGGTTTTTACTCAATCCCGCGATTCTATTATCGCTCTCGAACCCCTAACAGGCATTGCAGCGGAACAAGTAGCCACCACGCAAAACCTCCGGCTCTACGGCGTAACCTCAGACAGGAATATTCTTTACATTTAGGCTGATAATTTGGTTGTGTTAGAGGATAAGACGGAGTACAATTTAAAAACAAATTTTGGGGCGTTCTTTCGGGATTCAAGAACAGGGTTTTCTCTTATTTTTCAAGGAGCGGTCGATGAGAGGGCTTTTTCTAAGCTCAGTCTCAATTTCAGGGTTCTCTGCATACCCGGAGCCGCAATATCGGTATTACTGTTTCATTTATTTGCAATGAAACAAAAAACAAAGATAAACAGAACGTACCAGGTCGCAGCCACAGCTTTAACAGTTATATTCTGGGCTCATGCTGTCGGCGCCGCTTATGCACAATCCGCTGTTTGCACAAAACCGGGACATCAAGGCAAGCCGGACATCTGGGGCGACTGGGTCGTTTGGCAAGACAACCGCCAAGGTGACGATATCTATAACATTTATGCAAAGAATCTTGTCTCAGAAGAAGAGATTCAAATCAGCAATTCCAACACAGCTTTCTGTCCGAGTATTTATAATGGACTGGTCGTGTGGCAGGACAAGCGAAACGATGACTTCGACATTTACAGCTATGACCTCGTGACGCGCACCGAATCTGCAATTTACATAGCCCAAGGCGACCAGATAAATCCTTCGGTACACGGTGACACGATAGTGTGGAGAACAGGGCAATACCCTTCCTGGCCTGAAGTCTGGGGTTACTCAATCACACAGGGCACAGCCTTTCTTATAACAGATGCAGCAGGCAATAAATGGGAGCCTGATGTCTTTGCAGATACAGTGGTATGGGGTGATTATCGCAACGGTAACTGGGACATATACGGCTACAACACAACTACGCAAACAGAGTTTATTGTCGCCACCGGTCAAGCGTATCAAAGGTCGGCTGCCGTGTATGAAAATACAGTGGTATACGAGAACTGGCAAAACAGCGAGAACACAGGCCTGGGTATTTATAACCTGGTTACACAGGAACATACATATCATAACACCGGGGGCGACTGTGACTGGATTGATATTCACGGTACTGTAGCTGTATGGGGAGATTATCGAAATAAAAATACAGACATTTATGGGTATAAGATTGTTGCCGGTGAAGAATTTTCCGTTTCCAAAGGAGCCAGCTGGCAATACAGCCCTGCGATTTATCATAACACAGTTGTCTGGAGCAACGACGGAGATGAAGGATTCAGCGAACGTGATATCTATGGTACTGTAACACGCCGATGTTTGTATGTCAATAACAATGCTTCAGGAAATAATGACGGCTCGACCTGGGAGGATGCTTACAATTACCTGCAGGATGCCCTGGCTGTCGCATTGGAAGGCGATGATATATGTGTGGCATCGGGCACATACAGACCGGACCAGGGGGCAAACCAGACTCTCAACGACCGGTCAGCAAGCTTTGAGCTCGTTAATGGAGCGGCGATCCGGGGAGGTTTTGCCGGTTGGGAAACCTGCTTCAGTCAAAGAGATTTGCAAGCCAACGAAACTATTCTCAGTGGTGACATCGGGTCACCTAATGTCAGAAGAGATAACAGCTACCATATCGTTATCGGTATCGCGGCTGACAATAAAACCATTCTCGACGGCTTTACCATAAGGGGTGGGAACGCTGACGATTCATATCCAGACGACCGCGGCGGCGGAATGTACAACGAGTCGGGCAGCCCAATCCTGATAAATTGCGCATTCATCAAAAATTCAGCAAGCGATAGTGGCGGCGGAATGTACAGCGACTCCGGTAATCCAGTGCTCAGCAACTGCACGTTCAGCAGGAACTCGGCTGCAAATGGTGCCGGTCTGTACCAGTCCAGCGGTACCATCACTAATTGTACCTTCGCCGACAACACAGCCATCGCCCATGGCGGCGGAATTAGTTCCTGCAGCGGACTGATCACCGATTCTACTATCAGTGGCAACTGGTCGGGTGAAAACGGCGGAGCGCTTTACAACTGCGACGGCCCGGTCACTAACTGCATTATTAACGAGAACACCGCGGGTCAGACCGGCGGCGGGCTGGATGATTGCGACGGCCCGGTCATCGACTGCACTATCAGCGGCAATTACGCCGAATACTATGGCGGCGGCCTGTATGCCTGTGACGGCTCCATCACCAGCTGTAACATTACCGGCAACACAGCCAGTAACCGCGGCGGCGGAATTAGTTTCTGCAACGGCCTCATCACTAATTCTAAAATCAACGGCAACTGGTCTGGTGAAAATGGCGGTGCACTTTACGATTGCAACGGCCCGATTATCAACTGCACCATTAGTGACAATTATGCCGCATACTATGGCGGCGGACTGTACGGCTGCGACGGCTCAATCGCCAATTGCATCATTTGGAATAATGCTGCTTATGCAGGAGGAAAGCAACTTTACGATTGTTCCGATCCAACCTACAGTTGCATCCATGACCGGGTCGGCGGTCTCGGCAATATCGATAGATATCCACATTTTGTCGAGCCGGGACACTGGGACAGGAATGATACGCCGGGCGACAACAGCGATGATTTTTGGGTTGAGGGCAATTATCGTCTCAAATCACAGATGGGCCGACTGCGCCCGTCCATCTACGCCTACCTGGACCCAACCGGCGACAGATTTATTAATCTGACAGACTTCGCCGCATTTGCACATCCTTCACAGCAACGAGGGGCATTTGTTCCCGCTGACATGGACAAAAACGGTGTGGTTGATTTATTCGACCTGAGTCTTCTTCTGGACAATTACCTGATGAGTTATAGTCCTGTAGTCCGGGAATTCGATGAAGTGACAAGCCCCTGTATCGACGCCGGCGACCAGGATTCAGACTTCAGCGGCGAATTATGGCCACATGGAAAGAGCATAAATATGGGCGCTTATGGAGGAACAAACCAGGCCGGCCTGTCTTTATCCGAGGTTGGCAGTATTGCAAATCTGGACTACGACCCTGACGATAACGTAGACTTTAACGACCTTGACCTGTTCATAGGCAAGTGGCTTGATACAGAGATATTGATAGCTGAAGACCTGAATCGTGACGGCACCGTCGATTTTCTTGACCACGCCATTTTTGCCGACCACTGGCTCGAATAAAGTCAGTAACAGAACGTCAATATTCCCCGACAAACTTTTATGAGTGTACCTTCGAACTTGACCTTAAGATGAAATTCGACCTCGAACAGCTTGTCGAGCCCTCTATGGAACTGATGCGAACGATTACAAAAACGCCTCATTGAAGAACATTCTCATTGTCTTTCAGGCCCGAATGTCGCGCATCTTTTTTTCGAAGGCAACAATCCGCTCGACCGGTACTTCGAGTTGGAAAACAGGAGCCGTAAAACTTACTAAGTAAGAACCTTGACATTTCGCTTGTCGTAAATTATTTTGTTAGTTGACATTATATCATTATGTCAGGTTATAGAGTCTGAACAAATACTGTCGGCAAGTTGAGACTGATTAAGGATTACATATGCCTGATTGTGAATGTCTGGACTGGTGTCCTTACTTCGAGAGCGACGTTATGAAGAAAATAGGCACTCTGGCAAAAATGCGACAAGATGAATATTGCAAAGGCGACTACTCCAAATGCGCAAGGTACATGGTCTATAAGGCCTTGGGGAGAGAAAATGTCCCGGGGGATTTACTTCCGTTTTGGGTTCAAAAAGCGAAAGAGCTTATTGAAAAAAAGAGAAAAACACAATGATGTCTGCTGACATCCGGCTGTAGAGCCCGCCGCTATAACCTCGGCCGTTGACCGAACGCCGGATTAATAAGGAAAGGGGGAATTGACATGCTTGGTAATCAACACTATTTGCAGGATATGTTTATATTGGCAGGGGTTGTGCTAATTTTCGGATTGGTTTTACCGGTTCAGGGTGCTCTGGATATTCCCGACGGATGGACGCCTGCGGAAGCCACGCTCACGGTCACTGATAATTTAGCTGCTGCAGAGAAGGAGCTGGTTGTCGAAAGCGAAGAATGGAAGGTGATATTCAGCCTGTTCTATAACGGCGGAATATACCGGATGTTCGACAAGGTGTATGATCCGGGACAAACGGATAACCTTGTCACGGGGCCGTGGTACTGCCAAGGCGGCATCTTCGACTACGACATCTATCTTCTTAACAGTCAGGAATTCATGACAACATTGGGAAAGAACGACGACCCGGCAAGAGCTACGCTTGAAATCCTTGAGAACACCCCGGTTCGGCTGCGCGTCAGGCAGTTCTGTCACCCGAGACTGAATAACGGTGACGGCCCACCGGCCGACCCGTTCATCGAGTTCGATATGGTCGAGGCGACTACCGAATGGACGTTTTATCCGACGGGTAGAGTCAACATCAAATTCGATACAGAAGTGCCCGACGACTGGGACGGGATTGTATCGCAGGGACCCGGAGGCGCGGGTAAAGGAATCAACGCGAGCGGGACTACGATTACGGTAGTAAACGGGACGAGCTTTGTCGACCCGTGGGTGACTCACGGTGATAGGATAGAAAGCCCGCAAGGCGGATGGGGACCGATACGGATTGAAGACCGTACCGGCGCATCAACACTTCAACTGCAATCGTCAGTCAGTTCGGGAACAAACCTCGATTTTATTATTCGAAGACCTTACGTTACAGAAGAGACCGTCTCAATCCACGCCGACGGCGACCCCGGCTCCGGGTCGCACACAAGTTATTGGCAGGGAGGAAGCAACGGCGACCCGCTATATGATAATGGCGGTTACGGCGATAAGTTCAGAAATCCCACGCCGCCTGTTCGGTACGATTATTGTTATGCGCACTGGACCCGTTCGCCGCGGCAATACGGCAGTCTGCTGGCGTTCAACGAGGATTATACCAATGCCAGTTTCGCGGTTTTCAACGACCAGAGCTGGGGCGATATTTCTTACACACAGGTGGGCCGATATGAACAGTGGGTTTACGTGGAGCATCATCGTCACTTTATGGCGCATCTGGGAACCGAAAACGGCCAGGTCTTGCCTCGAATAAAAAGTGTCGCCGACGCCCTGCCCTTTGCGGATGACTATAAAAATCCCTATGCCGAGGCCCGCGCCGGAACATTACAAAACGGTGATGGGATAAGCACCTACGGCTATCACGTACCGACCGGAGCATATCATATCGCCGCGGACGTCAATAAAACCGCCGCGATCGCGTTCGATACTCTGCGCGGCGGCAGCGTCGCGATAACCTATCATAAGCCTGCCGTCTTAGTCTCGAACTTCGACGTCGCGGACAACAGGTTAAGTGTGGAATTGTCTCAGGACAACGGCTCGACGTTCGAGACCCTGCCTTTGGCGTGGTATAACGTGACAACATACGACGAATCATCGCAACTTGGCGGGACCGACCGGCGTCTGATTCAATTGCTCTGCCCGATTCCGGCGACGGCTACCGGTGCAAATAAATGGGGCCTTCGCCTGAGTGAAAACTAGTATGTCTGCGGCGATATAAATACCGACGGTGATGTAAACCAGATAGATTTCGCCAGGTTGGCCCGGCAGTGATTTAAGACAGGCTGCGCCCTTTGCGGCGGGACTGATTTGACCGGTGACGGTAATGTAAAATTTGATGACCTGCTTGTGCTCGCTGAGAACTGGCTGACCGATTAATCGGAAATATTAAAAAATATCCGAGAGGCTGCGGTCGATGCGGCAGCCAATTCTTCAAATGTTAAACCTTTGAGGCCGGCAAGGAATTTTGCGGTATGAATCATCAGCGCCGGTTCGTTTACCTTCTGCTTTCGCATCGGCTCGGGCGTCATATATGGGCAATCGGTTTCCAGCATCATTCTGTTCAGCGGGACTAATTTCGCGGCTTCTCTAATATCCGTTGCATTTTTGAATGTAATCACGCCGGTGAATGAAATATACAAGTCTTTGTCGAGTATGACTTTGGCCTGTTCGGCTGTGCCGGTAAAACAGTGAAAGACAATTTTTTTAACACCGCCCCCCTGCTCTAATATCTGCATCGTATCATCGAATGCTTCTCTGGAGTGAATGATAACGGGCAGGCCCAGTTTGGCGGCGAGTGCAAGGTGGTTTCTAAAAACTTCCTTTTGCGCTGATTGCTCTGAAAAATTGTAATGAAAGTCAAGACCTGTCTCACCAACGGCGACGACCTTTTGATGTCTGGCAAGTCTTTCCAATCCTGCTAAATCCTCCGCTGTCACATCCTTCGCGTCATGCGGGTGAATACCAACCGCTGCGTAAAGATTGTCGTACTTTTCGGCAAGGCCGATGGATGTTTTATTCTCATCCATATTCGTACCGACGGTGATCCAGCTTGTGACGCCTGCGGCGATACTTCGCTGTAAGACGTTATCGATATCGTTAATCAGCGGCTCGAATGCAAGGTGCGCATGCGTATCTATAAGACCGTCGCTCGTTGCTCGTCGCTCGTCGCTCTTATTTTGCAAATCACTTCTCTCAGAAATCAGGGAGTAAAGGTATTTTTGTAGTGTTTTACCGTTTCACGGCCTTGCTGGTCAAGTGTAATAGCGATAACATCGAAACGGCATGGGCGATTTTCGATTTTTTGGGTTTTAAGAAAGTATTGTGCGGCACGAGATAATCTCTGCCTCTTCGATGCGGTGACCGAATCTTCCGGCTCGGCAATATCACGATTCGAGCGAGTTTTAACTTCGACAAAAACGATAGTTCCGTCCGATTCTGCCATAACCAAATCAAGCTCGCCGGTTTTGCAGAGGTAGTTTCGGGCAAGGGTCGTGCAGCCATATTTTTTTAGAAACTTTTGTGCGCGTCTTTCGCCCCATTTGGCCAGTGCAGTCCTGTCGGAAAGCAACCTGCGTCTGGTGAATGCAAACATCAGTTAAACCGTGATAACCCCAAAATTATTATTTGGTAACGGTGTGTGTACTGTGCTTCTGGGCCAGTCGTACGGATTTGCCGGTCCGCTTTCGCAGGTAGTACAGCTTCGCGCGTTTGGCTTTGCCGCTGCGCAGCGGTCTGACGTCGAGGACATTGGGACAATGCAGCGGGAAGATACGCTCAACACCTTCGTTGCTGACGATTCGGCGAACTGTGAACATCTCGTTTATGCCACGACCCTTGCGGGCGATGACAGTGCCGGAGAAGACCTGTACCCGCTCCTTGTTGCCCTCGACAATCCTGCAATGTACATCTACCGTATCACCGATTTCGAAATGCGGAATCTTGTCCTTGAGGCTCTTGCTTTCGACCGCATCTAATAGCTGGGTTTTCAACGCGTATCTCCTTTTTATCAACGTCAAAACCCCCGGTAAAACCGGGGGCTAAATACTCAAAAGAGAGATTCTATGAATTTGGCGGATTTATGGCAAGACATTTTCAGGTTTTTTCGCCTTTCAGGAGGTCGGGGCGGTGCTTTTTTGTACGTTCAAGGGCCTGGTTGCGCCGCCATTTTTCGATTTCAGCGTGGTTTCCGCTCAATAAGACGTCCGGGACCTTCATACCGCGAAAGTCTTCAGGGCGGGTATAGTGAGGATATTCGAGTCCCGGCGCGCCGGGATTACTGAAGGAATCGTCGGCGGTGGAGTCCTCGTCGCCGAGGGCACCGGGCAACAGGCGGACTACGGCGTCGATTACGACCATCGCCGGCAGCTCACCGCCGGACAGGACGTAATCGCCGATGGAAATCTGCTCGGCATCAAGACCGATACGGATTCGCTCGTCGAAGCCTTCGTATCGGCCTGCGATTAGAATCAGCCTTTTTTCGCGGGAAAGTTTGACGGCCTTTTGCTGCATGAAGGGCCGGCCCTGCGGGGTCAGCAGTATCGCCCTGCCCTTTTCAGGATTGAGCTTCTGGACATGTTCGAAGCAATCGAACAGCGGCTGGCAGAGCATTACCATTCCCGGGCCGCCGCCATAAGGTTTGTCATCGACCTTGTAGTGTGGGGGCGGTGCGAAGTCGCGGATGTCGGTCAGGACAATATTAACCAGCCCCGCATTGCGGGCACGTTTAATTATCGAATGACCGAGCGGCGATTCGAACATCTCCGGAAATATTGTCAAAATATCAATTCTCATTCTTTTGACAGGATAACAGGATTTGGGATAAAGTCAAAAATCAAAATGTAAAATGCAAAACTACAAATGAAAAATTAAAGATAAGAATGTAAAAGTTTGGAATCGGCTTCGATGATAGGAATATATAAATGTTGACATTAGATTTGTGTTAAAGTAGATTGTTGGTCGTAAAGTGACGGATATTGTTATGTTGGGAGCTGGAAAATCATGAAAGGCACTAATCCAAGGAAAGAAATTAACAAAGCGATTCAGGAGCGCCTAGCACAAGGCGAAACGAAGGCCAACATTTTTAAGTATCTGCGGGGGCAATTCGAGGACGACAATCTATCTGCACGTTTGTTGGCGCTATGGCCTGACCTGGAGCTGCGTCAGAAATACCGGAATTTGAACCGCGTGTTGCTGGCGATTCTTGTTTTGATAACTATTACCAAGGTTTTGTTCGCGGGGTTGTTTATTCTCTCGGAGATCCCTTTTGCTTTGCCCCTGCTTATCCTTGTGCCGTTAATTAATATCTACCTGATATGGCTTGTGGCCAAATTCAACGGTCTCGGATATATACTGATGGTCCCGCTCGGGTTGGGCGGTTTGTGCAAGATGCTGGACGAATTGCCGAACGAGCCTATGTTAGTGGATATCATCACGACTTCGGTGTTATCGGTTTTGATTCTGGCTGCGATGGTCCTTGCGGTGATTTTGTATCGGCGTTTGCTACCTAATACCACTCTTTTGATGCAACCGAAAAAGGACGAGGCGGAACAGTATATTTTCTGAGAGGGATACGGATAAAGGCCTGATGCTCCTCTGCCAAGGGTGGCAAGGCTAATCAACTCTCGTGAAAAAATTTTGAAAAAATGGGGGAATTTAGTTGACCCTTTATGGGCATATGCCCATAATATATAAGACTGGCCTCAAAGTTCGAGACGGCGGCTGATACAGGTTATTATTATAAGTTCTTATTTAACAGGTGATTATGAAGACGTACCTGGATTGTTTGCCGTGTTTCGTCAGGCAGGCGCTGGATGCGGCTCGGCTGGTAACGGACGAGCCGGGGGTGCAGGAGCAGGTTCTGCGGCAGGTTCTGGCAGAATTAGGACGGATTGATTTGGGCTGGACCCCCCCGCAGATGGGTCAGAAGATACATAAACTGATCAGAGAGATAGTAGGCGTTAGGGACCCTTATCTCAAGATTAAAAGGCGGTTCAATAATGCTGCGCTGAAGATTTATTCAAGAATGCGTCAACTGGTCATCGAGTCCGAAAACCCACTTGAGGTAGCGATACGGCTGGCGATAGCAGGAAATATTATTGATTTCGGAGTCAACGGGGCTTTGCAAGAGAGCGACCTCGAACAGACAATAAGTGAGTGTCTGGATGTTGATTTTACAGAGGTTCAATTAGAGCCTTTTGGCCAGGCAGTAAACGATGCAGGAGAAATTCTTTATATAGCGGATAATGCCGGAGAGATTGTCTTTGACCGTTTGTTGATTGAGCAATTACCGATAGCAAAGGTTACTGTGGTAGTGAAAGGCTCGCCTGTAATAAATGATGCAACAATGGAAGATGCGATACTTGCAGGTTTACCCAGGATTGTCGAAGTGATTGATAACGGGTCCGATGCGCCAGGTGTGATTCTGGAAAGTTGCTCGCAGTCTTTTCGAGACCGTTTCGAGAAAGCTGATTTGATTATAGCCAAGGGACAGGGTAACTATGAGACTCTAAGCGATGTGGACAAGAACATATTCTTTATGCTCAAGGCGAAGTGCCCTGTGATTGCAAAGGACTTAGGCTGTGAAGTTGGTGAAATGATTTTGCAGAAAACAAAAGCATTTGAAGGAGAAAAGGAAAATGCCGGGGTTTGATGGTACAGGACCGCAAGGGGCAGGTCCAATGACTGGAAGAGGGATGGGTTTCTGCGTATTGCATGAACCAAAGGACAGAGCAGGTCAGGTTGAGGGCATGGTAGGCATTCAGGGGACACCAATAGGTAGTAGTATAAATAATAACCTAAGAGAAGAAAAGGAGGCGATTAATATGCCACTTGGAGATGGAACAGGTCCGGCCGGTATGGGACCAATGACTGGAAGAGCTGCTGGTCTCTGTGCAGGGTATCCAGTGCCGGGCTATATGAATCCCGTTGCTGGTAGAGCCGGTTTTTATGGTCCCGCTGCGCCAGCAGTTGGGCCATATGGAGCAGGTGTGTATGGTTATGGAATACCTTACGGCGGACGAGTCAATCCGTGGTTTCGTAGAGGCTTTGGTTTTGGCCGGGGTTTTGGCCGGGGTTTCGGTCGGGGCAGAGGCCGCGGCAGAGGCAGATTGGGTTATTGGTAGTAGGTTCAAGTGAGCGGTTAACTCCTTAGGGATTAATTGCGGAAAGGATGGATATTATGCCAAGAGGTGACGGTACAGGTCCTGGCGGCCAAGGGCCCGGCACAGGACGAGGTATGGGTCAAGGCCGTGGTCTGGGCAAAGGCAGAGGTTTAGGCGGCGGTCCCTTTGCGGCGGGGCCGAGCGGTAATTGTGTGTGCCCGGCCTGTGGTTATAAAGAGCCACATGTAACAGGTCAGCCCTGCATGGGCAAGGCCTGTGTCAAATGCGGGACACAAATGACAAGAAGTTAAACGATTTAATGGTTTAATAATTCAGAAAGGAGAATTACGATGCCATTTGGAGATGGAACAGGTCCGGCGGGAATGGGCTCGATGACGGGCAGAGCGGCAGGTTATTGCGCAGGTTACGGCACGCCGGGTTATATGAATCCCGGTTACGGCCGTGGTTACGGCCGTGGTTTCGGCAGAGGCAGAGGCGGCGGACGCGGCTGGGGTAATCGAAACTGGGCGATGGGATATCCGGGTCAGGTCTATGGTGCAGGTCCGGTGGCTTATGGGCCAGCGCCGGTAGCGCCGAGTACCGAGCAGGAGCTTGCCGGATTGAAGCAGCAATCGGAGTATATGCAAAGCACCCTGCAAGAGATAAATGAGCGCATTAAAGAATTAGAAAAAGCAAAGCAGGAAGAATAAAAGGAGGTCAGGGAAGACCTTCGGTATTGACAGCTAAGCTGCTGACCAAAAAAGGTACAGCTCATGGAAATCTTAGTCAAATATGACAAGGGTTACCGTTTCACGGCAACCTGCAAAGGATATACAGTAACCACCGGGCGTGGCGACGATGGTAATACCGAGCGGGACGGGATGTGGCCTGCTCAATTGTTCTCAGCTTCTATCGGGATGTGCATCGGCGGTTATGTTGCCGAATACTGCGAAAAGCAAGGCATTAATTGTGAGGATATGACAATTGAGCTATCTCGTCGCATAGAACGTTATCCATCAGGCGGCGGTTCGTCCGAAGCTAAATTATCGCGCACCACGAGAATCGACGCCAAAATCCTCCTCAGTACAAAGCTGTCAGAAGAGCAACAACAGGGCATATTAGAAGCGGCAGATAAATGCCATATAACAAACAGCATCAACGGGAAGATGCAAATTGTCTGTTCCTTGGCCGAGGCCGAGGTGGATGACGTATAAGAATGACTTAAGACGGAGATTAAAGAATGCCTATATTCGAATACAAATGCAAAAAATGCGGGCATATAACGGAATTTCTGGAGAAAAGCAGAAGTACCGGCAAACATACCTGCGAACAGTGCAAAAGTTCGGACCTGCAAAAGCTATTGTCAAGTTTTGCCGCAGGGCACAGCAGCAGTTCAACATCGCAGAGCAACGGTTCCTGCCCTACCGGCACCTGCCCACTGTCTTAGAAAGGACAAATTATGAAAATTGCAGTAACATCAATCAACAATACTCTGGATTCTAAGGTGGACCCTCGTTTTGGGCGGGCGGCGAATTTTATAGTGGTCGATACCGAGACGATGGAATTCGAGTGTATCAGTAACGAGGCGGTATCGGCGGCAGGCGGCGCCGGTGTAAGCGCAGCTAAGACAGTAACTGACTCGGGGGCAAAGGCGGTCCTGACGGGTAACTGCGGACCTAATGCCGCACGGACACTGGCGGCGGCGGGCGTGAAGTTGTACGCAGGGGCTAGCGGGACTGTTAGAGATGCGATTGAAGCATTTAAGAATGGTCAGCTTACCGAGAACACCGGGCCTACAGTAGAATCACACTTCGGGACGGGAAGCTGAAGATGCGAAAGGGATTTCGTATTGCAATAGCCAGCGGTAAAGGCGGTACGGGCAAGACTACGATTGCGACGAACCTGGCGAAGGCGGCTGTGGAAAAAGGTATGACAGTCAAATACGTCGACTGCGACGTGGAAGAACCTAATGGGCATATTTTTCTTAAGCCGCAGATAGAAAATAGAAAAGATGTAATGGTTTCCGTGCCGCAGGTTGATAAAGATAAATGTACCGGCTGCGGCAAGTGCGGCGAGGTATGCCAGTACGGAGCGATTGTGCATCTTGGTGACAAAAATGTTCTTACGTTCGATAACTTATGTCATAGCTGCGGGGGTTGTTGGCTGCTTTGCCCGGAGCAGGCTATAAAACAAAAGCAAATCAAAATCGGGCAGGTTGAATCCGGCAAGGCGGGCAATGTCAACTTTATACACGGCGTACTTAGCGTCGGCAGCGTGCGAAGCGTGTCGTTAATCAGGCAATTGAAGCAGGCGGTTGATTCAGAAGATTTGGTCATTTTCGATGTGCCGCCGGGGACATCGTGTCCGGTGGTGGAGTCACTTAAAGGGGCCGACTTTGTGCTGCTGGTTACGGAGCCGACGCCTTTCGGACTGCATGATTTGAGATGCGCAGTCGAGCTTGTGCGGAAGATGGGTCCGAGTTTCGGCGTAGTAATTAACAGGGACGGCTGTGGTGATGACAAAGTGGAGCGATATTGCGAGGATGAAAACATTGAGATTTTGATGCGGGTCAAAGACGACAGGCGAATAGCAGAGGCTTATTCAGTAGGCAAGATGATTGTTGACGTTTTACCCGAGTACAAGGAAGCATTTGCGCATTTTTATGAAAGCGTCTCAAAAAAACTAAAAGGTTGAGAAAAATGAAAAGAGACGACCGGGAATTTATGGAGAGGATAACCCTTGACCTGGAGACGCGGCGTATGGCATGTAAAGTCCTTGATGTAAATGAAACAGCGGATAAAGGACAGCTAAAGAAAGCTTACCGGAAAGTTGCAATGAAATGTCATCCTGATAAAAACTTAAACGATCCTGATGCAAACAGGAAATTTATACTGGTCAAATGTGCCTATGAGCTTTTAGCAGAGGACAAACCCTGCCCTGAGTTGTTAAAGGAGATCAACTCCTGGTCAGGCGTTCCTGAAGATGAAAAATACAAGCTTGACAATCCATGGGGACACTTTTTGTGGTGGCGTGAAAAATTTTTCGGATGAACACAGGATTTGCCGACATGGAAAAGTATTTGCAATCATGTAAGTCGGAATTTTGGAAGGAGGTCTTTGAAGCAGAGTTAGGCTATATTTTGCACCAGTTAAGAGGGGCTAAAGATGTTTTAAGTGTCGGCTGCGGCCCGGCGATTATAGAAACGGGTCTGGTTGAAAACGGTTTTAGCGTTACCGGCCTGGATATTTCCAAAGAGGCCTTAGACCAAGCCCCTGATAATATAAGAACAGTAGCAGGCTCAGCAGAAAAGATGGACTTTGCAGATTACAGTTTCGATGCGGTTATTTATGTGGCTTCTATGCAGTTTATCGAAAGATATAAACAATCCATTAAAGAGACTGTTCGTGTCCTTAGGTCGGGCGGCAAACTGCTGGTCATGCTTCTTAATCCGCAGTCTGAATTTTTCAAGGAGAAAATCGAAAATCCGGACTCTTACATAAATAAAATCAAGCACATAAATTTAAAAGAGATTGAAAAAGCGGTTGCAGAGTATTTTTCCATCAAAACCGAATACTTCTTAGGCATCGAAGGAGCGAGAGTGTTTCAAAGCCAAGATGATAATTTAGCAAGCCTTTACATTATAAAAGGAACCAAGAAAAGATAACCTTCAAAAAGGGTGTAACCAGTAATACAGTTATTATATTGAGACTTATATTATGGAAAGAAAAGTGGATGTTTTAGTTATAGGTGCGGGGCCTGCAGGGATAATAAGTGCTGTTACAACCCGGAAGTATTATCCGGAAAAGAAAATTACCGTAATGAAAAGCGTCGATAGAGGCGTGATTCCCTGTGGGATTCCTTATATGTTCGCAAGCCTGAAAGACCCCGAAGAAAACAAATTAGGCAATGCTGCACTGGAAAAAAACGACGTCGATGTAGTTGTGGACGAGGCGATAAAGATAGACCGAGGTGAAAAAACTGTTACTACCAAAAGTGACCAAATATTCGGCTATGAAAAACTGATCCTTGCTACCGGTTCAGGGCCTATTATTCCACCGATAGAAGGTATTGATAAAAAAGGTGTTTATCCCATTTACAAAGACATGACATATCTCAAAAATTCGATAGAAGAACTCAAAAAGACAAAGAATGTTTTAATAATTGGGGGTGGTTTTATAGGGGTAGAATTTGCAGATGAGATATCCAAGATAGATAATTTAAACGTTTACTTGGTAGAATATTTTCCCAATTTGCTGGCGAATTCTTTCGATGTGGAATTTTCTGCAATTGCTGAAGAAACTCTAAAGTCAAAAGGTGTAACTTTAGCGACCGGCGTTGGTGTTGAAGAAATTTTAGGGAATGAGAAAGTTAAAAAGGTACGGCTGTCAGATGGTAAAGAAATTCTGGTTGATAGCATTATTCTGGGCGTTGGGGGAACTCCTAATACAAAATTGGCAATCGATGCCGGATTAGACTTAGGTAAAGGAATATGGGTGGATGAGTATATGCGCACGAATGATACCGATATTTTTGCCGCAGGTGATTGTGCCGGCAAAAGGGATTTTTATACTCGGAAAGACGCACCTGTCATGTTGGCTTCCACAGCTACTGCCGAAGCCAGAATTGCCGGAGCAAATCTTTATCAATTAAAAGTGGTGCGAGAGAATAAAGGGACTATCGCCATCTATTCAACTTATATTGATGGCAATGTGTTAGGTTCAGCCGGTCTTACAGAAAACTCAGCCGAGAAAGAGGGCTTTGAAATCGTCACAGGAGTTGCCGAGGGAGTGGATAAACATCCTCCAACACTACCGGGGGTGAGCAAAATTAAGATTAAGTTAATCTTTTCAAAACATTCCGGCATTATATTGGGAGGACAAGTAGCAGGAGGAATATCCTGTGGAGAGATAATAAATCTTATAGGAGTAGCTATTCAAAAGAGAGTGTCGTTTGCAGAACTGGAAACACTGCAAATGGCTACTCATCCTTATTTAACAAGCGCACCAACTGTTTATCCTGTAGTACTGGCTGCTCAGAATGCTTCAAGTAAAATGTAACTTTATATTACTTCACAAGAGAAAACTATGAAAGAATTAGTTGTCATAAGCGGCAAGGATGAAACAGGCCGAGCGCATAATAAAAAGAAGCTGATAAGGTTATTTCGTTTAGGTGTTGCTTATGAGTTCGGCCAAGCTGATTGATAACTTCTATGACAGGATTAAACCACGTTTGCATCGTCGTATCGGCCGAGAACTGCGTTTAGCTTATCGGGTGCTTGATTTGGGTTGTGGCGCATGTGAGCTTGGGCGGTACTTGTCCGAGACCTATAATCAAAAAGTTACAGGAGTGGATATTTCTGCCGATAGTTTTCCAAAGAATCGAAGTGTTCCCAAAAATAGCAAGTGTATTCGCTGTATTCGTAAAGATGCGGCTCGGCTTAGTTTTATTCGAAGCAAAACGATAGATGCGGTAATAATATTTTGGGCTTTGCATGAGATGAAAAAGCCTCAGTCGGTTCTGCTAGAGGCCCGGCGTGTTTTACGGCCGGGCGGTAAAATACTTATTGTTGAGTTTCCTCGCGACTCATTGGCCAAAAAATTATGGAACGAGGATTACTATACCAGCAGACAATTAGTGGATTTTCTCCGTAAGGCCGGGCTTGAAGATATCCGTGCTAAACAAATTGAACATAAACAAATTATTTGGGTTAATGGGTACCGTGGAACCAATTGATCGAAAAACAAAAGTTGTGATTATCCAAGCTTCTGGAAGGCGATAAGATGAAAATAGCTGTAATAGCTATGATTATATTTTGCGTCGGCCATGATGCTGTTTTCGCTAAGGCCTCGGAAGCTCCTGTAACAACGCTTATTGCTAAGGATAGAGTATTGGCTCACAATCCCGCGGCGGCAATATACTCCCGGTACATTCGAAAACGTTTTAGTGAAAGCATATGGTGGAGTTGTATGATGGATCAGACATTTAGGGCTACAGAAATCGAAATAGGGTTTCCTGGACCCTAAGATTTATTGAATAATTTTGCTTATAGAAAATACAGCATTAATTGATAGAAACATAGGAGGTTTTGCAAATGGTAAATTTTATTTTAGGAGTAGGTACTGCAGTTGTATTCTTATTAACAATTGGTGTGATTTCATTGTCTAAATTAGGAAAGTA
>CAZOVR010000002.1:0-153134 GCA_964583405.1 uncultured Pirellulales bacterium
TGGCCATGCCATAGGCAGTGTGAATTTGTTGTTAAAAAATCCGCGCAAATCCGCGGTTAACAATAATTAGTGTTCATTTGTGTTCATTCGTGGATAAAATTAGTCGTTAGTTTTTAGTCGCTGGTCGTTAGCAATAAATCCGCGTTCATCCGCGAAATCCGCGGTTCCATATTCTTTGTGCCTTTGGCCCTTTGCCTCTTATACCTCTGTGAAATCCGTGTCTAAACGGGTTTTTATCATTCGTAAATCGTACTCGTCAATCGTTATTCGTAATTCTATTTCTCTGTGAACTCTGTGGCTACAAATCACCTCTGTGGCAAAAAATTATAGAGTCTCGTCGTCATAAGGCGACACCACGACTAAAAATTAAGAACTAAAAACTCAGAACTTCCGCTTCTGTCTCCTGTATTCTGTATTCTGTATTCTAATTTTTTAGTATCTCTTCCGCATTCGGGCCGTAGGGATACCGAGTATTTTGCGGTATTTAGCGACGGTCCTGCGGGCAAGGTTCATTATGCCCGCCCCTTCGAGCTTCTTTTTGATTTTGTCGTCGCTGAGCGGATTGCTCTTGTCCTCTTCGTCGATAATCTGCTTGAGTTTGAGTCGAACGGCCTCCCAGCTATGCGCCTCGCCGTTCTGGTCTTCGGTGCCTCCGCTGAAAAACTTCCGCAACGGCACCACGCCCCACTCGCACAGCAGGTATTTATCGGCAACCGCACGCGAGACCGTGGCCACGTGTATCCCGACGTCGTCGGCGACGGTGGACATAGGCAGCGGTTTGAGATAAAGCTCACCTTTATCGAAGAAGTCACGTTGATATTTGACGATAGATACGGCGACCCGCAGCATAGTATTTTTCCGCTGGATGATTGCGTCGATAATCCACTGGGCAGAGCGGATATTGTTCTGCAAAAAATCCCTGGTTTTGGAATCGGTAGCCGAATCGGTCGCAATCTTGGAATAATAATCGCTGATTCGCAGACTCGGCAGATTGGATTTGGCCAGTCTGACTGAGTAGCCAAGTTCATTATCATCGGGTTCGACTATCACATCGGCGGTAATAAAGTGATTGACCACCTGCCCGAACTGTAAGCCGGGCGAGGTATCGAATTTACTTATCCGTGCTATGGCCTGGTTGATTTGCTCGATGGTGCAGTTCATTTTCCCGGCGATTTCAGGCAAATGATTTTCAAGAAGCTCGTCCATAAAGCCATCGATAAGACGCTGCTCGAACTCCATATCTTCGTTGCTGCCCGCCATCTGGATGAGCAGACACTCTTTCAGGTCCTTTGCCCCCACGCCGATTGGCTCGAGTCTCTGCACCAGTTCGAGAGCAGCCTTGAGGTCGTCATAGCTGAAGTCCTTTCGGTCTTTATTGTGGAGCTGCTCGAGGCGAACGCTCAGGTATCCGCGATGGTCTATATAGTCGATGATTCTCTCGCCCGCCCGTTTCACCGGCTCCGGCGCATCGACCATAATCCACTGCTCGATAAGATGCTCGTGCAGTGATTTCGGCAGTGCTTCTGTGTTCTTTATCGCTTCGAGTTTTCGGTCCGGCTCATCGTCATGCCCAACCCTCCTGTACAGCCCTGCCTCGTCCATATAATCGCGGTAGTCGTCGGCCAGGCTGTCCACCCGCTCGAACGTATCGAGCGACTTATCCGAAGGCAGTCTCGATATATCGGCGTCGGGCAGCTCGCGCCTCTGCTGCTGTTCACCCTGCGGCTCATTGTCAGCCGACTCACCGGGCTCATCCGATTCGAGAACCGGATTGCTGTTGAGCTCCTGCTCGATTCGCTCCTGCAACGCAAGAATCGGAAGCTGTAAAATCTCCATCGACTGAATCATGTGCGGCGCGAGCCGCATCTTCTGCTCGAGCCGCATCTGGGGTGACATTTCCAGCTTCATTGCAACCGCCCTGCAGTCATAAGGTGTAAGACTTTGGTTTACTTCTACATTCTACATTTTTACCCGCCATAGTTTCAACGACGGCGGGCTACATTGGATATTCTACATTCTTCTGTCTTCCGTCGAGCATCAAGTATCGAGCATCCAGCATCCAGTATCAAGCATCGAGAATCGAGTATCCAGTATCGAGTATCATTATATCATAAACCGCCGCCCGCACGCAGCAAAACACTATCGATTATTTCTGCAGAAATGTTGGGATTTGTTAATTTTATATTTAGCCCCGCCATCTTCCCGATGCCGTTTGTCGGGTGTGGCGGGGTTATTCGACTCATTATTATTCTAATGGCACTCTGCCGGTTATGGCGTCGCTGAGGATTTTGCCGCTTGCATATTCGATTGTCGTACCGCTTGGCAGGCCCCTGGCTAAGCGGGTTATCTTTACGCCGGTCGCTTTGAGATGTGAGCTGATATATAAGGCCGTTCCGTCACCCGCCATATTCGGGTTCGTAGCCATTATGACCTCACTGACCCCGCCTGCCCGGACCCGCTCGACGAGCTTATCGATGGTCAAATCGCCCGGCTCAAGGCCTTCCAGCGGCGCTATATGGCCGCCTAATACGTGATAGACCCACTTACAGGCCCCTGTCTGCTCTAAGCTGATAACGTCCTTAGGCTGCTCGACGACGCATATCATCGACTTGTCCCGTCGCGGGTCGGTACAAATGTTACATTCGTCATTTTCGGCAAGGTTGTAACAGGTCTTGCAGCGTTTGATTTTGGTCTTGACGTCTTTGATGGCCTCAGCCAGGCGCATAGCCTCTTTCGTATCAGCCTTTAGTATATAAAATGCCAGCCTCTGGGCCGACTTAGGCCCAACGCCGGGGAGCTTAGTAAATTCCTCTATAAGTGAGTTCAGCGTTTGCGTATATGCAGTGGTCATTTCATTCCCACAATTCTAAATTTTGAATTCTTAATGCTTAGTTATCAGCTCAAAACTAAAAACTCATAACTCAAAACTCTGAGTATACTTCCTCCGCCTCGATTTTTGAATTAAAAAATGCTTTTAGCCATAAAGAACACCCCCTGCTTACTGCTTGCAGGGGCAGGCGAGAACACAGAAAATTTGTTTATCTGCGGATTGGCGCTGATAAATAAACAAAGAGATGGTGGGCATATAAGTATATAAGCATATGCATATATACTTATGTAGTGCTTCAACATCCTGGTCTTTAGAGTTTGGGATTTTTAGAGTTCGGGATTTTTAGTCGGAGTGGAGTTGTGTGCGGGTCATTTTGCAGGTGTCGGTCATTATGGTGCCGTCGGACAGTGTGTATGTTTCAGTGGCGGCGAAGGTGTCGGGGCCGAGCTTTCGGGTGGTTCGCTGACTTGGGGCCAATCCCGGGGAGCTTAGTAAATTCCTCTATAAGTGAGTTCAGCGTTTGCGTATATGCAGTGGTCATTTCATTCCCACAATTCTTAATTTTGAGTTTTTAATTATAAATGCTTAACTCTTAACGCTAAATTCTAAATTCCACAATTCTAAATTCTTACTTCTTAATGCTTTGTTATTAATTCAAAACTAAAAATTCATAATTCAAAATTACTACTATACTTCCTCCGCCTCGATTTTTGAATTAAAAAATGCTTTTAGCCATAAAGAACACCCCCTGCTTACTGCTTGCAGGGGCAGGCGAGAACACAGAAAATTTGTTTATCTGCGGATTGGCGCTGATAAATAAACAAAGAGATGGTGGGCATATAAGTATATAAGCATATGCATATATACTTATGTAGTGCTTCAACATCCTGGTTTTTAGAGTTTGGGATTTTTAGAGTTCGGGATTTTTAGTCGGATTGGAGTTGTGTGCGGGTCATTTTGCAGGTGTCGGTCATTACGGTGCCGTCAGGCAGGGTGCACGTTTTAAATGGCGGCGAGGGTGTCGGGGCCGAGCTTTCGGGTGGTTCGCTGACTTGGAGCCAATACCCGGCAGTTTCGTAAATTCCTCTATAAGTGAGTTCAGCGTTTGCGTATATCCGGCAGCCATACTAACCTCATAAAATTCGGTTAGCCCCCGCGTTTGGTTTTATTAAAAAAAACCGCGGGGGTCATTTCATTCCCACAATTTTAAGTTCCGTGTTCTGAGTTGTTAATATACTTCCTACGGGGGGATTTTTGAATAATAAAATTTAACCGTGTATTACGCGGATTAGGTAACCCCCAAGATAAACTTGGGGGCTAACCATGAGGATTGATGTTCTCCCACATACGCAATTTTCTGCTCTAATTCCTTCTGGTCATAACAAAACTGCTTGTCAAAACCGCGTGACCATAACCTTGTTTTAAATCCTTTGTCACGAAGTGCAATCCTTGCCGCGTTTTTGTAGTAACTGACCGTCTCTTCCATTGACATCGCGTCTTTTTCCACAACGACGTGCACGTGATTGGAATATACGACGATGGCAAGTATTTTCTGTTTTAATTCCAAGGCCTTGTTTTTAATCGCGCTTTCGACAATCTCTTTCTGGAAACGATTCAGTCTGACCGGAGAACATTTGAGTCTTGACATATTGTCTTTTTCAAGCGCCTCGCACGGCCCAAGAATTTCACCGTTCTTTACATATCGTTTTTTATTACCCTGAAGCCACGTACCATAAGTAGTCCAGGTCAGCATATAACCTATTATCTTTTTTCCCGTATTCGATGTCGTTGTATTCTGATTCATAAGAATCGGTTAGCCCCCAGCTTTATGCTGGGGGTTATTCAAAATTCAATTTTTTACCTTTCTGCCAATTTTATCTGTCTGGCGTAATTTCAATGAAGACGGATTTTTTATCCGCCACAGCCCCGATGGCGTTTATCGGGGACGACGCAATGTGGCCGTCGACACTGTTTACTCATTTTGAATGTCTTGAATCGTATATGTTTTTGATTCAAAAATCTTCCGTGCACCACTAAAGGAATCGTACCCGAAACCAATTATCTCGAGGGTACTCTGCATACCTAATTGCATCAGTTCTTCCAAGGTCAGTTCTCGATTCTTGCACTTCTCCTGTAATTGTAACGTCAAACATCTACGAGCCGAATCTGAAATTTCCGAGATCAGAAGTAGTACTGCAAATCTTTTTCTTGTTCCCTTCTGACACGTAAGCCGAGGAATCCTTGGATCATCAATCGGTATATAAATAGCTCTCCAGATTGATGGTTTGTGTCTAGATAAACCCCTAATTCTTAGTTTTGCAAATAATTCGAGGTCCAAGATCTCTCTTCTACCGTTATTTCGAAGTCTAATCCGATATTTATATCCAGATTGAATCTCATCTGTTTTGCTCTTATAAATTTTGGGGAAGAATTCCAGTGAGAAAACAATACAATGGTACAACACATACCATACAATAAAAGATGCTATTAGTCCGGTTATTAGTCCAATTAAAAATGCCATTAAAATCTCTAACATGATATCTAAAATCCGTTGTTAGCCAAGCTTGTGTATTGAATAACTTATTATCCCGCAATTCCGGTAAAAAACAAGAAAAAACAGCATACAGGAGACAGAATACTGAATACAGTTCCCCTGCCGCAAGCAGCAGGGCTAAACAATACCCCCGTCGCGAGCAACGGGGCTAACCGATTCCCGTCCATATAGACGGGACTATATGTTATGTTTTTGTACGTATTTTATTCTGACGGCAAGTTCCTTGGGAGTGAAACAAAATGTCTTATAAAATCCTGTTGTCCATATCTTGCCGGTTCTGCCGATACGACGTAATGCACGTGTGCCAGCGCTTTTATACATACTGGCAATAGTTTCTATAGATCTGTCACACGTTCTTGCTGCAAGATGCACGTGATTGCTGTGTACTACCAGCGCATGGATTATATGGCCGATACGTTCAGCTTCGTTTGTAATTGCAGTTTTGACGATTTCCTTTTCATGATTTCGTAAACGAAAAGCAGGGTCAGTCCGGAGTTTTTTGCACAATTCGAACAACGATTCATTACCATCAAGGATTCGACCGTTCTTTACATACCCTCGTTTATCCCCCTGTAACCAAGTGCCGTAAGTCGTCCAGATTAGATGGTATCCGAATAGTCTCGCCATAATCGAAAGATAACACAAATATTGCAGCTATGCAATAATCTGGTTAGCCCTGCTGCTTGCGGCAGGGGCAGATTTATCCTCCCAATTCCGGTAAAAAACAAGGAAAAAAATAGGGTACAGCGTACAGCGTTCAGGGTCGCGCTTTGCGAGAAAGTAGAAATTAGAGCAGTTGAACAGTTGACCGAGGGAGTAAGCGAGGCGGTGGTAAGCAACATGCGTATCAGCCTGTAAATGGCAATGTACTTTCAGCCTTTTATCCGGCATGAAAGGGCAATATTTTTATAAAGGCAATAGTGTTTTCCCTGATACAAAATATAGTATATGGCCTGATTTATACGGGGATAAATTCTGTTATTATTAGCCCTCAAGTTGACGGGCAAAAAAATGGAAAGGTAAATAAACAGTTTCAGGTAATCCTTAGAAAACGAAATTATGGTGATTTCGCGGCAGGAGACAATATCTTTTTCAGGAAAGGAAATAAAATGGCAAAGTCAGTATTATCGAAAATCGGAAGAACCTCAAAAAGGGCCGTTATTGGTGCGATACGAGGCACAGGAGACATAGCTGGATCTGTGCTGGAAGCTACAAGAGATGTGTTACTCGTGACGGTCGAGGGTGTAACACAGGTAGCCGTTGTGACTGAGAAATCGGTCGGTGAAATAGTTGCCGGTGCAATAGAAGCAGCAAGTGAGGTAGGCAAAGACATTGGTGTAACCATTAAATCCGCCGTTAAGGGAACGGTTAAAGGTGCCTCTGAAGTCGGAGCTGATGTTGGAAAAACCGCTGTTGCTGCAGTTGATGGAGCTGTCAAGGCCGCCGGTGAAATTGGTGCTGATACGGCTGAAGCTTTAGAACACGCTACGACCGGCGCTATTGAAGCAGCTGAAGAAATAGGTAGTGACACTGCCCAGGCTGTAAGGACGGTACTTAAAACAACAGTGAAAGGCAAAGACTAAATAGAATCTTTAGCCTTGAAGCGAGTTGTAAACATAGACAGGAGGTTATTACAATGGCAGGTAATCCAGACTGTAAAAAACCGGAGCACAAAATGCACATGTGCGCACTGAAAGCGGAAGGTTTTGACAAGAAGAATCCTGAAGAATACAAGAAACTTACAGAAAATCCGAAGTATAAATGCGGCAATTGTGGCGCTGAAGTAAATAACAGTGAAAATGTTTGTGACCCAGTCGAACTATAAGAGAGGGTAAAGCACCACCAGTTAAAACTGGTGGTGCTTTACTGTATTTGTCTGAACTACTACTTTAAACGGGGAAAGATAATTAGAAAGTAAAAGAGGTATTATGAAGAAAGCAAAAATAATTACCATTATTGTTATTTTGCTGCTGGCCCTAATAGTTTTTCTTCAGAACACACAAGCAGTTGAGACCAGGTTTCTCTTTTTGACAGTGACAATGCCAAGAGTTTTACTGCTTTTTGTGACATTCGTATTGGGTTTTGTTGGAGGACTTATTACTGCCAGCTATGTTTTGCGAAAGCCGGCTAAGTCAGAAGAAAATGATTAAAGACATAATTTTTTGACTTTTTAACGTTATTTCAAGTGATTAATAGATCGTATTTGGGGAAATAAAAAATGAAAGTTCTGGCATTATATGATTACCCCCCAATTCAGGTAAAAAACAAGAGGAATTTCGAGGGATAAAGGATGAAGGAATATTTAAAGGCGTTTTCTCTGCGTTCTCCGTGGTGAGAAATTATAGTTCTTCGATATTCGTAATTGTTGCGCCCAGGCCGGTCAGCAGGGTCTTGACGGTCGGGTCGTTCATTAACTCGTTTCGCCTCTGCGCAGGGCTCTTTTCAGGGCCCTTTGAAGGGCCGTCTTTAGCGGTATTATCAGGGCCTTCAACGAGAAGTTTTACTGTTATTGGCTTGCTGAAATGTTTACTGAGGCAACCCTGAATTTGTTCCAGTCGGCCGTTGCTTTGGCAGATATCTTTCGACACCTTAGCAGAAGGCGAGAACGCAAGCGTCAGTGTGTCAGCTTCGAAGCTGACCGGCCTTGCCATTTTCAGCGGCCCTGCCGTGCCGCCGCCAAGCTCGGCTGCGATAATCTGTAAAAGCTGCGGCCAAATCCGGTCAAGGTCGGCGACATCTGTCGGAACAACAGGTTTGATAGATTGAGGTTTAGTCGAAGGAAGAGTATCAAAACTTTGACTTTGCTCAGTGCTTAAGTTTTTTTTTACGTCGGCCTGCGGCTTCGACGTTGAAGATGACTTAGGTGAACCTGATGAAAGTAACTGATCGACGTTGAGGAAATGCTCGACAAGTGCGAAACGCAGGAGCAGTGCTTCGAGTAAGGCCCGTGGGTTTTCTGTGTTCTTTACCTGCCAGCGGATTTTTTCGAGCGCGGTTATGCTGTAGACCAGGCCTGCGACGTCGAAACCCTCGGCAAGGTCCGTTATCTTCTGCCGCTGGGCGGAAGTGAGCATCAGCAGGTCGGAATCGGCGCCGGCGGATTTGGCGACCATCATGTCGCGCATATAGTCGGTCAGGGCATCGACAATCTGGACCTCGGCAAGTCCGCCGCCGATTAAATTATCCAAAGCAGTGAGCGTGCCGGGCGCATCGCTGTCGGCGATTCTGGCTATAAGCCGGCCCAGCTTTTCGCTGTCGGGACAGCCGAGGAACTGTTCGAGAAGTTCGAGCCGGAGCGGCTGCTCGCCGACGCTGATGAGTCTGTCGAGCAGGCTGAGCGCGTCGCGCATCGAGCCATTGGCCATCCGGGCGAGGGTGATTACCAAATCGTCCTCGAACTCGATTTTTTCTTCGCCGAGTATTTTGCGAAGCTGCTGAGCTATGGCGGCGGGATTTATATTGACAAAATCAAACCGCTGGCAGCGGGACTGGATGGTGGCGATGACCTTGTTCGGCTCGGTCGTTGCGAAGATGAATTTGACGTGCTCCGGCGGCTCTTCGAGTATTTTGAGCAGCGCATTAAAGGCATTGTTACTCAGCATGTGGATTTCGTCAATGATATAGATTTTGAACCTTGCGCGGGCAGGCCGATAGATTGCATTTTCGCGCAGTCTTCGGACCTCTTCGACGCCGTTGTTGCTTGCACCATCGATTTCAATGACGTCGATATCATCGCCGAGATTAACTGCAAGACAGCTTTCGCATTTGAGGCAGGGTTCGGCGGTAGGCTCTTTGACGGACAAACAGTTTAGGGCCTTTGCAAGGATGCGGGCCATTGTGGTCTTACCCACGCCGCGAGTACCGGTGAAAAGATAGGCGTGCGCGACGCGATTGGTCTTTATCGCGTTTTTGAGAGTCTGGGCGATCGGGTCCTGGCCGATGACGTCATCGAAGGTCTGCGACCTGTACTTACGTGCTAATACCGTATATGCCATAGTAAAAAAAGATGGCCGGGTTTGCCAGGCACGACGAAGCGGCCGTTTATGGCTGCTCGGTTCCCCGCCTGACCAGGTTCACGGGCCCCGCCTGCATGGGACCCGGCCGTGAATACAAATTTCTGTTGACTATTTAATAACGAATATTGAATAATATGCCCGTAAGAAGACATAATAAGGTATGCTATTTGTTAAGTCAATCGCTAACAATTGAACAGGGGAATCGATTATGAAGGTCAAAATAGAGGATACGTGTACGAGCTGCGGGCTGTGCTGCGATACTTGCCCGGATGTTTTCGAGATGGGGCCTGATATGGCGCAGGTCAAGGGTGAAGAAGTGCCTGCGGAATTCGAGGATGCGGTCCAGCAGGCCGCCGACGAATGTCCAGTCGAGGCAATAATTATTCAGTAGAACAGCCAAACCGCCCGGCGGACAAGTCAGCCTGACAGTTCCACACTTCTGTCACGCGCCCTGGTCAGTGCGGCTATAACAAGCGGGCCGAAATCGCCGTCAGCGAATACCTTCAAGGCCGCTTCGGTGGTGCCGCCGGGGCTGGTCACCTTTTTGCGAAGTACAGCAGGTGTTTCACCGTCTTTGTCCCGCTCGGCGGCCAGCAGCGCGGCGCCTTTGGCGGTCTGGAGCACGAGTTTTTTGGCGACGTCTTCAGACAGACCAAGCTCAACAGCGGCTTTTGTCATTTCCTCCATCAGCAAAAAGAAATACGCGGGTCCGGAGCCGCTTACGGCGGTCACTGCGTCAATCAGGCCTTCATCGTCAACAAAAACTATAACACCGACCGCTTCGAAGATTCGCTGTGCTTTTCTGAGCATTGGTTTGGCCCGGTCTGTAGCGTAGAGTGCGGCGGCACCCTGGCCGATAAGGGCGGGGGTGTTGGGCATTACTCGGACGACGCCGAGATTACCCAAAGAAGATACAATCATTTTGGTTTGAATGCCGGCGGCGATCGAGATAACAAGGGTATCAGGATTGACTGAGCCTTTGATACTATTGAGTGCGTCGGACATATTCTGCGGCTTGACGCTGAGGACGAGCACATCGACGGAGCGGGCAAGTTCGGCGTTGTCGGCGGTTGTCCGTACCCTGTAGTGTTCTTTGAGAAATTCGAGGCGTTCGGATTTTATGTCACTGGCTATAATATTTTCGGGCGGATAGACCTTAGCGGCTATTATGCCTTTGATGATTGCTTCGGCCATGTTTCCGCCGCCGATGAAACCTATCGTGTCCATTTTCTCATCCTTGTTAAAGCGTTACGAACGAATATAATACGTCTGACGATATTTCGGCAAAAAGTATAATACAATTTTAGGAGGCCAGCAATGCAAAAGCAGGCAGATTACAGCGAGGCCATTAAGACCAAGTACCCTGAGCAGGTGGTAATCGCGATAGCGAAGGACGAAAACGGCAAGGCAAACCCAGTAACGTTAGGCTGGACGATGATTGCGTCGGGTCAGCCGCCGATGATGGCCATATCGTTAGCAGCGAAACATTATACCGTACAGGCCATACGGCACAGCAGGTGTTTTACCGTAGTGTACCCATCAGCCGAACAGGCCGATGCGGCGATGTACTTCGGAACACACAGCGGCAGGGACACAGACAAGTTAGCTGAGTTTGAATGCGGCACAGCCGAATGCGGAAGAATAGATTCGGTACTGCTAAGTGACGCCGTCGCCAATTTCGAATGTACTCTGGAATCCGAAACGGTTGCAGGCGACCACATTATCTTCGTCGGCAAAATCGTCGCGGCACACAAGAATACCGAAAGCAGGAAGCGGCTTTACACTACAGGCCCCGGGCACAAGCTGGGCGATGTTACGACTCCTTAAATCATCTAAGCTTTCAATCCGGAAAATTTGTCCTAAACGGTTTAGAGAACATGTACCTAATTCGGCTGCTGATATTTTTTGACATAACCGGACGTACTGAGTAGAATTGCAAGGTATGATTTCAGAACAGGACAAAGCAGTGATTCTCAGTCTGGCCAGAAAGTACAGAGTCAAAGGTGTACTACTGTTCGGCTCATCCGCTGAATCCGACAGGCAGGCAAGAGACATTGACCTCGGAATCGAGGGAATCTCACCTGAGAAGTTCTTTGAGTTCTATGGTGACTTGCTGCTTGGGCTGTCAAAACCCGTGGACATAGTAGACCTTACGGCAGACACTAAATTCAACAGGTTGGTACTCCGTGACGGAATCAGACTTTATGGCTGAATTGAAAGAAAAAATCGACGCAGAATTTGAGAATCTTGAACGCGTTGTTCAGGAATTGCCTCTGGCGCAAAGTCTTGACAAATTATCATCCCTCGAATTAAACGGCGTGGCCGTTCTCGTTCATAATTTTTATAACGGCGTTGAGAATGTACTCAAACAAATAGCACGGTCGGAATCACTGAAATTACCTGAAGGGCCATCATGGCACAGCGACCTGCTCAAATCAAGTCGTGCCAGAACAGTAATATCAGACCTTACTGCAGAAAGACTAAAAGAATATCTTGGTTTTAGAAATTTTTTTAGTCACGGATACGCTTTCAACCTGGAAAGTGAGAGGCTGCTTCCACTTGTGGCCAAGCTGCCAGAAACGCTACGACAGTTCAAGAAAGACATAGAAAAGAGCGTACAAAGATTAGCCGGTTAGTAGTTCGAACTCTTCGATGCTCAATGATTGTTTGAGCTTCTGCAAAGCGGATAATTCGAGCTGTCGTACTCGTTCGGCGGAGAGGTTCAGTTCGTCACCGATTTGCCTGAGGGTTTTGGTCTGCTTGATTATAGAAGAACCGGTCAGGCCGTAATGGTGAAGGATTATATACTGCTCGCGCTGGTCGAGCTCGTTTTTAATTACCTGAACAAGGCTGTGCCGTGCACGTTCTATAGCACCGAAATCAACTCCCTCGGCAACCCTCAGGTCCCGCTGTATATTATAGAGGGCATCTGCGCCGCCCCTGTCAGGCCGTTGCCTGTCGGCGGGTACTTTCCGGGCAAAATCCTTGGCGATAATCCATGAGGCATAAGTGGCGAGCCGGAATCCTTTGGTATAATCGAACTTCTCCACTGCCCGCATCAGGGAGAAATTGCCCTCGCTGATTAAGTCCTGCAGCGTGGCACCGGTAGTGGTGTGCTTACCGGCGACGCCGACGACCAGGGCAAGATTCGCTTCGATGATTGTGTTTTTGACAGCCTCGGCGTGTCGCAGGCATTTTTCAATGAAATTGAGCTGTGTGCTCGAAATGTGACTGAGATGCAACTGCTGCCGGGCCAGCGCGGCACGGTACTTGAGATAATTATATTTTCTGAACAGGTCTGCTTCACGGTCACGAGTCAGTCTGGAGGTGCTCTTGAGGCTATCAAGATATTTTTTAACCGAGCCGGCGGTTACCTGTTTTCTGTCAAGCAGCGGTTTCGGATTTCTCGATTTATCAATTGACCTACCGATTATGTTCGACTCGGCATCTTCGGCAAGAAATTCATCACTGGGGATATATTCGATTTTCACCGCGAGCAGCTCTTCGGCCCTTTTACGTCTTATGATACGGTATATATCGCTTTTCGTGCGATTAAAACGCTCTGCGATGTTCGGCACCTTTACGCCTTTTTTGTACAGCTTATAGATTTCAGATTTGCCTGCCGAGTCAAGGGGTCTGTGACAGGTTTTGAACAGCTTTTTTCTCATGGCCGACTGTTCGTATTGCTCGATGATGACCCTGATAGTCTCACGGCCCCTGCCGATTTTCTCGGCGATTTGGATTATAGCATCCCGGCGGATAAGGCCGCCCTTCGCGGCGAGCTTCTTTGCATGAGAGATTATCGCATCTGTCTGTTTTTTATCGAGTCGGGAATAAGCGGCTGCCTTTTCTGTCAGACCAGGATTTTCAGCTATGAATTTATCAAGACCGGACTGTGATACGGCAAGGCGTCTGGCGCCGTCACGAAAGATATATTTTCTGGCCAGAAGACCCCGTCGGCGCCATCTTGCGATTGTCTTTGTCGATACGTTTAGCTTATGGGCTAATTGCTCTATCGTGTAAATATCTTCGTCATGCTCGCCTACCGAATCGTCAACCTGGCCACTAAGCTTCCACAAAAATAAACTGAGGTCTTCGGCGAGCTGCCGGCCGTCAATCAATTCCTGCGGCAGGTCTTTGGGGTGATAGCCGGTGATTTTGAAACAGACAAAATCAAAGGGGTATTGCTTATCGGGTTCAATTAAATCCAATAATTTCTCTGTAGCCTGTAGAAATTCCCGCCTCTTTTTTGGTGAGGCAAACTTTAACTGCATCTGTAACTGGGCCAGATGTGGATTTGCAATCTTTCTCATATATCAGGTCAAAGCTTGACAGGCACAAAAAAACATAGGGTTTTTACACAAAACCAAGTGTCTATTTTATAAAAATTGAGCAAAAAAAAACAGCACAAAAACGCGCTGTTTTTCGTTGTCAGTCCAATTTTCAGTTCTTTTCTAAGCTACAAGGCTCTTAACGAGGTCGACCGCTGATGCTGCGTCCGGCGAGTAGCCGTCTGCACCGATTTTGTCGGCATAACTCTGGGTCACCGGCGCCCCGCCGACGATAAACTTGGCCTTTATACCAGCCTGTTTCAGTGCCTTGATGGTATTGTCCATAGCAGGCATAGTAGTGGTTAAAAGTGTGCTCATACCGACAACCTGAGGTTTGGCAGAGCGTGCCTGCTCAATGAACTTTTCCGGAGCAACGTCCACACCGACATCAACAACGTCGAAACCGGCGCCTTTGAGCATCATAACGACGAGGTTTTTTCCGATGTCATGCAGGTCACCCTGCACCGTTCCAATCAAACACTTTCCGGCCGGTTCAACGCCGGCTTTGACAAGCTCGGGCTCAAGTAATTCCGTTGCGCTCTTCATCGCACGTGCGGCGATAAGCACCTCCGGGATGTAAACATCGTTCCTCCTCCATCTTTCTGCAATAATATTCATACCGCCGATAAGGCCTTCGTCCAGAATCTTTTTAACTTTGATACCTTCGGCCAAGGCCGCTTTGGTCATTTCCACGGCGGCGTTCTGGTCGCCCCTGGTTACAGCCTCAGCCAACTCTTTCAAATCTGTCATACTCCTGACTCCAACAAAAACCTAATGCCGCTGACAGCAAAAATATCCTCAAACCCTTTATTTTAAGGACAATTATACCTATTAAACAAGAGTAAAAACGGCCGAAGCGGCTAGTCAAAGATTTTTCATCATATAGCACTATAAAAAAGCAGATTTGTGTTTCAGGCCAGGCCAAAAACTATTTTTTTCTGCTTTTTGGCAAATTTCAACCTTGCGAATATCGTCTCAACCAGCAGAATAAGGCAAAAAAACAGCTTTACCATTGGTATATGACTCGGTAAGGATGCGGCGATAATGGAACAGCGAAGTGATTAAAAAAAGCTTTCATCTATCCGGATTCATAAACGGTTCAATTTATTATGGCTAACTACATAGTCTTAGTAAAGCAGGTCCCTGACATAAGCCAGATAACGGACAACGCATTTGACCCGGTCACGGGGACATTGATGCGTAGCCGACTGGCCAGCGTCACCAATGAGCTTGACACACAGGCACTGGCGATGGCGAATTACATGAAGAAGATTTCAGGTGATGCGTCAGCGAAGATAATCTGTCTGACTATGGGTCCGCCGATGGCAGAAGAGGTACTGCGGTACAGCCTGGCACGGTGCGCCGACGAGGTGGTGCTTTTGACAGACAGGGCTCTAGGCGGAGCTGATACCTGGGCGACTGCAAATCCCCTTTCATTTGCGATACGCAAAATTGCAACAGAGATATTCAAGAACGAAACCGATTATTTCGTAATAACCGGAATGCAGTCGGTAGATGGCGACACGGCCCAGGTACCGGGACAGGTCGCCGAAGAATTATCCGTGCCGTGTGTTGCATATGTTACAGACGTCCAGTTCAAAAACGGTCGATTTGAATTCAGCCGGATTATAAGTGGAGGCAGCGAAGTAGTGGCGCTGCGGCGAAGTCCGGCGGTTATCACAGTGGCTAAATACGAGTACCCGCTGTTCGCCACTTTCGGCCGCAACAGGTGGGCCAACCGGATGGAATTAATTCAATGGGGCGCCGACGACATAAAGGCGACAAGTGTCGGGGCTTCAGGCTCCAAGACGGCGGTGATTCGTGTCTTTCCGCCCGGCAAGAGCGCACGCAAATGCCAGAAGATTGATAAGGCATCGGACTTAGCCAAAATTATCATGGAATCTTTTGCTCAAGGTAACGGCCAGGCCGAAGAGACAGCTGACGAGGGTCCCGGCTATATTCTGCCTGAGAGCAGGCCCAGCAATTTCGAGAGAAACTTCGAAGGGCTGAGCAAGGACATGGATGACTTCGCGTTTGTCTGCGATAAACTCAGGCAGCTTGGCGTCTCGGCACCATCGCAAATAGACGATTATCTCAAGCAGAAGATTATCAGCGAGTCCGGCAACCGGCTTCACAGAAAATCGCTCGAAGATATGCTCAAAGGACTAGACATCACAAAACCGAGTTACGACGGCGACGTATGGGTGGTCGCCGAACACAGCGACGGGCAGGTACATCCGGCTACATTCGAGCTGATTGGTAAGGCTCGACAGTTAGCGGACTGCCTCGGTAAACAGGTCGGTGTCGTACTGGCTGGTTGGGACCTGAAGAATATGACACAGGAGCTGATTTGGGCAGGCGCTGATGATGTGTACGTGAGCGAACATCGGTTACTCAAAGAATTCGACCCGACGGCTTATCGCAAGGCGATTGCCGAGTGCATAATCAAATATAAACCTCAAATTGTCCTTTTCGCAGCGACGCCGCAGGGCAGGATGCTGGCGCCGATGGTATCGTACCGCTGTCAGTGCGGTTTGACTGCCGACTGCACAGGCCTTGAGATTCGCGACCGCTCGCGGCTCGGACAGATAGCAATTCTGATGCAGACTCGCCCGGCCTTAGGCGGGAACGTGATGGCTACAATTACAACGAAAAATTCCATTTCGCAGATGGCTACCGCAAGGCCGGGTGTTATGAAGCGGCTTGCCGAAGACAAGAAGCGAAATGGTAATGTAATAGAGCGCAAAGTCGAGTTGACTCAAGACGACCTCAGCCTGGAGATAATACAGACGGAAAAAGGTACGGGCCAAGTTAGATTAGACAGTGAGGTTATTGTCAGCGGCGGCAAGGGTATGCAGAACAGAGACAATTACCACAGGCTGCTCGATGCGCTATATAGCAGTCTGAAAAGTAAACTGGAAACAACCGTTGAAAAAGGCGCTTCGCGTGCGGCCGTCGAACAGGGATTCGCCGAGCGAATCGCACAGGTGGGTCAGACGGGAACGTCGGTCGGGCCTAAACTTTATATCGCAATAGGTATAAGCGGCGCGATTCAGCACATGATAGGCGTTGCCAATACCGAGATGATAGTGGCCGTTAACAGCGACCCGACGGCGCCGATACTCAAACAGTGCGATTATTATGTAGTAGGTACAGCGGAAGAAATAATACCGCAATTGGTTGATGCGCTGGAAAAAGATTGATGTCACAAGATATGTCACAGTTCGATAAGACAGAGGTATTGATAGTCGGCGGCGGTCCGGCGGGATTGTCGGCGGCAATCAGGCTAAAATCCATCAGGCCGCAACTCGAGGTCTGCGTCGTAGAAAAAGGCCAGTCGCTCGGAAACCATAATCTGTCCGGGGCCGTGCTGGAAAAACATGCGCTTAGTCAACTGCTTGATGACGTCGTACCCGAGTGGGAAAGAAGTGAAGAGGCGGCTGAGGTGCTCGGTAACGAGATTGATAAAGACGATATCATGTTCCTTCTCGGTAAACATCTTTCATTCAATATTTCTTTGTTTATGAGGATTGCCAAGAAGCTGCATCTCGGAATCGGGCAGATGGTTCATCACGGCGATTATTCCATATCGATAAGCAGGCTGACACATTGGCTGGGTGGTATAGCACAACAGCTCGGTGTTGAAATCCTGACCGGCTTCGCCGCTGAGGACATTATACTTGATGAATCCGCAGAGAAAGTCACGGCAGTAAAACTGGTTGACCAGGGACTCGACAGGGAGGGAAATAAGCAGGCAAATTATACGCCGGGTGAAATTATCAAGGCTGATTTTGTGATTCTCGCAGAGGGCTGTGACGGTCTGCTGACGGAGAAGCTGGTAGAAAAGGCTTCGCTTAAAAGAAAAGCGAACCAGCTTTATTCGGTCAGCATAAAGGAACTGATTAAGGTCAATCCGGGTCAATACGAGAGCTTCACCAAAGGGCGTGTTGTTCACGCGATGGGCTATCCAATCTGGACACCGGTAATAGGGCCTAGTATGTTCGGCGGAGGTATTGTGTATGCGGGACTGAAAGACCACCTTTCAGTGGGGATGATTGTCGGGGCCGACTGGAAGTACTGCGATTTCAATCCGGAAGATGCGCTTGTTCTTTTCAAACAGCATCGTTTTGTCAGGCGATTTGTCGAAGGAGGGACAGTTGTCGAGGCCGGAGCAAAGATGATTCCCGAAGGAGGATATTACGCAATACCAAGAGACGAAAAGACAGGGGCCATCGGTATCGGCAATTGCATGATACTCGGCGACAGTGCGGGTTTTGTGAATATGCTGAAGATTAAGGGGCTGCACAATGCCATTATTTCCGGTATCAAGGCAGCCGAAGCCGTCTGTGCAACAACCGAACAGCCTCAGGACGCGTCAGTCAAATATACCCAAATGCTCGAAGATTCCAGTGTAGCAGCGGAGATGAAAACAGCGAGGAAGTTTCGCCAGAGCGTTGCGAAATTCGGGCCGTTAATCGGGATGCCGCTTTCGATTGTTTTCGGCAACCTGATACCCAGGTTCCGTATCGAGAAGGATTACCTGAGAATGACGGCAGCAAAGTATAGGCTCAGACCGCGGCAGAAATTCGATAAGGACACATTCACGGCAGAAGCTGCTACGGAGCACAGAGAAGAACAGCCGAGTCATCTTTCGATAATCAATCGAAATATATGTTCACAGCAGTGTGCTGAGAGGTTCGGCAGGCCATGCATTACGTTCTGTCCGGCTGGTGTGTATGAAACGATTGGTGATACCCTTATGCCGGCAAATGCGTCGAATTGCGTGCACTGCAAGACCTGCCAACGCAAATGTCCGTTCGATAATATCCGGTGGACGGCGCCTGAAGGCGGAGGCGGACCTCGATACAAGAGGATGTAACAGAGTTCACAAAAGAAAACCGCTTCAGGGGAAAAATGCGGATGCTAAAGAATTGATTGCAGGTACTAATTGGCTCTACTGCGGTTCGTCTTTTGTCTTAGCGGCTTTTTCTCTTTGTATGGCCTCGTACACTTCTATACGATGAACTGATACTTCCCTAGGTGCTTCAATTCCCAAGCGAACCTTATCGCCTCTGACATCAACGATAGTAATCTTTATGTCATCACCGATGACTATCGACTCGTCCTTCTGTCTGCTCAAGACCAGCATTACTTACTCCTTTTGAGGCTGGCGGTCTGTAAAATATACGGTTTATAATCCCTACTGTTCAGTTTTACATACTTGCCGCCGGGCCTATGTACTTGTCTTGCATAAAGTTAGCCAGAGCGGCCTGTTTGATTCGGCCGAACCGGTTGCAAATATATCTTCGACCAATCTATAGGGTAAAAACAGTGGTTTTTCGACGTTTTGTCCGGTAAAGGTCGGCTTATAGGACTTAGTTGGCTGTAAGCTCAGCTTTAGCAGCGACTTGCGTACTGATGTGCGTATGAAAAAAGGCTTTTAAATACTCCGGCCGGGTACTTTACTGCTCCGCCTGCTCTTGAAATGAATGCCAGAATTCGAAGGATTGAACGAGCCAGAAGCCAGCGACAGCCCCAAGGATGCCGAAAGAAACCATCTGAACCGGCAGAATAGAGCTGTGAGGGCTTGCAAAGAAATTAGCGGGCCAGCTTGCGGCCATGTGCTCCAATATTCGGCTCCTGTCGTAGAAGGCCAGGCCAAAAACCGAGACGAGGGCGGTAGCCGCAGCGGACCAGAAATAAAGGACACCAAGGAATTTATTGCTGATAAAGGAAGCCAACGCAAAGGAAACAAATACCGCAAATCCGACCTGCCCAGCCGAAGGTTGTGCAATGACCTGGCCAAGTTGGGCATCAGTGAAGCCGACATTCCGGGCAAGAAGAGTCACTACAATAAAAGCTATCATAGCCGAGGCAACGAGAGCGATAGCGGCATTAACGGGATTGTTTAGTCTGAGTTTCGGCGTAGTGGTATTAATGTGCGTCGAGGCGGCGGGTGAAAGTATAAATCGGCCAAGAAACACTCCTGCAAGGCCGATAGCTGCAATCAACAGCCAGAAAAAAGGTTCCGGCAGTAACGAGTGAAAAAATTCGGTTCGCTGGACAGCATCGGTAGTACCTACAAGTGCGTCGGCCATCACTCCTGAACGAACAGCCCATACCGCCATACCCGCAGGGACAGCGATGACACCCATGTGTTCACCGTACGGCCAGGTTAGAAAATAGCCGACGAATCCTGTAGCGAGGGCCAGGAGCATAAGGATTAGGGCGCCGGTTAAATCAGGCATTGAAACGACACCAAAGGGTTCTGCCGGAGCTACTATAGGCCAGGCACAGACGCCCAGAATAATCATCCCCAATAAAACGACAGCACAGATGCGGAATTTCAGCGGCCAGGACGGCCCGGGTAATGAACTGAGCACCACGAGTAAGGCTGCCAGGGCAGCGGCAATTTTCAAAATCGAATCCATGCTGAATAAATCCGAAAACATAAAGCGATAGCGTATCTGTAGTAAGCCGGACAGTCAATAGTTAAGATAAGGGCGTTTGAATATTGCCGGGGCCGTCAGGTCTCCAGCGCGGTCAGGCCTTTTCGAATTGCATACTTGGTTAATTCAGCGACGGTGTGCATATCAAGCTTGTTCATAATCTGTCGTCGGTGAGTTTCAACGGTCTTGGCGCTGATGTGAAGCTTCAGGGCTATCCGCTTTGTGGACTGGCCTTCGGCGATTAATTGCAGGACTTCCCTCTCGCGGTCGGTCAGCACCTCCGAGGTGGACAGTTCAGCTTTGCTCAACCTGTGTAAGTAATCCTCCACTATAATACCCGATATTGACGGACTAAGATATGCCTTGCCTTCGATGACGGTACGGATAGCCTGTTCGAGCTCTTCAAATGCGCAATCTTTGAGAAGATAACCACTTGCGCCGCTTTTGAGCATTTCAGAAACGAACAGTGTGTCCGAATGCATCGACAAGGCGATTATCCGCATTTGCGGATTGTCCTGAATTATCTGACGTGTCGCCTCAACACCGTTGAGATCCGGCATACTCACGTCCATAATAATTACGTCGGGTCTCATTTGCCTGGCAAGCTCGACGGCGTCACGTCCGTTCTCAGCCTCAGCTATGACCTCCATATCATCATTTTCGTCAATCAGGGAACGCAGGCCCTGGCGTGTAATTTTGTGGTCGTCAGCCAGTATTATTCTTATGCTCATTGACTTTGCCTCCTTTATCCCGCTCATATCAAGCTAATGGAGCAGTTATCGTAAATTCGGCTCCTTTGCCCGGCTGTGAGTCTATCTTAAGCTTTCCACCAACATAGCTTAACCTTTCTTGAATACTAAACAATCCAAAACCCGCCGGATTTAGGTGCATAGATTCCAATTTATTCGTGTCAAAGCCTACCCCGTCGTCGGCTACACTGACCTGTATATGGTCGTCCAGCCTGCAAACCGATACCATCACGTTCTTAGCTTTTGCGTGCTTAGCAACATTTATAAGCAGTTCTCTGACGGCCTGGAACAGAAAAACACAGATATTTTCATCGAGAGGTTTTTTGCAGCCATCGGTCTGGAAATCGGTCTCCAGTCGCTGCTGTTTACGGGCTTTTCTCAGCAGCCACTCGATAGCGGCCTCGAAGCCCAGCTCGTAAAGCACCGGAGGACTGATTTCAAAGGTCAATGTGCGCGAGCTTTCAATGGCATCGGCAATGATATCCCTAATTTCGTTGACCGTGGGCCCGAGTTGAGGGCCTTTTATGGTCTCTGAAAGGTGTTGAAGCTTCATCTTGGCAATAGCAAGATTTTGTCCGATATGGTCATGTACATCAGTTGCAATCTGCCTTCTCGTCCTTTCTTCGGCGAGGGACAGTTCCGAGGCCAATGAGCGAAGCTGGTTTTGATATACAAGCAGCTTCGTCTGGGCCTGTTTTCTGGTCCTTATTTCGGCGCGGAGTCTTTTATTGACCTGCTCCAAGTCGGCTGTACGCCGTCTGACCCGTTCTTCGAGCTCGTCCTTGCTCCTGCGCAGGCTTTCCTCTATGCGCCGCAGGGCTTGTTCGGCCTGTTTCAGCTCGGTGATGTCATACATGACACCATGGAGAAAAACGTCTTTACCGTTATCGCTTTTAATTATCACAGCCTCGTCACGAAGCCAGACAATCTCGCCATTTGCGGCGAGCATTCGGTACTCGCAACGGAAAGGCGCACCAGACGAGTGAGTTTTCTTAAGCTTTTCGAGAACATAGTCACGGTCATCGGGGTGCAGTTTCTTGACCCAGAGGTCAGGGTCTCGTTTATATTCGGCTTGTGTAATACCAAGAATACGTTCTATCTGAGGACTAACGTACAGGGTCGTTGAAGTTTCGTTGATAGCGGCTGTGTAAGTTATAGCAGGAATCTGCTCGATAAGGATTCGGTATTTGACCTCGGTTTTTCTGAATTGCTCTTCAGCTTTTACGTATTCGGTGACGTCCCTGTCAATTCCCACTATATAATATTTACCACTGACTTTCAAAGGTTTAGCCACCCAGTCATAATAGTTCTCTTTGCCGTCCGGTCTTATCCATGAGCACTGGCCTCGGAAAGGTTTTTCTTCTTTCACGGATTGTCGGCATTTTTCGGCCTCTTCCTCAGAGCCGTGGAATACTATGAGGTTATTTAAATTATCAACGGTCATCAATTCTTCCAGGCTGCGGCCAGCCATTTGCGCATATCTGTCATTGCAGAGCACTAAGCGACGTGTGTCGGTTGCTATATCATATTCACAAATGTTGATTCCATCGAACGACTGGTCAAGAATAAGCCTTAGATGTTTTTCTTTATTACTTAGAACGTGCTGTGGGGACCTTAGTTTGTCAATATCCGTGAAAAAAGCTACGACCCAGCATTTGCCGTCTATATACATTCTGGTGGAATTTATGTCGGTATGAATGATTCGCCCGTCTTTCGCCAAACAGGAGATATCTGCAGCGTAGGTTATTTCGCCCCGCACCATGGTCTCATATCCCGACAACAGGAACGGCTGTTCATGTTTTGGGTGAATGTCAGTTACTATCATTCCAGTTAATTCATCGTATGTGTAACCAAGCATCTTACATATAGACGGGTTGGCATAGACAAACTGTTTGGACTCGGTGTCACTGATAAGCACTCCCTCAGTAACAAAATCGAATATTGTTTTATAGTCTTTTTCAAATTTGGCGACGATGTCTTTACCGATATGGACTGATTCAACTTTACCCTTAACCGAACCTGTTACCCGTTTGCTTGAGGACTTTGTTTTCATTTTGGTTTTTCGCCCTTTTAACATCAACCCTAAAACCTTTTCACAATCACCCTGCCCGAATATACGAGACGGGTTACTGGTCAAATCCAAAATACTTAAGCCATTGTCCGGTCTGCGCCTGGTCAAGCCCTTGTCTTTTTTCGGCGGGTTCCTGCACTTTGACCTGTTTACTCAAAACTTTTACCACACTGCGCCAAAATTGTTCGGACTTGACGGAGGCAGCTTTGCGAAGCCCGGCTGCCTTACGAATGCGCCTGTCGCTACTGACTATAGTAAGCCTCTTCGGTGCGGTATCAGAGCTTATCTTAGCTTCGATAAAACTATCGGCGTCAGTTCCACTTCCGGAGAATATAACCTCTACGCCTGACACATAACTAAACGGCGTCTTGTCCGGCGGACCAATCCCGTCAAAAACTACTTGCCCTTCATTGCCGATTATTCGCAGATACCTGCCGATGAGCCGGCACAAATGGACATCTGACATTTCCTCCGAATGCACCGCAACTTTGTGGACGGACCAAAGAAGATTATAGCCGTCAATAATGTACATTTGACATCTCTTATTCGATGAAAGTGAACCCCAAATAGTATAGCAGCTATTGCCAAATAATCAACTACTGAGACGTTATTGTGTACCCCAAGAATAGGGGTATAACAAAGATAAGCGATTAGGCAATTTGGGAAGGTATCAATCAGGCCTGGAAGCGGATTTCGCCGCCGACAATGGTAATTTCGGCTTTGGCTTTCAGTTTCCAGCCCTGATATGGGCAGTTGCGGCTCTTCGAGTGGAAAGTAGCGGTATCGACAGTGTACTGCAAGTCGGGATTGATGACTGTCACATCCGCCTGTTTGCCCAAACTCAGTGTACCTTTATCAACGCCGATTATCCGGGCCGGATTTACAGTCAAAAGCCGAATCAGCACAGGCCAGTCAATAATCTTCGGTTCAATAAGGGCCTTGACGTAAAGACCAAGAGTGCATTCGAGCGAGGCTATTCCAAATGGCGCTGCCAGGAACTCAAGCTCCTTTTCACTTTGCAAATGTGGGGCATGGTCCGACACAAGGGCATCGACCAGACCTTCACGAACGGCCTGCTTGAGAGCCTCCACATCTTCAGCCGTACGAAGAGGCGGATTGACTTTGTAGTTTGTATCGTAATCGGCGCAGCAATCGTCGGTAAGAAGTAAATGGTGCGGCGTTACTTCGCAGGTGATTGGAAGTGAGAGTTTTTTAGCCTGCCTCATCAGCTCCACAGAACCAGCAGTAGAAATGTGCTGGGCATGGTAGCGAACGTTGGTCTTTTTCACAAGCTGTATGTCGCGCCAGAGCATTGCCTCTTCGGCGAGCGGGTCGATACCGGGCAGACCGAGCACGGTTGAATTGTAACCAGCATTCATCACACCGTCACGGGCAAAGCTGTTATCCTGGCAATGCTGAGCGATAAACGTGTTGAACATTGCAGCGTATTTCAAGGCTCGTAACATTACAGAGGGGTCCTGAACTCCGCTTCCATCGTCGGTAAAACCGACGGCGCCGGCTTCAGCCATAAAACCCATCTCAGCAAGCTCAACTCCTTCCCTGTTCCTGGTAATACTGCCCATAGTATAGACGTGGGTCTTTCGGGCCTGCCTGCCTTTGCGGTGAATGTATTCGACGTCAGTCTCGCTTTGAATCGGGGGATTTGTATTTGGCATACATACGACCGAAGTGAACCCTGCTGCCACCGCAGCAGCCGAACCGCTGGCGATGGTCTCTTCCTCTTCATCGCCGGGCTCACGAAAATGGACGTGAATGTCAATCAGGCCGGGTGTAACCAGCTTGCCGGCGGCATCAATTATCGTATCGACCTTTTTATCAATGTGCCCCACGTCGGCAATTTTGCCTTCGCTGACGAGTACATCACACTTTTCGTCGCGATTGTTAGCGGGGTCGATTACTCTACCGTTTTTTATCAGCAGCTCTTGCATATTTTTTTATTTCGCCTGTTGCGCCGCAGCCTGGTTCACCAAAAACAGTACAGCCATCCTCACTGCCAAACCATTTTTTACCTGGTCCAGTATGACACTATTGCGGCCATCGGCGACTTCACTTTCTATTTCAAGGCCCCTGTTGATTGGTCCTGGGTGCATGACCAGGATATCCGGCTTGGCCCTTTTCATTCGCTCGACCGTAAGACCAAAGTAATGTGAATACTCACGGACCGAAGGAAAAGGATTGCCGCCTAACCGTTCGAACTGAATCCGCAGCATATTGATAACATCGACCTTGTCGATAACGTCATCGAGCCAGTAACTAACTTTGACAGGTAGTTTTTTGACTTCGGCCGGCATCAATGTCGGCGGAGCTACGAAGGTCACTTCCGCGCCGAGCTTTGTCATGGCCCACATATCACTGCGGGCCACGCGTGAATGTGTGATGTCCCCGACGATTGCGATTTTGAGTCCTTCGAGCGTCCCTTTTCGCTTTCTGATAGTATAGACATCGAGCAGGCCCTGGGTCGGATGCTCACAGTAACCGTCACCTGCGTTGACCACGCAGGCATTTATCGTCCTGCTCAATAGTGTCGGGGCCCCTGCCGCACCATGGCGAATTACCACAATATCGACTCCCATTGATTCGAGATTGCGAGCGGTATCGAGCAGGGTTTCGCCCTTGCTTACGGAACTGGTCTTCTTAGTGAACTCTATGACATCGGCACTGAGCCGATTGGCCGCGAGGGCAAAACTGTTTCGAGTCCTCGTACTGTCCTCGAAGAACAGGTTTACAACAACCCTTCCGCGTAGAGGGGGAGCTTTTTTCACCGACCTTGTGCTGATTTGCTCGAAGCCTTCGGCTGTATCAAGAATAAAACTGATGTGCTCGGCTGAGAGGTCACGCAGTCCGAGCAGATGTTTGGACTGCCAGTCAAACTGCTTTACTTTGCGTTTGAGCGCCATACGATTCTTGATGCTCGATACCAAATGCTGGATTCTTGTTTATCGATTCTCAATATTTTCTGAATTTTATTCGATTACCACTTCGTCTGTGCCGTCCGACTCCACGAGTTTTACCTGAACGACTTTGCCGACTTCGACGTCGGCTTTGAATCCAATGTAATCAGCCTGTATCGGAAGCTCTCTTCCCGCTCGTTCCACAAGAACGGCGAGCTTTATACACTGAGGCCTTCCGAGGTCAACAAGCGCATCAAGTGCGGCCCGCGTCGACCTGCCGGTATACAGAACGTCATCGACAAGAATGATTACTCTCTCATCGATGTTGAAGCCGATTTCGGTTGTTCGGACCTGCGGCTGCGACGCCTGTGAAGGTGAATTAATGTCATCGCGATAGAGAGTTATATCGAGCGTGCCGCATGGGACTTCTTTTTTGAGCATATCGCTGAGCTTTTCGGCAAGTCTCTGTGCAATGATTTCGCCGCGACTTCTTATCCCGACAGCAGCAACACTATCATCAGGAGAAAGGTCTTTGACTACGTGTTCGGCTATATCATCAATAGCCCGGCTAATTTGTTCGCGGTCCAGTATTGTCGTCATATTCTTATAATTCACACCAAATACGGATGAGCACGGCGGCCAAGAGTATATCAGGCCGGGCGCCATTCGGCAAGACTCGAATAAGAACATTTAGCAGGGCTTAAAAGCACTGCTTTAGGCGAACACGTGAAAGCTGACCGATACATTAGGACGTAAAAACACCCTAATAAGAGACGAAAGCCGCTAAAAAAGCGAGGCGTTATGGGACAACAATATTTTTTCAAGGTATTTTTTGGTTACTATGTACATTGACTTTATACTTTACAATGCAGAAGAGTAAGTCAAAGCAACTCCCGTATTCCATACGTTAAATATTATTTTATAATCCTTGTTGTTCGTTTCGATTGGGGATTGACAACGATTAAACTCGGACTTATTCATTCGATTATTCTTCTTATCCAGGTCTTTTTGGGTGCTGCAGAGCCGATGACCTCTTTGGCTGCCCGCAACAATTCAAATGTTGTCACCAGTAAAAAATCAGATACGAACTCGTAAAAGGTCACTCTATTGGAGCGAGGAAGGAAATGAAAGAGTCACTAAAATTCCATTTCGTATTAACCGTATTACTTATTACCATCAGCAGTATCACTTCAGCTGAAAGTCTAACAGGCTCTATCAGCGGTACGGTAACAGATGGGTCCGGCGACCCAATAGCCGGTCTTGAGGTTGAGGTGTATCCGGCTGATATCGAGTCAGAGGGAGATGATGAAGCCGGATTAGCTACTACCGATGCAAACGGCAATTACACCATAACTGACTTACCTGCAGGTGATTACTATGTGTTCGCCTGTGCCGGATGCACGACTCTACGGTATCTCAACGAAGTTTATAATAATCACACAGACTATCAACTGGCTGATGCTGTCACTGTGACTGCCGATAATACAACAAGTCCAGTCGACTTCGAGCTTGCGCCAAGCGGCGCTATCAGCGGAACTGTCACCGATAGTGAAGAGAATCCTATAGCAAATATGACCGTCGAGGCGGTGTGGTACGACGACGAAGAGAAGATGAATATGGACGCAGTAACCGACAGCAGCGGTCAATATGAGATTACAGGCCTTGAACCGGGCGACTACAGGGTCTTCACCAGAGCGGAAGAAACGGGCCTGAGCTACACAGACAAGTTCTACCAAAATAAAATCTCATGGGACCAGGCAAGTCGCGTTACCATTACCGGGACTGAGACGACAGTTAACGTCAACTTCGTTCTCCCTGCCGGCGGAGTAATCAGCGGTACAGTCACTGACAGCGAAGATAATCCCATCGAAGGGCTTCATGTACAAGCTGAACCGTACGACGAACTGGGTAATGGAGGAGGCGGCAGCGAGACCGATGCAAACGGTCAATATACTATTAACGGACTGAGAAGCAATACATATCGTGTTCGCGCCTGCCCAAGCTGCGACAATCTTGAATACGCAGACCAGTTCTTTGACCATAAAACTGACTGGGACAACGCAACGCAGGTAACTGTAGCGGCGCCGAATACAACGGAGGGAGTCGATTTTACTCTCGGCGCAGGGACGTCCATCAGCGGATATGTTTACGGCTGGGACGCAAATGACAGCAATTATGTCGCACTTGAAGGTGCATATGTTTGCGTCGAATACTTCTCAGGCGGCGGCGGATGGGCCGGTGCAGACTCCGACGCCAACGGTTACTATAAAGTAACCGGCCTCAGACCAAGTGAGTACAGAATTCGTGTCGAGAAATCTCCATTCATAGAGCAATATTATCCCGGTGCCGTTGACTGGTGCGAAGCAGAACCGCTTACTGTGACCGCAGAGACACCGGCTACCGGAATAGATTTCGAACTGGATTTAGGCGGTACAATAACAGGAACAATAACAAACGAACAAACCGGTCAACCGGTAACAGATAACGGCTGGGTAAATGCCAATCCAACTAACGGCGAGCCGTGGGGGCGCGGCGGTGAGATTGACAGCAACGGCGTTTACACCATCAACGGTCTGCCGGAGTGCTCCTACAAAGTCGAAGCATATTTCGAAGGTTATGACCAGGAGTTCTACGAAGACACGGTTGACTGGATGATGGCTACAAAAGTGCCGGTAACAGTCGGTAATACTACCCGTGATATCGACTTCGCCCTCAAACCCGAATCAGGCGGCGCAATCATCGGCAGAGTAGTTCTGCCGGACAGTACTCCCGTGCCGGACGCCCAAATCAACGCCGACAGTATGGAGCACATGAAGTGGAAAAACGCTCAATCCGACCCGAATGGCGAGTTTCGCATTACCGGAATAACTCCCGGCTCGTGGAGGTTACGTGCTCAGCCGCCTTTCGGCGTTGACTATCTGGATGTCAGCGAATCGCCGGAGATGATTGTTGATATCAATGACTCGGCAACAGAAACTGACATCGGTGATGTTACTTTACCTACGGTCAACCTCATCGGCAGAGCCCTGATGCCGGACGATTCACCAGCACGACATGTACCAATTAATATCGAGACACTTGATTGGTCGTTTTTCCAGAACGTTGGCAGCGACGATGAAGGTTATTTCCGAGTGGGCGGACTATCTGAAGGGACCTACAGGCTCAGGCTCGAAATGCCGTGGGGAACCAGCGGAGTTGTACCACCCGAGTCTACAGAGTTCGAAATCACGGACACCAACACGATACTAAACATCGGAAACATTAAATACACAACGGCACTCAAACATATCGAAGGCCGCGTTCAGAAGGCCGACGAGTCGGGTGTAGCCAATGCCGAAATTAACGGATGGCGACGAGACTCAGAAGGCTGTGTAAATACGCAGACCGACCCAAACGGCAATTTCAGCATGGACGTGGCTGCCGGTACATGGGAACTGATGATTCACCCATCCCCGCAAGCCAGCGACATCGACTGGATATACCTGGGTAATCCGAAAGTAGTGACGTTCGCCAATGACGCCAATGAAGAAACAAAAAGTGTCACATTTACTATAGAAACAGCCGGTTCCCAGGTAACAGGGCGTGTAACAGGACCAAACGGCGAAACCGTGCGCTCGGGAACCGCATGGGTTGAGATAAGAGATGATGCCGGCCGCGGAAACGGTGTTCCGGTAGGAAGCGGCGGCGAATTCAGCATATCAGTCAGCAGCGGTAAATATAATGTATGGGTTGGCGTTGACCTGCAGACTTATCCGTACTGGTCGAGTCCTGAAATGCAGCCATTTGACATAGATGACAGCGAGACGGTTAACCTTGGCGATATCGAACTGACGGAAAAAACATCAGGTATCAAGGGGCAAGTCACCAGAAGCAGTGACGGAGAACCTGTATCCGGTGTTTATATCCATGCGTGGCGACACGAAAACGGCTGGGCAGATACAGTAACCGACGACGAGGGTAACTATCAGTTTTCAGTTACATCGGGTGAATGGGAAGTTGCCGCCGAGCCGCCTTATGATTCATCGTATGTATCGGGACAACCTCCTCGAAGGGTTACAGTGAATGACGACCAGATTTTGTCTGATATTGATTTCGAACTGGTAGAGGCCGACGGCACTGTCGACGGAACGCTGTACGATTCCAGCGGCAATATTCTTACCGACATCGATGGCGGCTGGGCTTATGCCCGACAGGATGTGGATATGCATGAGCCGGTCGCCGGTTCACCGGTAGAGAATGGGCAGTTTTCATTCAACATACCTGACGGAAATTACTTGGTTGGCGTACATCTGCCGCCTAACAGCGGTTACTCTATGGCTGAGGAGCAGGAGGTCACCGTCGGTACCGAATCGGATACCGAAGTTAATATTGAGCTGCTTAGCAACGACTCCACTATCAGAGGCACTTTCTATACAGATTCTGCAAAGACTACTCCGGCAACAGGCATAGAGGGTGAAATTTTTGCCATGCAGGAAAAGCAAGGTGTCTGGCAGAATGCCCGAATCAATACGGACGGAACGTATGAATTGCGGGTCGCGGCGGGCAACTGGAATCTGGGTTACTGGATAATGTCCGAGGGATATGTGAATAATCCGCCGCCGGATACGAGGGTTAACGTCACATCAGGACAAAGTTCGACCTTCGACTTCGTTATTGTCGGCGCTGATGCGACCATTTCAGGTGTAGTACTGGACCCGAACGGCAATGCGATACCACACGCCTGGGTCTGGGCACACAGCGAAGGTGATGACGAGAGCAAGAGAATTGACTGCGGCAGCGACGCCAGACCACCAGAGGGAACTTTCAGTATCAGTGTACCTTCCGGCAGAGAATATGAAGTTGGGGCACATAGTCCCGAATCATGGGGCTACATCCAGCCGGATATGCAGAGAGTAACACCAGCTTCAGGTGCGAATGTCGAGGTAACGCTGCAGTTCAAGCAAAGCAATGCAACTATTACAGGGACGGTATCCTATGACCCGGGAGACGGCAACACCGCTGCCTGTGACCAGGCATGGGTCAATGCCTGGAGCGGAGACGGTCAAAATACCGGTGCCATGACGGACGGCGATGGTGACTACCAGCTTAACGTATCACAAGGAAGCACCTGGTACGTCGATGCCGTTTACCATCCTTACGGTGATGCCAACTTCTACGATGTGAACGAGCCGACCGAGGTCGAGATGACATCGACGCAGGCCACCGTTGATTTGGTCTTATACCAGGCCAGCGATACGATACCAGCTGCAACCAGCGCAACTTTCGACCCGAACGTAGGCTGGACCCATACACTGGAAAACGGCACTACTCTTGAAATACCCGGCGGGGCCATACCGACTACGGACACCGTATGTATATCTATCACACCTCTGGTCGAGAATATGCGCAAGACCAAGAACGAACAACCACTGGGCTGTGGATACTCGATATCTATCAGCGAAGAGTCCACGGGCAATCCGATAACGGAGAACTTCAACGCCAATGTATTGATTACCTTCATATACTCCGACGAAAAACTCGCTGAAGAAGGGCTTACTGAAGATGACATATCCCCTGCTTATTATTCGAGTACTACGAACTCGTGGACGAAAGTAGAAAGCTTCACTATCGACAAGGAGAACAATAAGGTCAAGGCCCAGATAAACCACTTTTCTCTCTGGAGTCTGACCGGAGGCGGTGGTGAAGAAGGAGACGAAGAAACTACAGAAGTAGCCTTAACAATCAGCAAGTGCGTCGTAAAAGCCGGCAAAACCTCCGGCGAGGACCGAATCATCCTCTCAGGTACATTCGATACCGCTCTTGAGAATCTACAAGACGCAAATGCAATAGAAGTAGAATTTTTGTCCGTATCTGACAGTTATTTAGTCTATACCGAGTCAATTGACTTCGATTACAGCGATGTAACAAAGGGCAAGTACAAATACAAATACAAGATAGCCAAGGGTAGTTCAGGGGCAATAACGAACATTATCATTGACCTGAATAAAAAGACCCTTGTACTCAAGGCAAACAAGGTCGACCTGACAGGATTGAGTTGTCCTCTCGAGCTGACTATCACTATCGGCAGTTACGCCCTGTCCGGCGAGGTGGACGAGAACATTGTCAACGGCAGCAAAAAAACTGTCCCCTTAGCTCTGATGAAATCGTACAAAGACTGCCTGAATGTGACTAAGGCAAAAGTTAAATCCGGCCGTTCGGGAGACTTATTCGTCGTTCAGGGGACGATCGCTGCAGAAGATATGGACGGCACAAACTTAGCCCAGAAAGAAGTTGTTATAACATGGGGCAGCCAGACCTTTACTGTTCCTCAGGGAAGCCTGATTTTAAAAAGTACCGATAAATACAAATGCAAGAGCGCCTCGGTTACTGAAGGCGGCACTATGTTAGGAACAATCGATTTTAACAAAGGTATCTTTGTGATTGCTATAAAAGATGCGTCGCTCGATTCAAAGTCCGGTACGATAGATTTCGGTTTGAGCTTCGGAGACTACGACGAGACTACACAGTATAATCTCGACTAACAGTAAAGAACTGTCGTAAGGAAGGCTGAAATAAATTTGGCATTGATTGTCTAAACGCTGAAAGACAATAAACATACAGTCTCATAAAATCCCTTCTGCAGGGTCGGATTTTTCATTTATTGTCAAAAGCCACCCTAAAACAGCTTGAGAATCGGCCGCTTTTATAGTATAATCTGTATAGTGGTTATGCCTGCGGAACAGGCATAAAATAAGGGGTCTATAAGCGGTTAGAGGAGCGACGGGATGATGCACTCTTGCCGGTGCATAACCGGATTTTGTGTTTTTTTGATTTTTTTACTGCTTACCGCAACGGCGGCTGCGATTACCGTCCAACCTGAAGGATTCGACTCCATCGGGATAAACATACTCAGGCAGCAGGAGCCGAACCTTACCGGGCAAGGCACTACCGTCGCATTGGTATGCCGAAGCATTACCTACATTGACGGCAGACCACAGAACGATTACATGCCGGACCTTACACATCATTGTTTCGCAGAAACAAATCTTAATTTGTACGACGATACAGAAATCCCCGCCGGCATCTCCGAACATTCGACGGCGATTTGCTCGATTCTCTTTGGGAAAGATTCAAACTATAACGAGCAATCGATGGAACCCTTCGATTATCAGGGACTGACCTGTGATGCGAACGCCCAGGTCTTCGAATTCTGGTACTTTTTGAAAAACGAGGTATTTAACAATGCTCGTCCCAAGGCTGACGTTATTTCGGTTAGTGTCGGCAGCGTATTTGATGAGTGGTGGACTCGTGGTATAGAATCGATAGCCGAACAATTCGGGACAGTTGTTGTAGCTGGCATAGGTAACGGCTCGGCCTCGTATGACCTGCCGCTTTATCCCGCCGCAGGGTCAAACATAATAGCGGTTGGTGTTGTCGGGCGTAAACCGGCACAATCCGAGAACGGATTTTCGTGGGCCCGGCCGGAGAGCTCGACCTGCGGTCCGACTGAAGATAATCGCTGCAAACCAGATATTGTTGCGCCGGGTGATTTTCTCGCGGCGGCAGCTAATGAGCCGAACCAGTACCGTCACAGCGGCAATTATTCGAGCTTCGCGACACCGGCAGTGGCTGGAACGGCGGCATTGCTTATTCAACAAGCAAAGGCTGATGTAAACATTGCCAATACTCTTACGGGTGACGGCGGCAACTGTGCTATAAAAGCCATACTGATGAATACCGCGGCGAAACTGCCCTATTGGCACAAGGGTAAGCTGAGCAAAGACGACGACCATGAGGTTCCCCTCGATTTTATGCACGGGGCCGGCGTACTCGATGCATTCGGGGCATATAACACGCTCGCTGCCGGGCATTATCAGCCCGGCGAAGTACCAGTCGAAGGCTGGGACCTAGGCACCCTTTCACAGGAGCAAGTAACTGAAAACAGGTACCAGTTTACAATAGCCGAACCTAATAACAAAAAGATAACAATTACCACTACCTGGAACAGGCATTATCAGAAACAGTATCCTTTCGAGCACATCCCTGAAAAAGACGCCGACATTCAACTTGAAGTGTGGGCTTATGACAAAGATGGTATTCGAGAAGATGCTCTGCTGGATTACAGCAACAGCAAGACGGACAACGTCGAGCATATTTACGTTATGACAGACGCCAACTATATAGATTATGAAATAGTCGTTTCGTTTGCAGATGATAATCCGGAACAAGGATTGGTGGAAAACTACGGTCTTTCCTGGCGAGTGACCGATGCCAACCAGCAGCAGGACGAACAGTGGTACGACCTCAACGGAGACGGCCAGTTAAACAAAAAGGATATCGGTGCTCTGCTGGAAAATGCCTCGAAATCCCTGGCAGGGTCGGATGATTATCTCATCGGAGATATTAACGACGACGGCAAAATCAACGTCAAAGACATAAGCTCTTTCGTAAGCCAAATTAGATAGCCTGCCCTACGAATAGCTAAAAAATCCTTCCAAAAAACCCTTATTTCTGGTAAACAGTAATCCTTTGAGAATTGCGGTCTGTACAAAAGATTATGCGAACAGTAGAAAAAATACGGAACAAAAGCGTATCGCTGGAAGCGCCTCCTTCCAAGGCGCATACGCTGCGGGCTTTAATCATCGGCTCACTGGCCGAGGGCACAACGACCATTGAAAAACCGCTGCTTGGCCAGGACCAGCTCAATGTCATAGAATGTCTTAATGCACTGGGCATAAAGATTGAGCAGCAACGGCAGAAGATAATCGTCCACGGCTCGGCAGGGATATATCAGCCGATTTCAGATGAGCTTAACGTGGGCGAATCCGGCGTTGGAATGAATTTTCTGACAAGCGCGGTGTGCCTGGCGAACAAATCGGTCGTCCTGACCGGCACTCAAAGAATAACCGAACGGCCGATTGCAGAAGTCGTACAGGCCCTGCGTCAATTAGGTTGTGAAATCGAGTATCTCCAAAACGAAGGTTATCCCCCCGTCAGGGTGCACGGCGGCGGCATCAGAGGCGGACAATGTCAAATGAGCGGCAGGGAATGTTCGCAGTATTTCAGCTCGATAATTGTATCGGCGCCTTATGCCCAAACACCGGTTATGATTGTCTGTACTGATGAGCTTACTGAAAAACCATACGTGGATATAACAATCCAAATAGCCGCGGAGTTCGGAATACAGACTGATAACGACAACTACATACAATTCTCGATACCTAACGGCAAATACAAAGGCCGAACAATCAAAATCGAAGGTGATTACAGCAGTGCCTCGTTCTTTTTCCTTGCGGCGGCTATATGCGGCAGCACTGTCACAGTAACAAACCTAAAGGCCGATACGAAACAGGGCGACCGGGCCTTTGTGGAGTTGATTAACCAGATGGGCTGTAACATAACAGTCGAACCTGACCGGATAACTGTCGAGGGGACAGACCTTAAGGCAATCGAGCGGGATATGAGTGACATTCCGGATTTGGTTCCGCCTGCAGCGATAGCTTGTGCCTTTGCCGAAGGTACAAGCCGCCTGACAAACATCGGGCACCTTCGCCACAAGGAATGCGACAGGCTTGCGGTGATGGCTTCGGAACTGCAAAAGATGGACGTTCAGGCCCGGTGCGACGAGACTTCGCTGATAATCGAAGGGAATCGCAAGGCGCACGGTGCGACTATCGACCCACATAACGACCACAGAATCGCAATGAGCTTTGCCGTGGCCGGGCTGGTTACCGGCGGCCAGCAAATTGACAACCCCGGATGCGTGGCCAAGTCTTTTCCCGATTTCTGGGAAAGGTTTGATGTTTTCCACAAATAGTGTATATTTTGGAACTTAGCGCATGGACGGAAAATATTGATTCTATGCGCTCGTTTTTTACGAGTTGAATGTCAACCGGTTTTGAGGAGTATGGTTAGACCATGATTGGCTGTCATACAGGGCGAATGTTTCAGGTAACCGTCGCAGGCGGTTCGTACCAGGAAGGATTAACGAGTGTTATTCAGGGCCACCCGCCGGGAATGGAATTGTCCGAGCAGGAAATCTACGGCGATTTATTGTTACGAAAACCCGGTGCTGATGAACTGTCCAGCCCGCGCAAGGAGCCGGATTTGCCCATTATTTATTCCGGCCTGAATGTTGCTGATACCGTCGAAGGCGCGGACAATAAGAACCATACAAACGGAACTCCGCTTACGATTCTGATACCGAACCTTGACAGGCACTTTATTCACATAAAACAATATCAGGACACAAACCGTACACCGCGGCCGGGTCACGCGTCTTACGCCTCATTTGTCAAATACGGTCCGGATGATGATGCTATCGGGGCAGGATTGTTCAGCGGCAGAAGGACCTCGACCATCGTCGCAACAGGATACGTGGCAAAAAAAGTGCTAAAGAGATTCGGCATTGAAGTTTTCTCTTATATCAAAGAGGCTGCGAAGGTTCGCTGTCCCGAAGTTGACCATGAAAAGGCCCTGGAATACACAAACAGATATAAAAAGATGCGCTGCGATTACGACCCGTTCTACCAGGAAGTCTATGTCAACGGCCGTGTAAATATGGAAATGCGTTATCTTGAAAAGATACGGATTTTTGCCGAGATTGAGCAGGAGATAGACCAGATACGCTCGAAGGCACCGAAGATGCTAAAGGACGAAATCCGTGACAAGTACGGCGTACATCATATAGTAAATTGCCCTGATATCGACGCCGCTGAGGCAATGGTCGAAGCGTGCAATAAGGTTACAAAGACCGGTGACTCATCAGGCGGTATCATCGAAGTGGTTGTGCTCGGTGCGCCGGTTGGTCTCGGTGAGCCGGTGTTCGAGAGGCTGGATTGCCAGCTCGGTAAAATGGCAGGTATCGGGGCGGTCAAAGCAGTAGAAATAGGCGCCGGGTTAGCGGTAAAAGATATGACAGGTTCGCAGAATAACGACCAGATACACGCCAAGGACGGCAAGGTAAGTTTCGAGTCGAACAACGCCGGCGGTATAACCGGCGGCTTGTCAAACGGCCAGCCGATTGTTGTGCGGCTCGCCGTCAAACCTACGCCTACTATAGACAAACCACAGAAAACAATCGACAAGTACACGCTCGAAAACAAGCAGCTTGCAGCCATCACCAGGCGCGACGCGACAATCGTGGGGCGCATCTGGCCGGTAGCTGAGAACTTCACGGCGATGGTTATTCTCGACAACCTACTGATGCATCTCGGTTACAGGGCATTGATGGAAAAGAAGTAATCTGCTTTACCTGAAAAAAGCAAAAGCCCCGGTCTTTTCAGGTCCGGGGCTTTTTCGTTATATAAAACCCGAGTTACACCCTGTTTTACGGATACGTGACGAAATCTCCTTGACAATTCCAGTAATCGCTCAGGCCTCCCAGGTTGGGTGTCGGCTCAGCGCTGTCACGAGTGCGCACCTGCCATCTCCAACTGCTCTTCGACGTGAGTGACGAAACGAGCACATCATAGTAGGGGTCTTCCTGCCAGCCACTGCTGAATCTGCTGTCGTCCAAACACGTAAACTTATACTGTACGGGCGGCGTATCATCAGTAGCTGCAGCAGCAATCATTCGATGGTGGTAGCCATCAGCAAGATAAACTTCTACCGGGTTGAGTCCGCCTGGCGCCGGTTGCTCAGGGAAATCAGTTGGCGAAAAGGCGGCCTTGTAAATGTTCGCATACAGGCCCGTAATCGGCGGTTCAAGGTCGGGCAGCGCCGGAGTGTCTGCAGTAGTCGCCGAAGCCGTTACCGACCACTCGGTAGCATTCTGATTGTCGGACTTGTCACGTGCCGCCGTCTGGTATGTGTACTCTGTCAGGGGATTAAGACCCATATCTACGAAAACTGGTTCATTCTGCCAGACAGTCGGGCCACCCAATCTCCGAAATCCATATTCAACACCGCTTTCGTCGGTCGCCATCGAAGCGATCATTGTAATTTCGGTGTTTGAAACCGGCGCAGGTAACACAGCCCAGGTCATCGGATTCGGTGTCGGCGCTGTACTATCTTCATTGACAACCGCAGTGCCGAAACCGGAGAACTTAGTTTCATTACCCCATTGGTCACGAGCCTTGACCCTGTAACTGTATTGTCTTCCAGCTACCAGACCCTGGCTTTCGTAATCCAGGTCATTCTGCCATCCGCTGTCGTGGTTGGCGTCGCTGGATTCAAAGTAGTATTGGACCTCTACGCCCCACAAGTCGTAAGACTGCTCTGCCCCCATGAAGACACTCGACATAGAATTTGAATAAGGCAGAATTCGCCACTGTGAAGGATTGGGTACGGGCGGCTGCTTGTCCTCCACCAGCCAGCAGAGACCAATGATTGCATCGTCTATGAGGTCCACCGTGCCATCGTAGTTGAAGTCTGCTCCGTTACACCAGCCGTTGTCATCTGAGCAGCCGTCTCTAAGCCACTCATCTGTATACGCATCGACATCAGCCGTATCGATTATACCATCAAAAACAAGGTCGCATACCGCGCACATCGCCGATAGCATATCCCGCCGATAGTGATAACCCATATCAACAGGCCCCCTGTCAGGTATCAAGTCGGTACGGGTTGTGCGGTCTGCCATATCCAAAGAACTTGCAGAGCCGCTTCCCGCATCGACACATGGGCTATCCTCGTTTTGGCCCGGGTCTGGGGTAGCGGTCTGACTGAGATAATAATCTCCTAAAACACCTGAGACAAATAAGGGGTCGTCGTCAATATCGGCACCGATGTTACCGGGGCCCGTTTCAAACAGGCAGTCCTGGTCAACCCAGATATTCCCACCTGTGTCAGGAGGTTGAGTATAAGTAATTCCGCCACGGATATCCGTGTAACTTACAGCTACACCGGCAGGATTTGCACTCGGTCTGATTGCAATCTGCCTTCCGTTGGCGGCGACGTTCTCCCAAAGTATGCTGTTAGTAACTATAGCATAGTTACCATTAGAACTGTATAAACCACCGCCATATCCGCCCTGAAGGATAGAGTTGTTCGCGATGGTGCATAACTCGATATCGACGAACGAATGCCAGTTAGAGCTTATACCCGCACCGGTTGAGCCGGCGATGTTTTCAGCAATCAGGCAATTCCTGACGTTGACCGTATTCCAGCTTGTGATTTCATCGCCCCGAATATCCTTGCTGGAGATATACAAGCCGCCGCCGCTGCCTTGGGCCTGGTTACCGATAATCTGGCTGTTTAAAATATCTATATTGGCGCCGAGGCTGGCGACAGCTCCTCCCTGTCCTTGAGAGATCGTCGCCATATTGCCGGTGAATTGACAGTCATTTATCAGGCCTGAACCACCGACGCAGAGTATTCCACCTCCGTGGAATGCGGTGTTACCTACAAAATTGCAGTCATCAAAACGAGGGTCGGACCAGGTCCAGTGCACAGCGCCGCCGACCGTAGCCGTATTGTCATTAAAGTAGCACTTTCTGAAGGTGAGATTTGCAGAGTCCTCAAAGGCAACCGCCCCGCCGTAACTGAGAAAATCATCATCACTTTCTACTTCTTCCTGCGCCTCTGAGTGAAAGCTTGCCCAGTCCCACTCCACAGGACCATCGACATCAGCGGTATTGCCGATGAAACGGCATCGAGTGAAGTTTGCCGTGCTGTCGTCGGCACAATATACCGCTCCACCGAACCTGTTTACACGCCAATGGACAGGCGGCCAGCTAAAACCGCCGCCGAGACCGCTGGCGCCGCCGTAAGCCTGACAATTGACAAAATTACAGTCGATGAACTCCGGCGAGCTGTTAGCATCGACAAATACCGCACCACCGAAACCGCTGTACTTAAAGAATTCCTCATAAGGTCCAAATTCCCATATCCGAAATGGTGGAATGTCTGGATAATCTGTCTGGTCCCAGAGACCGCCGCGGCCGTCAGGCTCTTCCGTGCCATTTCCACCGTCTCCTCCCCGGGCGAAGCAGTTGATAAACTGACAATTGGTAAACCTCGGATTGCTGTCTGCGCCAAGTGAGACGGCACCGCCATGGCTCCAGCCTCCCCAACCGCCGTCACCGGGTGCATCATCCACCACAGCACCGGCACCACCGTCACTTCCGATTACGCCGCAACCGTTAAAGACACAGTTGCGTACATCCGGTGATGAACCCGGCTGAGGATCCGGCGGAAACACTTGGATTGGCGTTCCAAAAGGACCCATATGGCGCCCCTGGAAATAATAATTATGGAGTCTCAGCGCAGCGCCTGCCAGAGGAAAACCATTTTCACCGTCAGGCAGCGCATTCTCCTCGGTGCCGCCGTCATAACCGCCAAGGTCTGAATATACTATACCGTCAAAGGTAAGTCCCTGGATTCTACAGGTCCTGCCTACGTTAAGAACAACAATACCGGTCTGCAAGACGGTGCTTGCAACTGTACAGGGGTCCTCAGGGTCGCTGCCGGTAAGTGTTATCTGCTTGCCATTGATTACGTAACGCATAGACCGTCCGCCGCCTCCACGAACATATGTGCCAGGTGCAATTATTATGATATCACCATTTTCGGCATCGTCGATTGCGGTCTGAATATTCGTGTATTCACCTGGTACATGCAGAGTACGCGGAGTGATAAATTCAACGACCACATTTCTGTTTTCATTCATAGTGACGCTATTTTCCAGTCCAACCGTCTGGTCATCATCGGTGCCGCTCCAGTGTGGTACAAGCGTAGTATTGTCCGGTACGGCAAATAATCGGACAACCTCATTGGGTTCGTGAAGAGTTCTGCCCGGATGTTCTACCCTCTGTTCGTCACCGTTAATGTAGTCTATATGTCCGTTATCAGTGCTAACGTCTGTAAACAGATAGAATGCTCCGTCCGGCCCAAAAGATACAACCACCTCTTTATCGGAGTCCATAGTTACGAAATTGCACGGGTCACCTGTATTAGGCACATCGTCGGCTCCGATCCATTGTGAGACATTAAAACCACTGTCGGCAATGGCCGTCAGTTCAACTTCGACTCCCCCCGCCACCAACATAGTATTTGGTTCGTTGCGTGCAAAGAACGGTTCGTAGCCAGCTGCCTCGGCTTTCAAGATGCCGTCCGCATCGTAGTCCGGGTGATGCTCAACCCGGATTGTCAAATGGTAGTATGGCAAGACTACTTCCTCAGCGGTGTAATGGTAGCCGATGTCGACCGTTCCTGTGTCAACGACACCATCGATCCTGGTCGTAAGGTCAAATCCGACCTGAGAGATCAGGCCGCTTGCATTGCCCAAGCCGTTATCGACAAGATTACTTGTATTAGCCTGACCTGTGGCTACATGCCTCAGAAAATATCCAAGTTCGCCTCCACCAATTGAAATAAAGGGATTCTCCTCATCCCAGTTGCCCGTTCCAAACAATACCATGGCATACGGCAACTCCTCAAACACGTCATCTTCACCGCCCTGCACATCACTATAATCCACAGTAACAATGGCATATGGGTCAAATGCAGAGCCGGTCACACGTCCGACTGCAATCTGAGGTCCAGCAGGAGCATTATTGTTATAGACAATGCTGTTCTCCAACTGAACAATCGATGCAAATTCTGCACAGCTTATCCCACCGCCGCCTCCTATATCGTCAACGACCCTGTTGTCGGCTATCGTGCAATTTGTCACCTCGGCCCAGGCTCCTAAATGACAAAACAGGCCTGCGCCTTCTCTGCTCGCTTCGTTGTCTCTAATAAGGCAATTTACAAGCGACTTGGGACTGGAATCGAAACCATTGAAGTATAGGGCGCCGCCGATACCGCTTGTGCCGATGGCATCGTTGCCCTGTATTACACAATCAACTATCTGAGCTGTACTATTCCAAAGTGCTATACCACCACCGATACTTGCTCCGCTTTGGGCGCTATTATTGCTTACCGTGGAGCTAAGTATGCTGACATCGCAAAAAGCGCCATTAATTCCTGCACCTTCAGAAGCAGTGTTATTGCCGACTTCAGAATCAGTCAGGGAAAAATGCGTTTCGTCCATATAGATGCCGCCGCCAAATAGCGCCGAATTATAACTGACAGATGAATCAGAAATATTGACCGTGGCACTATCAGTATGAGTAATGTCACCGGCAAATATGCCGCCGCCTCTATATGGGGACTGATTGCCGTAAATCAGGCTGCCGCCTTCTATTGAAAGGGTATGTCCCTCCGGATAGTAAATACCCCCGCCATTACCACCGACAGCGCTATTAAATGTGATTTCACAGTTTTTCAATATAGCCCCGTTGCCTGCGGAAGCAAAACAAATGCCTCCACCATTGTTGACTGATCTGTTTCTTTCACCTGCTTTGTTTGCGGTGACTGTGGTATCTATAATAGAGACCGGATCAATCGCAAGAGCATGATAGATACCGCCTCCTTGTGCTATGCCTGAGTTATCATCAGAAGCAGTACAACCCATGATAGAACAGCCTTTGATTAAGGCTTCGCTGCCATGTTCTATATAAATTCCACCGCCGAAAGAATTACCAACGGTCAAATCGACATCCATAGCGAATCCAGCTCGAGTGCGACAAGCTGTGATTTCACAGTCGCGTATGATGGGGTCACTTTTACTGTCGCAATAAATACCGCCGCCGTAGCCGCTTCCCGCAGCTCCGCCGCCGGGCCCGCCATTCGCATCACCGCCATCTCCGCCCTGGGCTATACATTCATCGAGTACACATTTATATATCGTTGGGCTGGCATCGAGGCAAATAATACCTCCGCCCTCTCCGTCACCTCCGGGACCACCCTGAGCAGCAGGTATAGCAGGAATTTCAGGAATATCGTCGCATGGGTCGGCGGGATCGCCTGGATCACCGGGAACTCCGGGGATTTCGGAACTGCCGGGAGTACCTTTACTGCCTTCAAAATATCCGTTGCGAATTGTCAAACCGGCCACTACAGTATTCAGATCTTCATCATTCTCGAAAATAAATCCCCTGTGATCACCTTGGCAGTTAATGACAGTTGAAGCCACAATAGCCGGGTTGTTCGGGTCTATACTACTAACCGTAACGGGGATATTCTTATGAAAGCGAAGGTCAGTGTTGCCTGTGCCGAAATACGTGCCCGGACTAACAACCACCATATCACCCTCGCCGGCCGCATCGATTGCATCCTGTATAGTAGGATAATGACCGGGTACGGGAAGTGTCCGTGGTCCCTGCCTCAGTGTCAGAGACTTAGTTGATGAGTAAGCCGTTTCGTTCCAGTTTGAAGATTGATCGCGGACCTTAAACCTGAACTCGTAGACGCCGCCGATAACAAAAGAACCGCTGGTAATATTCAATACCGAATTGCTTTGCCAGCCGCTATTAAAGCCTGTACCTGAGGTTTCCTCGAACCGGTACTCAACGCCGCTTTCATCGCTGGCAGTCCTGGCCTTCATAATAATCCATACAGGCGTCAGGCGAAACGCATACGGGTAGGTATTCCAGATTGGCGGGTCGGGGAAAGGCGAAGAAGTATCAGTGCCGGAATCGGTCGTAGCTGAGCTCTGAACCGACCAACCGGTCGTATTACCCACGACATCGCGCACCCTTACCCTGAATGTATATTCGGTTCCCTCAGCAAGGCCTGTTGCAGCATAAAGAGTTCCACTTTGCCAGCCGCTGTCGAAGGCCGAATTAGTTACACATTCGAAATAATACTCAACTGCACTCCGGTCCTGGGCTTTTACGGCCTCCATCGCAATGGAACTAAGACCGGTTGCTTTAGGCTGACCCCATGATGCCCACTGGGCCGGGTCAGGCGTGGGCGGGTCATCATCAATAGCAATTTGCGTCATGGCAGAACCGAGATTCATCCTGCCGCCGCTCACGCACCGGCCAAACAGTGCAGGAAGCGGGTCGGCTGTATTTATCAACAGGTTTTTGATTTCTGTATAATCGAGCTCGGGGTCAAAGCTGAGCAACAAAGCACAGGCCCCAGAGACATGAGGTGCAGCCATACTGGTACCCTCACCGTACCCGTAGCTGTTGCCGGGGATGGTACTTAAAATCATTCCCCCCAGACCGCCCTGCATAGAATCACCGCCGGGCGCACCAAGGTCAACACTGTCCAAACCGTAGTTGGAATAGACAGGCCGGTCGTCAATATTGTTTGTCGCCAGTACGGAAATGATATTATCAAGGTCAAAAGCCGCCGGATACGCCGGCATCAAATCGATGTCGTCACCAATGTAATCATCTCCACCGTTGCCTGCCGAAGCGACAAAAATTATCCCTGCGTTTCGGGCTTCGTCTATGGCTTCTCTAAGGGGCATTGAAAAATAGTCGCCACCCCAAGAGGCGTTGATGACATCTGCACCCATATCAATTGCGTATTCAATTGCCATTGCACCATCGGCAAACGAGATAGAGGTTCCACTATCGTCAGCACCGATTTTAAGCGCCATAAGTTTGACGTTCCAGCAAACGCCGGTTACACCCCGCGCATTATTACCCACGGCCCCGATGGTGCCCGCGACGTGAGTACCGTGCCCCAAAACATCACAGGGGTCTCCGTCAGCGTCGTCCGGGTCTTCTTCCATGGTACCAGAGAAATCGTAGCCGTATATATCATCGATATAGCCATTACCATCATCGTCCACATCGGGATCACCTTCGAATTCAGGAAGATTAATCCACATGTTGCTGTTCAAATCAGGATGGGTGTAGTCCACGCCGCTATCAATAACCGCGACTATAATATCAGAATCGCCTGTCTCGATATCCCACGCTTCAGTCGCATCGATATCAGCATCAGGCTGACCACCGGCCTGGCCTGTATTTCTCATAGCCCAAAGCTCATTGAACCTGGAATCATTTGGTATGCGATAGAACTCGGCTTTATAGTTCGGCTCGACAAGAATAATGCCCGGCGTAGAAGAGTATTGAGGAAGCATTGATTCAACACACTGTCCTTCAGGAAGCTTTACCAGGGCCCAGCCGGGTATTCTCTTGAACAGGTGTATCACCGTACCGCCACCAGCCGAATCAAGAATCTGCTGTCTGGCTACCGCCTGTACGGCGGGGTCCGGACTGTCAAGACTATAGCCTGCACCGGCAAAACGAACAAGCAGTTGGCCTTGCCGGTAGGCCTCTGTACTATCTGCAAGAGAAATACCTGAAATTAAAATGAGTACTGTAAAAGCCAGGAAGACTCTATTCTTCATTTTTACTGCTCCTTATGCGACTGCGCATCCCAATAAAATAGAAGACCACAGGAGGCTTTGTTTTTGTTTAAACACCCCATATCTTTTATAGAGCCCGCCAAGGGGCCCCGTATCGACAGCAATTCTGAAAATCCAAATAAAGATATTCATATAACCTCGTAACTGCCGAACTTTTATCATAAGCTGTTTTTCAACTCGGCTACTGCTTCGGCCTCAATTTCCTCCTGTAGAATGATGGTTGGCTTGACCAGAATCAGCAGGATTTTATGGTCTTTGACCTTACTGCGATTACTGAAAGCCCTGCCGAGAAACGGAATCTTGCTTAGCACAGGAACGCCGACTTCTTTGTCAATCTCAGCCCCGAGTTTCTGACCACCGAGAAGAAGTGTACCGCCATCCGGCACACTCACACGCGTTCTGACCTGGGCGGTCTCGACTTCAGGAAATGGGACGGTATACGTGCTGCCGCCTCCAGGTACATCGCCGTAGGCAGGCAAATTAATTACCTGGTCCCTGAAACCAAGGAAGTCATCCAGTTGTACATCTATATTAAGCAACACATGTTTCTTATCCGGTGCAATAGTAGGCGTTATATTAAGTATCGTTCCTGAGGTAACCTGACGGTCGTCGTAATTAACAGTAAGAAAACCACGTGCGGTAGTAGCACCGGCGGCTTCAGTAGTTTCAACTTCGATATCCCCGGCGTAGAGCATAATCTTCTGAACCCTGAAAGTCGCCGATTCGCCGCTGAGCACCGTCGCCTTTGGAGCGGTGATGAGTGTCGCATCTCCATGAGCCTGCGTTGCATTTAGCACGAAACTCACTTCCAGGTCATCGAGGATAGTTCCATAGCCGCCTGTGAGCGTGCTTGCCACGGCACCGGCGAGTGAGCCTTCTACACCGCTGGCTGATGGAGAAGCAAGAACCGCCGAGTCCTGGCTAAATGATATCTCACCCCACTTGCCTCCCGGTCTGTACTTGAAATCCATATCCAGCCCGATATCCTCAAGGAAATTTTCTCGAACTTTGAGGAAACGCGCTTCAATAGCAATCTGATAGCCGTGAGCCTTTCGCAGCTCTTCCAGAAGCGATGAAATCTGGTTGTGTACATCCGTCGTCTGACGAATACTTAGCAGCCGAGTGCCGTAACTTGTAACAGTACCTTCGCCCCCAGCGTCAAACCAGGTGTCAGGAGAAACGGTGTCTTGTATAAGCAATATCAAATCGTTAATCCTGTTTTCCCGCTCCTGTCGCAGTTCCTCACGGTCATACGCATCTTCTTCACCCGTGTCCGTAAAGCCTCCACCGACACTAGAAACACCACCACCGCCTCCGGCACCGCCGCCAGAGACAGTGGTCCTGTACTCGGCTGGTATTCCAATCAGGTCGGTAACGTCATACACAAGTGTAATCAGGTCAGCGGGGATTGATTCTTTAGTTGCAATTGTGATTATGCCGTTTTCAACACCAAAGTCCAGCTCAGCAAACCCCCCGGAAACAGCCTCTAACAGGAACTTCAGGGCCGAACCCAGTTTAACCGATGAAATCGGGTCCATGTTAATGGCCGTGCTCTGGTCGATTTCGGCATTATCATACAAGTCGCGCCAAAGGGGTATAATCTTCAAAGGCGGGTCAACCGCGTTCCTTAATATCTCAATCGCCTCGCTGAAGGACATATCCGGACGCAGTTCCGACAAATCCACCATCTGCTCCAACTGCTCATAAACTCTGGCAGTTTCGGGATCCTGGCCTATTGCCTCTTTTGTAACACGTTTGGCTGAAATCTCAAGCCAGTTTTTCGATATGGTCATTTCCTCAGGATAGGGTATTTCGCTCTTGCTGGTCTCGATCAGCAGATTCGCTCTTTCGCGCTGCTTTTCCTTGACCACTCTGAGTTGTTCTTCAAACGAAATTGTATCCTCGAGAGTATCTTTCATAATAAGCGCATGCTGATTCAGGGGGGCTATCGTGATGAGGCTTTGAAGCTGGCCGAGTGCCTCTCTGTATCGCTGCTGCTTCTGGTAAGCAAGGGCATTTTGCATCAATTCATTAATTCTGTTGTTTCTGTCCGTCTCCATCTGCTGACGTATCTGCTTTTGTTCCTGCTCAGCAGCAATTCGTGAAGCCTCGGCAGAGCGAGCCTGATAAGCATTTCGGGCTGAACCGATTTCATCCCGCATACGCTGCAATTCGTCGCTGTATCGTTCGAACAGCTCTTCACCGAGTGACAACCTGTTTTTGTTTACAATATTCTGGGCATACTCCACCGACTTCGTTGCCTGGTCAAACTGATTCTCGGCCTGATAACTCCGTGCCTTGGCCAGAGCGTCGCTTACCACTGCCTCAGTATGTGAACGCAGGATGCTCTGCCTGCGTTTAATGACTTCTATATACCCGCCGCCTTGTTCCGGCTGTTCCGGAATTTGAGTAACAGGTTGCGGAGTAACAATAATGATGGGCGGCTGAGGAACTGTCGGTTCCTCGACGGCCATTGGCATTTGCCGCTGCTCAGGAACCATTTGTGCAGGGCCAAAGAGCTCCTGCTCAATCTCGCCAGCGGCAGGCAGAGCTTCTCCAGGTTGCTTCATTATCTGCTGGGCCAAGGCCGCATCAATTTTAACCAGGTAATCTTCAGCTGTGCTGCCAGCGGGTGCAACCATTAAGCCGCTCTTTGAAATTTCAAGAAAACCGGCTCTGGCCTTTTCAATCTCGCCGGCGTTGTAGTAATCAACACTCTGTCTGTATAATTGCGCTATTTCTGTCTGTCGTGCAACACTTTCTCCACTGGTTTGCGCCAAACCCTGCTCGACTATCTTCCGTGTCTCGGCGGTAAGATACTGGCTGTCGCGCGCAGTTTCAAACAAAGCCCTTGCTTCAGCCAATCTTCCTTCAGCCATTAATTGCTGAGCCAAGGCCAAATCGGCAGAGAGGCGGTCAACTTCTGCAGCAGCAGTATGAGACTTCTCAATTAAATCATTCAGCTTGTCTCGCTGTTCTGTACCAAGGTATTCCTCATAGTCCTTGGCCATGAGAAAGGATTGCTCCGCAGCCTTGAAATAGCGGCGTTCATACTGCTCCATTCCTATCTGCATCCACCTGTCGACAAGCTGTTCGATAAGCTTCTGTCGGTCCTGCTGACCGTTGGAACAAACAGCAACGTTCGGCATAAGCACTGCTGAAAGAAACAAGCAAATTAGGGTAACAAATATTGTGTTACGGACAGATTTGATTGTGTATAGTAACCTTTCCAAAGCACAATCCTCCTTAGAAAAAGGATACTGAATAAAAAAGCACGATTTCTTCACCCACCCATCTAAAACCACCCACAGTTTTCAGAAGGGTCTGACCTTCGTCAGTTATTATTCTAACCATAACGGGGCAATTTTTCAAGTAAAAAATTGTGCCCGAAGGCTCTTTGGGGCGGTCAGGTATGGCGTCCCATATTATCAAAAAAACTATACGCCTGGGGGCAATTAATATGAGACTATAAGCCTTGGTTTAGTAAGAACTTAGCAGAAAAAACGCCGGGCGGCAAACCTAAATCCAGCCTGAAAAATCGGTTGAAGCCCCTCTCGGTCCGTGGCCAATTATTGATGCGACGAAGGCAGGAGGTTATAAGCCGGAATCCTTCGTGTCCCAACGAAGCTCCCACTTCATCTGTTGCTCATCTATCATTCGCGACAGTTCCTGCAGTGTATCATTGTGCTGCTTATAAAGCACTTCACCAATATCAGTGCTATACTTCTGAAGAACAGTACGGGCATTTTGTACTACGGCTTTTGCAAGGCTAAACTCAGCCTTGCCGACGTGTGTTGTCACTTTGATTTGTGCATCAAGCATAACGGCCCTGATGTAGCTCTTTTTTATGTTGCTTTTATCTGTACTGTTCCGTTGAATTTTATTGCCAAACCTTTCGCCACCAGGAATCGCAGAAGAATTTTCCTGCTGCGTTTGATTATTTTGTTGTTCAACGGGCATAACGACTGTCGGAGGCTTTGAGTCAGCGACAATTTTCTTGTCACTGTTTGTTTTAGACTGCTCCTGTCCTATTTCAGCTAAATACTCCTCGGCGGTCTTACCCACACCTGGAACATACAAACCGCTTGATGCCACAATAGCAAAACCCTGTCGAGCTTTCTCGAAGTTGCCCTTTTTATACTCTTTGCGGCTTCGTTTGTACAGGTCCGCCATAAGCCGCCTCTGCTCTGTAATCTTTGCCTCGACCCGCTGAAGGGTTAGTTTCATTCTGTTTCTTTCCTCGTCACTTAGTACCTCGCTTTTTACCGCTTCAAGAAGATGCGCCTTTGCTTTGAGAAATTCCCCTTCTTCGATTAGCCGGCCGACATTGTCGGCATTGAGCAATAAGCGAGCTTTCTCAGACATTGACTGTTCAATTTCTTCGGATAACTCGTTGATTTTGTATTGCTGCTGCTCATTGAAATACACCTGATATTGCTTAACACGCAGCAGCGACTCCTCTGCCTGTGTGTAGAGTCGGCGTTTACACTGAGTTTGTATAACCGCAATCCAGTTTTCCACTACACTGTTTACAGAGCGACCTGCCGGGACGGTCTTAGCAGCAACCGGCAAAGACAGATATACCGGTGCAATAATTAAAAGACCCAGCCAGACCGTCCCGCCGATAATTCCATAAGTCCTGCACGTCTGTTCTTCGTTCATAAAAGCTCACCTCCTGTTTGCAACCTCACAGGAAAGATTTGATTTAAGTCCAATGAAACCTTAATATTACCTTGTCCTATATTATCTTCGACAAATGAGTCGAAATCAATGAACAAAAATAATACCGAACAACCTTTAATAGTAGCCGTGGAGACGTCCGGGCGGCTTGGTTCGGCGGCCTTAGCGGCCGGTGAAAAACTCCTTGCTCAAAGGGATTTTTCTGCTCCAATGCGCCACAGCAGTGAGCTGTTTCCTGCAATTGAAGAGCTGCTCGCACGTTTCGGGAGAAATCCTTCTCAGATAGACCAGGTTCATTTGTCTATAGGGCCGGGCAGCTTCACAGGACTGCGTATTGCTGTTACCTTTGCCAAGATGCTCGCGCTGGCAAACTCGGCAAGGATAGTTGCCGTAAGTACAAGCGATGTGATTGTTTCAAACGTCACCGCATTAACTCACAATTATCTGACAAAACCGAAGTATGACAGGCTCGGAACAATACTCGATGCAAAAAGAGGACAGTTTTTCGTCGCTGTATATCAGAAAAGAGTTCAAACCACTGCTAATACAGAACACAGAACTCCATTAGGAGACTACGAAAAGATATTACCCGACTGTTTAATGACGGCCGAGCAGTTTCTGGAAAGATTTGCACATTCACAGCCTGTAACAGCTCTTCTGGGTGAGGGACTGGTTTACTACGCAGACAAATTCCGCGCGCCGGGGATAGATATTATTGACCAGCGATACTGGTGGCCGAAGGCATCTAATGTTCATCTGCTCGGCTGGGACAAAGCAACTAAAGGCGAATTTACAGATGCTCCCGAATTACAGCCTTTGTATCTTCGTCAGCCGCAACTCGGAGTCAGCCGCATCCGCAAAATTCATTAGTTACAATTGAAACTGCTCTCGAAGAAACCAATATCATTGCTGTCGCTGCTATGTTGCTCCTCTGAATCTGTGGCGACTATTTTCAGATATTTCTGTTTTGCCTTTTCATAGGCCTGCCTTCTGGCAGTATTTGTCCTCTCACACTGGGCCTGTGAACGGGTAGATAGTGTCCCCATACCAGCTGTGTTGTGCATAGTATCGGTCGTAAAACCAACCCCATCTACAAAGGGCAACGGCGCCGGCTGAACGGGACATTCCAGATAGGCTGGTTTTGGGGGCGGTTCAACCTGGGCGCCAGAAGTTTCAGCTGAATCCAGCGAGGCAAGGTATTTGTCAACAGCAGCGAGGTATGGGTCGTTGTAAGATTCCTGCCGGCAACCACTTAGTGCAAGTAACAGTAAGGCAGCTATAAGCATTCGCATTTTATCTATCCTCCCACTCAACAATAACTTTCATTTTCCTGACAATAATTTATACCAACCAAATTATACCCAGGTTGATGATAAAAATCAATAAATACAAATGTGGCAATTGCGATTGAATAAAAGACTGGAGACGAAGGGAATCGAACCCTCATTTCGGCGATGCGACCGCCACGTGCTCCCGTTACACCACGTCCCCGGAATAACAAACTTATCCTGCTTGCTTATGCTTACGGGTCATTGTATCGAAAAACCGCTGCTTATCAACTATTTTCCGCAAGCCGATTTGAAAGCCGGTTATGAAACCATTTATTATAGAATTCGGTGGTGTTCCAACTTTGTTATTGCGGGTGCCAGATGCGGAACCGGCCGCTGCAATGAAGCATACCCAGCAGATACAGCATAGAATCGTAGTAACGGTATTTTCCTGTGGGGACCGGCGTATCCCACAAAGCCTTAATAAACTTTTGTGCGCGAGGATGCGTCGCTGCCAGAGAAGCTGCAGCGTTCATCGCCACCAAGCCAGCAGATTGGTCGCTATAATTACTTAGCTGAGCACCTTCGAGTGTAAAGCGGCTCCCGTAAGAAGCTATACCTTTGGATTCGAAAAACGCCTGCAGTCTGTCACTTAACTGTCTCTGACGTTCATCTTTGGCCCACCAGGCCCAGTCCATCGACCAATTCATCGCGGTGCGCCAAGCGTCAAATTTGAAATTAACAGAACCACTATTGTCCGGACCAGCCCAGGGTGTGCCGTCGAAATCGGCATACTCCGGAGAAAAACCCGTTGCAGGATGGGTTGCTCGCACAAAGAAATCCCGACTGGTTGAAGCAGCCTGCATCCAGAATGCTCTATCCTTTTTGGGCCCCCAGCGTGCCCAAAGCTCATAAAACGCCGGCAAATGATATGAAGGGTCGGTATGGTTACATATCTGAATAACCGGAGAGAACCGGACCATTTTGTGTTCGGAATCGAAGAGACTGCCGGCTGTTCGTATGCCGTTAACAGTCCTGCCCGTAATAAGCTCACGGTTTTTCATATCGCTGATAAGCCGGTCGGCCTTGGCTTTATAATCATATATTCCGGCGCCTCCGCCCCATCGCCCTGCTGCGAAGTAAAGCGCCGTCGCGAAATACTCCTCACCGTCAGGGGCAGGCATTTCGTCGGTCGGCATGCCGTCGGTTCCGGCCGACCATGAAAAGTAACCATAAGCAGGGTGATTAGGCGAATCATGATACATATACGTCTTGGCCCAATTCCAGAGGGCGTCGAACTCGGCCTTTCTATCAAGCTGTACGGCTACCATCATACCATAGGACATCCCCTCGGAACGGACATCGTTATGATGGACATCATAAATATAGGCGAGTGGACCTTCGGTGTTGGTCCCGGCAGGGAAATAAACCGCTTGGCTATCAGGGTCGCCGTGGAATAATTGTTGGAAAGCTACTTCGACCTTAGCAGCTACTTCTTCCGAACTGAGGCCGGCTTCTACGAACAGATTACGATAATTACCGGTGGCGAAGGCGCCGGCGTCTCTACTACAACTTTTTTCGGGGGGAACAACCATTTAAGAGTCAGTATCAGCGCCGCAACTTACAATGGGAGTAACTTTGTAAGTAACAGCACCTCCGCGATAACTTTCGGGCGGGCCAAGATAGCTGCGTTTGAGGCCGCCCGTATCAACGATGAGTTTCTGCAGTACGACACCCGGGTCAACCATCCAGAACTTCAAAACGTGCTCACCAGGCTTATCGATTCGGTGAGCGGTCGCAGCGATTTTAATGCTGTCGCTGACCATCTGATTCCACCACATAGGATAATTCCAGTCAGGCACGATATCTTTCTCGTGGATGTTAACGATTTGCGGCTGTTCATCATCGAACGAAATTGCATAACGCAGCCCCTGTGTTTTGTTAAAGTTCTGAACAGGTGATATGTACGCGCTGACTTTTACTTCGCCGCTGCTGAAGAGGTAAACCGCATATTCGAGCCTGGGGCTGTCCGCCTGCGGTCTTTGGCCTTTCACAATCACCGGCACCGGCGTCACACCGGAAAGTGTTCGGCCCATATTCGGGATAGTCAGCCATTCGACAGGGTCAGCGTTGACTTTCTTAGTATAATGTTCAGCCTCTATCGAAACGCAGCCGTTTGTCTCTACAAAACCCTTTAAAGAATTCCTTGTGGGTGCTCCGGGATTTAATGCATTGACTTTAATGCTCACCTCTTTTCCATCAGGGCCGGTAATCAGAACAGAACCGCTTCTTTCGCCCATAGGCACACTACCCCATTCGGCACTAACCAAAATGCGAAGCTCCTTGTCAATCGTGCCCTGTGTTTTACTCAGCTTAATCCAGGGCTCGCTCGATTTAGCTGTAAATTCAAACGGCTCCTGTCCCCGGTTAAACACCTCAATATATCTGTCCCGCCGGTCAAAAACGTTCAACTCCGGCAGGACCGGCTGTCCCGAAGCACCGGGCCACACCTGCTGCGAACCTTCAATCGCCACACCCATATCCGCAGCAGAAGGTATCTGGAGCTCTTTGATTTCGGGCATAATATTCTTTTTAGGCTCGTTCCAACTGGTGTAACCGATATGCGTTGTATCCATCATATGATTCCACTTGCCGTCCGCGAGCTTATTATAACGCTCGTTAATTTCGGAATCTTTTTTAAATAGTTCTTCAACTTTATCGGCTAAATCGTTCGCCGCCGCCCTGCCCTGATTCGCGTAAAGCTGATTCTTACCGGCTGTCACATAAAGTTCGTTGAGATTCGCACAGGCAAGCACCGGGTGCAGCACAAGCTGATAATAAGCATCCTGATACTGTGCGGGCAGGACTTTTCCAATCTGCTCGGCTTTTTCAGCAAGTTTATTGTAATCTGCGACAACCGTTTCGGCTTCACGATAATTTGTAAGGCTGTAAATGTCGGGGGTAAGCATTTCCGGTGTTCTTCGCCCGTTATACATAGTGTATTTAGTGAGTATATCAGCGATGGATTCAGCGTGCTCCTGGCCGAACTGCTGCTGAGCCCACAGCCATGCATATTCGGGCAGACGCTCGGCTGGCCATTGGTCGGGATTTAACGCGTAATCGAGGAAAAACGAAATTGGAAACTCCATCGGCTTGAGGTCACCCACATTGACAACCCAGATTCGGTCAACTCCGCGGTGATAAGACAGATGCATTTGCTCCCAGATTTTGGCAATAGGGTTGGTATTTAGCCAAATATAGCTCCTCGGCCCGCCGTAAAAATCAAAGTGATAATACATTCCGTAGCCGCCCTTTCGCGGCTTCGAATCGGGACTCGGCAGAATGCGGACATTTCCCCAGTTATCATCACAGAGCAGCAATGTGACATCATCCGGGACACGCATGCCCTTGTCGTAATAGTCCTGCACCTCTTTATATAGCGCCCATACCTGCGGGACGTCGTTCAAATCTTTTCCGGTGACTTCTCTGATGATTTTACGCTGGTCAGCCACGATTTTTTCGAGCAAAGAGATATTCGTTTCTTCGCTCATAGCCTTGTCGCCGTCCCCGCGCATCGCGAGCGTTATAATCGTTTCATAATCCTTGCTCCGCTCGACTCCCTGCCTCCAGAAATCACGAAGAACTTCTTCATTTTTAGAATAATCCCACGGGCCTTTACCGTATCGTTTCCATTCCTGATGCGCCTTGTTCATCGGCTCGTGATGCGATGTTCCCATTACAATTCCGTACTCGTCCGCCAGCTTCACATTGAGCGGGTCATCATCGGCAAAGGCGTTGTTCCACATCGCTGGCCAAATGAAATTAGCTTTAAGACGCAGCAGCAGCTCGAATACTTTGGCATAGAATCGGCTGTTGTAATTGCCGAATTTTTCCCTGACCCACGGCGTCAGCGCAAAACCTTCGTCATTAAGGAATATGCCCCGATATTTAACGGCCGGCGGCCCCTCAATATATTTGCCGGCCTTTATGTAAAGATTGTCCTTATGTTCGACCGGCACATCAGCCCACCAGTACCATGGTGAAACCCCAATCTGCTCGGACAGGTCGTAGATACCGTATATAGTTCCCCTTTTATCGCTGCCTGCAATAACAAGTATGTTCTCGCATCCTGACCGAAGTAGAGTGCTGATAATAAATGACTCCCATTGACCTTTTATTTGACTCACATCGATGTCACCTTTTTTAATTAGCCGGTCAATAAGCCTGCTTTTGCCGATCGTGCCAATAATGATAGTATTTTTGGTATAAAAGCTATTTTCGTCGTGAGTGATTTCAGGTAATTGGCCCGTAACACGTTCAATATCGGCCTGAAGGTCCCCTACGGCACGCAGCACGCCAGAGTAATCCTGTGAATCGACATAAATGTCCGCAACGTTACCTTTTACGGCAAGGCGGAAGCCTTCGCCCAAGGTACTTTCCACATATTTCTGCCGGCCAACAGCCAATACATATTGACCGAAACAAAACAGACATACGGCGGCAAACAAAACAATTTTCGTCATAGCGTTTGTGCGCATAATCATTCCATCCTTCTTTCGAACAGCAGCCTGTTACCGAGCGGTTATTGCCTCTGTCCGAATATTGAGGCTAAAAAGGAACTCAACTGCTTAGAGTCAATTATTATAGTCCCGGAACGCTGTTGTTGTTCTTTAACAAATTGAATTAGTAACTGCGAATATATTGCACCCGGCCTTGTATAACCGCACACAATATAATGAGGTCCCGGCTTTGCTTCGCCCGCCTCCTTTTCAAACGTCGGCCTGACGCTTTCGGGAGTTATCAGAGAATTGGCGTGCTGGAATACAACCTTATCCATTACTTTATAGACTTCTTTGCTTTCTTTGGCTAAGCCGTAATAATCCAGAAGCTGTGCAAGAACATAATTCGACGCTATCCAGACGTCCTTTCCCTGGTCCGATTCCACGGGCTTGCCGGTCTGTGTCCGTGCGGTGGCCCAGCCTAATGGGTTGCGGTTATTCGTGTAAATCGTTTTGAGAATTTTTCTTGCCTTCTCTGCGGGGATAAACGGCTCTTCACCCATCAATATCAGATACCATAGGCCGTCTAATTGATTGGTCCAGACGTCGGTGTTTTCCTTTCCCGTCTTCAGGTCTTTACAGGTCGCAAAATACTGCATCCTGCCGCGCTTCGTTTTCTTGTCTATCCACAGTTTTTCGTAAATGACGAAGCTTTTTTCGAAAATCTCGTCATATTCTTTTTTGGCTGCTTTGTCCTTCATCATCTCAGCCATTTTACTCATCGCTTTACAGGCGGCCAGGAAACCATTTGTACAATATGAGTCTATGCCGAACAAAGTTATATTATCGAAAGTATTTTTAACTTCATCGGGATTGCCTTCGGGAATACCGTCATTGTCCAAATCAAGCTTCTCTAAATACTCGAACCCGAATTTAAGCGTTTTCCAGTTTTTCTTCAAAAAATCAACGTCGCCCGTATATTTGACGTTTCGCAGCACCCGCAACGCGATTTTGGGAAACAGGTCTATCCAGTAGTTGTTATTGTACCAGGTATATTCACTTTTATTGCGCATCGGGTTGCCGAAAGTCAAAGCAGTCAAATCATGCGACACGCTTCCCTTTATTTTAGTCGGGGCCTTGACGTGAGTCAGGGAAGCACCTTCGTATTCTTCAGGATGCTCTATAAAATGCTGCCTGGCTTCGGCAAAAGAGGCGTGTGTGTGATAATATCGCTCTGTCAGGTTCTCATCCAGAATCGAATCGATGAACCGCTGACAGATTTCCTTCTCGACCTGCGGGAAGAGCATCAACAATATAGGCGAGAACCAGTCAACATCCTGAGAGTTGACGTAAGGATAATCGAAACATTCGAGGAACCTGGCCACGTCGTTTCCATTTTTATCTTCAATCCACGCCGCTGCGTTCGCCAATGGAAAATGAAATTCGTTGACAATCAGTCTCAACAACAATAGCGCACCTTTTTTGTCATTTTTATATGCAGGATTCTGCTGTATAAGCTCGAACATCCTGTTTTGGATTTCCGCTGTCCTGCTCAGCCATTGGGGATATTTATCCAGCGCGATTTTGGCCATATCACGCGCTCTTGTTTTCTCATCCCTGAAACTTTTGACGTACTTGCGTTCGAATTCCGTCCCGTCGGCATACCACTGCTGCGGGAAGTCCAGAACGACGGCGACCGGAATCGAAAGAGTCGCTTTGGGTTTTAATTTAAAAGTAATACTGATTGCTGCGCCGTAATCAGTATTTGCTTTAGGCCCGCACTTTTCATAAAAACCGCCGTCCTGCTTCAATAACAAATCCTGTTTTAAGCTGTTTAACCTGAAATACGGCTGTGTGTCTATTGTTATCTCATTCATCTGAGGCACGGCTATGGCCATTCTCTCCGAATTTTCAGAACTGCCCATTACCACGCCTCTTATACCGGCAAAACTGAAATCCTCGTGAACCTGGCCCCTTATCGGCGCTGAACATATAAATGCGGTGTCCTGGTCTATCGGCCGGTATTTTTTTTCCTGCAGGTTGGCCAGGCTCGGCCTGGGTATTACCAAAGTAATCTTTTGAGCCTGCTTTGAGGTGTTCTCGACCTCATACTCCTCTACGCCGATTGGCATCAGGGCCTGGACGTTGCCGGACAGGAACGGACTAATCAATTTTCTTGTTACTCTTGCTTTGCCTAAATTGTAAGACATCTCGGTCAAAGGCGTAGCTAAGGAAATCGTAACCTGTTTTATGTCCACCGGGCTAAAGTAATAACGTTCCGATATCGGTATATCATCAGAGCTTTCCATTATCTGGGGCTTCTTCGCTGTGAGCATAACGGGCTTTTCATCCCCGCCTCGCCCCTTCGGGGCGGGCGAGGTCTCGCCAAGGGCGGAGATGCGGACAATCGGCGCAGAGGCAAGCTGCATTGCCTTTTGATTTATATAAACTAATCGCCCCGCGTCATTGATGCGGTTATATAAGCCGTCGGGCGATATGCCTACCGAGCAGGTCGGAGCACCCTGAAGGAAAATTGTCAGAGGAAAATCCATTGTCTTTGACATTCCCTGAAAATGCACCGCCATTTTGTTTTTTACATAAGTCGTAGGTATCTGCGCCCCCGAAATTGTAAACATTTCGTTCATCTTTAAGCTGCTTGTTTTAGGCATTCATTATCTCCTCTGTACTAATTCATTGTCTTTCACCAAACGACCAAGTCATTAGTTTCACCAATTTACGAAGGGCAGAATAATAGCAAATATTGTCCTGTCTTTCAAGCATCAAAATAAAGCCGCCGGGGCTGACTTTCAACACCGGCGGCATTCATTTAATTAGTGAAATCTGTGTAATCTGTGGCTAACCCTTCGACAAGCCCTTCGGCAGTGAGCTCAGGGCCGAACTGCTCAGGATTAACCTTCGGTTAACAATACGATAAGCCGACAGGGGCTTTCTTCTTCGGCGGGGCCTTAACGGCGGCCGCTTTCTGAGCGCCGAGCTTTACAGGCACCTTAGTCGTACGGCAGGGCTTAAACTTTCCGAACAGCAGGTCAGCCGCGGCCCTTATAGAATCAGGCGTGCCGCTGAAATTACAGACCACGACATCGGCCTCCTTCGTCGTACCTTCTATGTATGGAGAGTTGGTCACGACAACAATTTTCTTCCCGGCCTTTTTTAGCTTCTTGATGAGCAACTGATTGTTACCCGATTTGACGATTCGGGCGTAATAGTTGGTCATAACAACAATGTCGGCCTCTTTGGCCAGCTTAAGGCACTCGGCAATTTCATCATCAAGTGCGGAAAATTCCGTGTCGACCAGGATTACATTTTCCGAATTGTTTACCATTGCCTCACAGAACATATGCTGGTGCATATACGGGTCTTTTCCGCAGAATTCATAAGGAATGCGCTGCTCGATAACGAGCATTCTCTTCTTCGGACTCAGCGGCAGCATCTTCTTGTCATCCCGCATCACAATCAGGGCCTTTTTCGCAACGTTCCAGCAGAAATCGACGACCGGTTTGCTCAGGGCGTAATTCTGCGCTTTCTTCGCGTCCTTTTTACCAGCCGACTCGAACAGACCCTGGTCGTACTTCATATTCAAAAGATGTGTCACGGCCTCATTGAGTCTTTCTTCAGACAGAAAGCCTGTCTTAACAGCCTCTAAAAGTCCAAAGAAGCACTGCGACCTTGATTCATCATCGGCTTTTAAGAGTATCGTATCACATCCGGCCCTTATTGCCATTGCACAGGCCTGCGGCAGAGGCCACTTCTTAAGGATTGCGGCCATACCGATAGCATCGGAAACAATAACGCCGTTAAATCCCAATTCTTCTCTTAATAACCCGGTAAGAATTCTTTCAGACAAGGTCGTTGGGAACTTTGAGTCATAAGCGGGATAGACCGAGTGTCCCGTCATAATAGCCATGCAGCCTGCATCTATTGCCGCCTTAAACGGGACCAAATCAACGTCTTTCATCCTCTTTTTGGTTAGATTAAGAACTTCGAGCACGTCGTGTGCATCCGTTCCGGAAGCGCCGCGACCGGGATAATGCTTTCCGGTTGCCGCGATGTTTGCGTCCTGGTAACCTTTAACGGTCGCGACAGCGTGTTCGGCGCAGACATCGGGGTCGTCGCTGAAGGAGCGGACGCCGATTTCGGGGTTTTTGGGATTTGTGTTACAGTCGCAAACCGGATGATAAAACTGAGTCACACCCATATTGCTGCACATCCTGGCGAGGGTATTGGCGACTTTGTAGGTCAGCTTCGGGTCACCGATAGCAGCCAGACCCATCTGTGAGGGGAACTGGCGAATGCCGCCGGCCATATAATCGTTTTTGAAATCGCCTTCCATGTCAATGGTCATATGCAAAGGGATGCCGGAAGGCCTTGCCATCGCGATTTTCTGTAACTTATTCAAGTCCTCCGTATATTCTCCCGGCGTTATGCTGATACCAAAGGTCTTGCCGGCAAAATAAGTGTTCGAAATTGTAAAATACCCTTTCGGCTTTTTGAAATTCTGGTCTATCTGGGAATTTCCCCAGTAAAGGTTTTTGCAGGTCTCGACTGCATAAGGCTCCAGGCAAAGTCCGCCGCAGTGTAATCTTGTGATTTGCTCAATTCCGCTCGGTGTTATCATCGTGCCGCGCCGGGTAAATGTTAAAACCTGGCCGACCTTCTCCTCCAGGGTCATTTTCGCCAACTTTTTGCTGACGAATGCGTCCCTTTTCGCATTGCTTTTTTTTGTCTTTGCCATATATATCTCCTCTTAAAAAGTTCAGCCACAGAGTTTTTAAGTCACAGCCCCCTCAGGGGTCCCTAAGGGGAGGACACAGATTTCACAGAGAATTATAAAAAAAATTTCTCCGCGTTCTCTGCGTGCTCCGCGGTGAGTTTCAATTACGATTCCCATTTACCTTTATTATCAGGCCCAACCCAGAACTGCCGTTCATATTTCCAACCGGGCTCGTCAATTTTCAATTCTTTCGTCTTCCACCCTGCTTCGATTCTTTTGGTCAGGTCATCAAAGCCTTTATTCCAGGTAAGTCCGTCAGGGACAGTAACGTTCATACTGCCGGCGGCATTTGCGTATCTAAGGCAGGATTCGACAGTATGGCCCCAGACAAACGCGGAAAGAAATCCCGCAATCGCCGAATCTCCGGAACCCAGGGCGCCTACAAATTTTTCCTCTTGATAAACCGGGAACCACAGCTCGCGTTCGGCCCAGTTATCGAGGTCGGTGCAGCCGGCGGCTCCCATCTTCTGTAACCGGTTCTTGCCGGCGGTTCTTACATACAGGCCCCTGTGACCGCATTTGACCATCGCGACCGCAGCACCCATATTGATTAAATCCTTGCCGAGTATGGAAATCTCTTTGACCGTCATATGGTCAAGTACACTTTCTTTGGGGCCAAGTTTCGCTTTTTTCTCAAGGAACTTATCTTTATAAAGGAAATAAAATATCTCTTCTGCGCTCGGCACCATAATATCCGACAGCGGGACCCAGTCGTTAAGAATTGCTTTCCAGTTGACCTGTCCTGCGTAACTGTTTACATCGGGAAGTGAAAGGTCAAGCGCCGTCGTTGTGCCCAGCTCTTTTGTCTTTTTGAGAATTTTAGTCAGCTCGGCGCCGGTGTTTTCATAAATCTTTTTCATCCACGGCGGATAACCGAAAAGCATCAGTTTCGAGCGGCTAACGAGGTCGAAATCCATATCATCATATCCGAAGGTATCATTCGCGCCGCAGTGATGCAGATAAAAGCGGTCTATGCCGGGGATGCAAATGGCAATGGTATATGAAGTTGATTCTCCCTCGACCATATGAATACCCTTGAAATGGCCTTCATGCTCTTCATACCAGCGAAGAATTTGTTTGCCGAAATCGTCGTCGCCGATTTTGCCTATCAGCTCGGTTTTCACTCCGAGCCGGCGAATAGATACTCCGGCATTTGTAACGGGGCCGCCCCCTACGACAACACATTCGCCCATATTAATCATTTTGCCGGGCACAAGGACGTCGGTCATCTTATCAACCTTGCCGTCAATCGTAAAAGCCGGAATTAAGTCCAGACAAGTGTGCCCGGCGGCTACAATTTCGAGGTCTTTCTTGTTCTCCATTTATGCTCCTTAGAAACAATGATTTATAAAACAGGAATGTGGCATAATACCGTATAATTCACGTCTGTCAAGCCAAAACCCAAAAGCGACGAGGCCGCTTTTTTTCAATTATGGCTTGATGAAATTAAGCTATCCGGGAGCCACTATTTCTCCCCCGGCTTACTCGTATCCGGTAGATACTCAAACCAGTCAAAGTCAGCCGGTGTTGTGCACCTGCTTCCATTACCGCTTGCATACATTCCGAAATACACGCCTGTAAAACACATCCCGCGGTCAAAGCCGATATTCTCGACTGACAATTTTTTAGTCGGGGCCGCACCTAACACTTGGCGAGTACCCTCAGATGATTGACAGGAAAATTCATAAGACAATGGAGATGCCTTGACCGACAATATAACGGGGCCGGGCTGAATTTCAATATATTTCACAGGGTCGATTACTTTATTTCTTACGACTTTTCTTAAAAAGGCCTGAAGTTCGCCGCCTTTCAGCGTGATTCCAATTTCGTAATGAAATCCGTCATATGTGCGAGCAACAAGGCCGGCTTCTTCGTTTTCACTTCTTGGGTCAAATTCGAGTAGCGTTGAAGCTGTGCAGGTAAAATCAGTCTGGCGACGACCGACAAAAGTCGGCGAATCCTGGTCGTCAAAAGTCACTGCCGAACCGTAAAGACGCAGATAACCCGGCCGCTGACTTAAAGAATAATTATCCTCATAAGGATTTCTCAAATAATTCCACTGCATAGCTAATTTGTCATTGTCGAAATCATCCCTGGCAGGCGGTTTCGGCCAGGTATGCTGAGGAAGTTTCGGCGCCGTCATTGTGAACTCTATTGCGTTGTTGTTATTGACTACCGGCCAGCCCTTGTCAGTCCACTCTACCGGCGCGAGGAAAGTCTCTCGGCCGATGTGATGGAAACGACCGCCCTGCGGCCTGATTGCCAGGCAGACCAACCACCCTCCGTCCGGCGTCTGGACTATATCCGCATGACCAACCACCTGGATTGGACTTTTCGGACGGTAACGATGAGTGAGAATCGGATTATCCGGATTAGATTCGAACGGTCCCCAGGGCGAATCGCTGCGAGCGATAGTGACCATATGTTCGTAGCTGGTTCCACCTTCGGAAATCATCAGGTAATATTTGCCGTTGATTTTATATAAATGCGGTCCTTCGGCCCAGATGTCTCCGGTGCCCCCCCAGATATTCCTTAGCGGGCCTTCGAGTTTGCCCGTTTTGAGATTGAGCGTTCTCTGAGCGATGTAGCCGTCGCCCTGCCCTTCGTGCCGGCAGTAATAAACCGTCCCATCGTCATCGAAGAACAACGAAGGGTCCATCCCTTCATTGTCAAGCCATACCGGCTCGGACCAGGGGCCGGCGGGGTCTTTGGCGGTGACATAAAAATTTCCACCGCAGTCCACACAGGTGGTAACCATATAAAAAATACCTTTATGGTAACGAATCGTCGGCGCATAGATGCCGCCTGAAGAGCGAACTTTATCGAGGCTCAACTGGCTCTTGCGCGTCAGGCAATGGCCGATTTGCCGCCAATGCACCAAATCTTTGCTGTGGAAAATGGGGACACCCGGAAAATACTCGAAGGAACTGTTAACTAAATAATAGTCGTCGCCGACGCGACAAATACTTGGGTCAGGATAGAAACCCGGAATAATCGGATTGCTAAAAGTTTGTGGATTCTGCTCTGAACAGCCCGCGACTAAAGCTAAAAACACGACCAACAATAAACTTTTTACTGCAAACCACTTCATTTACTGTGTCATCCTACAACCTAAGGGCAAAATAAAAGACTTCACTGGTTTTCGAGAAAATGAAAAACAGCCTTTCAACAATGATTATTTTTTACTTTTGACAACTTTGATTACAGCGTCAAACGCCGGTTTGGGCTGATAGTCCCGACCAAACAGCAGTGGATAGTCTGTACGCCCTCTTATAGGCCACCTGTTGCGCCAGGAACTGCCGTCCTGAACGCCCCAGAAGGTGACACGGCTGATTTTATCCGCGTGCTTGTGAAAAATCGAGAAAAGCTCCGCGTAGCGCTGCGCAAGCTTTTGCTGCATATCATCGGGCAGGCCGTTGACATAAGGATTTACTTCATCCGACAATTGGAATCTCGCCCTAATATCAGCCCCTGTATCCATTCCGGGCATAGGCAGAACCGACAGGTCCAGCTCGGTCACCATAACCTTAACGCCTAATTCGGAATAAGCCAGAATAGCCGCTTCAAGGTCTTCATCAGAGGGATAATCGAAGCCCCAGTGGCCCTGCATTCCGACTCCATCGATACGAATACCCTTGGCCTGAAGGTCCTTTATAAGTCGCACAGCTCCGGCAACCTTGCTCGGCTTCCACATATCGTAATCGTTATAATACAGTTCCGCATCAGGGTCAGCCTGGTGAGCATATTCAAAAGCTTTCTCGATAAAATCATCTCCGATGATTCGAACCCATCCTGTTTGTCGTAATTCGCCGTTTTCATCGAGCGCTTCATTTACTACGTCCCAGCCGTGGACTTTGCCTTTACAATGACCAACAACGGTAAATATATGCTCTTTCATTCGAGCCAAAAGAGTTTCACGGTCCGCGTCGAGGCCGTCGGCATTTTGAAAGACCCATCTCGGTGTCTGCCAGTGCCAGACGAGCGTATGGCCGACAACGAACATATTGTTATTCTCGGCCAGCTCGATAAGCTTATCGACCGGCTCAAAGACATATACATCAGGTTCGGGGTGGACTTTTTGCCATTTCAGGATGTTTTCAGGCGTAATGGTGCTGAAGTGCTTCGTGATAATGGCAGTTTCTGCCTGTGGCACATCACCGTATACCTGTTCCGTATTCAATGCCCCGCCGATAAGAAAATCATCAGCGAAGACTTCTTTCAGGGCAGGCTGAGTATTGCAGCCGGCGGCCCATACAGCAACCGAGAAAACAACTAAAGAGGCGAAAATATTGATAGCTATTTTTTGAAACTTCACGTTCACGCTCCTTCTGTTGCAACCGGGCCAAGGTCATAATGTTTCCGGCGTTCTATAAGTTCATCCTGCATTTGCAATTCCGTCTTCTTGTCGATTTTATATAAGAACAGCATACCTACACCTATGAAGAATGGGACGGCCGGTATAATACTCATCATCAGGCGAATTCCCTTCAATGCAAACTCTGTCTGGTCGGCGCCTGCGACATATCCAAAGTAGCTTAAAAGCCATCCTGCCATCGCTCCGCCTAAGCTAAGCCCCATTTTTAATCCGAAGGTCGTTGCTGAAAAAGTCATGCCCGTCGCACGTCGGCCGGTCTTCCATTCACCATAATCCGCAACGTCAGCCATCATCGCCCAGAGCATCGGAATTGTCGGTGCGTAGGAAAGAGAAAGCAGTACGTTAAATGCAAAAATCAGGAAAATAGCATTAGGTGGTAAAAAGGCGTAAACACATGCAAAAACCGCTGTCAGGAACAGGCACATCCGGAAGGTATTGCGTTTACCGAAACGCACAGCGAGCGGCTTTGAAAAAAGTATCCCGATAAGCGTAACACCCATTCCTAATGCGTTAAATGAGCTGAAAAGATCTGCTCGCTTAACATAGTATGTAAAATAATAAAGCGTAACGGAGCCGCGAAGAGCAAGGTAAACGAATATGAATACCGTCAAAAAGAATATCGCAACCCATTGTTGGTTATGCATCAAGTCTGACAAATCCTGCTTTAAGGACGTTTTCTGTTTCGGGTCGGGCTTTACACGCTCTTTGGTTGTAAAGAACGTAATAACAAAGAATAGCACAGCCAGTATGCAGAAGATTCCCATTGTGAATTGATAGCCCCTGGCCTGATTTACGACCGATACCTCGTAGGACAAACTATCGTTGTCAGGGTCGCTGAAGAATTCAGAAAGTGTAATTGTAATTGGTTTGGATTCTGAAGAGACAGTTTGTGACGGCAAAGATTTTACAAGAATTGGCGGCATATTGTCGCCTGTTCTTACGATAACCGGAATTACAACAGATGCCGCTCCCCCCTTTTGGTCGTTTGCTGAAATTGTAATTTGAGTATCTCCGGGTTTTCTTTCCGACAGAATCAGTTGTCCGCCATCAATACTAACGTTCAGTACGCCTGTGTTGCTATTTTTTACGGTGTACTCAAGCGTGTCGCCGTCTTCGTCAGAGAAAATTCTTGCAAGGTCTAATTGATATTTCACAAAACCTTTGTCAATATCGATATCGTGCTGACTTATGACTTTCGGAGGAGAGTTGCCAACGGCAAGAATCGCCAATACGAATTGAATGTTTGCATTGTTTTTAAGCCTGTCTCTTGCTGCTACGGTTACATTGGTAACGCCAATGCCGGCTTCAGTGAGCTTAAGTTTATCGCCTATAATTTCAACCTTTGCGACTTTGCCATCTTCTATAGTCGCTGTGTAGGTAACGGGGCCGTAAGCCCCGGGGTCAAATACGGCATTAAGGTCTATTTCATATTGGCCAAAACCCTGCTCAACCGTCAAATCCGAAATCGACTTCTTTACTAAAGGTATTTCTGCAACAGGTTTGGTAACTTTTACATAAAAATCCTTTTCAATTACATTTCCCTGCTGGTCGTCTGCACTAACGATAATTTTTGCCAGTCCGGGGCTTGCAGGGTCAACCGTAAACTGGTTTGCTCTGACTTCGCTTTGTACAATAGTTTTATTATCAACACCGAGGTAATTAACGAGGGGAATGCTAAGGCTCTGGACGGCAAGGGTCGCAAGCATCGCGAAAATAAAACGATATTGTGCCAGCCCTGTTCGCTCGATTGAGTCGCCGGTCAAAACGCCTGTCATTGCACAGTATGGAACGTTATTAACGGTGTATATAATCATCATTAAGTTATATGTTATAAAAGCATATATGATTTTGCCCATGCCGCTAAAATTCGGCGCTGTAAACATAAGAACGCCGATTACCCCGAAAGGAACCGCGGAAATCAATACCCAGGGACGAAACTTGCCCCAGCGAGTGTTAGTTCGGTCGGCAATGGCCCCCATCATCGGGTCGTTGATTGCGTCAAATACTCTCGTTGCCAGAAATATCGTTCCGGCAACTGCCGCGGAAATTCCCAAGATATCCGTGTAGAAGAACATCAGGAACATCATTACCGTCTGGAAGATGAAATTGGCGGCACTGTCGCCGAGACTATAGCCGACTTTCTCTACAATCGAGAGTTTTTGCGTTTGGTCCTTCATAAGTCGCTCCTTCAATATTTTAGTTGGATTCAGGAATAGGTTTTTTACTGAATTTCTGAAAATAATTTATACAGGTATCCTTCCAGATGCCGGCATCTTTTTTCTGCGTTTGCAGCTTTTCCAACACATGCGAAAACAACTGCGGGTCCACATATTGCTCAACAGTTTGCCATTTCTTTACCATTTTGTCCACATATTCTGTGCCTAAATTATATCTATAGCAAAGCTCATCCCACAACGTCCTGCCGGACTGCATCCGGCGGTCCCACGATACATGGTGGAACCAGAGCAGGTATTTCTCGGGACAGGCATTTATGTCATTAAATTTCTCACAAACACTTGTGGAGTATTGAGATACCGCGTTACTGCCCGTGCAGGAACGGTCAAAGCCCAGCCCTTCGGCATCTGCGCGGTGATAATAGACTGAATTCCAGTCGGCCCTTGGCGCCGAATCAAGCTGCGGCTGCGGCCCATAATGAAAGCCCTCCTGCATTATATGATGCAGGCCCAGGGGTGTCATATAATTTACACATGCTTCCCAGGAGCCTATCATCATAGACTTTATGGTCTCTATCGCCTCCGGTTCGCATGTTAATGTCGACTTTATCCATTCATCTGCGATTTGTTCAGCAGTAAGGCTGTGGTCCCAGCTTAATCGGCCGAAGGCATACCAGTTGGCCTGTGCGAAAATATGTCCGCACCAGTTCCGGTCATCGCCGATATTCGTAACACCGGCGATACCCGTCATACTATAGTTATACAAAGAACCGTCGATAACCTTGGCAAGTGTTGAGCCGGGACCTTTGGCGTCCAAATCAAATTCAAGATATTCTTTCCACATCGGGGCCAGATAAACCAGGTGTTTTGAGTGCCCGAGATACTCCTGTGTGATTTGCAGCTCGAGCATCAGCGGGGTCTTCGGCATCGCGCCGAATATGGGCGCTACAGGTTCGCGAGGCTGAAAGTCAATTGGTCCGTTCTTCGACTGAACAAAAACATTCTGCTCGAACTTCCCATCGAGAGGAACGAACTCCTTATATGCCCGCTTCGCACGGTCCGGGTCGGTTTGCGGAACATATACAAACGCACGCCACATCACAACGCCACCGTACGGCTGCAGGGCTTCTGCGAGCATATTTGCGCCGTCGGCGTGGGTCCTGTTATAGTCCTGCGGGCCGGGCATACCTTCGGAATTCGCCTTGACCAGAAAACCCCCGAAGTCAGGAATCAATTCATAAATTTCTTTTGCCTTGTCCTTCCACCACTGCCTGACCTGCGGGTCCATTGGGTCGGATGTCCTGAGATCTCCGATGCCGCCCCTTCTGCTGCTTTCAAGTTTGAATTTCACTGATATGGGCGAAGAAAAATTAACAGAAAGATATACTCGAATACCGTATGGCCTGAAAACATCCGCCAGGGCTGCTGCTTTTTTCAGGTACTCCGGTTTCAGTATGTCCGGGTTGGCGTTGACATTATTAAGCACAGTGCCGTTGATGCCAATCGAGGCGTTTGCGCGTGCATAGTCACAATATCGAGGGTCGATTTTTTCAGGCAGCTCGTTCCATTTCCACAGTGATTTGCCCGCATAGCCGCGTTCAACGCTACCGTCGAGATTGTCCCAATGATTGACAAGGCGGTACTGAATGCGCGGCTTTGAGACGATGCTAATGTTGTCAAGCGATTGTCGAGTTTGTATCAGGCGTAAAAAATTAAATGCTCCGTATAAAAGACCGACATCGTCATTAGCCGCGATGACAACCGCGTCACGACCGTCTATCTGCATTGATTTTATTATGAAGCCGTCCCTGCCGAGGGTATCCAGAGGCAGTGAGCCGCTCAGTTTCTCAATGATTTCGCAATTGGACGGAGTACCTGCAATAAGGCAGTTGTTTTTATCGATTGACTCAGTAAAAGGCAAATCTGCGCCGAGCAGGCCGGACAATCCATCCCTGAGTTCCTGACGGATAATCCCGCAGGTTTGTGACTGCCCCTGAAGGACTACAGTTGTAATCATCTGCCGGTACTCATTCAGTTTATCGGAGTTGTTAATCTTATCATATTTGAGCCACAGACGGTAGCCGTCATCCTGTGGTGAACCTTCTGAAGCTTCGATGGATGCAGTGTTGCTGCAGGAATACAGGATTAAGCACAAAACGGACAGCACAATTATCCACGAGGATTTATATCTCATAACCCAGGCTCATAATTCGGCAGCAGCTCGACATTGCTAACTGCCGCAAGACAGTGAAATTATGTGTCTATTGTCGCGGGGCAAATAATAAAGTGCGAAAAGCAAACGTGCAACTAAATTTTCCCGGTTAATCGAATGGTCACAACCCGTATACAACATAGCCGTTTGCAACGGGTGGTGGAAGAAATTGCCGGCAAATGTCGAAGTATTGTGGAGCTTTTTTGCGGCCTCAGAGATTAAATATCTAAACCGCTAAAAAGGCTGTTTTTGGAGTACATAAACGGGCCTGACAACCCGCTCATGGTGATTTATAGAGATATTTTTTGAAACCTGCTATCTCTGTTATAAAACGATACAATCTAAAGGTATCTGACCAGTATTGTTACCCTATGGTCACCGGCCGGACGAGGTCCACATTCCGGCATTGCCCGAAGCCCAATCTTCCGCGACAAAAATCTTTTCCTTTTTCAGGTATGCCGCGTGGCCGTCATAGAACCCAATCACAGCACCTTCGCTATGACGATAAAACACCGGGCCGTAAACCAGCGGCGCAGGATTTATAGCGGGGTCTCTATAATCGTCGCTTGGGCGTTGTCCAAGAAGATCCCATCCATTCTTGAAATTGGCTGCCTCCCAGTCGGTCCACCAGTCGATACCGTCGATAAAGTTGAGTTTCTCGGCAGGTTGATTTATGGAATCAACCCTGTGTCCTACAATTCGATTTATCCAGCCGTCACCACTACCGCCGGTCCAGGGGTCCCAGTCCGTGACGTTATAAGCATAACTTACCAAAACTTCGTATTCGTCGGATTTGTTATAGGGGTCCTTGCTTACCTTATCACTTGGACATTGGAATTCCTTAGGCGCCATCATAAGGTTCCCCTTCTGCACAATAGTTCTGTAGTTGTCTATGTCGATATACTTTCTGTAGGTCACGTTCCGTATCCATTGACAGGAATTTTTTGTAGGGTCAGCGTCGCCGTCCGGGTCCACAAAAGGTGAGTAACCGGCGGGCACGAACCAGCCGCCCTGGGCAGTTGCGTATTCAGCGCTTCCCTGGGTGAGGGTCTTTAGGCGGCTGCCGCAGACTACCCGGTTAGCCAGTTCCCTGGCCTTATTGAGACTTGGTATCAGTATCGCAAGTAATAACGCAATAATTTAAAATTACGACCAGTAACTCAATTAATGTAAAAGCTCCGGTCTTTACAGAAGCTATAGCGGGTAAGTTTGAGTTCTTCAAAGTACAGGGCCTGTCCGCAGTCAACGATTCTATTGGAAAAGAACCGCTACTCGGACCGTTCCAGGAATTGTCAAGATTTTTAGATTTGCCATAGCTTTCCTCCCAATATTTCCTCAAAAAAACTTTGCCCCACACTATTTGTTACGAAAAATCCGGACTAAAGGTTCATTGTTTTTTGGAGCATTAAAGAATTCTTTGCGTTATTGGTGACTGCCGGCAAATACGTTGATATACGACCAAAAAAGAGTGTAGTAGTTCGGGGAAAGACATTTCTGATGATGATTCGATAAGTCAGATGCAGTTTTGGAAGCGCCGGACTGTCTGTTACGGCCGGGATAATTATACAGGGGTTGAGTTATTTATGGAGTCTTTCATCAGTGTCTGGGTGTTTAATATCCTTGTATAATTCTCTGTTCAGTATCGAAGCAAGCCGATAGCTTGAAAAGTAAAAAATAAAAAAGAGCCATCCTTTTGGGGATGGCTCTTGAAGTGTTTCTAAAACTCATTAATTCGTAAGTTAATTATTCAAGTCTTAGGCATCTCCTGTTACCAGTTAGGTGAACAACCTGCGCCACCTGCTGGGTCGTTACATAGTGCCCATTCCGATGCTAATGTGGCAAAGTCGAAGAGACTAATTATGCAATCCCCGTTTCTGTCAACGACAGTCCAGCTTGGCAGTCCTCCTCTTTCAATGGCTTCGGTACAAGTCTTCGCCTGCAAAGCCGCGTAATGAGCTAAGACGCGGTCTGGAGCCAAAATGCCCTCATAGATAGCAAACTCATCGACATGTCTGAATAGCACATTATAGGTATGACCCATATCATTTTCACCACCAACTATGAGGTGAGACAACTCAGGGCCGAGTTTTGCGTTAGGGTCGTTAAAAATTTCACTACCCTTTATGCGACCATCTACATACAGTTGTACATTCATAGCATACGGATCATCCAGGTATTCTTCGTCATAAGTAACAACTAAATGATGCCATATCCTGTCGAGGTATGAGCTGACGCCTGGTTCCCAGGCAGCGGAGCCACAGAAAACACGTAAATTGCTGCCCTGATTGCTTACTCCCGGAGCGCGTGGCTCATTGGTCCAGGCACCTAACTGCTGGAAGAATATTGCAAATTGCGATTGCGAGGGCAATTTGTACCACATCTCAAATGTTATGTCGTTAGGGGCAAATGAATACTGGTCGCCATAGACCTGCCAGCCTATAGTCGTGTTTGGATCCATGGGCGGGGCGTTCGGACCTTTTGCCACTGCAGCACCATAGACGCCTGAACCATCTGTTCCGTCAAAATAGGCACTTTTCCCGATTCCACCCTTTTTGTCTCTGATACTTATCGCAGAGCCGTAACCTACCCAATTGTCGTTGCCGCTGGAATCCTGTGGGTAGTCATCTTCAAACCGCAGCCAAACGATAGGATTATCCGACGTCACTTCCTCGATATATGAGTTAGTATCCGGCAGCTCTTGTTCGGCGTAATTTGAATCAAAGGTAACGACAATATGGTGCCACTGTTCGTCGTTGATGTCGTATGGAAGATTCATATCATTTGTGGCATCACCACCAAATATCCCTAATGTGTTGGGGTCATTATTAGTATAGAGGCCATAACTACCCTTTCGCTGGTAAAATCTCGCGAAGCCATTGTCTTCCGCCGGATTATCTAAATCTATAAAATTAACCCATAACTCGACTGTTAAACTGCCGTTGAGTTGGTTACCAAAGTACTCATCAGGGTCATTTACATCTATACAGCTTCCGTCGCCGGTGTCACCAGTACTAGGGAAGTTTATAGCATTACTGTCGGCGTTTATACCGGGTACTTTGTTCGTCGGATTAGCGTTTACGTTGATATACTGGCCGTTGATGCCTACTGAGCCTGAATTAGCTGCCCACTGGCCATTGCTGGTGTTGGCATCTTCGAACCTAAACCATAACAAAGGATTGTTACCATCTACTATGGCATAATAGGCCGAGTTCGAGTCTTTCGCCTCGTAGTGCGACTTAATAGTATCGGCGTCTAAAACACCTGCGTAAATTGCGAACTCATCAATACTGCCAATATATTCGTTGTATATGTACGTGAGGTCTCCTGCAGCTGCTATCGTTAGATGATCACCGATACTCTTAAGACCAGCTGTGCTGTTAGCATCAGAGTCGACTAAGTTTCCATCCAGATAGAGGGTTTTTACTGTGTAGGCAGCCGGGGCAATCGACCCCAGCGACAAACAGAAAAACGCCACACCTATGATCATTAATCTTAATTTGTATTCCATAGTACCTTCTCCTTTTATACTTTATTTTAAAGAATTATTCGCTCAACAAAACTACTATGGACAATTTGCAGTGTTCGGATCGTAACAAGTTACCCAGTTGTCTACAATTTTAAGAAGGTCGTCCTCGTCAACATCGCAGTCGTTATCATAGTCACTCAGGTAATTATACTTGTAAAAGTAAACGTCGGCGCAGTTCCCCATCTGAACGGGGTTACCGGTCCAACTCAGTTTGATTTGGAAGAGGTTAAAGTACATCTCAGAACCAACTTTCCACCTCAAATATCCTTCGCCCGGGAAGATGTTAAATTCAACTGTACTACTTGTCTCTGTAGGCTGACTATATCCTCCGGATTGTGCCGGAAGCGTCGCTTCTCCAACCTGAATCTCTTGTCCGAGGTTATCATTGTAGTAATATATCAAGAGACTGGCGCCATTAGTATTACCATCCGGCAGAACGCTTGCTTTTAAACTATACTCTCTACCATCATTCACGGAACAGTTGAAGTCGTATATCATATACTCGCTGTTATCGAGATAGGAAACGTTAATGCCACCGTTACAAACTAGACAAGAACAATGATGCGCGCAAGGGTCAGTGACAATATCCGGTCCAAAGGGATTCGGCTCGCCTACTCTTTTGTTTGTCTCTCTTGCTACGTCATATAACTGAGCTGGAATCACTGTATCAGGCACTATCTCAATAAGTTCTTGCTGCTTGACTAATTGCAGCCCGTTGATGGTGTTTTTCCAGATGATAGTCACTGTGTTACCATCGCCGGGAACGACACTGTTCCCGTCATCGATAACAACATCTTCGAAAACAACATAATCATCGTCTTCATTAAAATCTCCGTTAAAAGGTCCTCCGGTCAACGGTTTTGTTATCGGAGCGTCATTACCCCTTATCATGATAATATCGCCGTCAACAGCCCCATATACATAAATATCATATGTGCCGTTGTAGGCGCCCGCTGGGATTGTCCTATCTTGCGGCTCACTTAAGATGTAAAGGCATGGATCCTTAACGCCTGATTTCACGAATCCGTCATCCATCAGGTCGTTGCCGTACACATCAGTGTCTGCCACTTTGGTGAAAAGATCGTCCTCGGGAATTTCAAGCCATACCTGCGCAGCATATATACTGGCCTCGTTCGGCTCATCATAATCTGCGAGGTCGCTTGTTCTGGCCGAACCCACTGCAACTCCCGTACCTTGATAAATCGCTCGCCAAACATCTTCACCAGGAATAGCCGCCTCGCCGGTATAAGCGACATCGTCACCCTGGCCGTTGAGGTCGATGTTTATGACCTCTTCCGCCAGAGCAATTCCGGCAAAACAAAGACAAAATAAGGCAACAGTTAGTAATTTACTTTTTTCCATCTTGATACCTCCTAAACCTTTCTTGTACCTGTTTTTTTTACTTTCACGTTAATACACTCTATCTATATTCAACTCGGCCGGCCCGACCGGCCGTCCTTCGATACCCTGGTAATAACCTAAAAACGATATATTTTTATCGGGAAAACCCGACTCCTCCAAAGCTGGTTCTGTAAGAGAACATATTGGACAGACCCTGCCCCCGCCTTTCGCACCCAAGGTTATACCGTCCAAGCGGCTTAAAATGATTAAGCGCAATTTCTGCAGATATGCCATTTACAGGTCCTGTAATAACCCCTAAATTGATAATTGGGGTCAGCGCACTATAATACAAAAACATGTAGTTCTCCATCGACGCAGGCACCTTATCTGCCGCTAATACTAAAAAACTAAGAACCTTAGATATTAGCTTACCATCAAGACCCGAAAACGTCAAGTTTTTTTATGCCTTTTTTGGTTTTTTCGTAAAAACTTTGCCTTTAGGCAACCTGGCTAATATCCTTTTCATCTGGTCAAAAAGCCCCTTTCCCCTCAATTTCCCAGACCCTTTTGGGGCTTACGGCTATTTTGGCCCCCTGCTATTATAGGTTATAATTTAAGAGGACAAGGATTAAACAGTCCAATAATATTATGGGGCTCGGCTTATTTAACCTGCAACCTCGATATATGTATATATCACAAAAGGACTTAGCCGAACCTGACTCTCGAGGGCGAAATGACTTACATCGAAAAATACACCATAAACTCCTTTTTCCGGACATCTATCACAATATTCCGGCTCCTGTTCACTAACCTGCATGCTCAGCTTTGGTTTTTGTCCAATCCTGCAGTAATGCCGTCTTATTGTTCACCCGATATATACGTCTATAAAAACAACGAAGCAACTCTGTTTGACTTCATCGAGTTTTAGTTTGAATGGTTCAGAAGCAATAGTCTAAAAATCCAGATTTCTTTGATAAGTCGTAAGATTTTGAGAATTTATTGGAGGACGCTGAAATGCCTGGAAAACTCCCAACCTGTATCTGTGTATTGACTGCAGCGATTGTATTTTCATGTTATGGCGACACCAACATCCTGACGAATCCCGGTTTCGAGAGCGGCATAACGGGCTGGTCCGGTAGAAGCTGCTCTATCAGCGCAGAGTCAAGTACCGTGCGCACCGGCTCCGGCAGCGGCAAGGCTTATAATAGAACATCAATATGGAACGGAATAAAACAGGACATACTGAGCGATGTGGAATCCGGCGGTACATATCAGATTTCCGGCTGGGTAAGACTCGAAGACTCCGCCAGTGACACCGTCATCGTATCAATTCAGCAAACCGATGACAGCGGAACAAATTACTATAATGTAGATAACGCCAGCGCCAATAGTAACGGCTGGGTTGAGCTATCAGGCCAGTTCACCTATAGTCCGACCGGCACAGCTACGATACTGCAGGTTTACTTTGAAGGCCCCGCTGTGGATGTAAACTTTTTTGTCGATGACGTAATTGTATACGGACCTAGTTCCTCTCCTCCCTGGACCCCGCCGGAGCCAAACGCCACAGCCGAGATTGACATATTTACATGCTATCAAGAGCTTGATGGCTTTGGTGCCGCTGGTGCTTGGTACGAAAATTTGCTTACGGACAATCCTTACGAGAATGACCTTTATGACCTACTCTTCGACGATCTTGGCCTCGACATATACCGGCTGCGTAACACATACGACCAGGGCGCCACCGGGGACAGCTACATGAGCCACACCGCAGAAATAATAACCGCCGCCAAGCTGCGTAATCCGGACTTAAAAATTATGATGAGCTGCTGGTCGCCACCGACCTATCTAAAGAGTAACGGCAGTCTGATTCGCGGTACTCTTGATGGTGGCCCCGGTAGCTATATGTACGATGAGCTTGCAACGTGGTGGGCTGACAGTCTGGAAGCATGGTCCGCATTAGGAGTAGATGCAAATTATATCAATATACAAAATGAACCCGACTATGAGGACAACTGGGACACATGTCGATACGAACCAACACAGACATCGAGCTACGCAGGCTATAACCAGGCCTTCGAAGCGGTCTATGACGAAATTTATTCTCGAATGGGTCCAAATATGCCGAAGATGCTCGCCGGTGAAACGACGGGTATCCTCAGTGCTGAAAATTATCTGGACAATCTGATAAATACTTCCCACGTCTACGGCTATGCCCATCACCTATACAACATAGCCTCCTGGGACGACCCCGACGCCTATCTGATCGCAATGACCGCCTTTCAAACGAATTACGGCTCTAAACCTCTGATACAGACAGAATATGCGGGAAGCGCATCTGACTTTACTGATGCGATGAATTTAGCTCTTTTAATGCATAACAGTCTGGTGACAGAATCCGTATCATGTTATCTGCACTGGGAACTATTCTGGTCGTCACCGAGTGGTCTGGTGAGTCTTTCGAGCTCAGACTATACCATCAACCCCGTCTATTATGCAATGAAACATTACAGTAAGTTTACAGACCCCGGCTGGCAGCGAATAGAAGCAACAACCGACTCCTCGGCACTGCGAATCTCTGCTTATATCAGACCGGATAACAAACAAATGAGCGTAGAAATCATCAACACCAGCAGTATCGATGTTAACTTAGTAACGTCCTTTCCAGGACTTACTGTTGCGGACGGAAACGTCTATCGGACAAGTGAGACAGAAAACTGTGTTCTTGTCGGCAGTTTCGACCCAAACAGCCCGTTGGCGCTTCCTGCAGAATCCATAACCACTCTCTCGCTTTCGGTTACACCACCCGATGTAATGGCAGATGCCGGTGAAGACATTACAGCTTATGCATTTATCGACGGTTATGCCGACGTAAACATGGATGGTTCGGGTTCTTATGAGGTTAATGACCTGCCGCTCAACTACGACTGGAGCTGGTCTGTCGACGGCAACGACTACGAAGCAAACGGAGTAACACCAACAATACAACTTCCCGTCGGGGAAGAAATACGAAGAAGAAAGACCGTCGCCTGTGACAGGGAACACACCATAGAGCTTATCGCAGACAACGGCACAGAACAGTCACAGCCTGATTATTGTACGGTGAACGTCATTCCACCAATACAATCCAAACTCAGGTGCAAACCCGGGAAACTTTCAGCAAAAACCCGCCAAACTGAGATAATGGCCACACTTAAGATAAAGGGCATCGGCATAGATGACATAGACTGGGATGAATCTTTAATCTTCTATCCCGGCGCGATTGAAGGCGAGTTTGCCATCGACCGGAAGGGGCTCGAAATACTTAAAGAACGGGGCACCGGCACAAGACAAACCGTCAAGATGAAAGTATTATTCGATAAAGACCTTGTTGAAGCAGAGTTAGATTTAGGCGTTAACACGGTACACGTCGTGGTCAAAGCTAATTCAGGCCAATATTACGACTTTGCCGGCACTATGAAGCTAAAATGATCCGAGCTTAAAAGACAAGGTTAACATGGTATAAAACGTGCAAGTTCCTGCCGCCACTGCATTTATGCAGCGGCGGCTTTTTTATGAGGTCTCTCTAAACAGGTTGCGAGGCGGCTGTTTGGCCCTTATGCCGAATAGTCAACCCCATTTTCAAGCTTGAAATCGCATTTCTGAAGAATCAGTTCAACAAGTGCCCGCAAACCAAGGTTTAGCTTGCAAATAAGCCGCAGGTATGGTATTATTGTAGCGGTTATACTATATCTATTGCTGTTGGATTCCAAACTAAGATTGTGCAAATTCTGTACAAAGTCTTGATTTAAGGAGAAGGACGATGCCCGCAAAAGGACTGTTTGTGTCTCTTTTTTTCGCAGTAATTCTATTGTTGGCAACATCTTACGGCGCCACTGGCCAGGTTAACGTAGGTACACTCCACCAGGAGATTGAGGGCTTCGGGGCCTCCGGCGCCTGGTTCGAAAATTATGTCACTAACTTCGGCGGCAACCAAACCGCGCTTTATAACTTGCTCTTTGATGACCTCGGCCTTGATATATACAGGATACGAAATACCCACGAATACGACTCTGGTTACATGTCCAATACGGATACTATCGTCGGCGAAGCATTGTCGCGCAATCCAAACCTAAAAATCATGATTTCCTCGTGGTCGCCGCCAATCAGGTTAAAAAGCACCGGTAAGTTGAACGAAGGGACTCTTATAGGAGGCCTCGGCAATTATAATTACACCGGCTTTGCAGATTGGTGGTATGAGAGCCTGACTAACACATCAAGCGGCTGGCCTCATTATGGTGTTTATGCGGATTATATCAGCATTCAAAATGAACCTGACTGGGATGGCAATGACCGCTGCCTGTTCGACCCCACAGAGAACTCATCCCATGCCGGCTACAACAAGGCATTCAATGCGGTTTGGGTGAAACTGGATGATGAAATGGGTTCGTCCATGCCGAAAATGGTCGCATCTGAAATAACCGGCTTTTACGGCGCAAGCGGCTACACCCCAAGCCAATATTTATCAGCAATCTCCGACCATTCCCGCATCTACGGTTATGCCCACCATCTCTACAATATTGACGCAGGCGATGACCCTGATGACTATAATTCTGCGATGTCCAGCTTCAACTCTGCGTGGGGCAGTAAACCTCTGTTCCAGACGGAATACGAGAAAGCAACAGATAGCTGGCCCGACGCATTGAATCTGGCGCATCTGTTGCATAATTCATTAACTGTCGAAGAAGTGTCGGTCTATCTGTACTGGGAGTTATTCTGGGACGAGGGGGGGCTCGTGACAATCCCGTCGTGGGGGGCCTCCAGTTACACCATCAACTCTGACTTCTATGGCATGAAACATTTTTCAGCATTTATCTTCCCCGGCTGGCATCGAATAGACTCAACCGAGGACTCATCTTCGCTTCTCATGTCGGCTTATATAAGCCCCAGCAATCAGGATGTAACCGTAGTAATAATCAACACAGGCGGCAGCAGCGTCAGCCTGAACCTATCATTCACAGGTTTTTCGATAACCACCGGCAGCGTGTATCGTTCAACATCGAGTCAAAATTGCCAAAACATCGGCAGCTATACGGGCGGCTCACTGAGCCTACCCGCGCAGTCGGTAACAACCCTGTCGCTTACAGGCACAGGTGATGTAACCCCGCCGTCAAATCCGACCGGTCTTTCGGCAACAGGAGGTAACTATCAGGTCAGTCTCGACTGGTATGATAATGGAGAAAGCGACCTGAACGGCTATAACGTTTATCGCTCTACTTACTCAGGCGGCGGTTACAGCCAGATAAACGGCTCAATTATAAGCAACTCTGATTATGTCGATGACACTGTTACACCAGATATAACATATTACTATGTTGTCACCGCAGTGGATATGTCAACAAACGAGTCCGGATACTCAAACGAGGACTGGGCTATACCATATGATGGAACGCCCCCAGCGGTACCGACGGCTTTGTTGGCTTCAGGCGGCGATGAAACAGTGTCACTGGACTGGCTGGACAACTCTGAAGAAGACCTGGACGGATACAACGTATATCGCTCCACAACCAGCGGCAGCGGTTACAGCAAAATTAACGGCTCATTAGTTATAAACTCGTTTTATACCGATGACAGCGTTACAAACGAGATTACATATTATTATGTGGTCACCGCAGTAGATGAATCCACAAATGAATCCGGATACTCGACCGAGGCCCCGGCAACACCGACCAGCAATCCCCCAACCGTTTACAATTTTGTAGGCATAACCCAATCGAATACCGAATATAATGCTTTTGCCTGCGACGTGGACGCCTTCCCATTCGAGGGCAGTTCGGACAATGTGAATTTAAAGACGGAAGCCAACGATCTAGAGTATGTCAATATTTCCGCCAACAATACCGCCGAATGGGCTACTGCCGACGCCGGCTTTCTCGACGAGATTTTCCTTTGGGTCGAAATGAAAATAAACGAATTACCCGGCAATATCAACCGGATTGACCTGACCTTTAACGGAAATACGAGCAATACAAGCGAATCCGGTGCCTCAACTCACAAAATATACGTTATGAAAGCAGGTACCGACTGGACACAGAATAGTTCCTGGGTTCAGGTCGGTTCTGACATGATTATTGAGCCCGATGTGGACACCACGATGAGCCGGATAATTTCTTCAGACTTCAGCACTTACATCGATGATGCGGATGGAAAAATAATCTGGGCCGTGTATGAAACCACATCTTCGGAGTTCATGAACATTAACTACCTGGAAATGACGGTCATAGCAGCCGGAGATACAGAACCCCCTGCAGCACCGACCGGGCTGGATGCCACTGCCGGCGACGGAACCGTTAGTCTCGACTGGGATGATAATGGCGAAAGTGACCTCGAGGGATATAATGTGTATCGTTCCACAACCTCAGGCAGCGGCTACAGCCAGCTCAACGGTCCGCTTCTGAGCACTTCAGATTATACCGACAACAGTGTAACCAACGGCACGACTTATTACTATGTTGTTACAGCAGAAGATACATCCTCGAATGAATCCGGATACTCGAATGAAGATTCAGCTACACCCATCGATCCAACACCTCCTTCGGCGCCGACCGGATTAGACGCAACAGCCGGTGATGGAACCGTCTCGCTCGATTGGGACGACAACTCCGAAGACGACCTCGAGGGATATAATGTGTATCGTTCGACTGCTTCAGGTAGCGGCTACAGCCAGCTTAATGGTCCGCTTCTGAGCACTTCAGATTATACCGACAACAGCGTAACCAACGGCACGACTTACTACTACGTCGTTACAGCCGTGGATACATCTTCAAACGAGTCCGGAAATTCAAATGAAGACTCCGCCGAGCCCATCGATACAACACCTCCCGCGGCACCGACAGCTCTGGTGGCGACGGCAGGCGACTCAACAGTTTCACTCGATTGGGACGACAACACCGAAATCGACCTCGATGGCTATAATGTCTATCGTTCGACGTCTCAAGGCGGCGGCTACGGCCAGATAAACGGCCCGCTTCTGAGCAGCTCAGATTATACCGATAACAGCGTTGTCAACGGTACGACGTACTACTACGTTGTAACTGCTGTAGATGCCAACAGCAACGAGAGCGGCTATTCAAATGAAGACTCAGCAAAGCCCAAAATACCCGGCACTGATGTTGAAATCATCGGGGACTGGGTAGAGGACCTGACTCATGCTGAAGAAGCAGGCTCCAACCGTGCCTTGATTTTCATTGCACACGAAGAATCTGGCAGTGGTCTCGACCCAAGTTTGACTTCCGTTACATACGGCGGCCGGGCAATGACCAAGATTATCGAAGTCAGCGCCACTACTACCGGCTATGGTAATTACGTTGCTGCCTTTATTCTGGACGAGCCAAACATCGCTGTCGCTTCCGGTGACACATTTACTCCTACATGGAGCGACACGACTAGTGCCGTCGGTTACGCCAGCGTATTCCTCGGTAGTGTCGACCAGACAGACCCTATCGGAGATTCTGACAGTGCCGGTACGACAAGCAGTACTCCTAATCCAATTACAACTGGTCCGCTTTCCACAGAAGAAGGCGATATGGTTATAGATGCAGCTACCTGCGGTAACGTAGGTTCATATACACTTACCGGCTTTACCGAAGGTTACGACCAGACATTTGGCGATACCACCGGCATTACTGGTGCAGCCGGTTATGTATCAGCAACAGGCGCAGATGTAACGCCAAGCGCAACATACTCCACCGGTCCAAATCGTCAGGTGATTATCGGATTTGTAATTCAGGCTGCTGCGGGAACTGTGGATGACCCGCCTTCGGCACCAACAGGCCTTTTGGCTACACCAGACAACGGCCAGGTTAGCCTCGACTGGAATGACAATGGCGAAGGCGACCTCGCTGGTTACAATGTCTATCGTTCCACAACCTCAGGCAGCGGTTATAGTCAGCTAAACGGTCCAATCGTGAGCAACTCAAATTACACCGACAACAGCGCCAGCAACTTCATAACTTATTACTACGTTGTAACTGCGGAAGATGCCAACAACAACGAATCCGGCTATTCGACTGAGGTGTCAGCTACGCCGGATCTTTATCAGAATTGTACGGAAGTTCAGGCCGGCGGCGACGGTCTCGTATCAGACCTCACCGGCAATTGCTACGTGAACCTCGAAGACCTCGATATAATCGTCGAGTACTGGCTCGATACGAACTGTGGCACCTCCGGCAACTGCGGAGGCGCGGACTTCACACCGACCGACGGTGATGTTGATTTGGAAGATTATAGTGACTTCGCTGTGGACTGGTTGCTGTGCAATAATCCCGAAGACTCAGGATGTATAAAGAACTGGTGGCCTTAAAACAACAACGCAACTACGGGCCTTGAGGTACAAAAACCTCAAGGCCTAATACTATAAAACGAATAAGTCACGCCATAACGTAGACAAGCAAAAATAGCTACCTGCATACCTCATAGAGATACTCTTAATCTGTCACCCCATCTATACTGTAAGTATAGATTAAAAAAGAACTTATTGTTTGTGAACCTCCTTTTCTTACCCAATATTACCGGACGTTTTAAACGCACTTTGGGGACACTGAAATACCCACGAAAAAACTTGATTTTAAGTGATAGTTTTGATAGACTACTTTGTATGGCATACGGTTGAAGGGGTTGTTAAGTGCTTATTTAAACAGACGTGAGCCACCTTTTAGCAACTTTTTAGGGGTGATGATGATGAGGTATCGAACAAACGGTCGAAACTACTATAAGATTCTAAACACCAAATCAATCTTTCTAATAGGGGTAACGTTATCTCTGCTTTTCTCATTGACACCCATTAAGGCCGACTGGGAAGACGACGCCAACGCCAGAATAGAAGCGAACCGCAAAAGGGACGTACAGATTACAGTAAAGGACCTGGGAGGGGCTCCTATCAACAACGTTGATGTACAAATAGAACAGGTCAGGCATAACTTCGGGTTTGGTGCAGCTCTCGCTTATGGACTGCTGTATAACAATAGCAACTACAGGGATTTCGTCCTTGACCATTTCGAGTGGGCGGTGTGTGAAAACGAGATGAAATGGATATCCAACGAGTCGACACGAGACGTCGAGACCTACAGCCAGTCTGACTATATAGCCAATTGGTGCGCCAACAATGATATTATTTTGCGAGGCCATTGCCTTTTTTGGGAACAGGATAACGCTCAGATGCCAACCTGGGTACTGGGTCCACCGCCTCTGGCCTGTAATACGTATCCAGCAACGAGTGAAATGATGGATGAAATGGAAGAGCGTATGGATAGCATAGTCAATCGTTATAAGGGTCAAATTGTCAATTGGGACGTCGACAACGAGATGCTGTCCGATGATGAGTTTGCTTGTATTGGCGAGACGGGACGTGCCCATATGTTCCAATACGCAAACAGCATAGACCCCAACTGCGGAATGTATATGAATGAATATTGGGGTAATTCGTTTGGTGGTTGCGATGGTGATGAATATGCAGCTCGCGCCAACGGTCTTATCGCCCTTGGGGCGCCGGTTGAAGGCCTTGGCATTCAGGCACACATTAATACATCCTCCTTTGATCCCGCGAATTATTACAATAATCTCCTCAATGAACTGGATGACTTGGGTCTGCCTATCATAGCTACCGAATTTGATACTGATGCGACCGGCACACAAGCGGCTGATGACCTTGAGGACTTCTACCGCGTATGCTTTAGCCATCCTAACGTAGAAGCGATAATGATGTGGGGAATCGAGCAATCGGCCTGGCGCTGGGATGGGATTGTAAATTCCTCCACCTGGGTACTTACTCAGGCCGGTGTACGATACGAAACCCTGCTGGATGAATGGACAACAAATACCTCAGACACTACGGAACCCAACGGTATAGTGAATTTCAGGGGATTCCACGGCACTTATGAGATAACACTTACGGTTCCAGGTAAGCCCGAGGAAGTATTTGTAATAGAATTGGAACCGGGAACCGGAACCGCAGAATTTGTGTTCGGCGGCCCGCCCGATACGACGCCGCCGACGCCGGACCCGGCGGAATGGGCTTCAGTACCGGCTGCAGCGGGTTCAACTTCGATTACGATGACAGCTGCAATTGCTTCTGATGTTAGTTCGCCTGTGTACTACTATTTCGAATGCACCACAGACGGCAGCGCCAGCAGTACCTGGCGAACAAATCCAACCTATGTAGCACAGGGTCTTACCCCATCGACTCCATATACCTTCCATGTTAAGGCGCGTGATAATTCTCCTGCTCAGAATGAGACTGGATGGTCGGGTACAGCGACTGCAGCTCCCGATCCTCCGGATACTACCCCACCGAGTCCAAGTACTATGGCATGGTTTTCAGTACCTACAGCGACAGGACCAAGTACAATTACAATGACAGCAACAACTGCTACGGACGCCGATAGTCCGCCTGTCGAGTACTATTTCGAATGTACTACCGACAGCGACGCCAATAGTACATGGCAAACAAGCACAACGTATGAAGCACAGGGACTCGACCCCGGCACTCTTTATACATTCAGGGTCAAAGCCCGTGACAGCGCTACTGTTCCGAACGAGAACAACTGGTCAACTTCCGAATCTGCAACCACTGATGTGGGAACAGGCCAGACTCCATACCCAGGTCCGGGTCTTCATCCAATCCCGGGCACGATTGAAGCTGAAAACTATGACGACGACGGCCCAGGCGTAGCGTATAACGACACTACCAGCGGAAATGAAGGTGGCGACTATCGTTCGGACGATGTTGACGTAGAGGTATGTGGCGAAGGCAATTATAACGTCGGCTGGATATTTGACGGCGAATGGCTGGAATATTCGGTAATTGTTGCCACAACGGGAACTTATGATATAGAGGTACGTGTTGCGTCCGACAGTGGTGGTGGAGATTTCCATATCGAGTTTGGCGGCAGTAACGTAACCGGAACGGTAAGTTTCTCAGCTACAGGCGGATGGCAGACCTACACGAGCATTTTCATTAACGATGTAAGCCTGACTGCGGGTGCACAAATTATGCGGCTTTATGCGGAGTCGGATTACTGGAATATAACCTGGCTTGATTTCACGACGACAGCCGATATAACGCCTCCGGCTAATCCGACCGGTTTGACTGCAACTGCAGATGATGGCTTTGTCGACCTCGACTGGAATGACAACGGCGAAGGTGACCTCGACGGCTACAACGTGTATCGTTCGACAACTTCGGGCGTCTACACAACTCCATTGAATAGTTCACTCCTGAGCAGCTCAGATTACACCGACAACAGCGTCGTCAACGGTACGACGTATTACTACGTTGTCAAAGCGGTTGATACTTCCTCGAATGAATCCGGCTCTTCGAATGAGGAATTAGCTATTCCAGATATTTACCAGAACTGTACTGAAGTTCAGGCCGGCGGTCATGGTCTCGTATCAGACCTCACCGACGATTGTTATATAGACCTCTGGGACTTAGATATCATAGTCGAGTACTGGCTCGATACAAACTGTGGAACATCCGGCAACTGCGAAGGCGCGGACTTTGAGCCGACTGACGGTGATGTTGATTTGGAAGACTTCAGTGACTTCGCTGTTGACTGGATGCTGTGCAATAATCCCGGTGATTCGGGCTGTATTAAGAACTGGTTGCCTTAAAATAACAACGCAACTACGGGCCTTGAGGCAAAAAAACCTCAAGGCCCCATACTATAACCTGAATAAGTCACGCCACATAGTAGACAAGCAGAAATACTTACCTGTATACTTAATAGAGATACTCCTAATCTGTCACCCCATATATACTGTAAATATAGTTTATAAAAGAACTTATTGTTTTTCAACTTTCTGCTCTTACTAAATATTACCGGACGTTTTAAACGCACTTTGGGGACACTGAAAAACCCACGAAAAGACTTGATTTTAGGCAATAGTTGTGATAAACTGCTTTTTATGATGTTCCGCCAATTAATCAATGAAGTGGGGTGTTGTGCGCCTACCTGAAATACATTCGCGCCAACCGTACAATAACTTTATTTAGGGGTGATGAAGATGAGGTATCGAACATACGGCCGAGACTCTTATTGGGATCTAAACGCCAAATCAATATTTTTAGTAGGGCTGACATTATCTCTGTTTTTCTCCTTAATGCCTGTTAGGGCCGACTGGGAAGACGACGCCAACGCCAGAATAGAATCGAATCGTAAAAGGGATGTGCAGATTACGGTTGTCGATCAAAACGGGTCCCCGCTCAACAACGTTGACGTGCAAATAGAGCAGGTCAGGCATAACTTCGGCTTCGGCACGTGCCTCGAAGATGGACAGGTAACCAACACCAACCATCAGAATTTCATCGTTGACCATTTCGAGTGGGCTACATGTGAAAACGATATGAAATGGAGCTCCAACGAGTCGACACGGGACGTCTGGACCTTTTCGCAGGCTGACACTATAGCCAATTTCTGTGCGGATAATGACATTAAATTACGAGGCCACACTCTTGTTTGGGAAACCGGCAGTCAAACACCGGCTTGGGTATCCGGCCTTCCGTGTGAAACGTATCCGACAGCCAGCGAGATGCTCGAAGAGATTGATGAGCGTATTGACTACACAGTCGGTCGTTACGCGGGCCAAATCGTACAGTGGGACGTCGATAATGAAATGCTGTCCGGCAGCATGTTCGATTGTCTTGGCGAGGCAGGACGAGCCCATTTTTTCCAGGAGGGCAATTCCGTAGACCCCAACTGCGGGTTCTATATGAATGAGTATTCCAACAATTCGTTCGGTGGTTACGATGGTGATGCGTATGCGGCCCGCGCCCTCGGCCTTATCTCTCTTGGAGGGCCGGTCGAAGGCCTCGGCATTCAGGCCCATGTTGCCTCACCCTTCAACCCTGAACTTTATTACTCTGATGTCCTTGAGGAACTGGCTGTGGTCGGTGTACCCATCATAGCTACTGAATATGATTCCGACGCCGGCTCAATAACACAAGCGGCTGACGACCTCGAGAACCTCTACCGTATATGCTTTAGTCACCCAAGTGTAGAAGGCATAATTATGTGGGGTTATGACTCACAAAGTGTCTGGCGCGGAAGTGGGATTGTAAATGCCTCTACCTGGGTCCTTAATGAAGCAGGAGTACGATACGAAGCCCTGCTGGACGAATGGACTACAAACACCTCGGATACTACGGAACCAAACGGAGTATCAACTTTCAGAGGCTTTCACGGAATATATGAGATAACTTGTACTGCCGGCGGCGCACCTAATGAATTGTTCGTAATAGACCTGGAGCCGGGAACCGGAACCGCGGAATTTGTGCTCCCGATGGATATTGGCCCGCAAGATATAACACCGCCAAGTCCGGACCCAATGGAATGGGCTTCAGAGCCGAATGCAACGGGACCGACTTCGATTACGATGACGGCCTCGGAAGCAAATGACAATAACCCACCCGTGCAATACTACTTCGAATGCACTACAAACAATGACGCCAACAGCAACTGGCGAACAAATCCAACCTATGTAGCTCAGGGACTCGTTCCGGACACGGAGTACACGTTCAAAGTTAAAGCTCGTGACAGTTCTACCAACCAGAACCAGACCGCCTTCTCGGATCCCGCCTCAGCAATTACCGACCCGCCGGACCTGATACCGCCTGACCCCGACCCGATGGAATGGGCTGCCGGCGGCCAGCCAAGCGCTGTCAGCTCTACAAGCATAACAATGACGGCAGAGACAGCGACGGACGATGGCACTCCGCCTGTCGAGTATTATTTCGGATGCACCACCGACAGCGACGCAAACAGTACGTGGCAGTCTGATACGACATACGTAGCCCAGGGTCTTGAACCTTTGACCCAGTATACGTTCAAGGTCAAGGCTCGCGATAGCGCTCCTGCCCTGAATAAAACAGATTTTTCGAGTCCTGCATCTGCGACCACAGACCCGCCCCCGACAGACATCGAAATACTCGGCGATTGGGTAGAGGGCACCAGCCACACTGCAGAATCAGGCTACAGCCGTGCGTTGATATTTATCGCACATGCTGAGGAAAACGGTGATGTGGAACTGACTTCTGTAACATACGGCGGGCAATCGATGACAAAAGTCATTGATGAAGTGGTTGGGACAAGCTATCAGGCGTATGCCACGGCCTTTATACTTGACGAGGCAGGCATTGCCGCTGCAAGCAACAGTACCTTTACTGTCAACTGGAATGTTACGCCGGATGACTCTGGATACTCCAGCGTATTTCTCGGCAGCGTTGACCAGACGGAGCCTATTGGAGACAGTGACACTAACAGTAACGCAAGCAGTTCACCAACTACAATCGCGACCGACCCGCTTTCTACTAATGAAGGAGACATGGTTTTCGTCGCAGCTACCTGCGGAAATGAAAACAGCAATTACACTATAAACAACGGATTTACAGAAGCAATTGAACACGATATGGGTTCATCAACCGGTTCAAGTGGATATAAATCCGCGACCGGTGCAGATGAAACGCCGAGTGTTACGAACAATAATCTGAACCGCCAGGTGATTATCGGATTCGTTATTCAGTCTGTACCGTCAGTCGTGGACTATCCGCCTGCGGCGCCGACAGGATTGGTAGCAACAGGAGACGACGACCTGGTCAGCCTTGACTGGAACGATAACAGCGAAGCCGATTTGGAGGGCTATAACGTGTACCGTTCGGGGTACTCCGGCGGCGGCTACAGTAAGATAAATCCGTCGCTCGTGGTCGATTCGGATTACGTCGATAATGACGTCGATAATTTTGAGGATTACTACTACGTTGTAACGGCTGTTGACGCCAATGACAATAAGTCCGGCTATTCGAACGAAGACGCAGCCACGCCGGACCTTTACCAGAACTGTACTGAAGTTCAGACAGGTGGTGACGGCCTCGTATCCGACCTGACCGGTGATTGCTACGTGAATCTCGAAGACCTTGATATAATAGTCGAATACTGGCTCGATACGAACTGCGGCGCATCCGGCAACTGCCAGGGCGCGGACTTCGCACCGGTCGACGGTGACGTCGATTTGGAAGATTTCAGTGACTTCGCTGTGGACTGGATGCAGTGCAATGACCCGGAAGATTCGGGATGTATCAAAAACTGGTGGCCTGCAGAATAATGACGGGCCGCTGTACTGATAAAAATTAAAGAGACCCCTGAACGCGATAGAGCGGTCAGGGGTCTTTTTTAAATTATTGAATGGACGGTTTTTGATACGAGGGTGATATAATGACCAGGGACAAATATTCATCGAATCACAAGGTCTCAATCGCGGTAATTATTTCCATACTTCTGATATTCACACCGTCTTTAATGGCTGCAACCGTGAACATCGACTTAAACACCACAAATCAGACTATCAGGGGCTTCGGTGGCATGAATTTCCCCAGATGGATTGGCACTTTAACTGATGCCCAGGTTGATACGGCTTTGGGTAACGGTCCCGGTCAGATCGGCCTTACCATTTTGCGTGTCGATATTCCACCTGACAGCGGCGACTGGAGCGGCGAAGTTTCTGCTGCAGTAAGAGCTAAAAGCCACGGAGCGATTGTGCTCGCAACTCCCTGGTCGCCACCGGCATCTATGAAAACTAACAGTGATCTCATCGGAGGTGAACTAAGAACCGATGCGTATGGCGATTATGCAGATTATTTAACTGATTTTGCCAATTATATGTCGTCAAACGGAGCTTCTTTGTATGCTATCTCCGTTCAGAACGAACCCGATTGGTTGCCGGATTACGAATCGTGTGGTTACAGTCCGACACAAATGCAAAATTTCCTTAATAATAATGCATCAGTAATCCCAACCAGGGTACTTGCTCCTGCAACAGTCCATTATAAAGAAGATTATGTCAGCGCTGTAGCTTCTTCATCTGAGTGTGACATCGTAGGTGTCCATTTTTACGGAGGAACTATTACTTACTATTCAGGAAAAGAATATTGGATGACCGAGCATTATACAAGCAGTGACGTTAGCGGGGACTTATGGCCGGATGCCTTGGAAGTAGGCAAAGAGATTCATGATGCTATGAATGCTAATATGAGCGCATACATATGGTGGTATATAAGAAGAAGCTACGGCCCAATCGACGAAAGCGGAAATGTATCCAAGCGAGGCTACGTTATGAGCCATTTCTCAAAATTCGTCCGACCGGGATACATCAAGGTAGATGCGACAGCCAGCCCTTCTTCTGGTGTTTATGTAACTGCGTATAAAAGCGGCGGCACTCTGGTTATTGTTGCTGTAAATCAGAACTCGTCTTCCAGTAGCGTGACGTTTTCATTATCTGGTGGTAGCGTGAGTAGTTATACAAAGTATGAAACAACAAGTAGTAATAATGTAAGTAACCAAGGTTCGGTTGGCAGTACTAATACTTTGGCTGCGAATAGTATAAACACTTTTGTTGGCACTACCGGTACGCAGCAGACATTGAGCATCTCCTCAACATCGGGCGGTTCTGTAACGTCGCCCGGTGAAGGCGACTTCCAGTATCTCCAGGATACAAACGCGGCTATAGTCGCTTCGCCCGCTCAATTTTACCATTTTGATGTCTGGTCAGGTTCAGCGGTAACGGCCGGCAAGGTTGCAGACCCGTGTGCGGCAAGCACTACAGTCTTTATGGACGCCAATTACGCGGTGGTCGCTAACTTCGAAGCCGACCCGCCGGACGTAACAGCCCCCGAGCCGGACCCAATGACATGGGCCTCTGTGCCAGCAGCGGTAGGTTCGAGCACAATTACGATGACAGCCACAACCGCTACGGACAGTGAAAATCCGCCAATAGAGTATTATTTCGAATGCACAAACTACGGCGATGCCAACAGCATCTGGCAGGCAAACCCTACATATATCGCTCAGGGTTTAAACCCACTCAACCAATATATTTTTCGGGTCAAGGCCCGTGACAGTTACCTGACTCCGAATGAGACAGGCTGGTCTGGCACTGTATCTGCAACTACTGGCCCGCCTTCGACAGATGTCGAAATCCTCGGCGATTGGGTGGAAGGTACAAGCCACACCGCAGAGTCAGGCTCAAGCCGTGCGTTGATATTTATTGCGCACTCTGAGGAAAACGGCGACGTGAACCTGGTTTCTGTAACGTATGGCGGCCAGTCTATGGACAGGGTCATTGATGAAGTAGTCGGGACAAGCTATCAGGCGTATGCCGCGGCCTTTATACTTGACGAGGCAGGCATTGCCGCTGCAAGCAACAGTACCTTTACTGTCAACTGGAATGTTACGCCGGATGACTCTGGATACTCCAGCGTATTTCTCGGCAGCGTTGACCAGACGGAGCCTATTGGAGACAGTGACACTAACAGTAACGCAAGCAGTTCACCAACTACAATCGCGACCGATCCGCTTTCTACTAATGAAGGTGATATGGTTTTCGTCGCAGCTACATGTGGAAACGTGAGCGATTACACGATAAACAATGGTTTTACTGAAGCCATTGAAATTGATATGTCATCATCAACCGGCTCAAGCGGATATAAATCCGCGTCCGGCGCAGATGAAACGCCGAGTGTTACGAACAGTAATCTAAACCGTCAGGTCATTATCGGATTTGTGATTCAGTCTGTACCGCCGGTCGTGGACTATCCGCCTGCGGCGCCGACGGGTCTTTATGCAATGGCCGGTAATGAGATCCTCACGCTTGAATGGAACGACAACAGCGAAGTCGATTTGGCAGGCTATAACGTGTACCGCTCCGAAGACAGCGGCAGCGGCTACAGTCAGATAAATGTTTCAACCGTGCTCGATTCTGATTATATCGATAATGACGTAAATAATTTCAAGCCTTACTACTACGTTGTTACAGCGATAGATGTCAACGACAATGAATCCAGCTACTCGAATGAGGCATCAGCTACGGCTTGCTACCAGAACTGTGCTCAAGTCCAGGCCGGTGGTCATGGTCTCGTATCAGACCTTACCAACGATTGTTACGTCAATCTTGAGGACCTTGATATAATAGTCGAGTACTGGCTCGATACAGACTGCGGCACATTCGGCAATTGTCACGGCGCGGACTTTGAGCCGACGGACGGCGACGTTGATTTCGAGGATTTCAGTGACTTCGCCGTGGACTGGATGCTGTGCAATAATCCCGGTGATTCGGGCTGTATCGAAAACTGGTGGCCGATAGAATAGACGAACCTAAAGGCCTTTAATGTATAAAAATCCAAGAATTTAGGCCATAAACAGGCCTTTTAACAGCAGGTATGAATTGCTGAGCACACCCGGAAACTGCTTGACTATGCCCTAAAATCCCTCTATAATGTTATTCGACAGTCAATTAAGGAGGATACCTGGAGGTTAAAGGTATGGGGATAAGAATACGTTAAGCGGCATAACCAGGTAGTAGCGTACTATTGGATTATACCGGAGGAGAACAAAATGTATGCTAAATCCTATTACTTACGTTTATTTTCTGTTATTTTCATACTCTCATCAGCCCTGTATGCTGATACAAATGTTCTGATTAATCCCGGTTTTGAAACCGGCGACACCACCGGCTGGTACAATCGAGGAGACGCCTTAACCGAAGTCGTCGGCGCACCTGTAAACAGCGGTTCTTATAGTGTAATAGTATACAACAGAACTTCTAACTGGCATGGAATCGAACAGGATTTGGTGGGTAAAATAGTTGAAGGTCAGGTTTACCAGATTTCCGGTTACGTTATGCTCGCAAATGCCGCCATCGCCGACCCTAATGTCCAATGCACCATTCAGCAAACCGTTGATGGCGGTACTACATATAACTGGGTAGACCAAGCTGTCGCCAATGACAGTAACTGGATTCATCTATCGGGTACTTTTATACCCAATGAAAGCGGCGGTACATTGACACAGCTATCGGTGTACTTTGAAGCAGCGGACCCCGAAGTGAGCTTCTACGTTGATGACGTAAATGTATACGGTCCGGTGCCCGGGCCTATAGAGCCTAATGCCACAGGACATGTTGACATAAATACGAGATACCAGCAAATCGAAGGTTTCGGTGCCTCCGGCGCCTGGTACACTTGGAATCTTCTTAATCACCCGGATACTAATGATCTGATTGATATCCTGTTTAATCAGCTCGGCCTTGACATATTCCGCATAAGAAATACATACGATATTGAACCGGGCACCTTCGATGAATCCGTGGAAATAGCCACAAGAGGGGAGGCCTCACTCGGCCGAGATTTAAAAATATTGATATCTTCATGGTCACCTCCAGGCTACCTTAAAAGCAATGGACAGACTCACGATGGAGGTACTCTCCGAAAAGACTCCGGCAGTTATGTTTATGGGAGATTCGCAAATTGGTGGTTTGACAGTATAGATGCTTACCTCGCGGCTGGAATCGATGTGGATTACATAAGCATACAAAACGAATGTGACTATGAAGCCAGTTGGGATTCATGTAAATTCGAACCCATAGAAACCCCAAATTTTGCGGGTTACGATGCAGCATTCGAGGCTGTCTGGAATAAGCTGGATACTGAAATGGGTTCTTTGATGCCAAAGATGCTTGGCCCCGAAACAACCGGTTTTTACGGTGCAAGCGGCTATAACCTTAATGATTACTTAACAGCAATCACTAATCCTTCCCATTACCATGGCTATGCCCACCACCTCTACAATATCAACGCCGGTGACAACCCCGATGCGTATATCAGTGCAATGCAAAGTTTAAATTCGTCATGGGGCAGTAAACCCCTGTTCCAGACAGAATATGAGAAATCATCGGACCCCCCAGTATGGCCTGATGCATTTAACATGGCATTGCTGCTGCACAACTCCCTGGCTGTCGAGGAAGTAGTTTCATATCTTTATTGGGACCTGTTCTGGGACCCCAATAGCGGTCTGGTTGGTATATCCTCAGATTCATATACCATCAATCCCGTCTATTATGCCTTCAAGCATTATTCAGCATTTATACATTCGGGATGGCAGCGTGTTGAGGCCGAAACCGACAACTCAAGCCTGCGAATATCTGCCTACATTAGTCCTGACAATGAACAACTGAGCGTTGTGATAATCAACACCGCTGCTGAAACCAACATAGCAACCGACCTTTCCTTCATAGATTTCCCTATCGCCTACGGCAGTGTTTATCGTACAAGCCAAACGGAAAACTGTGAATTCATCGGTAATTTCTACAGGACCGAGCCTTTGATACTGCCTGCAGAATCTATTACAACTATTGCTCTTGTCTTTTCGGACAGTATACCACCTGTTGCCGATGCCGGGCCGGACCAGAGCGTCTACGCGTTCGTTGACGGCTGGGCTGACGTTAATATGGACGGCTCGGGCTCTTACGACGACGACGGTGACTCGCTAAGTTATTACTGGAGCTGGAGCATAAAAGGCAGTGATTACGAGACAACCGGTGTATCACCTGCAATACAGTTGCCGGCCGGCGTACATACGATAGAACTTATAGTCGATGATGGCTTTTCAGAATCACAGCCCGATTACTGTACGGTAAACGTTATCGCACCTGTAGAAGCCAGGATATTATGCATACCAAGTGTCTTAAAAACAGGGAAACGCCGCGGTATATTGTTTGCAAAAATCCGGATGCCATCCGGTATTAAAAAATCTGATATTGACAAAACAGTATTACCTTTTAAGTATCCCAGCGGAATAGAGTGTCGGCTCCAATTTATTTTAACAACCTTCCAGGACAAGCAACCGCATACATACATCTGGACTCTGTTCAAAAAATCGGAGTTCGCAGAAGAACTCGAAGAAGGAATGAATGAGATAATAATCGGTGGTAGATTAAAATCAGGCCAATACTATAGAGCTGCCGGCTATCTATGGCTCGTCGAAAAAAGACGGGACCTTCCCCAGCCTTTCCGCCGCTGGAGACAAATGTACAGGCGCTGGTTCAGATGGAAAACAGACGAGTTTTAGGGCAAATGATGCGACAACAAGCTTCCTGCGCTTATTAACGAACTGTAAACTCAATACATCGTATACTAATATAGTGCTTAAATACCGAACTATACTTTTTACTTCTTTGTTGTTGTTTCCTACAGTTTTCCTACAGCTATCCTACAGTGCGGTAAATCTGCTTGCAAATCCGGGTTTTGAAACGGGCAATACCTCCGGCTGGACCGCGCGAAGCTGCACAATCGCAGCTACAACCACAAACCCCCATAGCGGTTCCTACAAAGCAAGAGTATACGACAGAACCGCTACATGGCAGGGAATACAGCAGGACATAATGGGGCTAATCAGCGATGGACAGAGTTGCTACATTTCAGGATTCGTAAGACTCGGAAACGCTCCGAGCGACAGCGTCGCGATTACGGTCAAACAAACAGATGACAGTGGAACAAGCTATCATTCAATTAAATGGTCAACAGGCCGTGATGATTTCTGGACTTATTTATCAGGTCCCTTCACCCTCGACGTAAATGAACCTTTAATAGGTCTGGACCTCTATTTCGAAGGCCCTGAACCAGGAGTCAATTTCTTTGTCGACGATGCGTCTTTAATCGTTCCTGGCCCTGACCCTAATCACGCCAACGCTCAGGTCGATGCTGTAATACGCCATCAGAAGATAGAGGGTTTCGGGGCATCCGGCGGGTGGTATGAAAACTGGCTTACTGCTCATCCTCTAAAGAGTGAGATTTATGATATTATCTTCGGCCAACTTGGTCTTGATATATACCGAATTAGAAATACATATGATATCAGTCAGGGCTACATAGATAATACTGAAGAAATAGTGGCACAGGCCAAAGCTTCACTCGAACCTGACCCGAAGATTATGATTTCTTCCTGGTCTCCGCCCGATGACTTAAAAAGCCACGGTGACACAACAGGCGGGACAATCGCCAAAGATGCGAACGGCAATTTTATGTATACTGAATTCGCACAGTGGTGGTCAGAAAGTCTCAGCGCCTTCGCAGCGCAGGGAATTGTGGCAGACTATGCCAGTCTGCAAAATGAACCTACGGTTTCGCCTAATTGGGATTCCTGCTCTTTTACGCCTGCTGAAACAAACGATTATGCCGGGTATAACCTGGCCTTGGAAGCTCTGTACAACGAACTTAGTACTATGCAGAGTCCCCCGAAGCTGCTCGCTCCCGAAACCTGTAATATAAATCGAGAACTCAGCCAGAACTTTATCGATGCTCTTATTGATTCCAATCACCTTTACGGCTACGCACACCATCTATATGGTGACGGCGATTCTAATGAACCGGACAGCTACCTCTCGAATATGATAAACTTTGCGGAGCAGCACGGCGACAAACCGATTCTCCAAACAGAATATCATCTCGGAAGAGAAGATTTTAACGCTGCAATGAATTTGTCAGTCCTTATGCATAATTCTCTGACTATCGAGGGCGTATCAGCTTACCTGCACTGGGAATTATTCTGGGAAGTACCTCAGGGGCTTGTCAGCCTTGATTGGCCCTGGGGCTCGAATCCGGGATACACCATAAATCCAATCTACTATGCATTCAAACAATACAGTGCTTTTATACATTCGGGATGGAGGCGTCTGGATACTTCAATCGATACTTCGAATCCGAGGATATCGGCCTACATCAGCCCCGACAACAACCACATGACGGTAGTGTTAATCAATGCCTCTGAGAGCGCTGATGTCGAACTTGACCTTTCCTTCGAAAACTTCTCTGTCGAGGATGGTAATGTTTTTCGAACAAGTTCGACCCAAAATTGCGCTCTGATAGGAGATTTTAATGATTCCGTGCCTATGAATCTGCCCGCAGAGTCTATTACAACCCTTGCACTTTCCGGCACGCTCATCATCACAGACTGCCAGCAGGTTCAAGACGCCGGACTGAACTTGGCGGGTGACCTGAACGGCAACTGTTATGCCGAACTTGTAGATGTGCCGATTTTGACAGATCAGTGGCTTTCAACTAATCCTGTTGCAATTCCCCCCAATTATTCCCCTGATATATACTCTGACAACGAGGTCAACCTGTCTGACTTTGCTGTTCTGGCGAACGACTGGTTAAATTGCAATAATCCGCAGGACAGCAATTGTATACAGAACTGGTAAGGCCTAAACATCGTATAAATAAAAAGAGGTAATATGCAAACTAAGTATTTCACCATATATTTGTTTCTAAGTGCTCTTTTGACATTTGCGCCGTCTTATGGTGCAGATAATATACTTACAAATCCGGATTTTGAGACGGGCAATACCTCCGGCTGGTCATCATTCTGGTGCGATATATCGGCTGCAACTGTGCCGCACAGCGGAAGCTACAGCGGCCTGGCTTATAACAGGACGGATAACTGGAACGGAATAAGCCAGTCACTTCTTGGACTTATCAGCGACGGGCAGACCTGTAGTGTCTCAGGCTGGGTAAAGATTCAAAACGCTCCTTCCGCTGACGTCAAAATCACCATTAAACAAACGGACGACGGCGGCGATAAATACACTTTAATCGGCCAATCAACTGTCTCCGACAGCGGCTGGGCGAACATTACCGGCGCCTTTACACTCAGCATCAACGGGACATTAACACAACTGTTTATGTATTTTGAGGGACCTGAGGCCGGGATTGATTTATACGTGGACGATGTCTCCGTTATAGTAACCAGCGGAGGTGACTGGGAGACCGAGGCAAACGCAAGAATCGAACAAATCCGCAAATGCGATTTTAGCATAACCGTCGTCGACCCTAATAACCCTGAGCTGACTATTCCTGATGTCAACGTCCAGGTCAGTCAGACAAAACATCATTTCGCTTTCGGCTCGGCGATAAGCCGTCATCAGATGAGTAATACGGATTATCTGGATTTCTTTAAGGACCACTTCGAATGGGCTGTGATGGAGAACGCGTCGAAATGGTACGCTAATGAGCCCAGTGAAGATTACGTCACATACGAAGACGCGGACGAAATTTATACCTGGTGCAGCACCAATAATATCAAGATGAGAGGCCATTGTATCTTCTGGGCATCTGAAAATATGGTCCAGGACTGGATAAAGGCCCTGTCATACGCCCCCCTGCCGGCCGCAAGCGAGCTGCGCTCGGCCGTCGAAGACAGACTCGACAGCGCGGTCAATCATTTCAAAGGTAAATTCCTGCACTGGGACGTCAATAACGAGATGTGCGACAATTCATTCTTCGCCGACAGGCTGGGCGATGACATTTGTCTCTGGATGTTCCAGGCTGCAGCCGCTATTGACCCGTCCTGCATATTATTTCTGAATGACTATAATGTTATTAGTGAAGGCTACAATCTCAGCACCTATAAACAGATGGCATATAACCTCATTGCACAGGGCGCTCCTGTCGGCGGCCTCGGCGTCCAGTGCCATATGAGCACCGGTTTTGACCCGGCTGTTGTTAAGGCCAGATTCGACGCCGTCGCCGATGTTAATCTGCCAGTATGGGTAACGGAATTCGATATCAGTCAGCCCGATGAAAACATCAGGGCCGATGAACTGGAGGATTTTTACCGCGTCGCTTTCAGCCACCCGACTGTTGAAGGGATACTGATGTGGGGATTCTGGGAGGATTCACACTGGCGGGAAGATTGCTACATTGTAAATTCCGACTGGTCACTTAATGCCGCCGGTGTCAGATATGAAACTATTATGGACGAATGGACAACTAATGATTCGGCCGTTACAGACATCAACGGAATTGCGGACTTTAACGGCTTCTACGGAACTTATGATGTCACTCTTACCCTGCCCGGAGAAGACCCGACTGTTACCACTATTAAAATAAATCCCGGCGAGCAAAACATATTCAGGATTGACCTGACAGGTGTGCCCATACCGACCACCTGCCGGCAAGTACAGGATTTTGATTTGGCCTTGCCGGGCGATTTGGACGGTGATTGCATTGTCAATCATACGGACCTGCAGGTCCTGACGAACCAATGGCTTTCAACTGACCCTTATGCAATACTCCCGAATTACTCTCCTGATATATCCAGCCCGGAAGATGATAACGTCAATCTTCTCGATTTTGCTTTTCTGGCGCTCGACTGGCTGAACTGTAATAATCCACAGGACGATAATTGCCTGCGGACCTGGTAAAAGAAAAAAACGCCCTCAAATAAAACTTGCTTTGGCTATGGTTGTTCCTCAAACCATCTATCCGCCAGTATGGCAAAATCCCTGAAGTCAACGAAGTTGTCCTGGAAAATATCCGCCTTGATACCAGTCTCAAGCCATTCATCTGCCATTATCTCAAGGTCTTCAAAGTCAACTCCGCAGTCCCCGCTAATATCAGATACAGAACACAATCTTAAATAGTCAACATACATCGTATCCTGCCCGCCCCCACTGTTAAAAGCGAATATAAGATTGACGAAGCAGGGATCCGCAGCTATATCATCAAGGTATTGAGAGTAATCCCATGATACTGTCATTGTCCGCTCAGGTGAACCATCCCAGGCGTCAAAATGAGCCGCCGGTTTGTTCACATCAAGGTCAACCCACAGTCCATCTCCACCATCGTCGGCGTTGAGCGAGACTGTGTAAATCTCGACCCAGCCAACTGTCGTACCGGCAGGAATCGAAAAATCGATTAACAGTTTATCGTACTCCATAAAAGCGGCTCTCTGGGTAGCGTTCAGTTTCATCACTAAGCCGTTGCCCCAGCCGGATTGTACTATTCCAAGAGAGTAATTGCCGTGAGTAACTCCAACATAACCAGGCCAAATGTATTCATTTCCATGACAAGGGTCGGGAGGATAGATTGGTTTTCCACTGTACCAGTCTATCCAAATCCCAGGATCAGGAGGTTCTTCCCAACTTTCTAAAAGATATCCGCCATAACATACACTGACCAACGCTAAAAATAACAAATAGATAGTTATATTTCTCATGATATATTCCTCCTTTTTTGTGTGCTCGATATGGCCTCCACTTCTCAAAGGACACTAAAAAATCAATAGTATAGCTATATATTTTAACTGTCCTTTGGTAATAAAATACCACTATGGCATTTTCCTTTCAAGGTATTTCCCCCTTTTTTTCCCGTATTTTACTGCAAAAATCTCAAACTTAAAAATAAGAACTGCCCTTCTCAGGGCCAATAATGCACCATTATCACCTAAAATTACATTATTTTCCTGCAGGTTAATAATGAAAAATATCGCAGAAGTAATTGATAACAGAGGATCCAGATACTATACACTCCAGGAAGCCTGAAAGAATTACCTGAAAAAAACAAGCAAAAGAAAAAGCGCCTTCGCCCCGTTAGAGGCGTCGGCGCTTTATTCTGTCTAATTGACTTTACTCAGTTACGAATCAGCGTTTTTTACGACGCAGCAATAATCCACCCAGACCGAGCAGAGCGATTGTCGTCGGCTCAGGTATCAACCTTGCCTTATCGACGTACATCTGGTCAGCTCCATCGCCACTGTTGAACGCAAGGATAAACTCTGCAAAACCGGGTGCCGTCTCTGGCTTCCAGGCGCTGTAGTCCCACGTTACTGTCATTGTACGTTCTGGGGACCCATCCCACATGTCGAAATGAGCGCCGGGTGTGGGTTTATTCACATCCATATCTGCCCAGTCGAATCCCTCAACATTAACAGAACATGTGTAAACCTCAACCCAGCCGCCAGCGGTGCCGGCAGGAACCGAAAAGTCGATTTGAAATTTATCATTGGCCATAAAATCGTCTATATAGCCGTTATCCTGCAGCTTAATCGATAGGCTCTGGCCCCAACCAGACTGTTGTACTCCAAGGGAGTAATCCACATGAGTAACACCCACTGTCTGCAGAAAGGTGTACGCGGCCACATCATTAGGATTCGGGGGATCAGCAATTGATTCTCCACTGCCCCAATCAATCCATCCATCGCCGGTGGTATCTTCCCAGGTGCCTATAACCGTCGCACCGTAACTGATGCCCGTCAAGACTAAAACAATTAAAGTGACAATTAACTTTTTACTCATAACATGCTCCTCCTATTCAGATTTTGAAGCATCTCATTTTTCATTTCTTCAAAGTTGTTAACAAAACACACACTCTCAGACACATACCCAAACTCTGACTGCGTTTAGCACATGCCTTCTTCGGGCTTTGGGGATTCGAGCATCTCCTCTTCGGTCTTTGGTCTTCACTGAAATGCTCTTGCGTGCCCTCCTCTTCATAAAGGACACTCTCAAAGCCACGACAAACAACTACAGTAATCGAAACGCTTCAGCAATCCTTTACATATAAATTACCATTATAGGTAATCCAGGTCAAGCTTTTTTACCCATTTTTTCAGCCCGATAAACATTTATAAGCAAAAAAGCCAAATATCGGCAAAAAACCGTGTTTTTAGGCCAAAAAACCGCCCCTTCAGGCTCAATCAGTAAAAATACTGGATTTTCAGCCCTTCAAGGTTAAAAAAATTATTACCTATTTATAGTTATACAAACTGACTTTTTGTATGCCGAAACCCCCGAAAGGCAGACGCACATGCCGGCCCTGGTGGTCTTCATCGCCGTTCAGCCATCGCCCCCCGACCCATTGACCCTGCTCGAAGTGCCCTTCCTGAACGCTCACTATCCCGGCACTGTGTTGTTGTTTTTCCGGAGCAAAAGTAACGATAATACCGCTGCCGGCAATGACATACTGGTCCGGGCCGGTTGAAATTATGATACCCCCGGCCTGCGGCCATACATCCGCTTCCTTCGGCCCACTCGACCAGCTCCATGTGTAATCGTGTGAAGCCTTGACAATGTACTGGCCCAGCTCAACCTTTGTGGTCTGGTTTTCTTTATCCAGTAAAACTCCAGCCATTATACCCCTGCCCTGTTTTTCAAGAATCAAAGGTGCTAATTGTGAAAGAACCGCATAGCTTTGTCCGACCGGAGCATTGTCAGGCTCGACTGTACTGTCTATCCCGAACGGCGAAAAACCTATGGCGTCATACCGACCAAACACGTACATCGCCTTTGCTCCGCAGTCAGCGTCGTTTTTCGCCTCAGGTATGAACAGCGGATTACCGCTGCGGTGATACTTGCGGCACCAATGTGCAAAGTTATGAAAGTAGATATCAGGAGAGTGAAAATCAATATGCGGAGCAGCAGCCCGCCAAATGTCCATCAGATGCGGTAATGGCCCAGCACTTGGATATTGACCGGGCTTGTAGTTCGGCCGAATCAACGCCGCATTAACAAATATCGGCAGAGGATATTCGGCCTTGCCCACCTGAGCCAGATAATTAACATACCGGCCAAAGTGCCAAGCCATGAAGATTTCGTCTGTTCCCAAACCTCCGCCGAAGACCTCTTCCCAGTTTCCGCCGGTTTTATAGCCCCCTGCCGCCCACACTTCACTAAACTCGGGTATAAGCGTCTCTTTATGCTCGGCCAGGTAATCCATCAATTCTTTCGGCACAGGCTTATCGAAGGCCTCATTCGCAGCTTCACTGTGGTCTCGTGCATCGGTCAGCATCCCGATTTCATTCTCGACCTGAACCATAATGACCGTATGGGCTTCGCCGTCCACTTCGCGAATATGTCTCATCAAAGCAACAAAGGCACGCGCATCGGCATCACGATTTTCTAAGCTAAAAGGTGACAGGATTTCCATAGCCTTTCCGTCTTTGAGCCGGGCCATGGGAAAACGCTGCTGGTCGGTTTTGACCCAGCCGGGCGCATAGCAGGACATACTGTTCTTCCAGCTTCCAAACCAAAGCAGAACCAGTCTCAGCTCGTATTGTCTTGCCCCCTCGATAAGCCCGTCTACCAGAGAAAAATCGAACTTGCCTTCCTGTGGCTCTATCAATTCCCAGTAAACAGGGGCAAGTACCGTATTAAGATTCATCTGGACCAGCTTCGGCCAGACAGGCTCCATATAGTCCAGGCTGGAAGCACTGGAGTTATGCAGCTCCCCGCCAAGAATCAGAAATGGATTTGCGTCCACCATTAACTGAGTAGCATTAGCCTGTTTTCTCAGGTATGGTATGTCGCTAAGAATCGATTCTTCGGAAAGACCCGCCTGGCTGAGAATCAACATTGAGCACAGTGCGAATATACAGCGATTGTATGTATTTTTGTTTAACATAAGTTTTAGCCCTTAAATTCGTACCCTGTCTCTTGCGGCATATTATTTGCCAAAACGGCTTCCGTCAATGCCAAAGATTGACAGTTGAGGTCAAGTGTTATTATAGTACAGCTGCTTTTTGAAGCGCCCGTAGCTCAGTAGGATAGAGCGTCGGTTTCCTAAACCGAAGGTCACAGGTTCGAGTCCTGTCGGGCGTAGTTTAGGTATAGAACTTCAGGCAAAGCTGGCGGAACTGAGTAATTCCTGTTCGGCGTCTTTGGTCCACATCCCGTCTTTAAGTTTCGCTGCGACGCGAGGATATTTCTCTTTCAGTTCGTACAATCTTATAAGAGGCAGATTTTCCATCTGGGGGTATACAACAATCTTGCCCGCCACTGTTCGATTCTTCACAGCACGGATACCTTCAATAGCCCCGGCCATCCCGCTGACGGCATCCACACAACAATCTGTGTCGAGTTGTCCGTCAAGTACCCTTTTCAAAACAAGCTTCATATCAGACAGACGCGAGCCGCTGGCGCCAAATATAAAGCACTTATTGGCAATGTACCTGTCTAAATCCAGCTTTTGCCTTACCGACGCAGGAATACCCGCAAAAAGATTGATTAACGTCCCTTCTACACTGTCATTTACCGCCTGGGCGACGAGAGAATCATCGGGAGCCATAACCACAAAATAACTAAATTTCTCCTTTACAACCTCTTTCTGAGGATTAAAAACAGACAAATTCACATCTGTTCTACGCGCAACAGTATTGACCTTCCGCTTTAATGACTCCAGCCGTTCGTCATCAATGTCTGCGGCGGCAATTGAACTTCCTGTGCCGCAACAGAGCAATCGAATAGTATGCATCTGCCCCATAGGTCCTGCCGCACCAATGATGAGCACCTTGTCTGCCTTTCTGACTTCACCAGTTCCGGGAATATATTTGTAGCTTTCCGAAGCATTGTTCCCAGCCGTTCCAATCCATCGGGTCCGGCTGTAATGCACCCGACCGACCCCGATAGAAACTTCCCGCCCAATTTTGCGTCCTCTAAGAACAATGTTGATGATACCGCCGGCGGCCAGCTTATCATTCAACAGTTCTATCACGACCGGGTTAGACCCAAAATAAACTACATCATCAAATGCTTCATCTGGTAATAAATCTAAGGAGTCAACTCGAACAATATTGGTCCCCAGATTCAGGATAGCCTCAAACTGGTCGTCATTATCATAAAAAGCTGTAACCAAAGCAGGTTTGCCTTTCGGCGAAAAACACTCTTTGATTCCTTCGATATCTCTGCCCGCCTCGGCCGCAATCAACAGCTTTCCACCCGGCAAAATAGTATTTCGCTCATAGGTGGTATATGAACTTTCCACACAGGCACAGGGCTCAACCAGGGCAAGCGATGAAGCGCTCATTTCCCTTTCGACAGCTATTAAAGAACTTTCGCCGCTTTGCGGGTCTATAATAATCCTCTCATCCATCAGGACATACTGCTGCAAAGCACCTTCAAAATTGTACCCAAAGGCGGCATTGGACTTTTCCGTCTTCATCCAACGATAGTCCGGCTGAACTATTACTCGCTGACCTTCTCGATGATGTGACACCTTCTCTCCGGTCGCCACAATTGTGCATAATGTTTCATGTCCCGGTACAGTAGAGACCGCGCCGGGCCTATAGCAAGGCACCTCTCTTAAAATCTCTGGACTTATTCCGGAAACGACCTCACCTTTTCGGACATGCTTATCGAACTGTCTAAGCAATTTCAAATCCGAAAAACACAGACCGACTGCTTCGACGCGGGCCAGTATCTGATATGGGCCGGGTGAAAATACCTTTTTATGGCTGTTGAGTTTTACGCGGTCAGCACCGACTAATTCTACCGCATTTTGCGTCGATGGTATTCGCATAGGCTTCTGATGATACTACACCGCAGTGTCTTAAACAACCTTTAGCAGCCTTTTCCCTTGATTAGTGATAGTTTTTAATGGATACTAAAAGCGGTTTAATATCGCCTTTTCACTCAGGTTACTATAGTAAACAATACTATGAAAAGAGGGATTATAACGCTTCTATGTCTTTGCCTTGCCGTTGTGTCAGGATTTTACATGTGGCGATATTATGACGGCTGGGGTAGATATTGGGTCAGGTACTATTTTTCCGGCGCCGTTTATGTGATTATTTGGTCTTTGCTGTTTTTCCTGTTTTGGCCGAGCCGGAGAAATGTCATTCGAATACCCATCGCTGTTTTTACCGCGACCTGTATCTTAGAGTTTCTTCAGCTTTGGAGGCTGGATTTTTTGCAGGCGTTTCGCTCGACACTTGCAGGAGCGGCGCTTATGGGAACGACTTTTGTATGGCTGCAATTCCCATTCTATGTCCTGGGTGCTATAGTCTCTATAATCATGCTCAGACTGCTTATAAAAATCAAATAGGCCCGCAAATACATCCAAGACGACAAGCTGCTAACCTGCCGTTCTGTTATTTACTTTGGCCGATTTTGGGACGTTCCGGTCTAAGCTGAAAGTGAAAAAATAAATATACTCGGTTTTTCGCTTTTTTGCATTTTTGTCTTAGACTTTATATGGAACCAGTAGAATAACAGAAGAGTTTTTGGCCTAAACAGCCCCTTTTCAGGGAAGAAAACCTATGATTCACGAATTATCGGACGAATGCCTCTTCGTCGGTTTAACCGGCTGTGAGGTGCTCAGCAAAGAACTTCGGCACGTCAACGAGACGCTCGAAGAAAACTCCCGACGCCACGTAATAATGGACCTTTCAAGGATTCGGATGCTGACCTCCTCTCATATTTCCAACCTTATGCTACTGCACAATATGCTCGAACAAAACGGTTATAAGTTCATTCTTTGCCACGTGTCATTTCAAGTCAAGTGCGAATTCACAGTATGTGGTCTGCGGGATATGTTTCACTTTGCTGAGGACAAATATGAAGCTATGGAAAAGCTTGCACAGAAAGTATAATCAATTAAAAAATACTCTTTCGAATTATCCCTCCACTGCATTTAACACAGACAGGTGATTATAGTTTAACCTTGATTCCCTTTGCCCGGTATTCTGCCACAAAATCTCTAAGGTTTTGAATCAGCACTTCAAGCTGTTCAGTATTCTCCAGCAGGTTTTCATACAGTCGTCCGTCGTTGACGAACCTTGCCGCTGTGCCGTCACCCGAATTGACTTTTTCGGCTATCATTCGTAATTGACGTATTGTCTCGGTCAACTCTTCAGCGGCTTCGTTTGCAGTGCCCGTGAACCTATTCAGGTCTTCGAGCGCATCGGCAGCCTTGGCGGTAACTTCGGACAGGTTATCGAGGGTTTTCTGAATATTTTGCTTGTTTTTTTCGTCACCGATGATGTCATTTGCATTACCTACGAGGCTTTCAATACCGGTGATGAGGTCATCCAGCTTCTTTTGACTCTCCTCAGGGAAGAATTCGCTGGTCATACCGGTGGAACCCTGCAGTTCCATCCCGTCGACAAGATATACGGTCTCAGGGCGGTTGGGGTCCAGCGGCTTTTCTTCTTTGTCAGGGTCGACGTTCAGTTCAATGTAACTACTGCCCAGACCTCGTGTCATAACCTTTACATCAACATTCGAAGGTATATTTTTGTATTTCTTCTCGATACTCAATACGCACATTGTTTGATGATAGGTCTTCTTTGTCCGGTCATCGTAGCGGCGCTCAGGCGGCATTATGTTGGTGACGCGTCCGATTTGATAGCCGCAAAATCTGACCGACGTATCTTTCTGGACGCCCTGGGCGGTAGGGAATTTGACAAAAATCTGGAACGAACGAATCTCAGTTATCTTGCCGGGCAGGTCCTGGAACATGAATATCAACCAGACGACGGCACATAATGCAATAACGACAAATACACCTACCGTTATATTTCTCCAACGCTGAGTGGTCTCGTAGTCACTCACCTGGCGTCCCTTTCAAATCGGTCCTGCCTTCAATAAACAACTCCCGGATTGCCCGCAGAGGATAGCCGCTTTTATTGAGCTTTCTTATAAGCTTAATTCTCTCTACTGCCTTGTCATCAAACATCCTTCGTCCCGTATCGGTCACTTCGGTCGGTTCGAGCAGTCCGACCATCAGGTAATATTGCAGACTTTGCCGTGAAACGCCAGCTTTTTTTGCCGCCTTACCTATGGGCATTAACGCCTTTCTCTCGTCCACATCCTTACTCCGGCAAATCTCTCTCGCCCGGCTTATTTTTCATTCCTGCCGGCGCGATTGGCAAGAACCACCAGCGAATCCGTCACCATCGCAAGCGTAAGCTTCTTTGCCGCATCAGCGGGGCAAACCGCCCCATTTATCTTTTTCGGCCAATTTGAACCGACCAGTACAACATAATCGAAGCTGGACGGAATCTCGCCCGAATTGAGCCGAAAAGCCTCACGAATCAGGCGTTTGAGCCGGTTACGTACAACCGCCCCGCCGCATGACCTGCCAAGCGATATACCGATTCGTGAGTGGTCGAGGCTGTTCGGGCAGGCGTAAACGACAAGTAGTCCGTCGCCGGCACGTGCGCCGGTGTCGATAACCTGCTTAAACCGACGATTGGTAAGCAGTCTTTTACTTTTTGTAAAAGATGACGCCTTCAATAATCGCTCAACCGGTTCCTGATATATTTTTAAATGTTTCGATATTATAGTCCAACTAATTGCATCCCATCGGCCCTCTGCCGCCGATGAAGTACTTCAGCACTTATTTTGCGCATAGTCTTAGGCAAATCGAGCATCCCGACCAGCTTATCCCGGTCCCGAGGTGATATGACCGGCATAGTTTCAAGATTATAGTGTCTCATATGGTCTATGACATCCTCAAGCGGCTCGGCAGGGAACGTTATGTCCTTGACAGACTCAGCCACGTCGCAGGCCAGCAGCCAGCCAGCCACGTCCTGACTGGCAAACATCTCTTTTATACCGGCGACAGTAATTATACCGACTATACGCCCGTCATTATCAACAACGGGGTAACACACCATATCCGTCCTGCTGAAAATCTCCAGTATCTCGTGCAAAGGAGTACCCTGTCCAATAGTGACAGGCTGGGCATCCATAACGTCTTTTACCTGATATGTTTTGATAAGGTCTTCTTCGGTTATGTTAAGACCGACCTCTCCTGCCTTTTTAACTCCGACCTTGACCATCATCGGCCCGAAGATTTCCATAAGGAATGTTCCAGTCATTGTTACCATGATTATCAAATCGCTGAATTCTTCGCCTAACTGCTGGCTGGCCAATATGGCAAGACCGATTGCTACACCAGCCTGGGGCAGCAGACAAATGCCGAGGTATTTCCTGACGGTGGCCGTTGCGCCGGAGTAACGGGCGCCAAACCAGCTTCCTGCAATTTTGCCGAATGCTCTGCATAGCACATACACAACAATCATCGCAATCATCCAGCCGGTTAACATGCTGAACCGCATGTGTGCTCCGGCCAATACGAAAAAGGCGGTGTACAACGGCGGGGAAAACTTCTCTATCAGGCTGAATGTATTCTTGCTCCTGCGAGGAGACAGGTTCGCAATAGTGATGCCGAAGGTCATGGCCGGCAGGATAGGGTCGATGCCGGGTATGATTGAGATGCCCACAACTATCAGCAGCGATGAAACCGAAAAGCCGAGTATCTTGTCGTCCGCTCTTACGAACCTGAGCAGCAGATATAACAGCAGCCCCGCTACAAAACCCAGTGCAATAGCCCCGAGTATCTCGCCAAACAACAATACAGTGGCGCCGAGCACAGATTCCTTACCCGTTCCAAGCAAGGCTTTTGCTCCGGTTGCAGCCCCCCGATACAATAAAAGGGCAAGCGCATCGTCAAGTGCAACTATAGCCAGAATTGTCGCGGTCAGCGGTCCGCGCGTCTTGTACTCCCACAAAACGTTGGCTGTTGCGGCAGGCGCGGTGGCTGAAGCAATTGCACCGAAGACAAGCCCCACTGCCAGGGCCGCCGGCAACCGTCCATAAACCAGGTACGTAAAACCCGCCGTGCCCATAAAAACCAGGAAAAACGCGCCGAGGCCCTGTGAAAACAAAATGATAAAAAACTGTTTGCCGAATTTCCTAAAGATATCACCACGCAGTTCGCTTCCTATCATAAAACCTATTATACCGAGAGCAAACATAGTAAAGGGATTTAGATGTTCTATCTGTCTTTCCGTGATAACGCCGAGGATATCACCTAGCAGTATCCCCACAAAGATACAGCCGACTACCTGTGGTATATGCATTCTCTGAAAAAGGCGAGAGCCGACTGTCCCGCCCAGTATGACCAGGCCAAACAGCAAAACTGGATTGAGATGTAATTCCGTGCTACCGACTGAAGAGAATATCCCGACCATTACCGCTCCGATTAACCGTGCCTGCCGAAGAAACTTACACACCAGCTGAAGCGTGCATACTATCAGCTTTTTGCTGTCTTGACAATACTTCGGCGCTGAGGCCGCGATGCACCGCCTGACAGTCGAGAACGCCGAGCAATGTGTTTTCCCCCCTGCCGTCAACTATCGGTATGTGCTCGAGACGCATCTGCCGGGCTTTGTCAAGGGCCTCCGATAAAGGTATATCCGGCCCGATCCTGGCTACTACCGGTTCAGCTATATCAAGAGCCACCAGCCAGGTATTGAGCTCCTGTGTACTAAATGTCCTGCGAATACCGTCCAGCGTAATTGCACCGATAAGCTGTTTGTCTTTGTCGGCAACAGGGTAGTAATAAGAATCGGTATTGCTTACTATTTCTATAACATCGGTCAGCGGTGTGCCTACATCTATTACCGGGACAGTCTTACTCATTACATCAGCCACTTTGTAGGTTTCAATCAAATCCTCTTCGGTGACATTAGCCCCGACTTCACCGGCCTTGCTGATTGCGATACGAGTTCCGATAGGTCCGATGATTTCAAAGAAAATCGTTGTGGCGCAGATAGTATTAAGTACAAGAACAGCGACATCGTTTCCCTGCTGGCCAAAAGACCTGAACTGTCCCGAGGCCAACATCGCCAGGCCGATAGCAACTCCAGCCTGTGACAAAATACCAAGGCCGAGATAATTTCTGATTATTCTGCCCTGGCGGGATATGACGGCGCCGACAAATGAGCCTCCAATCAGCCCTGTAATTCGACAAAGAGAATAAACCAGCCCAATAAGCCCCATCTTTGGCAGCAGGCCTATATGCAGGTTCGCTCCTGCGAGAAAGAAAAAGATAATGTAAATAGGCATCGTAATGGTTTGGATAGCCTGATAGGCCTTGCGATTGGAAATCGGGAAAAGATTCACATACGTCATTCCGAGAGCCAGATTAGCCAGAATCAAAGAGCACTTGAAATACTGCGCAATACCTGCACAAAGAAGAACTGCTCCAAGAGAAACCGACAGCATGCTCTCCTGTGCGAAGAGCTTTCGGCTAAGATACCCGGCTGCGGCGCCTATCGCTCCGCCAAGTGCAATGGCCCCGATTATCTCAACGGCAGGAACGAAAATCATATTCGTGGCGGAAACACTCTCGCCTGTAAAGAGAATCTCTGCCAGAGCTGCGGCTACTGCGAATATTATTATAGCCAGTCCGTCGTCCAGACCCACTACTGCATACAATGCGTTGGTCAAACGACCCTTTGCCTTATATTCATGGAGCACGGCAACCGTGCCGGCCGGCGCCGATGCCGGTGCAAGTGCGCCAAATATCAAAGCTAAATAAAGCTTACCGGTCAGCAAGTACACTCCAAGTGTTACTACAACAAAAGCTCCGAAGGATTCCAAAAGGGTTATTATCCCTATTCCGCTGCCCATCTCGCGGAGCGTCTTGACTTTCATTTCAGAACCGATAGCAAAAGCTACTATGCTAAGGGCCAGTCCCGGGAAGAACTGAAAACTGTCCAGTAAATCTTCTTCAAAGACACCCAACAGCGAAGGACCAAATACTACTCCGGCAAGAAGATAGCCAAGCACTGCCGGCAGTTTTATCCTTCCGGCAAGCTTGCCTGCAAGAAATCCGAACAGAAGGGCTAACGCCACTGAAAATAGAGCATTCATTATCCTGACCCCGGCTAATCTTTACTTAACCACAATAACCTCTAAATTTATGAATCGGCAAAACCTATTAAGCTAAGGAAGCTTAATTGTTATGTCAAAGAATTTCTTATCCAATAACAAGGCCTTTTTCTCAACCATCTCGAATATAAAGCCGATTTTCTGCTTTTATCGACTCCTTACCGGGGCTCACGGACAAAATTTGATTGCATATATGCCGAAGGTCGATACCATTATTTATCGAACTGCGGCCCCAGTCAGGGGGTAGAATCTATAGAAATCGCTTTAAAGCAGGAGATTAGGCTATGTTACAGCATCAACCGAAGAATTCAAGTCTTCTCGCTATAGTAACAGCGGGAGTTTTAGTATTGGTTATTGTTGTAACTTTCGGCTGTAAAAAAAATACCGAAGATTCCGGCCCACCCAATACTGAAACGAACGTAAACAATAGAGAGGCACTGTCCCTGACCATCGAGCAACGTCAGGAAATGAATCCTTATGCCACGGCAGAGGTCGCAACCGGTGCAACATTAGCACAGATAGTTGCCGCCAGGAGAACATGGGACCCTATACTCCAGCAGTGGTACGGCCAGGACGCACCGGATTTTGCACTTACAGACCTGCAGGGCAAACAGCACAGGCTCAGTGATTACAAGGGCCGTAACGTCCTGGTCGTATTCTGGACAACATATTGTCCTCCCTGTAAAATGGAAATACCTCATCTGTCTATGCTGGAAAAACGCATTTCGCCTGATTATCTGAAGATTCTGGCGGTGACAAATGAAAACAGGCAGATGATCCAAAAGTTCGCAGCCAATTACGGAATTAATTATACTATCCTGTTCGACAAAGGGGTGATACCTAATCTCTACAGGGCGATTCAATCCAAAGGAATACCCAGCGCAGCCTATATCGACCCACAAGGCAAGATTAAATTCATTACCCTGGGACTCGTTCCGTTTGAGGACACCAGGGCAATACTACAAGCCCCAAAATAGCAAGGCAGCAAACAACAAAAACCCGAAAAAATTTCTGGACAGATAAATTAAGAGAGTCTATAATTACTTGTTTATAATCAGACTGGATTAAATTTGTCAAAGAGGTTCGTATATGGCACATAAGAAAGGACAAGGCTCGTCAAGAAACGGCAGAGACAGCAATCCCCAGTACCGCGGGGTCAAGCTGTTCGGTGGTCAGCAGGCCAGGACGGGAGCAATAATCATACGCCAATGCGGAACCAAGTTTCATCCCGGCGCCAATGTGAAGATGGGCAGAGACTGTACATTATTCGCGACAGCCGATGGAATGGTCCGGTTTCAGGGCAGGAAAGTACACGTCGTGTGAAAATTCGCGAATTCAAATAAGAGCAACCATAAGAACGGCTTCGGCCGTCCTTTTTTGTTAAAGCACAAAATTATATACTAATTTTGCTCTAATCGCCGATTATTCAATATAACTATTCTCTTTTATCGAAGCGAATTTGGCAGAAGAAGTTATGGAAACAACTTGTGTAAACACATTGGAAAAATCTTTCTTTGTCGTTGACTCTATTAATGAGCTTGCCAGGTTCTTCGGCTTTAAAAAAGACGGTGTGTTAATAGAAGATGACCTGGACCAGGTAAGATTTATTGAGGACCTGAATTCGAGAAGGCGCAGAGATGCCGAGGTACTTTCGCTTGTGGCTGCGAACGTACAACCGGGAAAATTGCTCGACATCGGCACTCATTTTGGGCGCAGTGCGGCAAGGATGGCTGTGAACTCGCCACAGTCGATGGTTTATACTGTAAATATACACCCCGACGAATACGCACAGGGCGGCACCCTGACAACCGAATGCCTGAGTGTAGAAGAAATCGGCTCCTATTATCGCGAAAAAGGCCTGACTAACCTCACACAGATTTATGCAAACACAAAAAACTGGATTGTGCCTGATTATATAAATGACTTGTCACTGGTATATGTTGACGGTTGCCACGACAAGGAGTTCGTTTACTCAGATACAAGGCTCATCATTGACAGGATAATTTCAGGCGGTTTCATATTATGGCATGACTGCAGCCCGATATACAGAAAGCAATTCCACTGGATAGAAGAAGCCATGCAGGGAATAGAGAGATTGTTGAGTGAAGGTATTATCCGGGGCAGCATATTAAATGTCCGTAATTCCTGGATAGGCATCTGGAGAAAATCCTGGTAATTTATAACCGTTGGTTTCAGCTGTAATCCTCCACCAAATCACACATTTAGGTTTCACACATAACGCTTCGGCGTTATAGAATTCCGGTTTTCCAATGGGAAAGTCTATCCCGTTGGGCTAAAATATGTACTTTGCTACGTCTGCGTTTGTAGAATTATAAGGACCGAAAATCAATGTTTGTCGATGAAGCAAAAATCTATGTCAAGGCAGGTGACGGCGGCAACGGCTGCCTGAGCTTTCGCCGGGAAAAGTTCGTACCCAAAGGCGGACCCGACGGAGGCAATGGCGGTCATGGTGGAGATGTATATTTCGAGACCGTCAAAGACCTCGACACCCTTTTGGACTTTGCCGGCAAGCACCACTGGATTGCAGAGAACGGAAAATCCGGCGAAGGTTCAAACAAACACGGGGCCAACGGCCAGGACCTGATTATCAGGGTCCCACAGGGAACTCTAATTTATGACACAGGTTTAGATTTACTGCTGAAGGATATGGACGAGGTCGGCCTGAAGGTATGCGTATGCCGAGGCGGAAAAGGAGGCAAAGGAAACAAGGCCTTCGCAACAAGCACCAATCAAACCCCACGAACAACAACGCCCGGCAAAAAAGGACAAGAGCGAAGTATACGGCTGGAGTTAAAACTCATCGCCGACGTCGGTCTGGTTGGATTGCCCAATGCCGGAAAGAGTACGCTTATTTCGCGTTGCTCGGCAGCCAGACCCAAGATTGCCGATTATCCTTTTACCACACTCGAGCCGGTGCTCGGCATAGTCGAGCTGAGCGACTACAGGCGATTTGTAATGGCCGATATACCAGGCCTGATTGAAGGGGCACATGACGGGGCCGGCCTGGGTTACGAGTTCCTGCGGCATATAGAAAGGACTACCGTCCTTGCACATATACTTGATATAATGCCTGCCGACGGGTCGGAGCCGGCAGAGAACTATCGAAAAATTCGAAACGAGCTGACCCGGTATAGTAAGGCCCTTGTTGAAAAACCTGAGATTATCATCGCCAATAAAATCGACCTCGACCCCGATGCGGCCGCAGTTAAACGATTACAGGAGCGACTGGGAAAACCAGTGGTTCCCATCTCAGCAGTTACGGGTAGCGGAATAAAAGAACTGTCCGAAATTTTGTGGCAAAAAGTAAAAACGGCAAAAAAGTCGGAAGACCAGGAATGAACCTGATTGCAATCGATATTGGTAACAGCAATATTCGCGTCGGCCTTTTTCTCGAAGGCGAGCTGAAAAGCGTAGATTCCATATCCGGCGACGACCGGGCCAGACTAACTGAGATTCTCAAGACCGTCTGGGAGCAGATACCCGTTTCCAAAAGCTCGAAAGAAGGAAAACGCGACGGAGTCATTGTAGTCAGTTCCGTCAAGCCCGCGTGGATAGACCTCGTGCGAAAAATCGCCAAGGGCGAAATAGGCGAAAAGATTCTAGTCATAGGCGATAATATCCCCCTGCCGATGGCGATGTTCGTCGATGAGCCGATGGCGGTCGGGACTGACCGGGTCGTTGCTGCTGCTGCTGCTTATGCCGTCGTGGAAAACGCCGTAGTAGTCGCCGACTTCGGTACGGCATTAACGATAGATTTAGTTGACCAGAACGGCGTATTCCAGGGCGGCGTGATATGTCCTGGGCTGGCTATGGAGGCGAAGGCTCTCAAAGACGGCACCGCCCAATTGCCGGAAGTAACAGTTACCAAACCCACTACACCTTACGGTAAAAACACAGCCGATGCCATTAACTGTGGGCTATATTACACGGCGATAGGTACATTAGAGGAGGTCATTAGACGGTACGCGGAAAAAATCGGCCGTTGGCCGCAGACGATTCTCACCGGCTCAGCCGCGCAAATCATAAAGGATGACTGCCAATTCATAGACAATTACGTACCCGACTTGGTAGTCAGAGGAATCGCACTTGCGTACCGCAGGTATCTCGACGAAAAGAGCGGAGCGATAGTTTAACTTATGGGTACTCTGGCAGCGGTAATGACCGGCAAGGGCACCGGCGCCATCGCAACCGTCGCACTATACGGCCGGGACGCGGCAGAAATCCTCAATAAGTTCTTCAAGCCAAAGGTCCATTCATCCATATCTTTCGATGCAGGAAAAATATCTCTGGGTGAAATCTACGACGAAAACAATCCTGTCGATGAGGTTATGATTGGCTGCGAAGGCCCGGATTATTTTGCTATTCACTGTCACGGGAATCCATTGATAGTCGCGGACATAATGAGGCTGTTACAGAAACACGGTGCAGAACCGGTTACAGGCGAAAGAATACTTACCGAAGTATCCGGCGAATTGAATTCAATTGCAACTGAAGCCAAAATAGCCGTCGCCGATGCAAAGACCTTGGAAGCCACAAGAATAATATTATACCAAGGCAGTAAAAGCCTGAGCCAAACATTGGCGGACTGGATGAACAATTCAGACCTGAAACAAATCCAGAAACAGGCTGAAGATATACTAGCACGCATCGCCGCTGTAAAACCACTGCTGTTCGGCTCTAAGATAGTCCTCGCAGGACCGCCCAATTCGGGTAAAAGTACACTGCTAAATTATCTTGCCGGAAAACAGAAGGCGATAGTCACGGAACTCGAAGGTACAACACGAGACTGGGTCAGCGCAGAGTGCGTCCTCGGCAGAATCTACGCGGAGGTAATCGACACGGCAGGTGTCGACGAAAGGCTATTTTCAGACAGCGAGGCTGTTGAAAAAACTGCTCAGCAAAATGCGAAAGAACTCCTTGCCACAGCCGATTTTGTACTTCTCGTACTCGATGCAAGCGTACAAGTTCAGGAAACACTCGATTTCTTCGCTGAAATACTGGCCGGTAAAAAAACACTGACAGTTCTCAACAAAATAGATCTGCCGGTGAAGCTCGACACTTCGCAGCTACCTCAAAATCTGAGCGACACAGTCAGCATAAGCGCTAAGCTCTCGACAGGCTGCGATAGGCTAATAGAAGTAATAGAGCAAATACTCGGCGTTACGAAGCTCGACGATAAAAAACCTGTATGTTTTACCGACCGACAAGAGCGGCTTCTGCACCAAATCATCTCATCAAAGACCAAAGAGCAGGCAGCTTCGGTAATATCAGAGTTGTTAAACGGCCCTCCTGAATAAAACACCTCCGGGAAATAGCGATTAATCTGTAACTACAGCACGGTATTGAACTTTTCCAATATTTCTTTGTGTTCAGGAATTTCGCTAAACTGTAAAAGCCATTTCCTGGTGTATTCAATGTCAATCGAGTCTTTGTTTTTAATCAATATGTTTTTTACGTCTTCGACATCAACTGCTCTTGCCGCGAGCATTTTATGAATAATAACGTCCTCGCAGGACGCAAACCTGGCCGGATAGCCGTCCATCTGAATCTTTTTAGACCTTTCGATGGCCTGCTGCTCATAGGGTGTGAAAGAGAAGATAAAATCCACACGTATTTTCGATTCCGGCTCCTGGGCAGGAAGAACCTTGGTATCTTGTGCAAAATCCTGTGGATTATCAGGTAGTATCTTCAAGTTCAAATCTTTACAAACCGCTTCAATTAACCGGAAGTTATCTGTATCTACCCCTAAAGTTATATCGATGTCTCGTGTCAGGCGCGGCGTTCCGTACAACAGAACAGCCTGCCCGCCGATTATCATATATGGGATTTTGTCCCGGTCTAAGCGTTGAGCCGTTTTTTTGATTAATTCTTCTATCACGAAGTCAGTCCGTTTATCGCTTTGGCAATCCTTAAATCAACTTCCAGTCCATCCAATATGTTGTCGTAATTAAAAACGCCCAAAGATACGGCCTCTCTGTGCAGTGCCTCATATATGGATAGAGCCTCTTTATGAGAAATATTTTCTTTCTCGATTAGTTCACGATAAAACCTGCTCAGCTTAAGTTTGTTTTGTATCATCGTCTGTTCACGTTTAAAGCTTGTCTGTACCGCCGAGAATATGGCAAATCCAGGGATCGTTCTCTTGCCTTATTTTCCCAGTTTTCCCCCTTGATGTAAAGGAATAAATGAACAAAGCCTCTTAACTTGTTAATTGAGCCGGCCTGTGTATAATCGTAAGTCTATGACGACAGATACCGAAAAACTGACGCCCGCGATGAAGCAGTTCCACAGATTCAAGGAGAAATATCCGGACTGCATATTGTTTTTTCGCATGGGTGATTTCTATGAGACCTTCTATGAGGACGCCAGGACATGCTCTCGCGTGTGCGGTCTGGCCCTGACCAGCCGAAGCAAAGGCACCAACCCTATTCCGCTGGCCGGTGTCCCTTACCACGCAGTCGATGGATATCTCAAAAAGATGCTCCAGGCCGGTTATAAAGTTGCGGTCTGTGAACAGGTCGAAGACCCGAAACTATCTAAGGGCGTCGTCAAAAGAGACATTGTGCGGATTGTAACACCGGGGACACTGACCGATGATATGCTGCTCGATTCCAAGAGCGACAATTTTCTCTGCGCGTTTACTCTCGGCAAAAATGCAAACGCAACACTGAGCTGGGTTGATATCTCCACAGGACACTTCTTCGTTCAGGAAGTGGCGGAAGATAAGCTGCTCGACGAGATTCTCAGGCTTGCTCCTTCCGAATGCCTGCTGGCAGACCGCAGGGGGGAATTGTTCGAGGCTGAAACCCGAAAAATCAGCAACCAGCTCACCCAGCTTACTAACGCGACGATTACCGAACGCCCTTCGTGGTATTTCGACCCATACCAGGCAAGGCAGAGGCTTCTAAAGCACTTCGGCACGGCTACCCTGGAAGGATTCGGAATCTCTGACGGCGACGAGACGATATGTGCGGCAGGGGCTGTAATCGAATATCTAAATGAGACACAAAAGACGACGGTTGCGCACATACAGGGCCTAAAAAAAATCGACCGAAAGCGCTATCTGCAAATAGACGCGACAAGTTTACAGAGCCTTGAGATTCTTCGAACCATTCGCGGCGAGAGTGCCAAAGGTTCATTGCTGGATTGCCTCGACCAGACCCTTACAGGTATGGGCGCAAGGATGTTCCGCAACTGGTTGTGTATGCCGCTCTGCGACATCGGCCGGATTGAGCTGCGGCAGGATGTTGTCGAAGAGTTTGTCGAAAAAGACAGCAGGCTTACAGAGATTCGTTCGCTGCTGTCGAAGATTGCCGATACCGAGCGTATCGCAGCACGACTTAGCACGTTCAGGGCAACACCGCGAGACCTTATCGCGCTGGTCAACACACTGCGGCAGGTACCGGCCGTGCGAGAAGCTCTGAGCGATTTTACAGCAGACCTTGGAATTAAGCTGGCCCAGAGTTGTGACAGTATGGAAGCTCTTGCGGATTTGCTCGAAACGGCTATCGAATCGAACAGTCCTGCACACACAAGAGACGGTGGTGTCATAAAAGAAGGATTCGATGAACAACTCGACCGGCTTCGCTCGATATCGAAAGATGGCCAAACATGGCTAAGCAAATATCAGGTGCAGCAGTCGCAGGCTACCGGAATATCCAATCTGAAAATCGGATATAACAAGGTCTTCGGATATTACATAGAGGTCAACCATTCGCAGGCTGACAAAGTCCCGGCCGATTATGTCCGCAAACAAACCATCAAAAATGCTGAGCGATACATCACCGATGAGTTGAAAAAATACGAAAACGAGGTCCTCAGCGCCGAAGAAAAGGCACTGGAGCTTGAGCAAAGACTCTTCGAGCAGGTCCGAAGTACGGCCTGCACATACGTCAGCCGTTTGCAGCAGTTAGCTGATACACTGGCTCAAATTGACTGCCTGAGCAGCCTGGCCTGGCTTGCCAAACGTCGCGGTTACGTCCGCCCCACCGTCACTAACGGCACCGAACTAACTATAATCGATGGTAAGCATCCTGTATTGGCCGAGACACTTGGCGCCGAGTTCGTACCTAACGACGTCGAATTAGGCAACGGTAATGGTGATGTCATAATAATCACCGGACCGAATATGAGCGGTAAGAGCACGTACATAAGACAAGTTGCCCTGCTGATACTGATGGCACAGACAGGCAGCTTCATACCCGTCAAAGAAGCCCGTATCGGCGCGGTTGACAGGATATTCACCCGCGTCGGGGCCTCAGATGAGTTGACACGGGCACAATCGACTTTTATGGTCGAGATGACCGAGACAGCGAACATACTCAACAACGCCACCGACCGCTCATTGATAATACTCGATGAGGTCGGACGGGGTACGAGCACATACGACGGCCTGTCACTGGCCTGGGCGGTGACAGAACACATCGCAACAAAAACAAAATGCCGGACATTATTTGCTACGCACTACCACGAGCTTACAGAATTAGCGGAACTTTTTACTAACGTCAAGAATTGCAATGTCAGTGTCCGCGAATGGATGGACGAAGTCGTATTCTTACATAAGATACTGCCCGGCGGGACCGATAAGAGCTACGGCATCCACGTCGCCAGATTGGCGGGTATTCCAAAATCAATTCTCGAACGAGCAAAGGAAATCCTTCAGGAACTGGAAAGCACATTCCAGAAAGAGGCTACCGGCGAACATCTTTCGCGTCACAAGACAAAGGAAGCAGACAAAGACAGCCTTTTCGTCGAGAAGCACAAAACCGTATTAGACAAACTATCATCTCTTGATGTAAATAATCTCACTCCCATCGAGGCGATAAATCTGCTGAATCAAATTAAAGACGAAATGGACTCGAAATAGTCTCCGACGAGATTAAAGTTTTTATTTCCCAGTAAAAACCCAAAAATCCTTGCTTAACTTTCCGGTGTTGATAGAATTTATGTCGGCGGAGTAAAACTTTATATGAAAGTCCTTGAAACAGACAAGATTCGCAAAGAGTTCGGCGGCCTTACAGCCGTCAATGACGTCGATGTCACTATCGAAAAGGGGCAGGTATGGGGGCTTATAGGTCCTAACGGGGCCGGTAAAACGACCCTGTTGCGGATGCTTGCTACGCTTTTGAGGCCGACTTCAGGGACAGCGAGACTACTCGATAATAATCTAACGACCGACTATCTTAGAATCCGAAAGAATATCGGATTTATGCCCGACTTTTTCAACCTTTACAACGACCTTCGGTTATGGGAATGCCTGGAATTCTTTGCACGAGCATACGGAGTGAAACCCAGAGAAATTCCGCATAAAATCGATGAAGTTCTCGAGTTCGTGTCGCTGCAGGAAAAACGCGACTCATTAATCCGGCACCTTTCACGCGGTATGGTCCAGCGGATGGGTGTGGCCGTGCTGCTTGTTCATGACCCTGATATATTTTTACTCGATGAACCCGCTTCGGGCCTCGACCCCAAGGCAAGGATACAGCTCCGCCAGGTCCTTTTGAAACTCAGTCGGGAAGGAAAGACGATTATCATATCATCCCACATACTCACCGAGCTTTCCGGTTTCTGTTCACACATCGCCATAATGGACCACGGCCGGGTCGTTGTGCAGGGTGCAGTTGACGAGATACAATCACGGCTGGGAGGCGCTAAACAAATCATTATCTGCGTCCTCGACGAGCCCGAAAAAGCAACCCGGGTAGTCGAAGGATTTGCCGCGGCGAAAATAGTCTACAGCCAGGGCAATACTATTAAAGCCGAGGTGGCCGGTACAAATGAAAATCTCGCTGAACTGAATACGGCTCTGGTCAGTCAGGACGTCAAAGTGACCGCTTTTTACGAGGAAAAAGAAAACCTCGAAGATTTGTTTATGAAAATAACCGCGAACCAGGCAGATGGCACAGGTGCGAGTGAAAATGTTCAGTAATCCGCTGATAAGAAGATACAGATACAGTCTAATGCGACCGGCGCAGTTCTGGGTATACGTCGGTATCTACATTTCCGTCATCGCAATGATGCTGTTGATAAACTACAGCATATATTCATATCAGGACGTGTTCGAAAAAATAACCGACCTGTACGATTCTCTGTACATTCAGTTTCTGGTAATCGAGACATTTATAGTATTGCTCTGGGGCGCGTTCAACTGCGGCTCTGCAATCAGCACCGAACGTACGGAGCGGACTTACGATTTCTTCAAGATGCTGCCGTTGCCGGCTTATAAAAAAATGCTGGGCATTCTAATAGGCAGGAATCTTGTCGTGCTGCTTTTGGCGGCGATAAATCTCGCTTTGCTGGTCTTCTTCGCAATTAAGGGAACTACAGGTACAAAGCTGCTTTTGGAAACATTGTTTGCCCTTGTCTCGGCAGGCTGTCTGTCCAATACAGTCGGACTGCTTACATCACTCTGCTCCAGGGGTAAAAGTAAAGGCGGCAAAGTCGGCGGTATTATATTGCTGCTTATATTCGGCGTCCCTCTGCTTATCCACGGGATATTAGCCGTCAGCCAGGTAAACAAGCTTGAAGGAATATATGCGAAATTTTACGGCCTGGAAGTGCCCGTGCTTATACTAACGGGCCTGATTATGCTGTACTTCGCCGGCTGGACTGTTATCGGTATTCTTAGAAAGTTCAATAAAGATGAGCAGCCTCTTGTGACCAGATTAGGTTCGCTGCTGTTTATCACCTGCTATGAGGCTATTCTTATCGGCCTGCTGACGCCCTATCTGCTGGGCCATACAAAAGATATGCTGGCAGTTTACTGGTGGCTTTCCGTCATGCCGCTGGTTTGTCTCCCCTTTGGGGCCGCTTTTGACATTCAAAACTACCAGGAATTCACTGCCTCGGCCCGCAGAAAAAATCTTTCACCGGCAAGGTTCCGGTTTGCCTTTTTAATAATGTCAAATATCACACACGGTATAGCGGTTTTCGGCCTGTGGGCAATCACATCATATATTTTCTATTTATGTCCGCCTCTTTTTCGATTACATCCTCCTTACAGTGTTACTCAACTGTCATCCATCATTTTAACTTTCGCCTGTTTCTATGCCTTTTTGCTGCTGCTTATGGAATTCGCTGTTACATACCAGACGGCGCACGGCAAAGTCGCCCTGCTGGCCGGATTTATCGGCGTGGTTTATTTTATTCTTCCGGTTATTATCGCAGGCATCTTCGAAAATGAAACCATCATTACCTTTAGTCCCGGAGGGTTCTTCGTTGCCGTATCGTCACCCGATTTCAGGGAGCCTTTTGTATTCGGAAAGATATGTCTTTACAATCTGTTATTGTCTGTGGTTCCGGCAATACTGGTTGGTCGAAAATATGCCCGGATAATGGCTGCTAAAACCACTGAATAACAATCTTACATCAAATAAATCACCACACTCAGTGACACTATCGAAAAAAGGGTGGTAGTCACGACAATTGTCGCTGAGAGCTCCTCGTCGGCGTCGAATTGCTGTGAATAAATGTGGGACGATATAGCGGTCGGACATGCCAGAAAGACCATAGCAACGAGCTTCTCGGCAACCGATGCATCCAGCAGCATAAGAACCAAAACCCCGATAAGCGGTGCGACCGCAACCTTAATCAAAGAAGAAAATACGGCGGGCAGTATTCGGTCCATATGCAGAGGCCCTGCCAGAGATGCCCCGATTGACAAAAGAGCCAATGGCAAAGCCATCTGGGAAAGTGCATCGAGCGCCCTGTCGGCAAATGAAGGCAGCGTGCCGATAGTCAGCGAATAAGCTATTCCAAGAACGCTCGAAATCACGAGCGGATTCCTCACGGTTTCAAAAACCACACGTCTCCATGCGTTTCTGTCCAGTTTATGTTTTCCGGCAAGCAGTACAGTTATTGCTGTGATATTGTAGACCGGGACAATCATTCCAAGAACCAACGCGGCAATGACGGCAACTTGTTCACCACCGGCATTGTCACTATAAGCGGCGCCATAGACCACTATAGCCAGGCCTATGTAAGCGAGGTTGCCCCTGTACGAGCCCTGCACAAAGGCGGCTCTCGAGGCCGCAGGCAGCCTCATCACGGCTGCGACTGCATAGCCAACAGCGACACAGCCGACCATGCCGCATAGGACCACCAGGTACGTCCTGCCGGCCTGAGAAAAGTTAAACTCCGATGCAGCCATTTTATAAAAAAGAAGACAGGGCAGGGCAACGTAATACACCAGCCTTGCGAAACCCCTGGCGAAATCCGCGCTGAAAAAACCAAACCTTCGAAGCAGTCCTCCCACCGCTACTATCAGAAACACCGGCAGTACTGTATTTACAACACCCATATCGATTGGCAAATCACATCAGAACAGTTATTTACTCCTGTCGTCTTTCTATGGCGGCCAGAAGTATTCCAGAGGCAATAAGCAGCCTGCGGTCAATCGGCGGCTGCGGGTCGATTATGTTCATAGTATATTTAAGTATGAAGGGATTGAAGTGCTGCTTGAGCACTGCAATTGTCCTGCCGTCCAGCGACCTTGCATCGTAGCTCTGCGGCATCAGTTTTATGACCCTGCTGGCCAGGGCTCCGAGCATACTCGTTTCCGCTAAGGTGCCGATTTCCGCTCCTTCACCCGCCAAAAAACTCCATTCATCCTTGAAAATCGACTTGAGAAATTTTCGGCGCAATGCGCCGATAAACTCATCGTTCGTCGAGTCGAAGACATTATACGTCGCGCCAAGGTCGAGAATCTGCTTTGTATTTATACGAAGCAATTCCTCGCTCTTGTTCTCGTCCGAGTATACGCGAAAATCCTCGCGGAGCTTGAACGCCTTCTGCTCGGAGTAGAAAATGACATTACCCGCCGAGTCGTACGCGTGGAACGCGCCGCCGAAAATCTTAAAGACTTTCCTTCGGAACAAATAATAATCCTGCATGAACGCCGGATGCAGACCTTCTGAACCTTCCATATCGAGTCTCCCAAAATCATGCAATATCAACCTGGCCACGGAAAGAATAGGCAACGGCTACCTTCGCGTCAAATCAAATCTTCAACCTTGTAATAGGTCTTGTTTTGCATATAATAATCAGTTGATTCCGTTTGGTTTATCTGCTGACCGGCTTTCAGGAACTTTTCAATGGCGAAACTGGCTAAGCTCGACGACATCGTATCACTGTGTAAAAGACGTGGTTTCATATTTCAGTCCAGCGAGATATACGGCGGCCTGGCAAGCTGCTATGACTATGGGCCGCTCGGAGTCGAGCTGAAAAACAACGTCAAAAGAGCCTGGTGGAAAGAGACCGTCCAAATGCGCGATGACGTTGTCGGTCTGGATTGCAGTATCCTGATGCACCCGATGGTCTGGAAGGCATCGGGACACGCCGATAAATTCGCAGATTTGATAGCCGAGTGCAAAAAGTGCAATACAAGGACCCGCGTTGACCACCTCAAAGAAAAAGACGCCAAACACGCCGAAGAACATACGGCCCATGCCGATATCCAGACGGAGATGGCCGCAGCTCACAACCTGAGCAAAAAAGTCTGCCCGAGTTGCGGAACGGTCGGTCAGTTCACCAAGCCGATGCCGTTTAAGCTGATGTTCGAAACACAAATGGGTGCAAACGTCGATGATGCGATGACAATCCACCTCCGGCCTGAGACCGCGCAGGGCATCTTCGCTAATTTCAGGAACGTGCTCGATACGACAAGAGTCAAAATACCCTTCGGCATCGCCCAAATCGGTAAAAGTTTCCGCAACGAAGTCACTACCAAGGCATTTATCTTCCGCACGCGCGAATTCGAGCAGGCCGAGCTGGAATTCTTCTGCGAGCCGGGCACTGACGAGCAGTGGTATGAGCACTGGAAGCAAAAACGCTTCGACTGGTATCTCAATTTGGGAATTAAAAAGGAAAACCTTAGATTCCGAGAGCACGACAAAGACGAGCTGGCCCATTACGCCAAGGCCTGTGTCGATGTCGAATACAAATTCCCGTTCGGCTCAGGCGACTGGCAGGAGCTCGAAGGCATCGCCAATCGCACCGATTACGACCTTCGCCAGCACCAGCGGGGAATGAGGACTCTCAACAAGTGGTACGAAAACGACCGCGACCTGATGAAAATCAGCCTGTCTGATGAATCTGAGGACTACGTCAAAGGCCCGTTGTCGTATTTCGACGACCAGGAAAAGAAGCGATATATCCCTTACGTAATCGAACCCAGCGCCGGCGTCGACAGGAGTACGCTTGCGTTTTTAGTCGACGCCTATGATGAAGAAATCGTTCGCGGCGAACAGCGGAACCTGCTGCGGTTTTCTGCGGCACTTGCTCCGGTGAAAGCGGCTGTATTTCCGCTTGTCAAAAAAGACGGTATGCCTGAAATAGCACGCAGGATTTACGATGATTTGAAAAAATATTTCAATTGCTTCTATGACGAAAAGGGCGCTGTCGGCAGAAGGTACCGCAGACAGGACGAGGCCGGTACGCCCTATTGTATAACCGTTGACGGCCAGACTAACGAAGACGGCACCGTCACCGTCCGCGACAGAGATTCAATGGACCAGGTCCGCATCGCAACCGACCAGCTAAAAACTTATCTGCGCGATAAACTGGATATGTAACACGGGCTTCCAGCCCGTGCCACACGTGAATCCAGTAAATTTGACGTCGTTGTTGCATTGCGAATCAAGACATTTTCTGATAAAATATATTGTATGACACCAACAATTCGCCACGGCAGACATCAGGAATCGATAGAGGCCAAAACACGCTGGTTCAGGTCCCTGTCCATAGCCGACCGTATGGAGGTATTTTGCAGTTTCACTGACTTAGCCTTGTCGGTCAATCCCGGCCTGAAGGAACGAACCCATGCTCAATCGATTGCAGGACGTGTTCAAGTCCTTTCAGCAAAATAATGTCAGATATGTGGTTATCGGGGGCGTAGCTTCGGTATTGTACGGAGTCCCCCGCGCTACTTTCGACGTGGATATTCTTATAGAAGCCACGGCCGACAATGCCGGGCGACTTCTGAAAGCCCTTACAGAAGCGGGATTCGGCACCGCAACTATGACCAGCGCTGAAGATATAGTGGCCCATGAAATCACCGTATTCAACGACCGAGTCAGGATTGACGTACAGACCAAAACACCGGGGGTATCTTTCGAGGATGTCTGGACTCGCCGAAAAACCGTAAACTACAACGGACAGGAATTCTTCATTCTTTCCAGAGAAGACCTGATTAAGACAAAACGTGCCTCAGGTCGAGACGTCGACAATGAGGACGTACGACTGCTGGAACTGCCCGACAGCGAAAAACTCGATATGTAGCACGGGCTTCCAGCCCGTGCCGCTTGAAACGACAAAATATTTATAGGTGGATACAAAATGAGAAGGCTGCACTTATCAAAGGAAAAAAAGTTATTAGGTGTATGCGGCGGAATAGCCGAAACCTACGATATAGACCCGGTTCTAGCTCGTTTGATTTTCATCTTTATCGCTGTTATAACCGCGTTTGTGCCGATGGTGCTCTTTTATATCATAGCCTGGGCCGTTATGCCAAACACAACCGAATAAAGTTATTATCCTAAAAGATGTGAACATACAAATCTCAAACTTAAAAAAAACTACCGGGCAAAAAGTTACGCTCTGCGGCTGGTTGTACAACAGTCGCAGCAGCGGTAAGGTGCAGTTTCTCGTTTTGCGGGACGGCACCGGCCTGTGCCAGTGTATTGTTGAACAAGGCAAGATTTCGGACGAACTCTTCGAGCAGCTAAAACACTTAGGACAGGAATCGTCACTGACTATCACCGGAACCGTCCGCCAGGAGCCCCGAAGCCCCGGCGGATATGAGCTGGCTGTGACCGATGCAAAAATAATAGGACAAAGCAGCGATTATCCCATAACGCCCAAGTCACACGGAACAGACTTTTTATTGAAGAACCGGCACCTGCACCTGCGAAGTCAAAGGCAGTGGTGCATAGGCAAAATCCGCCATACCATCATCGACGCAATTCGCAGATTCTTCAACGACAACGGCTTTATACTTATAGACACGCCGATATTCACTACCATCGCCGGCGAGGAGGTCGGCTCGCTATTCGAGGTCGATTATTTCGGTGAACCGCTCCACCTGACCCAGACCGGCCAGTTGTATCTCGAAGCCGCTGCAATGAGTTTCGGCAAGGTATATTGTTTCGGCCCGACATTCCGCGCAGAACGCAGCAAGACCCGCCGGCACCTGACCGAGTTTTGGATGGTCGAGCCGGAAATCGCTTTTATTGACCTCGACGGCCTGCTGGAAACGGCTGAAAACTTCGTCTCTTTTATCATTGCTCAGGTCCTTGAAAAAAACCGCACTGAGCTTGAAACATTAGAGGCCGACATACCCGCATTAGAAAACATCAAGCCCCCCTTCTATCGCCTTACCTATACCGAGGTCGGCGACATACTAACAAGCGACAAGGCGAGGGATTTTCTTGCCGGCCAGTTAACCGAGCTACAGGCCGAAAAACAAAAAATCAAAAACCGAATCGCAGAGCTCGAAGCACAACAGCAGGACCCAAAGCTAAAACAGTGGAAGAAGGACAAGATAGCAGCCGAGCTAATCGAACTGCGTTCGAGCCTTGCCGAAGTCGATACCAGGATAGAGAACAATCCCAAACATGCGCAGCTTGCCGCTGAATTTCAGTGGGGAAAAGATTTAGGCGGTTCGGATGAGACCATTATTTCGCAGATGCACGACAAACCCGTCTTTGTCACACACTATCCGAAACAGGCCAAGGCCTTTTATATGAAGACCGACCCTGAAAACAACAAGGTCGTTCGGAACTTCGACTTATTGGCGCCGGCCGGCTTCGGAGAAATCATAGGCGGCTCTATGCGTGAGGACGATTACGATACACTGCTTACTAAAATCAAGGAACAGGACCTCACGCCCGAAAATTACTCCTGGTATCTCGACCTGCGCAAATACGGTTCGGTGCCCCATGGTGGCTTCGGCCTGGGTGTCGAGCGAACCGTAGCGTGGCTGACCGGCGAAAGACATATCCGCCAGTGCATCGCCTTCCCGCGTATGATGGACAAGATCTATATGTAAGCCCAACGTCCTCTAATATAACCTCAAGACAGTCCCCTTTTTTGCCGATTTTTACGTGAACTATACATGGCTTCTTTTTAGGGCAGCTCACTGCCCGGCCCTGGCGCGAAATGAGACAAAGATTCCAGAAAGCTCGCTGTATCCTGAATCTGACCGGCACCTTCCTGCTGGTGCTGGCTATACTCCTATTGTTCCCCCTTATATTTACTGTAATCCACTGGCAAAGTGACACCGAAGGCTGGCGCACATTCCTTGCATTCGCGGTGCCGGCGGCGGGTTCACTGTTACTGGGTTTTCTGCTGCGTTGTCTGTTCAAACCTCAACCACTCGATACAACCGGCTCGATGTTATTGTGCGCCATAAGCTGGCTAATAGCTTCGGCAATCGGAGCGATACCTTTCGTGATAGGCCTTGGCCAAAGCTATCTCAACTCATATTTCGAGGCGATGAGCGGTTTTACGACCACCGGCATAACCGTCTTTTCGAACCTCGACACTATGCCTCAGAGCATTTTGCTCTGGCGGTCGCTGACGCAGTGGCTCGGCGGCATCGGTATATTGTCTTTCTTCCTGATAGTCACCTACGGCAGCGGAGCACACCATCTGTTCGGCGCCGAAAGCCATAAAATATCGTCCGGCCGGCCGAGGCCGGGATTGTTCAGCACACTCAAAATCCTGTGGCTAATATACACGCTGTTTACCGTACTTGCCGCAGCAGCTTATGCACTGGAACAGATGCCGGTATTCGACGCCGTATGTCACGCTCTTACCACGCTTTCGACAGGCGGATATTCTCCACACGATGCCAGCATCGAGTTTTACCGACAGACCGGCCATCCACACTATAAAATGATTGAATACACCGTTACCTTCTTCATGATGCTCGGCGGAATAAACTTTCTCGTTCACTATCGAGCCTTGACCGGCGACATCAGGGCCCTTTGGGATAACATCGAGGTCAGATACTGGTGGCGGATGATACTGGCCTTTACCGGTATAATAATTATAGACCATATGTACAAAAGCGGCGCACTGGCTCAGTTGTTCACCAGGGGCGGCGAAATGACCCTCGCCGAGTTCGAGGAAATCTTTCGAACAACCATATTCCAGGTCATCGGAATACTGACAACTACCGGATTCGGCACAAAAGACATCGGAGGCGACTTCTTCGGCGCGCTATCAAAGCAGTTGTTCCTGATAATGATGGTGATAGGCGGCTGTGTCGGCTCAACGGGCGGCGGCTTTAAGGTGTTGCGGGTAGCTATCCTGAACCGTCTTATGATGCGGGAGCTGTTCAAAATCAGAACTACACCCAGAGCAGTCTCACCTCTGACCATTGACAATAAGCCGGTGTCCGACGACGAGGTCCACCGGGTCTCCGCATTGTTTTTTACATGGATTCTGTTTCTGCTCGTCGGCGGCGCCGTCACAGCCCTGTTCAGCAGACACGGACCGTGGGAATCGCTGTCGGGCATGTTCTCAGCGATGGGCAATATCGGACCCTGTTATATTTCCGTACAGCAAATGATAGAAATCAGCCCGGTGGTAAAGATTACTTATATAATCGGAATGCTGGCAGGCAGGCTGGAGATTCTGCCTGTGCTGCTTTTGTTCTCGCGGAGAAGCTGGAAATAAAAAACGGTCTCTTAAATTCTGGAGGTTCCAAAAATGTATATAGTAGTGGCAGGCGGCGGAATGGTCGGCGGCGGTCTGATTATAACGCTGCTCGAAAACAAACATGATGTCGTACTCATCGAACAAAACAGGGAGCTGTGCGAAAAGATGTACGCCGAAACCGGAGTTGTTGCTGTCTGCGGCAGTGCCAGCCAGATAGAAATACTAAAGGACGCAAAAATCCAAAAGGCCGACGTGTTCGTCGCGGCGACCGCCAGCGACCCTCACAATCTGGCTGCCGCAATCATGGCCAAAAGCTTCAACGTGCCCAGGGTCATCGTCCGCATGCGGGACACCGCTTATGAAAACGCCTATAAGGTCGCCGGCGTTAATACTATCCTCGCCGTAACGGATCTGATGGTCGACCAGATGATTATTGAAATCGAACAGCCCAAGGTGCAAAAGATAGCCTCAATCGGCAGTGGTAAAGCCGACATCTTCCGCGTCTTTGTGCCCAGGGGCGGAAAGGTCGCAGGCAAAAGTGTTAAAGACATCACCACAAGCCGGAAATTACCTTCACAGTGCACCTTCCTCGGCGTATACAATAAAGACAACGACGAATTTACTATTCGAAGAGATGACCGGATAATCTGTGAAGGCGACGAGCTGTTCCTTGTATCCACCGCAGAGCAGATTAAAGAAGCCGCTGACTTTCTCGGGAGCACCTAAAAGCAGTTGTCTTTTCTGCCAGCCGGGTGTTAATATACGAATCCAATCATGGAAGAATGGACGATTAAGAGACTGCTTGACTGGGTAACGGACTTCTTCACACAAAAGGCCATAGACAACCCCAGGCTCAGCGCCGAATTGCTTATCTCATACGTGCTTGGCTTAAAGAGAATCGAGCTGTACACCAATTTCGACAGGCCGGTTAGCAAACCACAATTGGACCAGCTCCACCAGCTCGTCAAACGAGCAACACAAAACGAGCCTATCGCTTATATTACCGGCAGGTGCGAGTTTTATTCGCTCGAATTCGCGGTTACGCGCGATTGTCTTATCCCCCGGCCGGAGACAGAACTGCTCGTAGAGCGAGCCGTTGAGTTTTTAAGAGGACGACCCGGTAAACAGCTTGTATGTGATTTGTGCACAGGCTCAGGCTGCATCGCCGTTGCAATAGCAAAGAATGTCGCCGGCATTGACTTGCTCGCAACCGACATATCGGACGCGGCTTTGCAGGTAGCTATTCAAAATGCACAAAAGCACGCCGTAGCTGAGCGAATAAGATTCCTTCACGGCGACCTCTTTGAGCCGCTGGTACCCCAGCTGGATAAATGCCGCTTCGACCTTATCGTATGCAATCCTCCCTATGTGACCAGCAGCGAATATGAAACACTTGAACGAAATGTGAAAGATTACGAGCCTGCAGAAGCGCTACTGGGTGGTGCGCACGGTCTTGATATATATCGAAGAATCTGCGAGCAGACCGAACAGTTCCTCAAATCTGACGCTGCCTTAATACTTGAAATCGGATATGCACAGGGACAAAACGTAAAGGAACTGCTTGAGCAGACACAATTATTTGCGGACATCGTTGTTGAAAAAGACTTACAGGATAACGACAGAATCATTATCGCACGCAGGGAATGTGTCACTAACCAATCAAAGCTGATGAACTAAGGCTACATCAAAAATTGCTGAACTGTTTGGAAATGTCACCGCAACTAATACTATAGTAATTTACTTCCTGAATTTTTTTAGAATTCCCTGTTTGGAATAGGGAATTGCAAGTGACTTATTTTCATAGCATTTACAATGCCAACAAAAAAAATGTTACGAGAGACAAGCAAAACAAACAAAAAAAACTTGATTTTTACGTGCGTTATCAGCAAAATGTAAGCATGCTAATGTGTTAGTCCAGCAAAGCTTAGGTGAAGAAAACTTCGTAGCGGGCGAAAGTTCAAAAAGGAGTGAGTTTATAAGAGAGTAAATAAGAGGAGAACGTGATGAGAGCAGTTACATCTGGGAGTGCATTTCTTGGTTGCCTTTTATTTTGCTTTTTCATTTCAATCGCATTTGCCGATGATGGAATATTCGGAAGCGAAGAAAATCCCATTGAAATTGACTGGATAGGGCCTGCATCCGAAGTGAATGAGATACATAACGACCAAACTCCGTTTAAAGGCTGGGCCACGTTATGGGTCAAGAACATCTGCGAGCCGGATGATGACTGGGGAGACTTTCACCTGAAACTCAAGGGCTGGAACTCCCTGTTTGTGGACTTCGTCGTCGACGTGAACCACATGCCCGAGATATCGGTATATAACTATACCGGCGGGTGGAGAGATGTCACCGATATAGACTGGGACCTCGTAGACGGCGGCGCACAACTGGACCTGGAATTCTATGACGACCCGATTCTTGTCGGTGAGATGGCCAAGATAAAAGTATATACGGATAACACACATTACACCTGCCCGTATTTCTACGTAAAAGCTTATCCCACAGCAGTTCCTGAACCGGCAACAATAGCGCTGATTGGGCTGGGTGCTGCGGTGCTGCTGAGAAAACGCAGATAAATATTCTGGGAAGAGGGTGATATAAGGGGCTCAGGCACTTTTACCTGAGCCCTTTTTCTTTTTAACACGCATTAACCTGGGCTTTAGAAAGTACTCAGAAAGTCATCAGAACGCGAAGGTTGTAACCTTTCAGCTTATCTCGGCCGTGAAGGTCGGAAAGCTCGATGAGAAAAGTCACAGCAACAATTTCCCCGCCGAGTTTTTCGATAAGCTCACATGCTGCGACCATTGTGCCGCCTGTAGCAAGCAGGTCATCGACCATGAGCACTTTCGCCCCCTTCTCAATCGCGTCTTTATGAACCTCCAGAGTGTCCTGACCATATTCCAAATCGTAAGTCGCCGATTCGGTTGCACCGGGCAGTTTGCCCTTTTTTCTTATCGGTATAAAACCAGCCTTCAACTCTGCGGCGGCCGCTGAACCGAATATAAATCCACGTGCTTCTACTGCCGCAACATAATCGACCGCGGCATCTTCGAAACCGCTGCACAATTGCTTAACAGCGGCTGCAAAGGCCTCCGAATCCGCCAGCAGCGGTGTGATGTCCCTGAAAAGAATTCCCTTTTTCGGCCAATCGGGTATCTGGCGAATGTATTCGCCAAGGTCAATCTGTCTGGCTCCCATAAGAATTCTCCCAAAATAAGAAGCTCTCGATAAACAAGAATCTCAGCTTAAATAATAAAGGGGAAAAAATGAAATGCAAGGCTCAACTGACGCGCCCGAAAATCGTTACTCATTCATGCATTCGTATAATCGCGTCAGGGCCTGACGTTGTATCTGCCGTATTCTTTCTCGGGTCAATCCAAGCTTTTGTCCGATTTCCTTCAGGCTCATTGGCTCTCTGCCGTCCAGACCGTAGTGCATCCTCAGCACGCTCGCCTCTCTTTCGTCTATATGGTCAAGCAGCCTCAAGGCCTTGTACTGTTCTTCATAAGCAACCATATTATCTTCCGGCATAGCCGTATTCTTATCATGCAGTGCCGCTTCGAGCAGCAGGTCGTCTTCCAGACTTTCGTCTCCACTGGTGTCCCTGACCATACTTATAACATTGACGACCTGCTCAATTATTCTGGCTTTTTTTAACGGCAGATTCATAATATCAGCCATCTCTTCTGCGCGAGGTCTTCGCCCCAGGCTCACCTCAAGCTCCGCCATGGTATGCCGCCACTGGTTAATCAGGGCAACCATATAGGTCGGTACATGCATCGGCTGAACGTTATTCAACAAGGCCAGCTTAATACTTTGCTTTATCCACCAGGCTGCGTATGTGCTGAACCGAGTTCCGCGCGTAGGGTCGAAGTAATCAACTGCCCTTATCAATCCGAGATTGCCCTCCTCTATGAGGTCGCCCAGGCTCATCCCCCTGCCGGCAAATTTCTTTGCGATATTAACTACAAGACGAAGATTGCTGCGGACAAACTGTTCTCGCGCCCATGGGTCGTTTTGCTCTATGACCCTCTGGCCGAGTTCTTTTTCCTGCTCCACCGTCAGCAGAGGCGATTCGTCAATCTGCCGCAGATATTCTTTTATAGTGACATCAAAAAATATGTTGCCCTCCTGCCTTGCCGGCGAGCCTGTAGCCTCGCACTTGAAAGGCTGATAAAGTCAGCACCAATCGAAAGTCGTCCGGCCGCTTTTGCGCAATATGCGGCCGCAAAAGAACTATCGGTTAAAAGCAGGCGTGGGTTTAGCTGCTGAATATCTCGATATGGCCCGATATAATGTCCTGTAAATACAGGGATTATACGCTTTTCACAATCAGAGAAGACAAATACGGACCTCATAAAATAAAACCGCCGCACTGTAATATACAGCGCGGCGGCCAATAATCTTGGGGTCAATCAACTAAACCGGATTTATCTTTCCTCGTCAGCCGGTTGCTGTGTATCTTCTTCGACCGGCTCTTGCTGGTCTTGTCCGGGTTCTTGGATTATATCTGACGGCTTGTCTTGCTGCGCTTCTTCGGTTACATCCTGCGGTTGGTCTTGCCGGACTTCTTCAGGCCCTGTCTGTTCGCTCTCGGATATGGTTGCAGCAGTTAGATCCCCATCGGAAAGAACAGTCTGAATTGCATCGGTTTTTTCCTCTTCGCCCTTTTCAGCCGTCTGCTCTTCCGCCGCCCATTGAGCTCTTCTGAGCGACAAACCTATTTTGCGGCTGTCGGTGTCAACCTTAAGAATCTTGACTTCTACCTGGTCGTCGGGCTTAACGACATCCTTGGGACTATCTATCTTATGGTCAGCCAACTCCGAAATATGCAGCAAACCTTCAAGCTCCGGCTCGAGCTCAACAAAAGCTCCGAAGTTTGTCAGTTTTGTGACCTTACCTTTTATAATCTGACCCGGTATATACCTTTCAGGTATCGCGTGCAGCCAGGGGTCTTCGGTCATTTGTTTTATCCCCAGCGAAATCCTCTGCTTGTTCTGGTCAACATCGAGCACGACACATTCTATCTGCTGGTCTTTCTCCATGGCTTCACTCGGATGATTATATTTTCTCGTCCAGCTAAGGTCCGAGATATGCACCATACCATCTATGCCCTCTTCAATCTCCAGAAATGCTCCAAAGTTGGTGAAGCTGTGTACCTTGGCCGTAACAATTGTTCCGGGCGGATATTTCTGTGAAGCGACCGCCCAGGGATTGGTTTCGGTCTGCTTGAGACCCAGCGAGATTTCCTGCTTATCCTTATTCACATTAAGAACGATCACTTCAATTTCATCACCAAGGTTAAGCATCTCGTTCGGATGGCCCAATCTTTTAGTCCAGCTCATCTCACTGATATGAACCAGGCCTTCTATACCATCTTCCAGCCGTACAAACACACCGTAGTTCATTACATTTACGACTTTGCCTTTTACCCTGGCGCCGACCAGATATTTCTCTTCGACACCTTCCCACGGGCTCGGCGTCTTCTGCTTCAAACCCAGCGAGATTTTTTCACTGGCCTTGTCGACACCGATGACCACGCACTCAAGCTCCTGGTCCAGTTTGACAACTTCCGACGGATGCGAAATTCTGCCCCAGCTCAGGTCGCTGATATGAAGCAGGCCGTCCAGACCTCCGAGGTCAACAAACACGCCGAAGTCGGCGATATTTTTCACTACGCCCTTCCTGAGCTGACCTGCCTCAATCTCGGCCAGCAGTTGCTCCTTGCTGCTCTGTCGCTTTTCCTCGATGAGCCTGCGCCTTGAGATAACTATGTTGTGGCCTTCGATATCAATCTTGAGAATCTTACACTCGACCTCTTTGCCTATGAATCTGCTTATATCACCGGGCTTTCTGATATCCACCTGTGAGGCAGGCAGAAAAACCGGAACACCTATATCCACAAGCAGTCCGCCTTTGATTCGCCTGATGACCCTGCCGGTAACTACATCTCCTTCCTTCTTGGTTTCAATGATGCGCTCCCAGCCCCTGATTCGGTCGGCTTTGCGTTTACTGAGCACAACAAGCCCATCACCCGAATCGGTGTCCTCCAGCAACACCTCGATGTCCCTGCCCCGCACAATCTCATCGGGGTAATCGAACTCACCGGCATCGATGATGCCTTCACTTTTCAGTCCAACTTCAACAATTACATCATTGCCGATTTGCGATACTACTTTACCTTTGAGAATTGTTCCCGGCAGCCTTGAATCAACCTTGTGCAGCAGTACATCTTCCAGGTATTGGCTCTCGGCCTCGCCGAACATCTCATCCACCTGTTTGTCAAGCTCCTGTTCCGACAAACCTAATTTGTTTACTAAATTTCTATCTACCATAAAACTTCAATTCCCCTGTGGAGTCTGTTCCCGGCTTAGCGGCGCCCCACATTTACGCCGATAAGCCATACCAAAATTAAGGTTAATAAAAAAAAACACACCGGCCCACGCAGCCAATGCTCACTTATCAACAATCAACATCAGTTCCAAAAGCACCCAGCTTTTGGACAAACTCGGTTATTATCCATTCGGGCGTAGATGCCCCTGCGGTAACTCCCGCAGTTTTCTTGCCGGACTTCGACGAGCTTAGTCGAGTCGCGAGCTTACTTTTATCAAATTCATTCCAGTTTTGCAAATGGTACGTCTGGCTGTTATGCTGCCGGCAGAGTTCTGCAAGTTTGCAAGTATTAGCACTGTCCAGACCGCCAAGCACGAACATTATATCTACTTTCTTGCATAATTCCACTGCTGATTCCTGCCTTTTTGCAGCCTCCCTGCACAGCGTATTTATCGCCTTTAGCTTTGAAAAGCCATTGCGGCAGATAGCGCACAACATACGGGCAAAATATTCCGGGCTTTGAGTAGTCTGGCAAACCATTCCCAAGCTGCCGTCAACGGGGAGTTTCTCGATGTCTTTTTCGTCTGCTACTACCGTAGCGTGGTCGACACAGCCCACTACAGCCTTGATTTCGGGATGGTCCTTGTTGCCCATTACTACGACTGTATAGCCTTGCTTTTCAAGCTCCACCGCAATTTTTTGAACCCGTTTAACCAGTACACATGTCGCATCGACAATCCTTAAACCCTTGGCTTTTAATCTGTCAATCTCAGCCGGAGCCGCGCCATGTGAACGTATCAGTACAGTACCACCTGTGATATCCTCAATATCATCAACGGTTTGAAGTCCCATAGCTGACAGTTTTTTTACTACATCACTGTTATGAATAATCGGACCGAGACTGAAGATTTTGCCTTCTGTCTGTAATACTTCTTCAGCAAGATTTATGGCATTTGTAACACCGGCGCAGAAACCGCATTTTTCCGCAACAAACACCTTCATGATTTCCTGTCCTCGTCCAAACTGTTCTTATACTCGTACGTGCTTCGGTCGAATTTCTTTCTGCATTCATTAAGCATCCGGCGCATTACATCAGTTAAATATGTCGCAAATTCATCGTCACTCATACGTGCCGCTTCCTGCGGCTCTATACGTTTGCCGTACCAGACCCATATATGCTGCCACGGCGAGAAAAACTTCTTATCTCTCGGCCAGGATTGAAACGCCCCATCTATCACCACGGGCACAATAGGAGCTTTGGTCTTTCTGCACAGAAGCGAGAAACCCGGCCGAAGCGCGGCAATCCTGCCATCCGAAGTCCGGGTCGACTCCGGAAACAGACACAATCCAAATCCTTCCCGCAACGAGGCAATCATTCGCTTTATAGCAGTCAAATCCGCCACTCCCCGACGGACCGGTATGGCGCCCACAGAGGCAATAATACTCCTAAATGCAAAGCTTCGAAACAGGCTGTCACGGGCCACAAAAACCATCTGCCGACGGATAGGCGCCCCGCAAAAAATCGGGTCGAGGTAGCTTTGATGACTGCTAACAAGCAAAAACGGCCCTTTGCTCGGTATATTTTCCTGGCCGTTCAGATGCATCCTGAAAAACACCACGCAGAACATCCTGCAGGCCCAAAGTGCAAATACATACCAGACGTGTTTGACATGCTTCAGGAACATCAGGGCCTCACATGAGAAACAAGCAATTCGACAACCTGTTCAAGATTCAAATTCGTAGTGTCTATCAATATCGCATCTTCGGCGGCCCTGAGAGGACCTTCGGCCCTGTTGCTATCCTTGGCATCACGTTCCTCTATCGATTTCACCAGGCCTTCCAACGTAATATCTGCCGTACCTTTTAACTCCTGCATTCGCCGTTTCGCCCTGGTTTCAATATCAGCGGTCAAAAAGAATTTCACATCGGCATCCGGGAAAGCAACCGTTCCCTGGTCTCGTCCTTCTGTTACCACTCTTTCATGCACAGCGGCAAAATCCCTTTGCATTTGAACGAGCGCGGCGCGAATCTTCGGCGCCGCCGCAATATAACGCGAATTTTCCGTGACGCTCTGCTGCCGTATCTGTCCGGTAACATCAACGCCATTAAGAAAAACGTTCACTCTCTCAGCATCTACTTTGAAGTCAAACTTCGTTTTTTCCAACACATCGAGCAGTTTCTGCTCATCTGAAAGGTCGACTCCTTTCTGCATAGCCCCGAGTGTAACCGCCCTGTACATAGCACCTGTATCCAAAAATATCGCTCCAAGCCTCTGCGCCAGCAACCGAGCAACGGTACTCTTGCCGCTTGCCGCCGGACCGTCAATTGTAATCACAAAAGAAGCCATCATTTACTACCGGTTTTCGATGAGTGTTGAGAATCCACCTTGACAACTACTATGCTGGTATCGTCAATTTGGCTCGATAAGCCCACGAATCTCCGACGATAACCGAGTATATTGTGCAGCATAATAGCCGCAGGCTCACTTGCAAACTTTTTAGCGGCGTCGAGCATACGCTCTCGCCCCCATAGCTCGCCCTGGAAATTAACCGCGTCTGTTAAACCATCGGTCGAGAACAATAAAGCATCTCCATCTGCGAGCATTACTGTTGCAATTTCGTATTCAGCCTCTTCATCGACACCTAAAACGAGTCCGCCCTTGGTAAGCTCATTGACCTGACCGGCCCTGACCAGAAGAGTGGGCTCGTGCCCGCAATTGCAGTAGGTCACCATCATTTGTTTAACGTCTATCAGGGCATAAAACAGCGAGATAAATTCACCGGATGTACATTCCCGACAGGCCATTCGATTAAGCCGTTCTATAGTCTGCTGAATTAATCCCGCCCCTCCGACGTCGGCATAAGCCCTGACCGCCCCGCGAAACATACTGGTCATTATCGCCGCAGGGATACCTTTTCCTATGACATCGGCAATAGTTATGACAAGATGACTGTCCGACAGCCTGATAAAATCATACAGGTCGCCGCCGACATCGAAACAGGGAACATAAGCCGCCGCCACATCCAGACCTGATATCTGCGGGGCCTTTTCAGGAATCATCCGACGCTGGAGCACTCCTGCCAGCCGCATCTGCTGGCTTACCTTCGCACCTTCAATTGCCCTTGCATACAGCCTTGCATTGGTTATCGCCACAGCACACTGCGATGCCACTGCACGGGCAAGCTTGATGTTATCTTCATAAAAATTCCTGGGCCGCGGGCTGTACAAACGAAGCACCCCGATATCCTTGCTCCTGAACTGCATCGCAACCGTAAGCTGGCTGACCAATCCTTCCTTAGTGGCAGCCTCGCGATACTTGACACGCCCGTCAACGCGCATATCATCCAGTATCACAGCTTCTCCGGCAAATGCTGATTTGATAACGGTGTCCTCTTTGGACACAACTCCTTTGTTGCGATATTTCTCACTGAGCCCGTAGGTGCTTCGCATCTCGAGGTCGCCCGTCTGGGGGTCAAGCAGCCGAATCGAGCAGGCCTTGACGCCGGTAATCTTTACCGCCGCCTCAGCCAGCTTATCGAGCACCTCCTGCAGCGAGAACTCCCCGGCCACAAGCGTCGTCAGCTCGTATATCTGCTCGTCACGTTCTAATTGTTGTTTACTCGTTCTTGCCATAACCAGTCCGAATAAAGCAAAAGTCAGCATTATAGTAAAATCGCACCTTTTTGCGAACAGTTTAATAAATTTGCCGCTGAATCGGGGATGACACTGTCGGGGGTTGTCGTTCCGTTTAGCCCTGCTGCTTGCGGCAGGGGATTGTTCCGTTTATCAGGTTCGTTTTTACCCTGCATCGCAGGGGGTTACTGTTTACCAAGGCGTAGTCCCGATGTTCTCTATCGGGACGAAGACGGGTCGTTTTATTTAGCCCCATGTTTCACTTGGTATTTAGATTTCAGGAACATTATTATGCCAATGTATATAAGGAAAATTATATTTTTTACTAAAAAAATTGAACAAGTCGAATTCCGCTTAAGTATAGTAACACGACACAGCTTTTCACAACAACTGACAGTGACAATTATCTGATAATTAATCAGATGCACTTTTGCAGACGGATAGTGCACTGAAAGAATAATAGTCAGACCGAAACGGAACCAACGGCACGCATTTCTGCTACTTCCCGAATCGGCCAACGAATCTTTCAAAAAGGCCTAAAAGAAAACCTCATCCTCCGCCCTTTAGGTAACGTCATTTATCTATTCATTCCTCTGAGCATAATGAAACCCCAATTGAATGATATTCTGAAAAGAACACTCAAAATTATCGAAAACTTGGTCTATTGAGTCTCACAAATGAGGCAGGGGAGAAATTCTTGAGTATTCTGTTGACTTTCTTCCTCCAATCAGATAGTTATTATTATGTTGAATTTAGCGATAGATTGACAAAACGCGGTCAATGATGCCAAGGTATGATGATATCATCATAGAATCGATAATTCAACTTCATGAGGAGGGTAGTGCAATGCAAAACTTTACAAAAGACAAAAGGTTTTTCATCACAGCTGCTTCACTCTGTTTTTTCCTTTCCGTGTTTGTTTTCCCAACCGCCCTTTTCGCCGGCTCAGTCAAGAACTGGGGCTGTAGAGTTATCGACAGCAATGACTTTATCGGCAGTCGATTTACTGCCATCGCGGCAGGAGCTGCCCATTCTCTTGCCCTGAAGAGCGACGGCTCAATCCTCGGCTGGGGCCGCTCGGATTTTAGTCAGGCCAGACCCCCCGCAGGAAACGATTTTATCGCCATCGCGGCAGGAGGTTGGCACTCACTTGCCATAAAGTCCGATGGCTCAATCGTCGGATGGGGCAGCAATACTGATTGGGAGGGAGACTATTTTGGTTAGGCGATACCACCTTCAGGAAACAACTTCACCTCCATCGCAGCAGGAGAATTCCACTCTCTTGCCCTGAAGTCTGACGGCTCAATCATCGGCTGGGGCAGCAACAGAAATACTGATGGAACCTATTATTGTGGTCAGGCGACGCCCCCTGCCGGAAACGATTTTCTCGCTATCGCGGCAAAAGGGAAACACTCTCTTGCCCTTCGGAAGGACGTTTGTCTGTTTAACCTCGCCGGCGATTGGAACGATGACTGCAAGGTGAATATGCTGGATTTTGCGACAATGGCAAACAACTGGATGGTGAACTGTTTTGATACCCCGAACAATCCATCCTGTGTGTCAAAGCTACCTCCCCCGCCTTCTACCGGGCCTATAGGCTGGTGGACGCTGGATGAAACCGAAGGAACATCTGCCCTCGATTCCGGTAGTCTCAATAATGAAGGTATACTTATGAACGGCTTGAATTTTTCCAACGATTCGGTCGAGGGTAGAATCGGCAATGCCCTTCATTTTGATGGTGTCGACGACCAGGTCCTGGTTTCTGACCTCTCACTCCTGTCCGGCGACGACGTTACAATAGCGATGTGGTTTAATCCTGATTATAATATTAGTGCTGGTACCGGACGAGTTGATTTCACATACTGGCAGACCGGCGGCGGGCATCCTAATATAACGAAGCTTAGCGGCAGGATTTCCTTCCGTTGCTATTTGAATGAATATGAGGAGGTATTCAAAGTCTCGACCACAACCGGCTCCTGGACTGCAGGCACCTGGTATCACATCGCCGGAACTTATGATGGACGAAAATTAGAAATATATGTCAATGGAATCCTGCAAAGTACACTTTATCAGCAGGGAACGCAGCGTCCGGCTTCCGGATTTTATTTTGGCAACGGCTTTAGTGTCCCGTTTGAAGGTAAAATTGACGATGTCCGCATCTATAATCGTGCTCTTTCCGACCAGGAGGTAACGGACCTGTATAATCAATAGTTACAGCGCAGAAGGCCATTTCGCTGCTGAAAAAAAACCACCCGCCTACGGCCTTCGAAGATAAACCTGCCGACACCCAACCATCTTAAAACTCAAAACCAAATAACGCAGCCTTGGTCCAAATCGACTGCCAATACAACTCAAATTCCTTCCAGCCAGTACTCAGCAAATATCGCCAAGTCAAAAAGATTTGTTTCACAATCCTTGTTGATATCCGAAGGCAAACGCGTTAGAAATAATTGAGATATTGCTATTGGAGCCAATGATCCGTAAATATCTTGAGGTCATTGTCATCAACTGCATCGCTGAAGTCAAAGTCTGCTCCATTGCAGTCATTTGAAGTACCACAGTTTGTCTTCAGCCACTGCTTAGCAAAAAAAGAATAATCTGCAAAATCAACTTCAGACGAGCCGATAAAATTAACAAGCGACCAAACGTGTTTTGGATAATCTACATTTTCGTTTATAGTCCAGATATCATCAGTCCCGTTGACGGTTTCATTTACAAAATCCCATCCGGCGAATGTAAAAGTAGAAAGTGTTTTCATTTCAACTGTACTCTTGCCCGTCCCGCCATCGCTGGTCGTTTGACCGGTGTTTTCTATGTCCCAAAAACAGTCAGTTACTGTACCATTATTCGAACATATCAGCCCGCCGACACCAAGGTCTCCGCTGACCGAACCGGTCGCATAACAGTCCGTTAGCGTGCCACTGCCACCATTATACGCCACCAGCCCGCCGACAATCATGTCTCCGCTGACCGAACCGGTTGCATAGCAGCCGGTTACCGTACCTTCATTCCACCCCACCAGCCCACCGATATATTGTCTCTGGCTGACTGAACCGGTCGCATAACAGTCCGTTACCGTACCTCCATTAGCTCCCACCAGCCCACCGGCAGCAAAACCGCCGAAGACCGAACCGTTTGTGTAGCAATCGGTTATTATACCATCCGCATTCGCCCCCACCAGCCCGCCGACATCATCGTTTCCGCTGACCGAACAGTTCGTGTAGCAATCGGTTATACTGCCACGATTCCACCCCACCAGCCCGCCAACTTCGCTGCTGGCAATGTTGCTGCTGACCGAACCCGTCACGTAGCAGGAGGTTATACTACCACCATCAATATTATGATATCCATTAATCGCCACCAATCCACCGACCCACTGATAGCCACCAATCATATTAACATCCACGACGCCTAAATCGTGGATTTGGCTGCCTCCGCCGACATAGCCAAACAAACCGATGCGGTAGCTGCTTGGTTGATTGATGAGGGCATTGCTGATTATATTATCGTTGCCGTCAAAGACACCCGTAAATTGTGTAGTGCTGTTTCCAACTGGCGTCAGAGTTACTCCCGCCAAATTGATGTCCGTCGTCAGAATGAAGGAGCTGCTCCAGTTAATGGGGCTGGCCATCAACTCCTGCCAGTCCTCGACACTACTGATTTGATAAGGATTTTCTGGCGTGCCATCGCCGTTAAAATTAGCAATCGACCAAACGTGTTTTGGATAATCTACATTCTCGTTTATAGTCCAGATATCATTAGTCCCGTTGACGGTTTCATTTACAAAATCCCAGCCGGCGGAAGTAAAAGTAGAAAGTGTTTTCATTTCAACTGTGGTCTTGCCCGTCCCGCCGTCGCTGGTCGTTTGACCGCTGGTCTCTATATCCCAAAAGCAGTCAATCACTGTACCAATATATTGATAACCCATCAGCCCGCCGACTCTTTCGTTTCCGCTGACCGAACCGGTCGCATAGCAGTCAGTCACTGTACCTTCAAAATTCCGCCCCACCAGCCCGCCGACAACGTAGAGACCACTGGCCGAACCGGTCGCATAACAGGCTTTTACCGTACCACCATTACTCCCCATCAGCCCGCCGATGTTGGCATACTCTCCGGTAACCGAACCGGTCGCATAACAGCCGGTTACCGTACCACCCCCTTCCCCCGCCAACCCACCGACAAGGGTGTGACCGCTGACCGAACCGATCGCATAACAGTCCGTTACCGTACCAACATTCCACCCCACCAGCCCGCCGATGACGTAGCCCTCTCCGGTAACCGAACCGGTCGTATAGCAGCCGGTTAGCGTACCATAATTATCCCCCACCAGCCCGCCGACATAGTCCATTCCGCTGACCGAACCGGTCGTATAACAGCCAATTAGCATACCATAATTCTCCGCCACCAGCCCGCCGACAGTGAAACTACCGCTGACCGAACTGTTCGTATGGCAACGGATCAGTGTACCACTATTTTTCCTCATAAACCCGCCGACATAGTCTTCACCAGTCACATTGATATCCTCGATGCCTAAATCGTGGATTTGGCCGTTTACGCCGACATATCCAAACAAACGTGCACTGCTGATTACATTATCGTTGCCGTCAAAGACACCCGTAAATTGTGTAGTGCTGTTTCCAACCGGCGTCAGAGTTACTCCCGCCAAATTGATTTCCGTCGTCAGAATGAAGTATCTGCTCCAGGCACCAGGGCTGGCCATCAACAACTGCCAGTCCTCGACACTACCGATTTGATAAGGATTTTCTGGCGTGCCATCGCCGTTAAAATTAGCAAGCGACCAAACGTGTTTTGGATAATCTACATTCTCGTTTATAGTCCAGATGTCATTAGTCCCGTTGACGGTTTCATTTACAAAATCCCAGCCGGCGGAAGTAAAAGTAGAAAGTGTTTTCATTTCAACTGTGGTCTTGCCCGTCCCGCCCATGCTGGTCGTTTGACCGCTGGTTTCTATATCCCAAAAGCAGTCAATCACTGTACCAATATATTGATACCCCATCAGCCCGCCGACATAGTCAATTCCGCTGACCGAACCGGTCGCATAGCAGTCAGTCACTGTACCTTCAAAATTCTGCCCCACCAGCCCGCCGACTTTTTCGTTTCCGCTGACTGAACCGGTCGCATAACAGTTGGTTATTGAAACAGGCCCGTTCCACCCCACCAATCCGCCGACTCTTTCGTTTCCGCTGGCCGAACCGGTCGCATAACAGCCGATTAACGTGCCAACATTACACCCCACCAGCCCGCCGACTTGAGCATATCCGCTGACCGAACCGGTCGCATAACAGGCCGTTACCGTACCAGAATTTACCCCCATCAGCCCGCCAGTGCTTAAATCCTCTCCTCCCGTAACCGAACCGGTCGCATAACAGGCCGTTACCTTACCCTCATTACTCCCCACCAACCCGCCGACTGAATAATAACCAGACATATTGACATCCTCGACGCCTAAATCGTGGATTTGGCCGCTGGAGCCTATACGGCCAAACAAACCGACGCGGTCGCTGCTTGGAAGATTGATTTCTGCATTGCTGATTACATTATCGTTGCCGTTAAAGACACCGGTAAATAGTGTACTTTCGTTTCCAACCGGCGTCAGGGTTACTCCCGCCAGATTGATATCAGCCGTCAGAATGAAGGAGCTGCTCCAGTCACCAGGGCTGGCCATCAATTCCTGCCAGTCCCCGACACTACTGATTTGATAAGGATTTTCCGCCGTACCATCGCCGTCGCCGGAATAGGCCAAAAGGTTGCCGCTAAAACAAAGAACCGTCGGAAGAATTGCCGATAAAAATACATTTGTAATTTTCATCTTAACCTCCCTCGATTTTGAAATATTCCCTTAACTATCCTCCTCAGGCCGATTTTACACTTGATTCCACAACCAGGTTTTCTAATTGCGCTATTATTCCAAAATCAATTAAAGACTATCTCCACTACCTGTCACATTTTATCCCATTTTCAAACCCTGTCAACACTGAAAAAACTATTTATAATCCACAATTCTAAAATCCCTTATGCAGAATCAGTCGCCGGTATTCAGCATAATCAGTGTCTAATAATTAGCGTACAGCGTTTAGAGTAGAGGGTGTAATAATCCTGGCTTAGCCAAGTCCTAGTCAGTGCAGGATTTGACAAAATCTGCGCAAATCTGTGGCTTTAGTGTCTTCATGTCTTCAGGCCTTAGTGGCTAACTTCATAAACGAGCCACGAGGGCCGAGCGACGAGTCACAAGGCTATTTTTTACAAAAAAATGGCGCTTTTTGCTTGACTCTTGTTTAATATATGGTATAATACCAGTGTTGTTTGATAATATGTAAACTTAGGCAAGTAAAAAGGACAGACGGCAGACGTCAGAAGACGGAAGGCCGTAAATCAATAAAATCTGAGGAATTTGCGGTTAAAAAAACATGAAATCCTATCAAAATACCATCAAAACACTCAATTTTGTGTCTATTCGTGTTCATTCGTGGTCAAAATTACTACCTTTTTACGCAAAACAAACTACATTTGTAGAGAGTCCTTTACAAATCCACCCTTTTTATGCAAAACGAACCCAATTTCCCTCGTTTTTGCTCCCAAAACAGCTTTTTGCCAAAAAACGAACCCAAAACGAACCCAAACAAACCCAAACAAAGCCAATTTTGCCTTAGTTTAAGATGAATGATCTTGTTAATCATGTTATCCTGTCAAAGGAAAACGATTATGGAAAAATATTCGCCGAATAAAAAAACCTTGGTAATGACCAGAGACCAGGTCCGCTCCTTCGACGCCTGGGCGATAAACAAGCTGGGCATAGCCGGCGTTGTACTGATGGAGAACGCCGGCCGAAGTTGCGCCGAGCTGATTAAACAGGACCTGGCCGGTATTGAGGAGCCAAAGGTCTGCGTTTTCTGCGGTACCGGAAATAACGGCGGAGACGGATTTGTAATCGCCCGCCATCTGCTCAATGACAAAATCCAAGTGCGGGTAGTGATTTGCGGCCAGGCTGACAAAATCAAAGGCGATGCGAAGATAAATCTGGATTTGCTGACCGGCCTCGGCCAATCTGTCGAGCAACTCGATTTAACCTCTGCGGATTTGGATAGTCAGGTCTCGCGGCTTGCCGAAGGCAGCCAAATATTAGTCGATGCTATTTTCGGAACGGGTTTGACGGGGCAAGTGCGGGGAGATTATAAAAGACTCATAGAAGCAATCAATGTGCTGGGCAAACCAATAATTGCGGTTGATATTCCTTCCGGCTTGGATTGCGATACGGGCAACAGTCTGGGGGCGGCTATCGAAGCACAAGAGACAGTGACATTTGCGGCGGCCAAAAAGGGGTTTGCGGAAAACCCGGATTCCGCACGATACACTGGTGATGTTTACATTGCATCAATCGGCGTCGAGCCACATTTACGGTCAGTCCGCCACGGCGGATTAATCTGAGAAGGCGCCCGGTCGAGCCGACTGGCTCTTGTAACCGATGAGGTACAGAAAACGCTCATAGTTCAAAATTGGTATATTTAAGGCCTGGGCCAGCTTCTGTACATCTTTGTAATCATCGAGCCTGGCCATCGAAGCTTCGTATTTGTCCATAGCGAGCGGGTCGATTGCGAGCTGGTCGTAAGTCGGTCTTTCTCGGATGGTCGGTGGAGTTCCGAGAATCAATCAAAGATTTAGTATCGCTATACTGAAATTCGATTATCCGCTGGAGTAAAATGTCAACCATCCGAAAAATACACCTCTAAATACCGACATTCAAAAATACTTCATAAGTATATATGCATATACTTATATAGTATTGCACAAATCGTTCTCGAAACACAACCACATCAACCTCTCTGCCATAACCTTTTATCCTTCGTCTTGTCCGCCGTAGTATACTGACGAAGGTGGAAGCATTTGCGAAGAAGGATGACATAGTCGGATTATCCTATTAATCCCTCTGTGACCTCGGTGTCTTCTGTGGCTATATATAAATCCGCGTTCTCCGCGAAATCCGCGGTTAAAAATAAATCAGTGTCAATCCTATGAATCGGAGCCGGTCAAGTTTCTATCTCAACAATTTTAATTGTCTTTAAATATTCCTTTATCAAGCGTTTTTGCCCGCAGGCCCCCTCGCAAGAATATGGGGGGCCGAGGAGCAAAAATGCGGCGGACAACAATCAGGCTGGTTGCCTAAACTCCTATTCGTGCTCGCACTCAAGGCCGCACATCAAACTCAATACAGTCGAAAGTTCCTATTCTCTGCGACGCGATACCCCGATAAAATCGGGATTCACATTCCACTATGACCAGGATACTTTCATCTGTCCGCCCGCCTGATTATCTTTACGCTGCATTCTTTACCTGCTTAACATTGCCGCAAACCTTGCCGACAAGTTTCTCAGTAAATTCTTCATTGTCCCTTAACATCGCACGCATTATACAAAGCATCTTACGACACACCGCAACAATCGCTGTCTTCTTACGAGCATCCTGACCGGCCTTGACGCGTTCATAAAACTCACGCATACCTTTACTCTTTCGTATCACCTTCCAGCCGCTCTCGCACAACAGCCAGCGAACCACGGAAGGACCGTGTTTGCTGATATGACCTAAACGCCGCGTCGAACCGCTCTCATCAAGCTTCGGCGTCAATCCGAAATAACTGCAATACCGCTTATAATTATCAAACCTCTTAAGATTGTCCGTATACGCAAGAACCGCCTCTGCCGTACGCGGACCTACACCGGGCATACTCATAAGCAAATCAGTCTCATCTTTCTGCGAAAGGTATTTGTCAAGATACCCTGTGACACGCTTTAACTGACCCTCCAGTGTACACAGCTCTTCAATCATATTGCCCAGCTGCACCAGCCATAAGTCAAGTCCACCATCAGTCCGTTCACTGAGCATTCGCATCCAAAAACGATTGCTCCGCTTCCACCATGAACCCTTATCAGAAGGTTTGTCAAATCCTTCACTCTTTAATAATGCCCGCAGGCGATTCTTGACCGCGATAACCTTCTGAACAATGTTCCTGCGATGTAAAATCATCTGACGCCACTGACGAACCTCTCTCGAAGGCATATGTACCGAAGGTATCTCGCCTATACTTAACAACACCGCCATCTTGCGAGCATCTATCCGGTCATTCTTCCTGGCCGTCCTGTATATCCAGGTCATCTTCGACGGATTAGCCACCGTGATGCCGTCGGCACAGTCAATCAGTGAATCATAGATAAATCCCGCCTGCCCGCTTATCTCGAAAACCAGGTGAGCTTTACTGCCGTCTGCCCTTTGTTCTGTGATAAATGCCTTCATCGCCGGTATCGTTGAGTTTATGGTTCGATATTTATCTTTTTTGCCGGCCTTTACTATACAGCAAACAGTTTTGTTGCTATCGATGTCGAATCCTATATACTTATCCATTGGAGCCTCCGTTGCAAAAAGGTTATTGTGCGGCGCCACGAGCGTCAGCACGTAAAATCTTGGGACGTTTAATTATCCCGTTCCCCACTTTCGTGAGGACAAGATTATAACCGAGCTTGGAGGCTCCGATTACATAGCTTATCTGTGGCTGCAATTTTACCTGCCTGTCCCGCACGAAAAAGGTTGTTGTCGTAATTTGGTGCGGGGTTATCCTGTCAGCGAAACCAGCGTAATCAGCGTCTAAATTAGTCGTTAAGAAATAGAAAATCGTAAATAATAAATATAAAATCTCTCTGCGATCTCAGCGGCCTTTGCGGTGAAACAATTTCATGTTTATAGCCCAACTCGCACAAAATAATAGGATGTTTACTTGACCACAACCGCGTTATACTGCTATAATCGAGCACTTTATGAAAATTCAGGGGTACTATGGATGGTGATAAAGTCTTACGGAGACAGAAGTTATACAGTAAACAACCTGCACTTTTAACCTTCAGTAAAGTTCAAAGGAGATTGTCATGGCAGAGCAACAGCAAGCGATAAGCTCACTGATGACGGAAAGTCGCACATTTCCCCCGCCGCAGGGCATTCAAGCTAATGCGTACGTTAACAGCCCCGAGCAGTATCAGAAGATGTGGGACCAGTCGATTAACGACCCCGACGCCTTCTGGCTCGAACAGGCAAAGAGCCTGACCTGGTTCAAAGAGCCAACCAAAAGCCTCGAATACACATGGGACACCAAGGCCCGCAAAATCGAGCATACATGGTTCGCAGACGGTCAGCTCAATATCTGCTACAACTGCCTCGACAGGCACCTCGATACACCTATCGCCAAAAAGACAGCCCTCATCTGGCAGGGTGACGATGACGCTAAAGTCAAAAAGTTCACTTATGAGGAACTTTACAGGGAGGTCTGCAAATTCGCAAACGTCCTGAAATCCAAAGGAATCAAAAAAGGTGACCGCGTAGCTATCTATCTGCCTATGGTTCACGAGCTGCCTGTTGCAATGCTTGCCTGTGCCCGCATCGGTGCGATTCACTCTGTAATATTCGGAGGATTCAGCTCGGACGCCATCATGGACCGCATCAACGATTCGGACTGCAGGATGTTGATTACATCGAACGTCTCTCTCCGCGGCGGCAAGCACATCAAGCTCAAAGACATTGCCGACGTTGCTTTGAAAAAAACGCCCACCGTCGAGAACGTTATCGTGGTAAAGGTCAGCGACGAGCCCTGCCACATGGAAAACGGCCGCGACCACTGGTATCACGACGAGATGGCCGGTGCCTCTGAAGAATGCCAGTGTGAGGTGATGAACGCCGACGACCCCCTGTTCATTCTTTACACCAGCGGCTCGACCGGCAAACCCAAGGGCGTCGTTCACATCACGGGCGGCTACCTGATGCACGTCACCTTGACCCACAAGGTTGTCTTCAACATTCACGATGACGATATATATTGGTGCACAGCCGACATCGGCTGGGTCACAGGCCACAGTTACATTGTTTACGGCCCGCTTGCCAACGGCTCGACCAGTCTGATGTTCGAGGGCGTACCGACCTGGCCCGACGCCGGACGCTTCTGGCAGATCTGCGACAAGTTCGGCGTCACGGTCTTTTACACCGCCCCTACCGCCATTCGCGCATTGATGAGACAAGGCGACCAATGGCCCGCAAAGTACAAGCTCGACACCATGCGTATACTCGGAACCGTCGGCGAGCCTATCAACCCTGAAGCCTGGATGTGGTATTACGAACATATCGGCCATAAAAAATGTCCTATAGTAGATACCTGGTGGCAGACTGAGACGGGTGGGTTTATGATTACGCCGCTGCCGGGCGCGCATACGCTAAAGCCGGGCAGTGCGAGCAGACCTATCTTCGGGGTTGACCCGGTTGTGCTCCGCGACGACAGGACGGAATGCAGCCATAATGAAGGCGGTAAGCTGTGCATTAGAAAGCCGTGGCCCGGTATGATGAAAACGATGTGGGGCGACCACGACCGTTTCATCGATACCTACTTTGTTATGTATGACGATATTTACTTCGCAGGCGACGGCTGCCGCGTCGATAAGGACGGCGACTACTGGCTGATGGGCCGAATCGACGACGTCGTAAACGTATCCGGCCATCGTATCGGTACGGCAGAGGTCGAAAGCGCCTTAGTCAGCCATCACAAGGTCGCCGAAGCGGCGGTCGTGCCGATGCCGCATGAAATCAAAGGCCAGGCACTGTACGCCTTCGTCACAACCGTTGAAGGCGTGGAAGAGACAGAAGAGCTCAAAAAAGAATTGATTAAGCACGTCCGCAGTGAAATCGGCCCGATTGCGGCGCCGGAACGAATCCAGTTCGCACCGGCCCTGCCGAAAACCCGCTCGGGCAAGATTATGCGGCGAATACTTCGCAAAATTGCCGAGAACGCTACGGATAATCTCGGTGACATTACTACCCTTGCCGACCCGCACGTTGTTGAAGTGCTTGTTAAAGGCCGTGGTCAATAAGTAACCTTACACGTGCAATAAACGCCGGGCGCGTTAAACACAACGCGTCCGGCCTGTCATTAATGCAAAGGAGTTGCTATGGCAGATGAACCCAAAGTTATGAATCGCTGGCTGGTCGTTGTCGGAGGGATTTTAATTCAGCTTTGCCTCGGGGCCATTTACGCTTGGTCTGTATTCACGCCGGCTTTGCGTGAATCGGGCTGGACAAAGGCGCAAACTCAGTTCGTATTTTCAGCCGGCCTTGTCTCTTTCGCGGTTGTTATGGTGATTGCCGGTTATTTCCTTATGCCCAGGCTCGGGCCTCGCAAGCTCGCATTGTCAGGCGCAATAGTTCTGGGAATCGGATATTTGCTCGGCGGCATGTTCGGACAAACAAGTGTGCCTATGCTCGTTATTCTTATCGGTATTGTCGGCGGAGGTGGTATCGGTTTGGGCTATGTTGTCCCTATCGCCGTTGGTATGCGATGGTTTCCGGATAAGAAGGGACTAATAACGGGTCTGGCGGTAATGGGTTTTGGTTTCGGAGCTATGCTCTGGGTCAAATTGGCAGGGTCGTGGGGACACCTGATCGCCAACCAGGGTCTCAGCACCACTTTTATGATTTACGGCGTTGTTTTTTTTATAATTGTGGCAATTGGTTCTATCTGGATGGTCTATCCACCCGAAGGATGGAAACTGTCAGGCTGGATCGCCCCGCCGCCAAAGGCAGGTCAGGTTGCCGAGGGAATAAATTACGAAGCCGGTCAGATGCTAAAGAAGCCGCAGTTTTATATGATATTTCTGACCTTCGTTTTCAGCGCCGGCGCAGGGCTGATGACAATAGGATTAATGAAGCTGTTTCCGAAAGAGGCTTTACAGACTGCCGGTATGACCGAAGATGCAGCCAGTGCCGTCGCGGGTACGGCTATGGCTGTTTTCTTTTCACTGGCAAACGGAATCGGAAGGGTCATCTGGGGAACACTATCAGACAAGCTTGGCCGAAAGACTTCGGTCATTGTTATGTGCGCGACGCAGGGTATTTTTGTAATTGCCTTTACTAAAATGGCTGGTACACCTGCCCTTCTCTATCTCGGAGCTGTTTTGATTGGTTTTAATTTCGGCGGCAACTTCGCATTGTTCCCGACAATTACCGCTGACACGTTCGGAGCGAAGAACATCGCCCAGTTATATCCACTTGTCTTTCTTGCTTACGGCGTAGGCGGTATAGGAGGCCCGATATTGGGCGGCAGGCTCGGAGATCTGGGTAACTTTCCGATGGCATTTACTATATGCGGAATTCTCTGTATCGTCGCAGCGGGAATAACGGCGTGTGTCAAGCCGCCTAAGCACGAGTAACTTAAATCAAAAATTAAATAGCAAAAAGCAAAATTGTGGAATCCTGATAAATCGGGATGCTGTTTTTCATGTTTAAAATCAAAGGGGCGGGGAGAATTTTTAATTTTGAGTTTTGAGTGCTTAGTTTTTAGTTGTGTTGTCGCTGCGCGACGGATTTTTATTTATTAAAAGCAAACCGCCACAGGGGGTAAAAAGACGCCCTTTTTTATTATTTTTAGCCACCCCGATAAA
>CAZOVR010000003.1:0-98050 GCA_964583405.1 uncultured Pirellulales bacterium
CCGGGTAGCTAAGTCGGGAAAGGATAACCGCTGAAAGCATCTAAGTGGGAAGCCCACTCCGAGATTAGGATTCCATCGCGGTCTTCGGACCGCAGTAGGGCCCTGACAGACTATCAGGTTGATAGGCTGGGTGTGTAAGTCCGGAGACGGATTAAGCTAACCAGTACTAACGCCCAAATACTTGACCATATCAATCATTGGTTGCCATAAAGACCGTCGCTCGTGTCTCGTGACTAGTCGCTCGAAATTCATTGGATTTTACGGGTGACGGCAAGCGAGCGACGAGCGACGAAATAGAGCTCTTATAGGAAAAGTGCAGACACATATAAAGGAATTTTGAATTCTTAATTCTTAATTTTGAGTTAATGCCGCACAAAGTAGGTGCGGGATACACGAATTTCCTGGTGACTATACTGACGTGGAAACGCCTGATCCCATTCCGAACTCAGAAGCTAAGCTCGTCAGGCCGATGGTAGTCTTAAATGGCGAGAGTAGGTTATCGCCAGGAATTACGAGCCCCGATAGTGAGAACTATCGGGGCTTTCCTTTTGCGCTTCTGGTTTAATAAATTGACTCGCATACTCGGGTAAAGTTTTCTCTCGATGCAAGCATCATCGAAAACTTTACCTCGTCTGCAGGTCAGTAGCCTGACCTACTATATGTCAATTTATTAAAATGAGAAGCTAAGCCCGTCAGGCCGATGGTAGTCCCTTCTTCGCTGGCGCTACGAAGGGCAGGCTTTTAGGCGAGCCCAGCACCTATTTCCACTACTACCTAAGAAAACCACAGATTGCCTTAAAATCAATTCTCTACCCACTTTTCACAACCTCTATGAGCTTAAAGAAATAGGTGCGGGATAAAATCCGGTTATCGCCAGGAATTACGAGCCCTATACCGTAACTGGTGCGGGGCTTTCCTTTTATAGCCACAGAGGAATATTAAAAGTTATTAGCAGCCACAGAGTTCACAGAGGCCACAGAGGAAAAAGTATTAACCACAGATTGACACAGATTCTCACTGATTAAAAATTGTTTCATTAAAACAAAAGGTTAACGACTAAAGACTTAATGTAGACACGGATTTACAAAAAGTGTGAGAAATACCCATGTTGACTGTAGAGAGAATTATATGGTAATATAAATGAAAATTTATGGGAAAAGATATACTTATAAGATTGGGCCAAATACCTCGCGAATTATTAGATGGGATAGGTGATTTTCTTGGTAAATATTCAACTGCCTTATTGTATGACAATAAGGTAATAGGATCGGGGACATTTCTGCAGTATGGTACACATTTTGGGATTCTTACTGCCCATCATGTAATAGGAGAAACAATAGGAATTAATCTGTGTGGGAATAGTGTTGACAAAATACTTGTCTTAGCGATCACAGATAATCTTCATCGATTCGAAATAAAATTGCAATATGTCCGAGTATTTGAAATAGGAAAACCCAAAAATGGAAATTATAATGAATACGGCCCAGATTTAATATTGCTTGAGATATTAGACAGAGATAAATTAGGAACAATAAAAGCAATTAAATCATTTTGGAATATTTCATCTAAGACAGATTTGAAAAATGACTGTTATAAAGATAAAAATAGTGTATGGGTAGTATGTGGTTTACCGCAGGACTGGGTGACACATGAAACATCAAATTCTAATTTCGAAAAAGTTGGCTGTCAATTCTTACCTTATCTTACTGATTCCGTACAACGCTTTGATAAAAATGGATTTGATTACTTTGACGTGTCAATAAACTGTGATTCTAAAAATGATTTTCCAGAAACTTTTAAAGGTATGAGCGGTGGCAGTTTATGGAAAGTGCCTCTTTCATTTCGTAAAGGTTCAGAATCACCCGAAGATTTAATAATCAGCAACCCTATTTTTTCAGGTGTGATTTTTTATCAAACAGAAATAAAGGGTAATTATCGAATTTTGCGATCGCATGGAGCTAAATCCATCTATGAAGTACTTCCTAAAGTCCTGAAAGAGGCCAAAAACAAAAGCTAAGCTCGTCGGGCCGATGGTAGTCTTAAATGGCGAGTCCCGATAAACGACCCCGATAAACGACATCGGGATCTTCGACATCGGGACTACGGCGGGCAAGCTTTTAGGCGAGTCCAGCACCTATTTCCACTACTACCTAAGAAAACCACAGATTGCCTTAAAATCAATTCTCTACTCACTTTTCACAACCTCTATGAGCTTAAAGAAATAGGTGCGGGATAAAATCCGGTCATCGCCCCCGCAGCAAATTACGCAAATGTGCTATTTCACGCGGGGCAGGTAGGAATTATGAGGCCGGTCAGTGTTCTGACCGGCCTCTCCTTTTTGAGCCACAGATTTCACAGATAAACACAGCTATTAAACACTAAGGCACAAAGAAATCTTTGACACGGATTAACACGGTATTTACACTGCTGTCTATGAATAAGCAGGAGATAAAAAAACAGCTTTTGGAAGCGGTGAGGAATGACCCGAATCGCAAGGATATCAGATATGTGGCTCTTTTTGGTTCCTATGTAAACGGGACAGCGAGAGAAGATAGTGATATTGATGTATTAATCGATTTTTATCCGCAAGCAGTAGTAGGATTATTCAAATATATCGATATTCAGCAGAATTTTTCTAAAGTGCTTCAAAAAGAAGTTGATTTGCTTACCCCGCAGGCAATCAGTAAATATTTCAGAGACCATGTGCTTAAAGAGGCTGAGCTTGTCTATGAAGGATGACGAGGTTTATCTGAATCATATTCTTGAAGCGATTGAGAAAGTCGAAAGTTATATTTCAAAGTCTGACTTTGAAGGCTTTTCAGCCAATGACATGATGATTGATGCGGTAGTGAGGGAACTGGAAATCATAGGGGAAGCGGCACGTAATTTGTCCGATGAATTTCAGGAAAAGTATTTTGAAATTCCATGGTTTAAAATCAAAGCTATGAGGAATGTTTTAATTCATGAGTATTTTGGAATAAATCTTAAAGTTGTCTGGGATACATGCAAAAATGATATTCCCGTACTGAAAAGATTTATCAAAAAAATACTTTAACAATAAACGGCCGATGGCGGAAAAAAGCGTACAGCGTATAGTGAATATATAAAGGCTGGTGGTTAAAGGTACCGTCCTTTTTCTTTTGGGAAATTTGGGGTTGACTGTATTAGCTGACCTGCCTAAACTGATAATACTATGGGAATTCAGGAAATAATCGGCCAACAGAAAGAGCAGATACTATCACTCGCGGCAAAACACGGGGCGTATAACGTTAGAGTATTCGGCTCAGTTGCACAGGGCACGGCAGATGAATCAAGTGATGTTGATTTTCTGGTAGAACTGGAAGATGGCCGCAGTCTGTTCGACCTTGGCGGTTTGTTGATGGACTTGCAAAATCTGCTGCACCGCCAGGTCGACGTATTAACCGAACAGGGTCTTCACTGGTATATCAGAGACAAGGTCTTAAATGAGGCAAGGCCTTTATGAAAGACGATAAGCTTTACCTCATTCATATCGACGAATGTATTGAACGCATTGAATCCTATGTTAAAAGTATCGATAAGAAGGAATTTATGGATTCTATGCTTATTCAGGATGCGGTTATTCGGAACCTGCAAATTATGTCAGAATCGACACAGCGTCTTTCAGACAATCTTAAAGACAGTCACTCTGAAATAGACTGGTTCAAAATTTCCGGTTTTCGTAATGTTCTTGTCCATGATTATCTTGGCGTGGATGTGGAAAGGGTCTGGTATGTTATAGAAAAAGAACTTCCGGCTCTGAAGGCGGCAATCCGAGAGATGTCGGCTTAGGCGATTTCCAACTTAGCGCCAGCCAGGGTTTTCTTGTATCACGTATAAAATTTTCTAAGGGATTTTTTTGCCGGTTACGGGTTGTTCGCCGCGGGGACTGGTGAACCGGCCTGTAATAGAACCATCCTGTAACGTACCTGTGAAGTCCATCTGGAAGGTTTGGTCGCCAAAACCCAAATCGATACTGAATGTTACCTGGTCGCCTTCGAGTTTGAGGTCTCTGATAGGGACAAAACTGCCGAATACTTCATATCTGCCGGTCAAGTCGGGATAGATTTTCAAAAGTTGTGTATGTGTTCCCCATTCAGAGGTAGTCGTCAGCTCCCAATTTCCGATAAGAGCTGTGCCGATTCGAGTGCCGGTGACTTCCCACTGCCCCATTTCGTTTTTCATCTGCCCTGTTATCTTATCATCTTCGACGGTGCCTTCGAACGGCGTATCAAACTCGAAGTCCATCTCAGGCAGTTTAACATGCCGATTGAATGTCAGCTTGCCGTCCTGGAATTTGACATTCGACATTATGTGCTCGCCCGGTTCTTTGGTCCACTGCCCTGTGAGCGTCCCGTCGGCGTTTTGCGATATTATCATTATTGCTTCTATGTCCATATTATCCTGCAGCGCGATTTGCATATTCCATTGGCCGACAGCCGGGCTTATTGGTTTTGGCCTGATGCAAACAAGGCTGATTTCGCCCCAGTCGTTTGTCATTTTGCCCGAAAGCTTATCATCGTTCTTGGTCGCCTCGAAATTCGATGTGAACTGGCGTTCGCCACTGCCGACCGTTCGTGTGAATGTCAGCTTGCCGTCCTGGAAGTTGACGTCAGACAGTTCATCCCGGCCCCACTTAGCGCCGAATGAGTCATCGGCTTGTTTGGAGATAGACAAATCGGCAAACATCTCACGGCCATCGAAGTCCATCCGTACTTCCCATAGGCCGGTTATTTCATCGGCCGCCCAAAGAAGCGACGTCTGAATCAATAAGAAGATACATACGAGAATAACAGATGTGCTGGTTTTATTGGCGAAAGTGTTTTTCATGATAAGACTCCTAAGTGAAGTGGTTGCCGGATAATCGTATTTAAGACCGAATCCTGGATAAAAGAATACCGCGGGAGAACACAGAAAGCAACTATTTTTAAATTGCCTGGGATGCTGCTAATGATTATGCTGACAGGCCCTGAAAAAACTAAAAGGTGAATCACGTTTTGTTTCGGGGCATAGGCCGGGTAAAGGAGAAGTATATGAAGCCATGGATTATTTATTCCTTACTGTCAATGGTTACGTGGGGCAGTTATATAGTTGCCGCTAAGATAACTACCGCCCCGAAGTATTGCGGGCTGTCACCCCGTCTGAGTTCGATGTTGATGTATGGGGGGATTGGCCTGACTTTTCTGTTCTATTGGCTGTGGTCAGGCAGCGAAGGCAAAAGCCTTACCACAGGTTCTACAGTTTCGGGTATTTCAACGGGTGTTTTGTGGGGGCTGGGAATGTTGTTTTCTTTCCTGGCGATTGAAACTGGTGCGGATGTATCAAGACTTGTCCCTATTTATAACTGCAATACGCTCATAGCTGTGCTTCTTGGCATTTTAGTCCTGCGTGAGATTGGGGACGCTTCACAAATCATAAGAATTCTTGTCGGCAGCGTTTTGATAGTGGTTGGGGGTGTGCTTGTTTCGCGCTAGTCTCAGGCGACAGGATTTTGAACGTATCGCATTAAAAAAAATACAGGCCGGTACCGAGAGGCATCGGCCTTTTGGTTTAGACTTGTCAAAAACTAATAGAATGAGTGTGTAATGGCCGATAAGTTTGTATATCCGGTTAGCGTAAAAAAACAGCCTGAAGAAAGGGGACTAATATGCGGAAGTTAGCTTTAACCATACTGATTGTGATAATTGGATTTACGTTCACCGGCTGCGAGCAGATAGTTGAGCCTAAAACTGTAACGCTCGAAAACGCGATGAGACAGGTGGCTACCGGGCTCAATGAGATGTATGAGATTGGAAAAGATTATCCCAAGACCGGTCTGACTCCGTCTGAAGTGTCAATCGAGTTTAATATCTCCGCCAAAGGAACAAAAGAAGGTAAGCTCGTTATCGGGACTGCGGTTCCTTTAGAGGGCATTAATGCCGGTGGAGAGCTCGGTTCGAAAGTAGAGGCCTCTCGAGGCAATAAAGTCACAATTAAGTTTGTAAACCTGTTTTTGTCCGATTCAAAAGATTCACTCATTATGGTTAAGAAGCCTGAAGAAATAGCGGAGCTGTTAAAGGTTCTTAAGAAGGCCGGCTATGTACCCATCATCAAAGGGGGAAAGTCTCAACGGGCAGAAGAACAATAAGAAGGGTACGACAGGATAGTCAGGCGGGCAGGGACGCATTTAGGATACAGGGGGTATATTTTCCTGTTGCGGCACTTTAATTAGGTTTCAGCCGCGCTTACCACAGGTCATTCAATGCGAGAATTTGGTTTTACGCATTCGCATGAGGGGATGGGCTGTATTCGGGTACATAAATTCATAAGCATTGACTTTGCCATTTGGATATGTTACGATTACCAAATTAGGAGAAGGGTCTTGGATACTATGAAAATATCCCATTTTTCACTAATAATCACTGTTTTTTTGTGTTTTACTGCCGCCGCAGCTTTATGTCCCCAAGGCGACCTTAATGGCGATTGTAGGGTCGATTTTGTGGATATTAAAGCTTTCGCGGAGCAGTGGCTTGATGTCGGGGGCTGTTCGCATTCCGGCTGTGCTGATTTCGACAGTATTGACGGGATAAATTTAGCTGATTATTCCGTCCTGGCTGCCTACTGGCTTGACACAGGTATTCCGCTGGTAATCAATGAGTTTATGGCGTCCAACAGCAGCGACATCAACGACCCCCAGGGAGATTTCGACGACTGGGTCGAAATTTATAACTTCGGCGAGATAGCTATAGACATGAACGGGATGTACCTTACGGATAATTTCGGCAACCCTACCAAATGGCAGATTCCGCAGAGCATTATTGTCGATGCAAATGGTTTTGTCATTTTCTGGGCTGATGAGGATATCGGAGACGGGCCGATGCACGCAGATTTCAAGCTCAGTGCAAGCGGTGAAGAAATAGGTCTGTTTCTCGATGCCGGCACTATGATAGATGGTATCGTCTTCGGCGATCAAACCACAGACATTTCTTATGGTCGCTATCCTGATGCCAATGATGAACTGCGTTTTTTTTCAACACCGACCCCGCTGGCGGACAACAACGGCGCATACATAGATTTTGTTGAAAAAGTCGAATTCAGTCATGAACGGGGTTTCTATGAAAGCAGCTTTGATGTTACGATGGCGACCGAAACCGAGGGTGTCGATATTTATTACACTACGGACGGCAGCGAACCGATTCAAAATGAAGCACCGTCCGCTTCCAGCACGGAATATACCGGTGCTGTTACTGTAAGCTCAAACGCCTGCCTGCGTGCGGCGGCAATCAAGACCGGCTGGATGCCGTCGCGCACGATAACACATACGTATGTTTTTAACGCCGATGGTGTTGGTGGTTATGATATCAATGATATGAAGTCGATGCCGGTCTATTCACTCGTAGGCGATCCAGACACAGCATTTTGGGGAGAAGACGGTATTATGCAGCAACCGGAATTTCAATATCGTGGTGTGGAATACGAGCGCCCCGTTTCATTTGAAATCATTGATGCGCAAACAGGACTGAACTGCCAGGTTAATTGCGGTACTCGGATAGCCGGAAGCGATTATCATCGCAAGGCATACACCGTTGGTGACAACTGGCATGGCTGGGCCTATAACTATAACAAGATCAGTCTGAAGCTTTATTTCCGTAGTATATACGGTGACAATGAACTCGATTATCCGGCCTTTCCATTGGTTGATACCGACAAATTCAAGACTATGCAACTCCGCGGCGGACACAACGACTCTTATAACCCATTCATAAAGGATGAATGGTACAGACGTCTGAACAAGGACATGGGTGGTGTTGCCAGTATTGGAACCGCCGCCAACTTCTTCCTCAACGGTCAGTTCAAGGCTTACTTTAACCCATGCCAACGATATGATGAAGATTTTTTCAGGGATTATTACAACGTGGATACCGATTGGGATGTTCTCACGCACAGATACTTTTGGAGTCGCAATCTTATTGATATTCGTGATGGAGATGATGTCGCAATACTAGCCACTGAAAGTTTCTTCAATAGCAATGACATGTCCATTCCGGCCAATTACGCTCAAGCCGGCGAAATGGTCGATATTATCAATCTAATCGATTATATCATTATAGAACAGTATTCAGGGAACACAGATTGGCCGGGCAATAACTACACTCTTTCCCGAGAGCGGACGCCGGAAGGTAAGTGGCGGTTTCATTGCTGGGACATGGAGCTTCCGCCGGTTCCAATCGCCTCCGATGGTATTAACGGGGTCGGCGGCAGTGGCGGGTTTGAACTGTTTTACTCAAAACTTAGAGCAAGTTCTGAATTTAACCTGCTCTTTGCTGACCGACTTCAAAAGCACTTCTTCGGTGACGGGGCATTAACACAGGCCAATTTAATAAAGCGGTTTACTGAACTAGAGCAGCAAATGTCCCAGGTATTGAGTGTGGATCCCCAGATTCTCAACGACTTTATTCCCGGTCGGACGCAGTACTTGCTGGACTATTATACCTCCGAGGGTCTCTTCCCAAGCTTCGACGCCCCTGTTTTCAATGTAAACGGCGGAGGCCAGCACGGCGGTTATGTAACTTCGAGTGATACAATTACAATTACAGACCCGTGCAGTGCAGGCACTATTTATTATACTCTGGACGGTTCAGACCCGAGACAGCCGGGAGAGTCTTCGTCACCGAATACAACGGTGCTGGTTTCTGATGATGATTCCAAAAAAGCCTTTGTACCGACAAGCGATATAGGAACTGACTGGCGAGGAGGAAATGAACCTTATAACGAATCAGGCTGGACGAGCGGCACCAGTGGAGTTGGATACGAAAGAGACGAAGACAATGACTATGACCCCTACATTGGCATTAATGTTGAAGCAGATATGTACGGAAATAACGGCACCTGTTATATACGCATCCCGTTTACCGTTGACGGCGGTGAATTGTCGAGTTATGAAGATTTAACCCTGAAAGTCCGTTACGACGACGGTTTTGTTGCTTATATCAACGGAACGGAAGTCGAAAGAGTTAACGCGCCAACTACTCCGTTGTGGGACTCTACATCCACCGGTAGCCACGAAGCTTCATCTTCATGGGATTCTTATGATATTTCAGCTCATATAGGTGAGCTTGATTCCGGTGATAATATTCTTGCTATTCATGGCTTGAACACATCTGATGGAAGTACTGACTTCCTGATATCCGCTGAGTTAGAAGCTTCCTATGGCGGTGGGAGTACTGAACCAAATATCTCTCCCAGCGCGATTGAATATACCGGAGGTTTTAATCTTGATAAGAGCACTCACCTTAAGGCACGGGTATATAAAAGCAGTACCACCGAATGGAGCGCTCTCAATGAAGCGATATATGATCTGGGAGAAGCCATAGGCAACGTGCGTATTACCGAGATTATGTATCATCCGCAGGACACCAATAATCCGAACGACCCCAACGAAGAATACATCGAACTGAAGAACATCGGGGGATCGTCAATCAATCTGAATCTCGTCCGGTTCACCAACGGTATCGACTTTGTCTTCGGTCCCAATGAGCTTGCCGCGGGCGAATACATTCTTGTTGTAAAAGATATCAACGCCTTCGAGGCAGAATACGGCACGGGAAAACCTATAGCAGGCCAATATACCGGTTCCCTCGCAAACAATGGTGAAAGAATAGAACTCGAAGACTCGATGGGCACAAACATCCTGAACTTCAATTACAGTGACGGCTGGCGGTCAATTACCGACGGGGACGGCTATTCATTGACCATTATCAATCCGGCCAATGCGGATGTTAACAGTTGGGATGAAAAGGACTCCTGGCGGCCGAGCGCCTATATAAACGGCTCGCCCGGCTGGGATGATTCGGGTATTGTTCCGAATCCGGGTGATATTGTGATTAATGAAATAATGTCACATTCACACGGTGGCGATCCTGACTGGATTGAGATATACAATAACAGCGCCGGTTCGATTGACATAGGTGGCTGGTACCTCAGCGACGATGAATCCAATATTGCCAAGTACGAATTTGGAACCGGAACTGTCATCGATGGAAATAGTTATTTGGTCGTGTCCGAAGATGTAAATTTCGGCGCTTCCGCGAGCGACCCGGGTAAACATATACCATTTGCATTAAGCGAGAACGGCGAGGTGGTTTGTCTGACTTCTGCTATGGATGCCAATAGTGATCCTAATTCGGCTGCCTCTTGCATCGGCCATTGGAAGATGAATGACAATACCGTCAATACGGATGTCCTGGATGATTCCGGCAACGACTATAACGGTTCATTTAACGACGCAAGCGGCAATCCCAGTACCTCCGCACATAATATTGTGGGTAAAATAAACGGGGCGTTGGACTTCGACGGAATAGATGATTATGTAGTTGTTCCGGATGATGTCAACTTGGATATCCCGGGCGCATTAACCCTTGCCTTCTGGACAAAATATACATCGAGCAGCTCGGGTTGGATAATAAGCAAGGGTACGACCGGAGGAGCCTATGGTTACTGGGCTGCTGTCAACGCAGGCCAGATCAGATTCGGAGATAACGCAGGCTTCAAGACGACCACTGCATCGACTTACAACGATGGGGCCTGGCATTTTGTTGTCTGCGTGTATGACGGCGGCAGCAGCTTTGATTCACTGAAGATTTATGTGGATAATGTCGAGCAGACGACTACCCAGGCGGGTAGCTTCAGCGGCTTTGATGCCACTAATGAACCCCTTGTTCTTGGCGGTCACTTTGATTCAGGAAGTATACATATAGGTCGTTTCTTTGCCGGCTCTATCGACAATGTGATGGTGGTCGATGAAGCACTGACCCAGGAAGAAATAAGCTATCTATACAACAGCGGAAATGGGACAGAAACCACACCTAGTCTCGATATTAATAGCGTTCTTACCGGTTATCGCCAGAAGGAGGATTTCGGCGCTTCTGAAACAGGTATATCATTCGGACGATACTACAAGAGCAGTACGAATAACTTTAATTTTGTTGCAATGGAATACGATACACCGGAGCTGGCTAATGCTTATCCGAAGGTCGGACCAATAGTAATAAATGAGATTATGTACAATCCCGACTGGCCGGATGGCGGCTCGTATGAAAACGACCAGTATGAGTACATTGAGCTTTACAATAACAGCTCCGGGCCGGTAACTTTGTATGATTATGCTCAGGGCGAGCCGTGGAAGTTCACCGACGGTATTGATTATACATTCCCGGCCAGCCCGAACGAAGTTACTATAGCTGCCGGCGAGTCTATATTGGTAGTCAAGAACCTGGCAGCGTTTTCATGGCGGTATACCGTACCTTCGGGTAAAGTTTTCGGTCCGTACGACGGCAAGCTGAGTAACGGCGGCGAAAAAGTGCAGCTTGGCAAACCGGGTGATGAGGATGGCGGCATTCGATATTATATTCGTGTTGACCGGGTTGATTACAGTGACGGCTTACATCCGCAGGACAACCCGGGAAACGTTGACCTGTGGCCTACAGGACCAGACGGCAACGGTTCTTCACTTGATCTGATAGATGCTGATCTGTATGGAAATGATCCTAACAATTGGCAGGCAGCCACACCCACACCAGGCTCATAAATTCAGTAGCTAAACCTTATTAGGCGGATGGTAGTCTTTTAGGCGAGTCCCGATGAACGAAATCGGGATAAAATCCGGTTATCGCCAGGATTATAAGAGCCGCCATGGAGACAAGGCGGATTTTTCGTCTTGTGTATGCCCTTAAGGCGATTTATTGTATTCGAGTATATAAATTCATAAGCCTCGACTTTGCTATTCAAATATGTTAAGATGGCGAAGTTAAATATGGGCTGCCAAGACTATGAAAATACCCCTATTTTTTCTAATAATCGTTGTATTTTTGTGTCTTAATGCTGCCGCAGCATTATGTCCCAAAGGTGACCTAAACAGCGATTGTAAGGTCGATTTTGAGGATATTAAGGCGTTTGCGGAGCAGTGGCTTAATGTCGGGGGTTGTTCACATTCCGGATGTGCCGATTTCGACAGTATTGACGGGATTAATTTAGCTGATTATTCCGTGCTGGCTACCCACTGGCGCGACGTTGGTATTTCGCTGGTAATCAATGAGTTTATGGCGTCCAACAGCGACATCAACGACCCCCTGAGAGATTTCAACGACCCCCAGGGAGATTTCGACGACTGGGTCGAAATATATAATTTTGGTGAGACAGCTATAGACATCAACGGGATGTACCTTACGGATAATTTCGGCAACCCCACCAAGTGGCAGATTCCGCAGACCACTATTGTCGATGCCAATGGTTTTGTCATTTTCTGGGCCGATGAGGATACCGAAGACGGGCCTTTGCACGCAGACTTCAAGCTCAGTGCAGGTGGCGAAGAAGTCGGACTGTTTCTCGATGCCGGCACTATGATAGATGGTATTGTATTCGGCGATCAAGTTACAAACATTTCTTATGGTCGTTATCCTGATGCCAATGATGACCTGCGATTTTTTTTCACACCGACACCACTGGCGGACAACAACGGCGCCTATATAGATTTCATTGAAAAAGTCGAGTTCAGTCATGAACGCGGTTTCTACCAAGACAGTTTCAATGTTACAATGGCTACTGAAACCGAAGGAGTGCAGATATATTACACTACGGACGGAAACGAACCAATTCAAAATGAAGCACCGTCCATTTCCAGCACTGAATATACCGGGGCTGTTACTGTAAGTGCAACTACCTGTCTTCGTGCAGCGGCGATAAAAACGGGCTGGATGCCGCCGCGTACGACAACACATAGTTTTATTTTTAATGCCAGTGATGAAGTCAAGTCACTGCCTGTTATATCAATCGTCGGTGACGAAAGCAAAAGTTTATATGAACCTGATGGGATTATGGCCATTGTCGGCGGTTATTATGATGTTAACACCGGTGAATGGACATCCGGCGGGGCCGGGACTTACAACAACCCAATTCACCGGGGAATAGAATACGAACGTCCCGTGTCTTTTGAAATTGTCGATTTGCAAACCAGCTTTAATTACCAGGATGATTGTGGTATTCGTGTACACGGCAGCGATTATACCCGACCTCGTTATACAAGAGGAGAGAACTGGAGTTGTAACAGCAATAAATTCGGTTTTAATCTGTTTTTTCGCAGCGACTACGGTGATAATCGCCTTGAATACGGATTCTTCCCATTTATAGATGTCGACCGCTATAAAACTATTGTTTTGCGAGCGGGCCACAACGACATATGCAGCCCGTTTGTAAAAGACGAATGGACAAGACGTTTATTTATGGAGATGGGAGGAGCTCAACTTACCGGTACGTTCGCTAACATGTTTATCAATGGTCAATATAAGTATTACTATAATCCCTGCGGCCGGCTCGACGAAGAATTTTTCCAGGAATGGTTCAATACAGACAACAACTTTGATGTGATAGACCAGTCAGGAGTACGAGAAGGTGACAGCATTGCATGGAACAATCTGATTTCTTACGCAACCAGTCATGACCTTTCCGATATGGATGAGTATGAATATGTCGCCGGTATGCTGGATATCGAGGAGTTCATAGATTACCTTATTCTTGAAATTCACATCGGTAACTTTGACTGGCCCGGCAACAACTGGGCCGTTTATCATGAAAAGACAAACGGCGTTAAATTCAGATTCGCTGTTTGGGACGCTGAAGGTCTTGCTGAAACATGGATATTCGGTAATAACTGTGAGCAATGCTACTTGACAGCGTTCGAGGATTTCCCGAACTGGAGCGGAACTCCCGGATTGAACCATATGACAGACCCTCTCTCGCGGCTTTATCGAGCGCTGAAGGCTAACATCGAATTCAGGCAGTTATTCACTGACCGTATTCACATACTTTTCCACAACGCAGGGGTGTTGTCCGAATCACACCTTGTAACGCAATGGTGGAATGTTTACAATCAGGTGTCGGATTTACTTCCATATCAAAGCACCTTTGTGCCGAACGTCTTCCTTCCGCTGCGCGAATACTATACGATAGCTGCTTTTGAAGAGAACGGTCTGTACAATCGCAGCCTTGGTGCGCCAGTATTTAATGTAAACAGCAGCTATCAGCATGGCGGTTATATTTCTTCGAGTGATACTATCACCATTACTGACCCGTGCAGCGCGGGTACTATTTATTATACGTTAGACGGTACCGACCCCCGTTTTCCATCTCAGGCTGTTACGCCTACAGTACTTGTTTCCGATGGTTCTCAAAAGAAGGCATTTGTCCCGACGGGAGATATAGGTACAACATGGCGAGGCGGGAGCGAACCGTACAATGATTCAAGCTGGACGAGCGGCACCAGTGGAGTTGGATATGAAACAGACTCTGGTTACGAGTCTTTCATAGGTATCGATGTTGAATCAGCTATGCACGATAAGCATTCAACCTGTTATATACGCATCCCGTTTACCGTTGACGGTGGCGAATTATCGAGTTACGAGGATTTAACCCTGAAAGTCCGTTACGACGACGGTTTTGTTGCTTATATCAACGGAACGGAAGTCGAAAGAGTTAACGCGCCAACTACTCCGTTGTGGGACTCTACATCCACCGGTAGCCACGAAGCTTCATCTTCATGGGATTCTTATGATATTTCAGCTCATATAGGTGAGCTTGATTCCGGTGATAATATTCTTGCTATCCATGGTTTGAACACATCTGATGGCAGTACTGACTTCCTGATATCCGCCGAGTTAGAAGCTTCCGACGGCGGCGGGAGTACTGAACCAAACATCTCTACCAGTGCAATTGAATACTCCGGCGGTTTTACCATTGATAAGAGCACCCACCTTAAGGCACGGATATATAAAAGCAGTACTACCGAATGGAGCGCCCTCAACGAAGCGGTATATGGTTTTAACGGAATCGCGGACAACCTGAGAATTACAGAGATTATGTACCATCCGCAGGATACTAATAATCCGAATGACCCCAACGAAGAATACATCGAGCTGAAGAACATCGGAGTATCGTCAATCAATTTGAATCTGGTCCGTTTTAGCAACGGTATAGATTTTGTCTTCGGTCCCAATTCCCTTGCAGCAGGTGAGTACATTCTTGTTGTCAAAGACACTAATGCCTTCGAGGCCGAATACGGAACAGCAAAGCCGGCAGCAGGCCGATACACCGGTTCATTAGCCAATAATGGTGAGAGAATAGAACTCGAAGATTCGATGGGAACGACCATCCTGAACTTCAGTTACAGTGACAACTGGCGGTCAATTACCGACGGGGACGGCTATTCACTGACCATAATAAATCCGGCTAATGCGGATGTGAACAGCTGGGATGAAAAAGATTCCTGGCGGGCAAGCGCCTATGTAAACGGCTCGCCCGGCACCGACGATAGCGGCATTGTTCCGAATCCGGGCGATATTGTGATTAGTGAAATGATGGCACACACGGATACTTATCCGAACGACTGGATAGAGCTGCATAATACCACAGCCAGCCCAATTGATATCAGCGGCTGGTACCTCAGCGACGATGAATCCAATATTGCCAAGTACGAATTTGAAACCGGAACTGTCATCGATGGAAATAGTTATTTGGTCGTGTCCGAAGATGCAAATTTCGGTGCTTCCGCGAGCGACCCGGGCAAGCATATACCATTTGCGTTAAGCGAGAACGGCGAGGTGGTTTGTCTAACATCGGCGCTGGATGCGAATGGCGTGTTGACCGGTTACCGTCAGATGGAGGATTTCGGCGCTTCCGAGAACAGTGTATCATTCGGCAGATACTACAAGAGCAGCACGAATAACTTCAACTTTGTTGCAATGGAGTACGACACACCGGGGCTGGCTAATGCTTATCCGAAGGTCGGACCGGTAGTAATAAACGAGATTATGTATAATCCCGACTGGCCGGCTGGCGGCTCGTATGAAAACGACCAGTATGAGTACATTGAGCTGTACAATAACAGCTCAGGGCCTGTAACCCTATATGATTATGCTCAGGGCGAGCCGTGGAAGTTCACCGACGGTATTGATTATACCTTCCCGGCCAGTCCGAATGAAGTTACTATGGCTGCCGGTGAGTCTATATTGGTAGTCAAGAACCTGGCAGCCTTTTTCTGGCGATATCCGTCCGTGCCTTCAAGTCATGTTTTCGGTCCGTACGACGGCAAGCTGAGTAACGGCGGCGAAAAAGTGCAGCTTGGCAAACCGGGTGATGAGGATGGCGGCATTCGATATTATATTCGTGTTGACCGCGTTGATTACAGTGACGGCTCACATCCGCAGGATTGTCCGGGTGGTGTTGACCTCTGGCCGACAGAAGCCGACGGAGGAGGCTCTTCACTTGTCCGCATAGACCCTAATCTTTACGGCAACGACCCGAATAACTGGCAGGAGGCCTGCTGTGACGGTCCGCTGTTGGTTGGTGATTTGAAGGTAGATAATCACGTTGACTTCTACGACTTTGCTGTTTTGGGCCAGGCCTGGTTTAGCAGCGAAAGCGATGATAACTGGAACCAGGCCTGCAACCTGGAACCGGGGGATGAATTTATCGATGAACAGGACCTCGGAGTTTTCATCGAGCATTGGCTCGAATATACCGACTCATAGTGTAGTGATTATTGCAGGATACTTATTGAATCAGCCAGATGGTTCGAGCCAGTCTCGCAGGAACATACCGAAGTTTTAGAGGACGACCCTGCCATTACAGGTAGTATCGGTCCTACCACAGAAGTAATCCGCCCCCGAGCAATCTGTTCACTTCCTATGGGCGGCGAAAGCCGACACTGTGCTTCTCGGTTTTTTGCAGTTTCCCGGGCGAAAACAGTGTTTTAGCGGGCGTATTTTTAAACTGCTGATTTTATACTTTTTTTCTTGCATTACTACTCTGTTTAAGGTATTTTAATTTCAAAGTATTAAAAAAGGTAACCAATACCATAGCCATTGTATCAACTATGGCTCATTTAACGAGTTGATAATTGCGTGCGCACTATGTAACGATGGAATTACATTGACATAAACGCCTTCAGGAGGGTAATAAAGCGAAGACTGTAAAGGTGTTACAAATTCTGATTCTGGTTTGGCTCCTGGTTCTCCGTTCGACAATAGCTATGGGATATACCGATGCCGTTTCTCGCGTTGTTGCCGGTCAGGACGACCAAATAGCCGCCGAATCACTTCGAGACTATTGTCTGGAACAGTTCCAGGTTCAGATAGATATAGTCAGCCCTAACGATGCCGGCGGCGGTTGCCAGGGGTGTGAAATCCTGCTGGGCACACAGACAACGAATCCCTATTTGGCCCAGATTGCGGGGACTCATAATGTGGACATCAATCAGGTGAATTTGACCGAAGACGGATATGTGCTTCAGACATTACAACACCAAGGAAAGGATGTAGTGTTGGCTGCCGGTGGTGGCAAGCGCGGCGTCTTTTATTCGGTCGGCGAATTGAAGAATTACTACATCAGTGAGGTGAATGATTCTGTGGTTGTGCTGCCGGCCGACGTGTGCGAGGTACCCGCCTTGAAATACCGCTGGTTTTGGACCTGGGATTATCGAATGGAATGGGACGGTATCGACCCGGGTGTCAGCTCAGGGAGTTATCTTAAAGACCCAAGTTCATACCTGGACGATTATAAAAGGTGTATAGACTTTATGTCAGAGAATGGATTTAACGGTTTAATTATATGGGGTTTTCTCCGTACCTGCCATGGTGGCATCCCGGCCGCACAGGAAATATGTAATTATGCTGTCGAGCGGGGGGTTCGCGTTTTGCCGGGAGTCGGGACAAGTGGTTACGGAGGTTATTATTGTTGCGGCAACCACTTATATAATATGTACACCTGGATTTCAAAACATCCGGAGCTTGAAGCAGACATCACCTATTACGGCAATCCCGTCCACTATTGTGCGTGCCCGTCAAAACAAGCAAATCAGGATTGGCTTCAGGACGGAGCCGAATGGTTGTTTGAGAATTTCCAGATCGGAGGCGTCAACCTCGAGCAGGGAGACTACTTTGTCTGCGAGTGTAATGATTGTATTGCGGCACGGGCCGCTATCGATTGCAATTATCCGGATTACTACAAGGACATTGCTATTTGCGAGGGGCCGCTCATCGAAGCAATGCACCAGATGCGTCCTGATGCCTGGCTGAGTTACGCCACATATTCGGGTTTTACTGCGGAGATGATGACTACACCTCCAAAGTTTATAGAGATGATGCCTGAGCAGGCTATCTGTCAGTGGACTTTGACTGGGATGATGAATTACGGACAGTGGCCGTCGGGATTGGAACCAATGACCGAAAACAGCGTTGGGTATTTGCATTGGGCCAATAAATCTCATGGTGGAGATGATTTTTTTCTCGAACGATTGCGGACGGCAGCAAATAAAGCCTATCTGGCAGATATGGAGGGACTGGCGATATATGGCGAATTGCCGGATTCTCGGCTCAATATGAAACTCAATTATTTGGCGTTTCGGGAATATTGTTTCCACCCGGACTTGTCACAGAATGAGTTTACGCTAAAACGGCTCGCACCTTTATATGGCCAGGAGTTAACAGACGAATTGTGGGATATCATTAACTTGGTTCGTGACGCACAGCAACGTGCATCTCATGAAAACGTCGCCGATGCTATGGCAATTGCAAAGTCCGCGCTTAAGACGGCCCCGGATTATACCTGTGACAATTGGCAGGCTATTATCGACTACCTCCGGTTATTTGGATATTCGCCTGAGCCGCAGGAATGTGACCTGGTTAGGAACGGTTATATCGACTGGTCCGACGTTGCAGCCTTGGCCGAGCAATGGTTTAACGAAAACTGTCAGTCGTCAGACTGGTGTGGCGGCGCCGACCTCGACAAATTGGGGAGCGTTGACTTCTTTGACTTTAGGTTATTGACACAACATTGGTTAATGTCTGCTCCGCTGCCTCCTACTGTGCTTATCGGCTGGTGGACACTGGACCAGACCAGCGGAACAACAGCTATCGACTCCACCGGTCATAATAATGACGGCACGCTAATGAATGGTTTGGACTTTACCAATGACTCGGTCGAGGGCGAATTCGACGGGGCCCTGCATTTTGACGGCGTCGATGACAAAGTTGTAGTTTCCGGTTTTTCTCTGCCGTCCGGCAGTGGCGTGACAATAGCGATGTGGTTCAATCCCGATTTTACCTTGAATAGTGACACCGGCCGAGTGGATTTTACGTACTGGCAGAATGGCGGCGGGCATCCTAATATAACGATGGTCGATAGCGGCAAAATCTCTTTTCGGTGCTACTTAAATGAATATACATCAGTATTCAAAGTGTCGACCACAACCAACTCCTGGACCGCGGGCACCTGGTACCACATAGCCGGCACTTATGATGGATTCGAGTTAAAGATATATGTCAACGGAATCCTGGAAAATACTTTTTACAAACAGGGAACACATCACGCTGCATCCGGTTTCTATTTTGGCAACGGCTGGAGCGTTCCATTTGAAGGTAAAATTGACGATGTTCGCATCTACGATGGTGCTCTTTCCGAACAGGAAATTGAAGATTTAGCTACGTATCCATAAATACAACGCAATAACCTGTCTAATTGTATCTGCCTTTACTTACGCTTATTCTCCACCCGGCCGCAACACAGTTTTTTCAGGTGGGCGGCCCTCTCGTGAATCATTTGCAAAAGGGGTATTTGGAAAACTGCTTGAGGTGTTTGGCCCAGAAGGTTAGAATGCAGCGTTCCTGCGCAGCAGGACGAAAGATCTTTATATAACAAAGAGAACTGAAAGAAAGACGACTTCAATGAAGACGGCGTTTTTGTTTCCGGGCCAGGGAGCGCAGTATGTCGGGATGGGACGAGACATTGTGCAAACATATCCGGAGGCGGCAGCGGTCTTTGAAAAAGCGAACAGTATAATTGGATATGATTTGCAGGCGGTCTGTTTTGACGGACCTGCCGATAAGCTAAATAGTACCGCCGTATCTCAGCCTGTGATATTTACAGTCTCGGCGGCGATTTTGGAGGTGATGAGGTCTCAGCCTGTCACGGTGGATATGGCTCCTGCGGCTATGGCAGGTCTGAGTATGGGTGAATATGCGGCGCTGTACGCGGCTGGGCTGGTTAGCTTCGAGGATGGATTAAAATTAGTGCAGCGGAGAGGTGAGGCTATGCAGGCCGCCAGCGAAATGAGTGAGGGAGGGATGCTGTGTCTGATTGGGCTGGATAATGACCAGGTTCAGGATTTATGTCGTGAGGCAGGTGAAGGTGAGATTCTGGTTGGTGTAAATTACAACTGCCCGGGTCAGATTGTAATCAGTGGAACGAAGGCGGCGTGTGCGCGGGCCGAAGCCATCGCAGAAAAATACGGTGCGATAAAAGCTGTTCCGCTTTCGGTTGCCGGTGCGTTTCATACCGAAATGATGACAAGTGCGGCCGAAGAATTAGGTCGGGCACTGGCCAAGGCGCGGATTGCCCAGCCGCAGGATATAAATATAATTGCAAACATTAATGCTGAGTATTACAGGAGCTCGCAGGAAATAATCGAAGGGCTCAAGATGCAGCTGACGCATCCGATTCTGTGGCAGAAGTGTATGGAAAGGCTCATAGCAGATGGAATCGAGATGTTTTATGAGATTGGGCCCGGTAAGGTGCTGACCGGACTGATGAGAAGGATTGACCGTAAGCAGAAGGTGGTTAATGTAAGTGATGCAGCAAGTCTGAAGAAATTATTGGGAGAATAGGAATGTCAGAAAAGAGATTGGCTATAGTAACCGGTGCGGCCCGCGGAATCGGCAAGTGTGTAGTAATGCGGCTGCTGGAACAGGGACGGATTGTTGCTGCGATTGATTTGCTCGAAGAGCAGCTCAAGGAACTGGAGACCCAGGTCAAACAGGCAGGGCACAGTGTAATTACACGCTGCTGTGATATTACCGATACACAGAAGTTTACAAAGGTGCTCGAAGAGCTGGCTGAAGAGCATAATGGCATCGGTATATTAATCAACAACGCCGGCATTACTCGTGATAATCTTTTACTTCGGATGACCGACGAGGAGTTCGATAAAGTCATAGCTGTAAATCTGCGTGCGGCATTCGTAGCGACGCGAGTCGCGGCTAAGTATATGGTGCGAAACAAGTGGGGAAGGATTATATCGCTCAGCAGTGTTTCGGGCGTAATGGGCAACGCCGGCCAGGTCAACTACTCGGCAAGCAAAGCCGGGCTTATCGGTATGACCAAGACCGTAGCGCGTGAGCTGGCGCGTAAGAATGTTACGGCGAACTGCGTGGCGCCGGGCTTTATCGAAACCGAGATGACGGCGGTCCTGCCGGAGCAGGTCAAAGAGGCGGCTAAGCAGTTTATTCCGTTGCGTCGAATGGGCACTGCCGACGACGTGGCCCAGGCGATTGCGTTTCTTGCAAGTGACGAGGCCGGATATATCACCGGCCAGGTATTATGCGTGGACGGCGGTATGGCGATGTAATCGTATATTACCAGGGGCTGGAAAAAGAATTTTCAATGCTTATTGTGTAGGCTTGTCGATAAGAATACAATGCCCCGTAAGTAAAAGTATATCTGAAAGCAGCTTGTGGTTATTAATTGGTTACGGCTTGGGTGATGAATTATAACATTAATTAGCAGGTTCTAATGCGAAAGAATAACAAAAAAGACAGCAGGGAGCTTGGCCTCGAAGTAGGGGCCATGTGCGGCAGGCACTTTTTCAAGGTTGAGCATCTGCATTACGGCCTCTGGACAAACGGGCTCGATGTGGATGTATCTAATCTTCACATAGCACAGGAAAAGTATACCGAGTACCTGCTCAGCCATATTCCGGCGACAGTCAAAACGATTCTGGACGTGGGATGCGGAGCGGGCAAGAACGCACGACGTCTGCTCGATAAGGGTTATAAAGTGGATTGCGTTTCTCCGAGTTCGTTCCTGAGTGAAAGGGCTGGTGAATTACTTGGTGACGCAAGCACGGTGTTTACATGCACGTACGAGGAACTCCGGACGGACCGGCGATATGATTGTATCCTGTTCAGTGAGAGTTTTCAGTATGTTAACCTTGAAAGAGCGATTGAGCGGACGATTCGATTGTTGAACGACGGCGGTTACCTGTTGATATGCGATGTTTTCAGAAATGACGTAGAGGGAAAGAGCGGTATCGGCGGGGGCCAGAATATCCGTAAATTTTTCGAACAAATAGAACAGACGGACCTCGAGAAAATCATGGATGAGGATATAACTGCCGAAACGGCGCCGACTATCGAGATACTCGATGACGCTATGCGGAATGTCGCCGTGCCCGCGATGGATTCCAGCCTTGAGTTTCTGCGCGGACGCTATCCGCTGATTACCAGATTTCTATGCTGGAAGTACAGAAAGAAACTGGCAAAAGTGAGGGACAAATACATGAACGGGCGGCGGACGAGCGACGACTTCAGGCGATATAAAACATATCGGCTGTTCCTGTATAAAAAAACAGTACCCGCTCAACAGAGCAGCAGCATGGTCCCCGAAGTGACAATGATTGTTTAGTCATTGGTACTGCCTGTCCGGCGGTAACTGTTTAATTCTTAAATTTATGGTTTGGGCAGAACAGAAGGGTGAGCAATTAAACTAATGAGCAAAGGATATCAATACCCTTTTGGATTTTCTCATCGGTAGTTGCGTAGCTGATTCTAAAGTGCGTGTCCTTTTCGCTGAAGACATTTCCGGGAATGATAAGCAGATTATTTTTAATGGCTTTTTCGACAAATGCAGTGGCGTTCGAATCTGGCGCCTTTACGAAGGCGTAAAATGCGCCGCAGGGCCTGGTTATTTCGAATTTCTCTTTAAGACCTTCGTAAATAAGGTCGCGTTTTTTGCGGTATTCGTCGACGTATTGTGTAACATCGAAATTGAGGGCTGCTTCCGCGGCCTTCTGGAATGGGCTTGGTGCGCAAACGAACGTATATTGCTGAATTTTTATCATCTGTTCGAGAACGGGCTTTAGAGATTCACCGACGGCAGCATATCCGAGACGCCAGCCGGTCATCGCGTATGTCTTGCTGAATCCTTTCAGCAGTATTGTTTTTTCGTAATATTTTGCGATAGATTCAGCCTCGCCGTCGTATGAAAACTTGTCGTAAATGTCATCGCTGAGAACGACGATATCCTTTTTGCGGGCGATGTCCGCTGCGGCCTTTATCCGGTCGGTTGAATAGACCATTCCTGTGGGATTACACGGAGAGTTTACTATAATAAGTTTTGTTTTCTCAGTTATGGCCGATTCAATCTTTTCAGGCGGCAGATTGAAATCGGGATAGGTATCGATGTAAACGCATTTCCCGCCGAGCATATTTATAATGTGCTTGTAAATAACAAAGTATGGGTCGGGTATAATTACCTCGTCGCCGGGATTTATCATAGCCAGAAAGGTAAGCAGCAGTCCGCCGCTGACCCCGCTGGTAACCAGAACACCGGGCTCGGCCCAGCCGACCTCCTCGGTGACCTTCGCGGCGATTTTTTCTTTTAGCTCTTCATCGCCGGCCGTCTGTGAGTATTTGTTGAATCCGCTGCGGATAGCCTCGATGGCTGCATCCTTCAACGGCTGGGGAACATCGAAATCAGGCTGGCCAATAGAAAAATTGATTGGATTTTTCATATCAGCGGCCAGCGCGAATACTTTTCGGATGCCGCTTGAGTCGATTAAAGAGGCCCTGTCTGCGATAATATTCTTCATCGAATGTTACTCCTGAGCGATTGTCCGGTTTCTGCCCGGATTAGTATAATAGTCGGCAGGCAAATATCAAATGCTAATCGTCTTTCATAGTAATTTTTGGTATAAGAGATAACATGAGGCTTCAGTTTATAGTATGCAGCGTAATGCGGCAGGAGGCTCTCCTTTGTGCTGACCGTTCGCCCAATGAGGTTGACGTGGTCCTGCTCGAACAGGGCCTGCACAATGAGCCTGATAAGCTGCGTGCCGAGGTCCAGACGGCTTTGGAGCGGACGCAGGATATACAATGCCGCCCGTACGATGCCTCGCTGCTGGGGTATGGTTTGTGCAGTAACGGTATCGCGGGTTTGTCGGCGAAGATTCCAATTGTAGTGCCGCGGGGACATGACTGTATAACTCTGCTTTTGGGATCGAAGGAAAAATACAAAGAATATTTCGAATCGCATCGCGGGGTCTATTGGTACAGCAGCGGATGGATAGAAACAGGGACGATGCCCGGCAGGGAGAGGTACGAAAAAACGCTGGCTGAATATGAACAGAAGTATGGAAAAGACAACGCGCAGTACCTTATGGAGCAGGAGCAGAAGTGGATGAAGGAATATAACTGGGCCGTCTATATCGACTGGGGCTTTACGAACGCAGAGAAGGAAAAGGAGTTTACAAAACAGTGCGCGGAGTTTCTCGGCTGGCAGTATGACCAAATTAAAGGTGATTCGGGATTGATGCAAAGGCTTATCGACGGCCGGTGGAATGAAAAAGAGTTTCTGATAGTTCAGCCGGGTGAAAAAATTTCTGAAGATATTACGAACACCGGGATACTTAAAGCCGAATAATGGTCCATGGCCCTCGCTGAAAAAATGAAGTTCCTTGCCTTTGGGGGGATTATCTTTTGCGTTTACGCGATTGAGATAGTCCTGATTGTACTTTTTGTGTACGGCAGGGCGGCACATTCACCGGTCTCGAAGGTATTCTGGAGCAGGGCGGCATGGGCAGTTCACATCCTCGCTGTTATCGGCATCGTCTGTTTTCTATACGGGCATTTTGTCGAGCCGTACCGGCTGCAGGTCAATAAGTTCAAAATAGAGACGGAGAAAATTTTCGGTACGAGCTTTCGCATAGTGCAAATCTCGGACCTTCATTGCGATAACAGGCTGCTTAACGAAGAGAAAATCGTTAAGATAGTCAACGGCCTTGAGCCGGACATTATCGTGTTCACTGGTGACAGTATGAATAGGCCAGGGGCTATAACCAGGTTTCAAAAGACCCTGGGGGATTTGAAAGCGGGCCTCGGCAAATTCGCTGTACGAGGTAACGTCGATGTGTGGTACTGGAAGGATTTACCGGTCTTCGACAATACAGGTTTCAGCGTACTTGACGCCAATGCTATCGAAATTGAAAAAGATGAAGAGAAATTATATTTAGCCGGGCTAAGTTGCAGTCATCCGGGACAGTATGATAAGGTCCTGGCGAATCTACCTGACGGCCCGTTCACTGTATTTCTGTATCACTATCCTGACCTGATTGATAATGTGCATAATAAAAACCTGGATTTGTATCTTTGTGGACATACGCACGGGGGACAGGTGGCGTTGCCTTTTTATGGCGCTGTCATAACTATGACCGAGCACGGCAAGAAGTACGAGGCCGGTATGTATAAAGTCGGTGATACTATGCTGTATGTGAATCGAGGCGCCGGTTTGGATGGTGCGTGGTTGCCGAAAGTCAGATTTTTTGCTCGACCGGAGATAACTGTCTTTGATATTGTGCCTGAAAAACAGGCTGATGTTGACCAGCATTAAATGTATTAGTAAGGCCTGATGGCGTGACACTGCTGACAATAATAGTAATAGCGATAGGACTGGCGATGGATGCCTTTGCAGTGGCGGTTGTCGAAGGCGGAACGTACAAAAAGCTTCATCTTATTCATGCATTTCGTGTGGCGGCGCTGTTCGGATTGTTTCAGGCGTTTATGCCGGTGGTGGGATATTTTTGCGGAGTCGGCGTGAGAGATTTCATAGTGGGATATGACCACTGGGCGGCGTTCGTTCTTTTAGGTGTAATCGGCGTCAAAATGGTTTATGAATCGTTCAGGATAAAAAGAAATGCAAAAAGCTCGGCCGGTATTGTAATACTCCTTGCTCTTTCTGTGGCGACGAGTATAGATGCCCTGGCGGTGGGAGTGACATTAGGGCTGGTTGGCAGCTCGATAGCTATTGCTGCGGTGATTATCGGCTCGGTTACTTTCGTGCTGTCGTATCTCGGCGTTTACATAGGCCGGAGGTTCGGCCATTTTTTCGAGGGAAAAATCGAAGCTGCAGGCGGGCTGATTCTGATAGCAATAGGCCTGAAAATTCTCCTGGGGCATTTGTACGGATAATGCGTAATAAAGCAAAAAACGGGGTTTTAAGGGGATTTTTTTGAAAAAAATGTTCTTTTTTTACCAAACTTATTGTTGATTTTGTTTGAAGGTATGGTAAAATCTCATTTATGGCACTTGGTAATATAATACGAAAGAAGCGTGAAGAGTTAAAGCTGACCCTGGATGAAGTGAGTAAGCGAGTCAGCTTCAGCAAGCCGTATCTGTCAACTGTCGAGACGGGCAAGGTCAACAATCCCCCGAGCGATGAGCTGCTGCGAGGCCTTGAGCAGGTGCTCGGTTTCGAACCGGGGCTGCTTCTGCATATAGCGCACGTCGAGCGGATGCCGTCGGATATTCGCCAGGAGTACGAATCGGCCGAGGCCGAGAACAAAAAACTTCGCAGTCTTATAAAACAGCTTATAGAAAAGTCACCCGGCAAGGCGAAGATAAAAAAAATGCTGAAGGCCGAAAAGGTAAATATCGAAAAGGTATCCGAATCCATTTCGCCTGGCCGTCTTGTTCCCGTTATAAATAAAGTCGCAGCAGGTTATCCGGCCGAGTTCAACGACCTGGATTATCCGGTCGGAATAGCTGATGATTACATTCGCTGTCCGGATGTTCACGACCCGAACGCCTTTGCGGTTCGGGTCGTCGGCGATTCGATGGAGCCTAAATATGTAGAAGGGGATATAGTAGTATTCTCACCGGAGGTGGAAGTTCACAGCGGAGACGATTGTTTTGTGCGTTTCAGCGAGCCGCACGAGACGACGTTTAAGAGGGTATATTTCGAGAAGGATGACCATGTTCGATTACAGCCGAGGAACGAAAAGTATGCGCCTATGATTGTTGAAGGCAAACGGGTCAACGGTCTCTACCGGGCGGTAATCAGATACGAGAGGTTGTAAGGTACTTCAGGGAAGTTGTGCGAGACGTAAACGATGTTTACGGATTCAGGGATGAAGCGGGTGTTGGGGGCGCAGTTTTATGCGTGCGGCGGTTGTTAAAGCAATTTCTGAGAAAGAGGGAGTATTTGTTTCGGGGGAAGCGTTCCTGATTGAGGTTCAGCCCGTGTTTTGTCCTGCAACAGCGAGGACGAGGGCGTAAACGTTTTTGGCGCCGGCTTGTTTCAGGGTTTTTGCACATTCGCTCAGCGTTGCGCCGGTTGTCTTTATATCATCGACCAGGCAAATCTCTTTTCCCGCGAAGTCGTGTCCTTTTCTTACTGAAAATGCGTCTGCGACATTTCGTGCCTTTGCGGCAGGGCTGGCAAAACTCGGCTGAGCTGCGGTGTTGCGTGTCCGGACAAGGTCGGTGTTTAGCATTCTGTCTTTAATGCAGAGTTGTTTGGTGATGAGCAACGCCTGGTTATAACCTCGCTTAAGGCGTCTTGCCCAGTGAAGTGGCACCGGGACAAAGTAATCGATTTTGTCGCCGAAGCTGCTGTTCTGCAGGGCCGTCTCGGCGATTGGACTTAGTATGGAGACAAGCTCACAATGTGAGTTCTTAAAGGCTAATATCATACTTCTTAATGTTTTGTCGTATATCCCGCATCCTGCGATAGCATCGAAGTGGAAGTCCTGTCCCTGACAGGCCGGGCAGACACCGTTTATAAGGCCGCCGACCGAGACAACCCTGCCGCATCGCCGACAGTAAGAATCCGTTGTGCACGCCAGAAGCTCACTCCAGCAGTTCTGACAGAGCTTATCGTTGTTATCTGCGATTGCCTTACGGCAGTTAACACAGACTGCAGGCCATAAAAGATTATTTACGCTGTTTGTGAAAAGCTTAAGGACACTTTTTGATTGTGCGGCCTCCATGGTGACAATTATACCCCCGGCCCCTTACCCTGAGAAGTCTAATCCCGGGGTCTGAACAGAGCATTATCTTTGGGACCGAACCAGCCGATTCTGAACTGCTCGGGCTTGTCTTTTACTGATTCGGGGAAATCGAGTTTCTCGGCGCTTACGTGGCCGTCGCACCATACTACATTTGTTTTGCCCAGATGCCTGAAGTGTATGGAAGGTACAACGCCGGGATATTCCCGGGTACCGCTTCCCAAATCGAGAACAAACATAGGAGGCTCACAAAATGAATATTCGATTAATTGGCCGCCGGAAACATAAGCCGTGTCAGTAAACATAACTTTCTCGGCAGGATTTTCTATTTCAGTTGTTTTCATACTTGATTTCATTGCTCTTATATCGCTGATTAAATTATATTGATAGCATCTCGAACCGACGCCGACACTGTTATAGCCGTATCCGCCACAGCCTGCCTCAAAGGCTTTGATTCCTTCGGTGTAATATTTGACATTAGCAGGGCACTGTTTAACTTCACCACCGGCCAGATATAAGCTTAACGGACCTTTTGTTGCATCGGAGGTGTTTTCCTGTACATCAGCGCTTGCTCCGTCGCTTTGCCGTGTTCCGTGCCAGCGATGATAACCTCCGTTGCTCGGGATTCCGTCATCATGAAATACCAGATCGCTTCCGGCCAGAACATAAAAATCATCGTTACTTAATGTATAGCTGGTGTTGGCAATATAAAGCTGACGGATATTGCTGCGACACACGACTGCCTGGCAGTGTTTCTTGGCCGAAGACAAACACGGCATCATAATACTCAGAAGCATCGCGATTATAGCGATAACTACCAACATCTCGATAAGTGTAAATGCCCTTCGATTAATAACAATTGTCCCTTTTATTTTTGTGGTCATTGACTGAAGCCAAGAGCAAATTTCGCATAGTCGAGGAAATCAATTTTATTGTCCGCGACAAAATCGGCAGCCGGATTGAAATTCTCATCCGACCATTCGTTAAGCCATGCCTGTGCAAGTAATTCGAGGTCGAGGTAATCTACTTCATTGTCCCCGTTTATGTCACCATAAGGCCGAACATCGGAAACCGCATCGATTTCGGCGGAGACTTCACCCAATATTCCAAGATATTTCTGAACAGCAGTAGTAAGCCGGACATATCTGAATGTTTCTAGATTGGCCGGCTGCCACGTATTAGGCTCGACCGCCCAATCGATATCGAACGCGTCGCCGCCACACGCCCCGAGACTTATGCCGACAGTGTATGGGTCATCGGGAATAGTGTAAAACAGTTCAGGCGCCATATCATTCGCATCGCCGAATCCGTCAGTAATATTATCGGCATCGCGGTCGCCGAGTTTCAGGCTGGGTGTGTACTCGGCATAGCCCCACGTCCCTTCGAGATGGTCGTTGGACGGGTCGGCGTCCTCCAAATTAGGATTTACATAAGTCCAGGCCGTTGAAGAACCTGATGTAACCTCTTGATACAGTGGGAATATCTCGAACGCGCTGGTCTGGTATGAAACAGGCCAACCGCTGAAATTTGGATAGCCCGAATCACCTGCGTTCCAGGTTTGTATTCGCCATGAGCATGGGTCACCAAGAAAACTGCCTGGTATGACGTACCATATTTCATCAGGGTGGTCACCGGGGATATTATTATCGTTAAGTTCCGGCATAATTTCGATAGTCGCAAATTCCGCCCAGTGATAGTTCAGATTGTAGTCATACCAGAGGTTATTCGAAAATACAATTGCGTCGAGACCCATCGGATTAGCGGGATTGTTTTCCACGTCGTGGTCGAACGTAACTACTATCTGTCCGCCGAATCCGCCTAATGTGACGATTCCGTCATTATTCGGAGTAAAGGTGCCTCCGCCGACCGGACTGCCTAACGCTGATTCAGCCAAATTGAACGGCCAGACGTTTATTCGTTGGCCCGGCGCCGGCAGATAATAAGGCTGGTTCGGTCCGTTTAGACTGATGTTAATGATCTCAGCAGCGAATGGGTTAAAATCTGCCGTTGCGAAACTCGATATTATCAAAAAAATAAGGAAACCTGTTTTAATTTTAACAGCCATTTTTTTATGCTCCCTATGGATAAGGGCGAGGCCCTCACGCGGCCTCGCCCACTTTTTAAGCTTAACAGTTTGCCTAATTAACTTTTTAAGCGTTCCGTTTTCGAACCAATAAACCTGCGAAACACATCAGGACTATTGTTGCCGGTTCCGGGACAGTGATTAACTGTATAGTGCTGTAATAATCGGCCCAGTCAGTATCGATAGCATAAAGATAATCACCATCGAGCAGGAACTTCCCAATACCGCCGTATGCGATTTCATCGACAAGTAATTGCGCGTCGATATCATATTTCGACAAAGTCGAGCCATACCCGGTCGTAGCGTACAAAGCGCCGTCATCGTCGAATCCTATATACCCCGCGGCAATACCAAGTACCGAATCTGTATCGTTTACATCGAGTCCTCCCGCCAGGATTTCTGCTGCGGTGAACATCAGAATACTTGCATCGCGCGATTCGTAGATTCCCTGGTCCGCATAGTAGAGATTGCCCGCGCTGTCAAAGGCCAGCCCTCCCGAATAACCGCCGATATCAGCAACAAGGCTCGTTGCGCCGGTGTCCCAGTCGTATGCAAAGATTTTTGTACCGAGCGCATCTGGATTGGCGGCGATGTAACAATCACCCTGTGAATTTACGGTTACATCATAAATGCCGTCTTCCTCAAGTTGATTAACGTAAGTGCCCGTTCCGTCGATGTACCCCATCTTATGTGGATACGGGTTGTTGTAACTTGTTCCGAATGCGGTATAAGTCAGGCCGGAATGTCGGGCGACAAGGGCGTTACTGGCATTGGAGCCGATGTCACCGACGGTTGAAACGCCGTCGTTGCTTAAATCAAGGGACTTTATTTCGTCATAGTTTCCGAAATAAAGCTGCCCGCCCTCGATATCGAGACCTCCTATTGTGGTATATGTTCCGTATGAGCTGTAAAGCTCACTGAAGGCATAACCGTTGGTTGAAAATTCTGCAAAACTGTTCGTTGCCGAAAAAATTAGCACAGTCATAAATGTAATAATCCCCGTGCTTCTCATCATTTTCTCCGAAGTCATTATCAATTCTCCTCTTGTTTCTGTTAGCTCAAAGGCCGGTTATTGCCTGTTGAGTTGCTGATTAATAAACTTGTTTTGTCGAACTTCCGTTTGTTCTTTTCATCTCCTTTCAGTCTGCCCGTGGCCCTTGACGCGAGGTCCGGGGCGGTCAATAAAAAAGCCGTCGTTCCCGCGAAAGGAACGACGGCTGATACTTCCTGCCTAATGCGAACCGTAGGTGAAAGAAAACCAGACTGGTCCGGTGAATGCGGTTCCATAACGCGAGAACACTAAATATTCACTATCCGGCTGCAGGTAAGATTTTCTGACTTGCGACGTACCTCGAGGTCCCTTCCCGCCTTACTAATCTGCTTACAGCAAAGCTGTCATTGCAGTTAGTACCGACAGTGGCTCAATACCTCTCGGATTTCCGGCTGATGCCGGAAGAGTCGCTTACAGCGGCGCGACCGTCTCGGTTTTTCACCGAGTTCCCTTAGACCTGCGGTCAGGTTCTTAAAGTTTCAAAGAACAAATTCAGGTTATCACGGCGGATTAGAAGCTACAAGCAGAAAAAGTATTATTTTTGTGTTTTTTACCGCTTCGTTCCTGCTGCAAATTTTACATCGTGTTATCTGCCGAGGTACAGGATGATTCCGACAAAGATGAGAATAACGGCAACGCAGACGCTCAGCGAAATAACGAGCAGCCAGAACATTCGTTTCTTGTCGCGTGATATGATAAACTTAAGATACCTGTCGCTCGCTGCGAAGGTTTTGCTCATCTGCATAATGGAATCGGTCTGGCTGGTTGTACTCTGGTCCAGTTTATCCAGGGCGAGCTTGAACTTGCCGAAGCCCTGCGTCATCTGCACATCGCAGTCGGCCGCCGCGGCGAGCTGATGGTCGATGCTTTGCAGGGCGTCGGTCTGTTTTGCCGTTTCAGTCGGGATGCTCTCGACTGCCTCGATGAACTGCTGGTTCTTCATCCCCGATGTCTTTAGCTCGGCAATCATCTGCTCGGTTAGCTGCTGCTGGCTTTTAATACTGGGCGCGAAGCTCTCGAACATCTGAGGCAGCTTGTCGAGACGCTCCATTAGCTGCTGCTGGTGCTCCACTTGTTTAGACAAATGGTCGTTTATATTTTCGAGCTTGACGATGAGCCGATTAAAACCGTCCTGCAATTTTTCGATTTGCTCGTTCCTGGACGAATCCGGGCTGGATTTGACCATTGCTGCTCGGCTGTGTATCGGCCGGTTTGTCTTTTCTTCGGAGGTTTCGCGGAGCATGCCGCTGTCGTTCAGTTCAGGCTTGAATCCTTCGGATTTTGTAAATTTGACAAGCTTGACACGTTTTCCGGTCTTGCTGAAAAAATCCTTTACCCGCGTCGCGAAACTTCCCTTTGTATCGTCCATATTCAGACCCTCATATTTTCTTGCTCTGTCGAAACAGCATTAGACCTTTTAGCTGTTCAAAATTCAAGCCTTTTCTGATAGTATTATTGCCTACTGGTATTTATTGCCAATATCGAGAGAGGATTAGATGATCCCGGTAAGTCCAGAAATAATATATAAGCCTGTAGGGTGGTCGGTGTTTTACTGCCCTTACTGTAGTGGCATGGAGGTAATTCAGGTGATGGAAATTTTTGAGGTTTTTAAGATTATGTTTATAACAGCAGGAAAAACATCGAAAGGACATATAGGCCGCTGTGACCTTTGTGAGAGATTAGTGAAAATTCCGATGGAGATAAAGGTGACAAAGCAATGGAATAGGCAAGATGGCTTTAATAAATTAGTTGAACGTATTTTTCCGGAAAAAGGCGGCAGCTTCTCGGTTCGCGATGAAAAGGCGAGAACGGATTCACTTCTGGAGTCGCTCCGGGACATGAAAATAATGAACAAGATGCATGGAAATAATTTATTGTTACTTGTTGGTGGTTTATTTGGTGGAGCAGCGGGTGCATTTGTTGGCTATGTTCTTTACAAGCTCGGAGTTAATATTTGGGATATGGACCTGGGCGGATTTATGGCAATAGCCGTATTGATTGGAATTGCAGCAGGAGCTGTAATTGCCGGCGCAGTCTGGAATTCGGTTAGAAGAAAAAAAATTGCGACGAACAGGATTCGCAAGGCCTGCAAGTATTACAATATTGATATTGAAAGCTTGAGGCAGGGGGCAATCTTATATCCAGCTCATGTACGCAGCGAGGTTGATATTGTCCATCTTGAAGTTGCTTATGGTAAAGACAGCGAATGGCCGGATGATTTTTACTCACCCGTTGAGGATTGATATATGCGATTAGTTACTTATTCGAAAGATGGTTCAATTTACTGCGGATTGCTGGATGATGGCGACGTCATCGAATGCACAATAGAATCCTTCGGCACGCTTAAAAATACTCTCGGCAACAAACCCGCCGAATTCTATGAACCGTTACTCAAATAATGGGAACAATAAAATATGGAAAGCAATAAATTGAAATTGAACAAATCCCATATCAAATCATTTGGTTTTTTTTGTTTGGTTGTTTCCCTTTTTCTGTTGCTGCTTAGTATGACAGTCATTCCTTCTGTTGTTTTTCTGCTGTTCCTGGAATGGGGAATTCTAGGTTTCATTTTAAGTTGTCTGTTGATTTCCGGCCCGGCCCTTATTCTTAGTATTACCGGGGTATTCCGGAGAAATGGCAAAGGATTTTCAATTGCTGCTTTGGTTATATGTTTACTATGTACCTTTTTTGTTTTGCCATTCAAATTTATTACCTATTCTCCGGCAGGCTCAGTTCCAAAGGTTTTTCGGGAATATAAGTTTCGCAAGGCTTGTCCTTGCGACTTCTGGCTAGACTTCGACAGTAAACATATGACGGATGTTCAAAGCCGGAATTCAATATTTCTCGTTAAGTTCGGGACGGTTCGCTTCCAGAGCGATCCAAATACATATCACAGGCAAAAAGTGATTGACTATGCCGAACAAAACGGATGGATCTGTAAATGCAGTATTTTTCTAAGTGAGAGTAATTTACATGATTACTATTCTAAAGAATTACCGTATGGATCTCCGATTAAGTGGGCGTTAGGGGCTTTAAAAAGTTATAATTATACTGAACTAATCTGGTTAGAAGACTGTGATGTGTTACTATTCGACGCCAAGACTCAACACGGGATGCCTGCATATGTGTTGATTTCAGGAGATGGAAGTAAAATGGAAGTCAGGTACGCAAATCCACGTTTGCCTGACCCGGGTCATGAATTTTGGCTACCGGACGGTTTTGATGAATTGCCGGGCGACTGTGGTAACCAGGACTCAGGATTGCCGAATTCTATGAGCCTTTAGCTTAGTTGAGTTGACCAGGCTGTTGGATTTTATCCTGTTCGAGTTCGCCCGGTCTGGGCTCCTTTTCTTCGGGCTTGTCTTCTGTGCCTTCTATTCCCATCTTTTTTTCGATTCGGGCGATTTGACCTGATATACTATCGAGTTCACTCAGGATTTTATCCAGCTTGCCGTTTATAGTATTGAGCTGTTCCTGCATCATTCCCCAGTTGCGGTCGTTATCGTCGAGCATCCGGTTAATCATCTGCTGATATGCGTCGATGGCCCGTGCCGTATCGCTTTGATATTCGGGCAGGGCGTGGACCTCATAAGTCTTCTCAACGCCGTGACTGACCGCCAGCCAGAAAAATGCCGCGCACGCGAGCACTATTACAATGAAGGATACGAAAGTTCGTCGGGTCTTCATTTTATGTTCTCCGTAATCATTTGTTTTTCAGTTCTTTGATTTCTATTAGAGTTTTATCGGCACAAAGCAGATAATTCGTTGGCAGGAATTGAAAAAAGGGCCGAATTGTGGTAAAAAGCATCTGGTTATCCGGTCTTTCAGGAATGGTTATATGTCGGTTCGATTCATATTAGGCAGAAGTGGTACGGGCAAAACGACCTTTTGTGTCGGTCAGATAGTCGAAACCTTGCTCGATGACAAGAACAATCGTCCTTTGATTTTTCTTGTCCCTGAGCAGGCCACGTACCAGGCCGAACGTGCAATCCTGACTGATAACCGAATCGCCGGGTACGACAGGCTCAACGTCCTGAGCTTCGAGCGATTAAGCTATCTGTTGTTGGGCAAGAGCACAGCCAGAAGCAGCCTGTCGCAAATCGGCCGGCAGATGCTCGTACAGCGATTGCTGCGTGTGCACGCCGATAAGCTAAAGGTGTTCGGCGTCTCCGCCGGCAGGGTCGGCACCGGCCGGGCCATAGCACAGACAATCGCCGAATTACATCAGTACGGCCGAAGCGCCGAAGATATCGACGAGCTTATTGCAACACTTGCCAAATACGACCCTGACAGTCTGACCGCGATGAAGTTCGCGGACATTGCACTTCTTTTCAAAGAGTATCTAAAATTCATCGAAGGCAAATTCATCGACCCCGACGTTCAGCTTAATCTGGCGCGCCGGGCCGTAGCCGATTCACAGTTCGTCAAAGAGTCCCTTGTCTGGATTGACGGCTTTGCCGGTTTTACCGCGGCTGAGCTTTCGGTTTTGGCTGAGGTACTGCGTTCGGCCTCGGACACGTCAATAGCACTGTGTGTTGACCCGGACTCACTCGATTTCAGCGGCGATGCCGCGATGCTCGATGCGACGAGCCTGTTCGGACCTACAGAAAAGACATATTGCGAGCTGCTGGAGATAATAAAAAGGTGCAAATTGAAAATCGATAAACCTATCGTGCTCAGAGACGCTAAGCGCTTCGTCAATTGCAGGGCGCTTGCGCATATTGAACAGCAGTTTTCGAACTTCGAACCGCGGCAAACCGAAGCCGGCGAAAATATCAGAATAACAGCCGCGGCCAACAGTCGAAGCGAGGTGCAGTTCGTCGCGCGCGAAATACTTCGTTTGGTAAAGCAAAAAAATTACAGGTTCCGTGACATTGCCGTTATCGCCTCGGACATAGATTATTACGAGCATTACCTGCGGGCCTATCTCGGTGATTACGCGATACCATACTTCATCGACAAAAGAAAACCGCTGAAACGCCATCCGGTAATCGGTTTGGTTCTCTCTGCCCTTTCGATAGTGACGGATGGCTTCAGCCGCTCTGAGATATTCAACTATTTGAAGACCGGCCTGACCGAGCTGAGCAGCTACCAGATTGATTTGCTCGAAAATTACTGCGTCGCCTTCGGCATTGACCATCGCGACTGGCAGGATGAATCGCCGTGGAATTCCGCAGGGCCGAACGATACGAAATTCGACAACGAATTAATAGACTCACTCAGAAAAAAAGTGGCTCAGCCGCTGGTTCAGCTTCGCGGCGCTCTTTGCCGCCAAGACGGCCGAAGCAGTATCACAGCCGAATATTTTACCAGGACCATTTTTGATTTCCTCGAAAGACTGAACATTCGCAGCCGACTGAAGGACTGGGTCGAGCAGGCCTTGAATGAACAGGACGCCGAACGGGCCAATTACCATCAGCAGTTTTGTGAGGGATTTGCGAGTACATTCGACGAGATGGTCGAAGCTTTTACAGGTCTTGAAATGACTCCCGGCGAATGGGCGGAGGTGTTGGAAGCTGCTATAGACCGGATGACCTTGGCCTTCATTCCGCCCCGTCTTGACCAGGTATTGGTCGGCTCCATTGAGCGCAGCCGCCACCCTGATTTGAAAGCTGTATTTCTGATTGGCTGTACACAAAAGCAGTTCCCATCACCTGTTGGTTACGACTGTGTGCTTACCGATTCGGACAGGTTAGCTGCCGGCGACGCTGATTTCGCGCTCGGCCCTTCACTGCGTGATGAATTGGCGCAGAGGCAGTACCTGGCCTATATCGCGTTCACTCGCCCGGCCGAATACCTGTGCGTAAGCTATCCTCTGGTCGATGAAAAGGGCAGCGCCGTCGTCTGTTCGAGGTATGTCGGACGATTGGAATCACTTTTCAGTGACCTTCAGACCGAGCATATAGATTCACAGCCCGTCGATATAACAGCGGTAAGCACAACATCTGAACTTGCCCAGGTCATTTGCAGCCGCGCCGGCGCTGATGGTGATGACGATGAGCAGGCGGATAAGTTGCGGCAGTTAATCAATGAAATTCGGGACGACAATGAATTGAGAAATATAAGCCGGTCTGTTGACTATGCCCTTGCCTATGACAACAAGGCCGAGTTGCACAGTCCGGTCGCTGACGGACTTTTCAGCGGTGTGATGACCTGTTCGGCCACAAGGCTCGGCGCCTTCGCGGCCTGTCCGTATCAGCATTTTGCAAAGTACGTCCTCGGCCTGGAGGAACGAAAGGAATTCAAATTCGAGCCTCTGGACAAGGGATTGTTCTATCATAAGGTCCTTGATTCTTTGGTAAAGGAATTGAATGAGCGGAAAATTGATTTGGCCCAAATAGAAGAGCAGGAACTTTTAAAAATCCTCAGAAGCAGAATAGAGTTGTTACTGAGGCAGGACACATTCATACGCAATTTTAACAATCGTAATGAGCACAACGCTTACATTATCCGCTCGGCCGGTGAATCACTCGAAGCCTTTGTCCTGGCGGCTGCCCGAATGATGAAGGCAGGGGAGTTTCGTGTAAAACTATCCGAAGTGAAGTTCGGCGCTGCCGACAGCAATCTGGGCCTGTGCAAACTTATCTGCGATAACGGCCGCGAGGTAATTTTGAACGGCCTGCTCGACAGGCTTGATACTGCGAAGATTGATAATGAAGAAATTGGATTGGTCTTTGATTACAAGCTGTCGGGCAGGACATTTAGCTTCTCCAAATTCTGGTATGGCATCGATATGCAGCTCGCAATTTATATGCTCGCGGTCAGGGCCGCCGGAATAAAACCGGTCGGCGCGTTCTATGTCCCCATCGAAGCAGGCGCAAAACAGACCGACTTCGGACAAGTAGAAAAACAAAGCGCAAAGTTCGAATATAAAGCCAACGGTGTATTTCACGGCGAATACGCAGCACATATCGACGGTACTGTCCAAAGCGGCCGGAGCAGATTTTACAACTACGGCGTTAGTAAGAAAGACGGCCAGTACGGATACTACGCTTCGAGCGGGGCCCTTTTACCGAATGATTTTGATAAATTGCTCGAATTTGCCGAGCAGAAAATTTGCGAGCTAACCGCACTGATGGCTGAAGGCCGAATCGAAGTAAGTCCTTATAGATTGAATACTGAGACACCGTGCAGCTGGTGTAAATATCGCTCCGTTTGTCGGTTCGACTGGCAAATCAACGATTATCGAGTGCTGCCTGTATTGAAAAAGACCGACCTGTTCAGCTGCCAGGGGGACATTAAAAATGGCTGAGAAAAAAATCGAGTGGACTCAGCAGCAGCGACAGGCCATTGAAGAGCGAGGCCGCGACGTTCTCGTGACCGCCTCGGCCGGCACCGGCAAGACCGCCGTACTTTCAGGCAGGGCCGTCGACATCGTAGGCGATAAAAAAATATGTCCCGATGTATGGAGTATCCTTGTCCTGACCTTTACTGACGCCGCCGCCGAACAGATGCGACAGAGAATTGCTGAGCAGTTAGTTGATGTCTATCGACGAACAAGGGACGAGCATCTGGCAAGACAATTATCACTGCTGCAGGGTGCGGACATAAGCACAATCCACTCGTTCTGCAAGAGACTAATTACCGAGCACTTCTACCGGCTCGACCTTGACCCCGCCTTCGGAATTATCGACGCGGACGAGCAGCGCCTGTTGAAAGCCCAGGTCCTCCAGCAGACCATAGACTGGGCCTGGCAGCAGTCTAATCTTGCCCCTTCGCTCGAAGAGCTGTTCGCCGGCAGGGACATCGGCTCAGACGGCGGTTTCCTCGGGACAATCATCGAGATTAGTGACTTCCTGGACGGTGTTGTCTGGCGGCAGGGCTGGCATGAAAAAGCCGCTAAGCTCTCTGAGAATATGAATATTGACGACGACGCTGCTGCGAAACAAAAAGATATTATAAAACTAAGGCTCGATGAAATACTTCTTCGCCTCAGACAGGCCGGCCGAATCTATCAGCGACATGCCGAAGATGGTTCCTGGACGGCCAAGTTCGCCGATAGTTATGTAAAACCAATTGAGCAATTGCTGTCGCTCTTCGAAAAGCTCCAATGGAATGATTTTGCGATAGCTGTCAGCGAGTTCGAAAAGCCGCGCGTCTATCCCCCAAAAGATGTCGATGATGATATAAAGGAAGTAATAAGAGCAGAGCTTAAAGATGCCTTTGCAATTCTGGATGAAGTAAAACAGTTGGCGGTATTGAATCCTGATTATCTTGCAAAGGTTGGTTCGTCTGCGAACAGGCAAACCCTCATTTTAATCGAGCTGGTAAAACAATTCGAGCAGTTATACGCCCAGGCCAAGCACGTACTGAATAGACTGGACTTCGCCGACCTGGAAAGATATGCCCTTCAACTGTTGGCGAAGGAAGGAAGTCTTTCGGACATACCTCAGCCGTCTGAGGTAGCGCTTAGTCTGAGAGAAAAGTACAGGTATGTGTTCGTTGATGAGTATCAGGACATCAATCCGGTCCAAAAGGCGATTCTCGATTTGCTGGCCGGCGAGGGAAATACTTTCGTCGTCGGCGACGTCAAACAAAGCATCTATGCCTTCAGGGGCGCAGAGCCGAGGATATTTGTTGAAGATTTGAAGACCGCTTCTATAAAACCGCAAAGCAGGGACGATTCTAAACGCGTTGACCTTAACTGGAACTTCCGTTCGGCGAAGGGCATACTTGATTTTGTAAACCTGGTTTTCGGAAGGTTGATGAGCGAAGAGTTCGGGGCAATAGAATATGACGAAGGCGCGATGCTCAGATGCGCCTCCGATGAACAAGATAGTCAAAAAGTTTCCTCTGCTGATGAACGTAATGTCGAGCTGTACCTGCTCGATGACAAAATCGAACAGCAGGAACAGAACCAGCAGCAGACCGAACCTGACATAACCACTGCAAGACAAAGACAGGCTGAAATGATTGCACGGCGGATTCGTAAAATGGTCGGCGCCGATACCGGCCGCGCCGAATTCGATGTATATGACAAGCAAATCGACCAAATGCGGCCTGTCGAGTACAGGGACATCGTAGTCCTGATGCGTTCGCTTGCCGAAAGGGCCGGCACCTATGTCGAAGTCCTCCGGCTCGCCGGCGTGCCGGTAAGCTGCACCGCCGCTGCCGGATATTTCGAGGCCACCGAAATCAGGGATTGCCTCTGCCTGCTGAAGGTCCTCGATAATCCACAGAGGGACATTGCCCTTGCTGCGGTCCTGCGCGGCCCTGTTTTCAGAGTTAAAGACACCGACCTTGCAAAAATAAGGCTGTTCAGTAAAGACCATGACAAAAATTTCTATGATTGTGTTACTGCTTATGCAAAAGATGGGGATGATAAACAATTAAGCGAAAAACTTCGGCAGGCCTTGATGGATATTGAAAGATGGCGAGCCGAAGCTAAGGCAGGCAGCATCGCCGATTTGCTCTGGCAGATATATCGTCAGAGTAACTTGTTGGCGTTTTATTCGGCTCTCACGAACGGCAGGGCCAGACGTGCGAACCTTCTAAAGCTGCACGACAGGGCGATACAGTTCGAGGGTTTTGCTGCGAGCAGAGGCTCGGCTTCTCTGGGGCGGTTTGTCGGATTCATCGAGCAGCTTCAGCAAGCCGGAGCCGAATGGTCCGGAGCCGAGCCGGAGGATTCCGCCGCCAATGCCGTTCGGATTATGAGCGTGCACAAGAGCAAAGGCCTTGAATTTCCCGTAGTCTTTATTGCCGAGCTTGACGGCCAGTTTAACCTTAGCGATTTGCAAAGGGACGTCCTGCTCGGCCTGGACGTGCCGCTCGGATTGGCGATTATAGATAGAACCGCAAACGCCAAACTTAGCACATCTGCCCGTCAGGTCCTGCAAATAAAAAAACTCGATACTTCCCTTGCTGAAGAGCTGCGGATACTTTACGTCGCGATGACAAGGGCTCGGCAGCGACTGGTGCTGACCGCCTCGACAAAGAGAAAAAAGTGCGAAATGATTCTAAAGAAAGGATTCGAATTCGGCGACGGCGCAATTGCCCCCTGGCGGTTGGCCGGTTGCCGAAGCGCACTCGAATGGCTCCTCTACGGATTGTCAAATCAGAACCTGCTCCACGAAATATTTAAAACCGGCATCGAAGCTAAGGGCAATGGTGTATTTGATGTTGAACTTTATACAGGCGATGAATCAACAGCCCTGTCGCAGTATATAGACGGACTCAAAAATACCAAAAAGCCCAAAGTTGCGAAGACACAAAAGCGGGGTGAATCAGGCCTTCTTGAACCGGTCAAAAAATCACTAAGCTTCAAATACGAATTCGAATCGACAACGTTATTGCCCGCAAAGCAATCGGTAACACAGTTGACACATTATAACGATGAATTTGTACAGCTCGATTATTCACGGTCGTTGCAGCGTCGCCCCGGTGTCGTGCTCAGCGACGAGTTGAAGAAAGAGTTCGCCGTCGAAGGCCGCCTCGTAGGCACAGCGGCACATCTTATCATTTCATCGCTCGATTTGAGTAAGCACGTAAATGCCGATGTTGTCAGACAGACTGCCGATGAGCTGGTAAGCAAAGGCCTGATAACCACCGAGGCAATGCAGTGTATTGATACCGAATCAATTGCGCGATTCTTCGACAGCGACCTGGGCCGTATGGCGCTCGATTCGAATAACACAATCAGGCGTGAATGGCCTTTTACGTTTTCACTGCCGGTTAGCGAATTGGACGAGGCTTCGGACGTAGCCGATTCGCTCGTCGTTCAGGGCATCGTCGATATGCTCATAGAAACTGCCGATGGTCTGGTGGTCGTGGATTTCAAGACGGACCGTGTCTCTGCAGAGCAAATCGAGCAGCGGGCTAAGCTGTATGAAAGGCAGGTGCAGCTTTACGTCCTGGCCGCAGAAAAAATTCTAAAAAAACCCGTCCTTGGCAAATGGCTGTATTTCCTCTCAGCGGGACAGGCTGTCGAAGTCGTGTCCTGATATGGGCCGTTTTTGTGCTTGTTTCGGTCTCTTCTCGCGTTATAATACTCGATTCGTGTTTATTGTGGTTGATTAACAGTATGCAACGGAGAAGGTAATGGCTAAACCACCAAGAGCTAATGCGGTAGTAGGACAGTCCGGCGGTCCGACGGGTGTTATCAATGCGTCACTGGCCGGCGTCATCGAAGAAGTCTGCAAACACAGTCAGATTGAAAATCTCTACGGCGCCATCCACGCCGTGCAGGGAATAGTCAAGGAAGATTTCATCGACCTGAAGAAACTGTCGATTGCCGACATAGAGGGCCTCGCGGCCTGTTCCTCTTCGGCCCTCGGCTCAAGCCGCGACAAACCGGACGAAGAATACTGCCATAGAATATTCGAAGTCTTCAAAAAGCGTAATATCAGGTACTTCTTCTACATCGGCGGCAACGACTCAGCCAACACCGCCCATATCGTCAATCTGATGGCTGCCGAAGTCGGTTATGAGCTTCGAGCCTTTCATATCCCAAAGACAATCGATAACGACCTGTTGGTCACCGACCATTGTCCGGGTTACGGTACCGCGGCGAAATACGTTTCTTGTGCCGTTATGGGCGACGACCTTGATAACAGGGCTCTGCCGGGTATCAAGGTCGATGTGGTAATGGGCCGACACGCCGGTTTTCTGGCTGCAGCGACGGCCCTGGCCAGACAGGCGGAAAATGACGGGCCGCACCTGATTTATCTGCCTGAACGTCCGGTGACTGTTGAAAAATTTGTCGCTGACGTCGAATCCGTTTACAAAAATCTCGGCCGTTGCGTCGTGACTGTAAGCGAAGGCATCTGTGATACCGATGGTGTACCTTGGGCAAAGAAGATTCTCGAAGGTGATGAAATCGATGCCCACGGCAACCTCCAGCTTTCCGGCACCGGAGCCTTAGCAGATTTCCTGGCCTCGAACGTCAGGCACAAGCTCAAAGTTAAGCGGGTCAGGGCTGATACATTCGGATACCTGCAGAGAAGTTTCGTTGGCTTTCAGTCACCCGTGGATGTCGAAGAGGCAAGGCGGTGCGGCAGCCAGGCTGTGAAGCTCGCGATGGACGAGCAGAGCGGCTCTGTTGCCATCCGGCGAATCGCCAATGCGGACGAATACGCTGTTGAGCTTTTCTCCACCGAGCTTCGCAACGTCGCCGAAAAAAGTAAAACTATGCCGGACGAATTCATCAATAAAGACGGCAACGACGTCACCGAGGCATTTATTCAATACGCAAAACCTCTGACTGGTGATTTACCCAGGACATACTTCCTGGGCAATTACCCGAGGGTTTAATCGGGATTTGGTCAACGGATGATCAAAACAAAAATAGTCGCCACACTCGGACCGGGCTGCAGCAAGGCTGAAACCATCAATGCGATGGTTGATAGCGGAGTTGATGTCTTCAGACTCAATTTTTCGCACGGCACACCCGCCGAACACGCCAATCGGCTCGAGCAGGTCAACTCGGTTCGCAGCCGCCATCAGCACACTATAGCCGTAATGGGTGATTTGTGCGGACCGAAAATTCGGCTCGGTGACATCGAACCGCCAATCCAGCAGGTCGAAGCCGACGGTCAGGTAGTCATTTTTACAGGCGATGACCAGCCGCGCCCCGGTTTCCTGCCGACCAGCTACGAGCACTTCGCTTCTGACGTAAAAGTCGGCGACAGGGTAATGATAGATGACGGCCAAATTGTTCTTCGTGCAGTCGAACAGTCTCAGGGAAAAATCGTCTGCCGTGTTATCACCGGCGGTAACATACAAAGCCGAAAAGGAATTAACCTGCCCGATTCTGTTGTCAGAGCCGATTCTATTACACCGAAAGACTGGCAATATGTTGACTGGGCGATACAGAATAATCTCGATTTCCTCGCGTTGAGTTTTGTGCGCAGCGCGGATGAAATCAACCGGCTGAGGGATTACATCAGCAAAGCCGGCAGTGACATTAAGCTGATTGCCAAGATTGAGACCGTCGCTGCTATACAGAATCTGGATAATATTGTAAATGCCTCCGACATCATCCTGATAGCTCGCGGCGACCTCGGCGTTGAAATGGATTTGGCCGAGGTGCCTTTGCTCCAGAAACGAATTACGAGTATGTGTCGTCGCCGCGGCAAACCGGTTATTGTGGCGACACAGATGCTGCAGAGCATGATAGACAGTCCCTCTCCGACTCGCGCTGAAGTCTCCGATGTGGCTAATGCCATAATGGATTTTGCCGATGCCGTAATGCTTTCGGGTGAGACAGCCGTCGGCAAATATCCCGTCGAAGCCGCAAAGACGATTCGACGCATCGCCCAGTACACCGAGGCGTACCTCGACGAAAGCGACGCCGTCTATCCCAAGATAGACACCACAGCGGATTTAATTCTGACCGCCGCTATGGTTCACAGCGTCGCCCAGATAACCGAGGACATCGACGCAAAGCTCGTCGCCCTATGGTCGCAGAGCGGCTCGACCGCAAGGCTGCTGAGCAAAGCGCGAATCGATGTTCCGATACTCGCCTTTAGTTCCGATGAGCGTATGTGCCGCCAGATGTGTCTGCACTACGGAGTTATACCGAGGTGTCGGCCGGTCCCTTCGGATACCGAACATTTTGCCGAGCTGGTGGATAATCTTATTCTTGAACGCAAATGGGCCGAGCAGGGTGATATAATTGTGCTCGTGGCAGGTCATCCGATTGGCGCCGCAGGCAAAACCAATGCGATTATGCTCCACACGGTTTCGGGCGGTTGAAATACAAATCACTTAGTCTTAAAATTGATTTGTGCTGCGACAGATAAAAATACTTTGGACAATTGAACTATGGCAATGGAAAAACTGAATTTTACAATCGAGACTCTCGGCCGCTGTAAAGTCGCCTCGTCCGTACCTGTCTCGAACCTGAAGGAGGACAGCCAGGCCGAGTTCGTTTCCGACGACCAGTACGTTCTGTACAGTATCGAAGGCGGTGCCTTGCCCGCCGAGACCGATTCCAGGGACCATGTCCTTGAGCTGGCAGGCCCGCGACAGAACATCTTTTTTGACCCAACCAAGACTCACGCCGCGATTGTCACCTGCGGCGGCTTGTGTCCTGGCCTCAATGACGTTATCCGCTCGATTGTTATGTGCCTCTGGTACCGCTACGGCGTACGAAGAATCTCCGGAATCAGGTACGGCTATCGAGGCTTTCTGTCGGAATTCGATTTGCCGGCAATGGAGCTTAATCCCGATGTCGTTTCAGAGATTCACACAAGAGGCGGTACTATTCTCGGCTCGTCGCGCGGTTACGGCCAGCGCTCTGAGGATATCGTCGATTCGCTCGAGCAGATGGGCGTCAATATCCTTTTCGGTATCGGAGGTGACGGCACTCAGAAGGGTATGCTTGCAATTGCTGATGAGGCAAAAAAACGCGGCCTGAAAATAGCCGTTGTCGGGGTCCCGAAGACAATCGATAACGATTTGAGCTTCATTCAGAAATCCTTCGGCTTCGAGACCGCGGTCTCCAAAGCCGTTGACGCCGTCTCAGCCGCGCACGTCGAGGCCTTCTGCGCCGTCAACGGTATCGGCATCGTCAAAGTTATGGGCCGACAGTCCGGTTTCATCGCCGCGCACACGGCCCTTGCTATTAACGATGTGAATTTCGTACTCGTACCCGAGCTGCCGTTCGACCTCGAAGGCCCCAACGGCCTGCTGACGCATCTCGAACACAGGATTCTAAATCGCCACCACGCTGTTATCCTCATCGCCGAAGGAGCAGGACAGGATTTAATCCCGGTCACCGGCCGGGTTGACGCCTCCGGCAATAAGGTTTACGGCGACATCGGCGTTTTTCTCAGAGCTAAAGTCGCCGAGTATTTCAAGAGCCGCGACATCGAGGTGACCATCCGGTACATTGACCCCAGCTACATCATTCGCGCCACGCCCGCCAATGCCAATGACTCGATTTACTGCCAGCGTCTCGGCTCGAACGCCGTCCACGCCGCTATGGCCGGAAAGACAAGCCTTTTGATTAGCATAGTTCATAATCATTTCGTTCATTTACCGATTCGAATGGCCGTCTCGCGCAAAAACACTATCGACCCCGAAGGCTCACTCTGGCGGGACGTCATCGACGCCACAGGCCAGCCCCTCCGTATGAAAAATTAATTTGCCGCGCATTCGCAGATTCCTCACATTTTTGTATGGCATTTTGTGGTAAAGAACGCATAATATTCATTTTGTATGAAGGAAAAGTATCCACGGAGCGATAACAAACAACCAGCGGAAAAGTCCCGCAAATCTTTTTTTCATTCATGGCGAACTGCTTTTAACAAATATTTCCTGCGTAAATGGGTAGCATTGTTATTTATCGTATTTATAGTTCCTACCATATATTTTAGCCAAAAGGCCACTGAGTTTGGTGCAATCTCCCTTGCTCGAGGCCATAGCGTCTGGGCAGATGGAACTCGACTGGTGCAATTTAATAAACGACAGCTCACCGATGGTTCGCAATTGACGATGACGGAACATCTCGTTCGTGTATTGGTATTGTGCTATGTTTCATTCAGGGCCATTTTGTTCTGGATGTTCGTATTGACTTATTTAAATATGAAATTCCACGGAGATACCTTTAAAGGTATTACAGCAACCGACCAGAAAAGCCTTGCGTAGCGAAAATATTGGGTTTGTTTTGGGTTCGTTTTCATTTCGGTCGTATAATCGTATATTTTCATATCGCTTTATTATAAAAGGACATAAGCTCATTTTGGGCCTCGTGCAAATTGGGTTTGATTGGGTTTGAATTGGGTTCGTTTTGGGTTTGTTTTTGGGGTAAATCGCGGTTTTGGGGCCAAAAACGAGGAAAAATTGGGTTTGTTTTTTCAGAAAGAGGTGGATTTGTAGAGGACTCTCGACAAATGTAGTGTATTGCCACAGAGAAAACACAATATAAGCCACAGAGAACCCTTCGACTTCGCTCAAGGCAGGCGAGGTCACAGAGCAGTTTTTTTGACGCTGATTTACACGGATTAACACTGTTTTTAATCATAAAATTCATTGTTTTTGTGATTTTTGAGTGGTTTTTTAATCACAGATTACACTGATTATGTGAATTAACACGGATTTTTAATGCCTCCTATTTTATATTGCCTAAGTTTACATTTTATCAAACAACGGTGGTATTATACCATATATTGAACAGAAGTCAAGCATAAAATTAGCTTTTTGCGTACAGCGGACAGGGTACAGGAAAAAATTTTTAGCCACGGACCCATTCGACTGCGCTCAGGGCAGGTTTATACTGACTGAAACACGGACAAGCACTGCACCTTTAGGCGCGGATTCCGGCGTCGCCTGCGGCTATGCCGCGACAGGTTGCGGGGATTTTTGGATTGTTATTTTGGGTTAAAAAGGGATAATATCATTATTTAGACACAAATTAACACGGTTTTATATTAGACACGGATTTACACAGATTAACACTGTTTATTTCAGACAGGATAAGCTGGATTGTTCTTATAAAAGAAAATGAGGAAAAAATGTTTGGTCGGGAGGGCGAAGGATTGAAGATTGAATATTGACTGTTGATTATTGATTATTGATTATTTGGAGTTGCGGATTTGTCATTAAGGTGCGAAGGAACAAAGGCACCTCTGCTTACTGTTTGCATCCCCGACAAAATTGTTCGAGGACAGGTGGGCAGGCAACTAAGGAAATAATTACTGATTACCAAAAAGATTTGGAGCGAGATTAATTCTGCCTTACAGAGAAACGTTTACATTGGGAGAGGATTTTTAAATGAAGGTTTTGAGTCAACAAGAAATCGTTGACGAAGTTCGTGCTAGGTCTAACAAAATTACAAAAAGATTGTGGGTTGCGTCGCCATTTATCGGAGATTGCAAATCAGTCAGAAGAATTTTGGGAAAGAAATGGATAGACAATAGTGATGTAGATGTTCGCCTTATTACTGACGACGCTAATATCAATTCTAAAGCATATAAGACAATCAAGTATTTTCAACGGAGGGGAACTGTAAAAACACTTGAAGCATTACACGCCAAGATTTACATAATAGATAACTACGCCATAGTAACTTCTGCCAACTTGACGGGTACGGCTTTCTTTTGTAGGTATGAGGCAGGCGTTTTGCTCTCAGATTTAGATGCGAAGCACGTGAATGAGCTTTATTGTCGTTGGTGGAAAAAAGCTTCAGATTTTCCAACTGATTTTAGGCCGCATGTGTCAGGAAAAAGAGAGGCTATAGTTAACGAGGAAACTTCAAAAAAACTCCCAATAATCTGGAATCTTCTTGACGACCCAGGAGACCCTTACGCCGGTCTCACATCGGAGTTTAGTGATTATCCTGAATATTTGCATTATTATCATGAGTTTGCTGAATCATATTCAGGAATCCAGCGAGTATGGCCAGAAACCCCACTATACTTTGAGACTGATGCTTTTTTGAATTATCTTTTTCATGATGCGCCCCAAAAACCATCACGGGAATACGAGAAAAAGAAACCACGACTACTTCATCCGACCGACAGAAAGAAGGAGATAAGGCGTTATGCAACGATGTTCAAACAGTCTAAAACTGCAAACAATCGAGATGAGCGAAGAACCAGAAGCGAAAGATCACAGATAGTCAGGAATAAGTTGGATGAGGGGGTAATAGAAAAAATCAATATGAATGATGTGGAAGAAATCATTAACTGCCTGAATTGTCAGAGGGTGTATCAATGGCATAAGGCAAAGTTCCTTGGCTTTGCTAATGAGAATCTTGGGTTGATAAGAAAAACATGGAAAACCCTTATTCATGGAAAAAAGCCTCTTGAGTTAAGGATGAGTGAATGCAAGCGAACTCTAGCGGGTATGAGATTTGGCAAGTCGAGTATTCAGGAACTTATTGGTTTCTATTATCCCAAGAAGTATCCGTTGCGTAATCGAAATTCTAATGCTGGGCTCAGGTTTTTGGGCTATGACGTCGTAATTTATTGACCTCTAGGAATATTTGGGGAAACCAAGAACAGTCACCCATATTTTGAAGGGACGAAATGACGTGATTCGCTAAAGTTAAGGGTGTATTAGTACTCAAGAAGCAACGGGAACTTGTTGTACAGATTGTATAATCATTGTTAGAACAGCAAGAAGAACGATATGAAAGAACGTGCTTACAACGTCTATGCTTTAGGTATTAAACGACCTCACCTTGTTTTACTTGGGGCAGGAGCAAGTTTGGCAGCCTTTCCAAACGGTGAAAAGAATGGCCTGAAACTGCCTTTGATGGATAATTTTGTTGAAACAGTTAATGGACTATCAGATTACCTTGATGAATGCGAAATTGATTATAAAGGGCAGAACTTTGAGAATTTATATGATTCTTTATATGAGGACTCACAGTATGATAAAATCAGGCAGACCATTGAAGAAATAATCTACGATTATTTCTCACAGATGGAATTACCTGATGAACCGACTCTCTATGACCATCTCATTTTGTCGTTAACGGGTCGTGATGTCGTAGCCACATTTAATTGGGATCCTTTTTTATGGCAAGCTATGTGCAGAAATTATCATCGATCTGGTGATGGTAATCTTCCCCACCCACTTTACTTACACGGTAATACAGCAATAGGGATATGCACGAAGCATGAAAAAATACAACTCAGCCATAAAGGTAATATATGCCGAAAATGTGGGAAGCTTCTTAGCAGAAGTAAACTTCTTTATCCAATCGGCAGGAAAGATTACAACATCGACCCATTCATTAAGAGCAGTTGGGATGGAGTGAAATCCTGCTTGGAAAGTGCATACATGTTCACCATATTTGGATATGGTGCCCCATCTTCCGATGTTGAGGCTGTAGCTTTATTAAGTCAAGCGTGGGGAGATAAATACCAACGGAGTATGGAGCAAATTGAACTTATTGACAGAATTGATGAGGACGCCATTTGCAAGCGTTGGGAAAAATTCATTCATACTCATCATTATGGTTACCATAATGATTTTTATTCTTCAATGATTGCCAAGTGCAGCAGACGAAGCGCAGATGCTTCCTTTGGCGCTAACTTCAATTGTATTGCTTGGGAGGAGCATCCCATTCCCAAAGATGTATCATGGAATGAATTGGATGAATGGTTAAAACCATATATCGAGGTTGAGAATAAGGCAAGGCTACAGGGAAACAACTGAAGCCGCGGTATATAAATCCAAACCCCCGGTGAAACCGGGGGCTAAATAATTTATGTAGTGAGTTTGCGTTTTTCGCGGCGGTACTGGAGTGTGTAATCGACAACGGCGCCGGCGAGGATTACTGTACCAAGCACCGCAAAATCCAGCGAGCTCGGTATGCCCAAAAGGTTGACGAAATTACGCAAAACGAGAATCAAGGTAGTGCCAATCAGGATGCCGAAGATGGAGCCCTGGCCTCCGCGCAATGAACAGCCGCCGAGGACGGCACTTGCGATGGCGTACAGCTCGTAAAAATTGCCGTGGGCGCTGGGCGAAACGGAATTGGTATAAAAGGCAAGCAATATGGCTGAGACAGCGGCAAGCAAAGTAGAGATTACATAGGCACCGACGATGACGGCGGAGGTGTTGACGCCGGAGAAGCGGGTGGCCTCTTCGTTGCGGCCTACGGCGAACAAATATCTGCCATAGACGGAGCGGTGCAGGACAATCCACATAATAAAGGCGATAACCAGCAGGAAGACAAACGGCATCGGGACGCCGATGAGCTTGGCGGTGGTGATTTTCTGGAGGGTCTCGAAGCCTGTGCAGTAGCCGAAACCCTGGGTCTGGTCGTTGGCGATGTAGCGAGCGAGGCCTCGATAAAAGAGCAGGCCGCAGAGCGTTACAATGAACGGCTGGATCCTGAGCTTTGTAACGAGCAGGCCGTGACACAGACCGAGAAAGGCGCCTAAGGCGAGTATAGCGGCGACGGCAAGCGGCCAGGGCCAGGACCAGTTGACCAGCTTGAAGCAGAGCAGGATGCCGAGCAGTGAAAAGACGGAGCCGACGGACAGGTCGATGCCGCCTGTAATGATGACTATACCGACGCCGATGCTAAAGATGCCGAACATTCCAATCAAACGAGCGGTGTTCTGGAGATTGGTTGTGCTGAGGAACTGCGGATTGGCGATTGAGACGGCGACGCAGAGCACTATAAGAATCAATAATATCGGCAGTTCCTTCTTCAATTGAAAATCCTTACAAAAAATATCAGCCACAGAGAAATTTAATTATAAGCCACAGAGAACACAGAGTTCACAGAGAAATTCATTATAAGCCACAGAGGGCACAGCCCCCTAAGGGGTCCCTAAGGGTAGAACACAGAGAAAACAATTCTAAATCCATGTCATTATCATTATGTTAGATACTGTTAGTATCCCTTTCAATTTTGGCGCCGACGGCAAGTTGCATTACCTTCTCCTCGTCCGAGTCGCAGCGGTCGAGGATACCGGTGATACGGCCTTCGTGCATAACGGCGATTCGGTCGCTGATGCCGAGTATTTCTTCCATATCGGAGCTTATCATAATAACAACTACACCCTTTTCGGCAAGGGTCCGCATAATATGATAGATTTCGGATTTCGAGCCGACGTCGATTCCACGCGTCGGCTCGTCGAAGATTATGACCTTGGGTTCGAGGGCGAGCCACTTGGCGAGGACGACTTTCTGCTGATTGCCGCCGCTGAGATTGCTGACGAGTGTTTCGACAGAAGGAATTTTTACTGCCAGTGACTCGGCCTGTGCTTTAGCGACGGCCCGTTCCTTTTTTCTGCTTATGAGCCAGGCTGAGGAGAAGCGGTCGAGTCGCGGCAGTGTGATGTTCTGTCGGAATGTCATCTCGACGACGAGGCCTGACTTTCTTCGGTCTTCGGGGACGAGGTAGATGCCGTTATCGATTGCGTCTTTGGCGCAGCGGATTTGGAGTTTTTGGCCGAGCAGGGTAATGGAGCCGGACAAGGCAGATGCAACACCAAAAATTGTCTGTGCCATTTCGCTTCGGCCTGCACCGATGAGTCCGGCGAAACCGAATATCTGGCCTTGCGCGGCCTCGAAGCTGATTCGGCGACCGGGATATGCGGTGGTGGTCAGGTCGGTGACTTTAAGGCAGCCCTGACGGCTGGTTTTGGTCGGAGGAATGAAAAAGTCTTCGAGGTCCCTGCCTATCATCAGGCGGACCATCCTGTCGTGGCTTATCTGGTCGAGTGTAAGTGAACCGGCGCGGGCGCCGTCGCGGAGGACGACGACGCGGTCGGCGCATTCCTTAACTTCGGCGAGCCGATGTGAAATATAAATGATGCTGACGCCTTCATCGCGCAGTTGGCGAATGACTTCAAACAGGCGTTTTGTTTCTGCGAGAGTAAGGCTTGAGGTCGGCTCGTCCATTATGAGTAGGCGAGCATTGAGGGACAGGGCCTTTGCGATTTCGACGATTTGCTGAGAGGCGATGGGTAATTCAGTCAAAAGAGTATCCGGCGATGCATCAAGACCGAGGCGCTTGAGATAAGGTTCGGTTTGAGTTCTCAGCCGACGTCGATTTATAATTTTAAGCGGTCCACAGCAGAGCGGCTCCCTGCCGAGAAAGACGTTTGCAGCAATAGTCAGATTGTCGAGGACATTCAGTTCCTGATGGATGAATCCTATTCCGAGGTTGATAGCGTCGGAGACATTGCGGAGATTGGCAAATTGGCCGTCAATTTTGACGGAGCCTGAGTCGGGCTGCAAAATTCCACCGATGATGTTCATCAGTGTTGATTTGCCGGCGCCGTTTTCACCGATTAGCGCAACGACCTCTCCGGCGTGGACGGTAAGGCTGACATTATCAAGGGCCTTTACGCCGGGAAAGGTCTTTGTGATATTTTGCGCTTCGAGTAACGGTGCCTTTGCAACCATGCTGCGATTATTGCCCAAGCAGATTTTTCATCTTTTCAATAAAGGCCGGGGCGTCCTTCTGTTTGATTATCAGCGTAGGTACAATCATTTGTTTGTCCGGCGGTATATTCGAGGTGTCGCCTTCGATAATCCGTGCCAGCTCTTTCATTGACTGATATCCGAATTCGAACGGCTGCTGAACTACGGTCCCGTATATGTACCCGTCGCGGACACCGGCGAGTGTTTCCGATTCTTCGTCGAAGGTAACGATTTTGATTTTTCCGAGTTTGCCGGCATCTGAGACAGCATTTAGGATAGCAGGGCCGTTATAACTCCAAAGGCCGACGCAGCAGGCCAGGTCGGGGTATTTTACCAGGGTGTCGGCGACGTTGGATTTGGCCTGGACCTGGTCGGTGTTGTCGGTGCGGACGTCAATGATATCGACGTTCGAGCCTTTGAGTGTCTCTTCGATTCCCTGTATTCTTTCCTTGGCGTTCTGGACGTCTCTCTTTCCGACGAAGAGCATAATTTTTCCGCCTTGCGGCAGAACCTCTTTTATTAGTTGTCCGGCCTGTCGTCCGGCGGCGACGTTGTCTGTGCCGATGTAACAGAGGCGCTTACTGTCGGGTATGTCGCTGTCGCAGGTGATGACGGTTATCTGTTCGGCGAGATTGTCGATAAATGGTTTCTGGTTGATGGGGTCAATGGGTGAGATTGCGATTCCGCTGACGTTTCTTGCGAGCAGGTCGTCGATTAAGCGTCTTTGTTCGGCGGGTGTGGCGTCGCTGGTGAGCCTGAAGTCAACGTTGTAATTGGGAAGCTCGGTCTGCGCCTTTTCACAGCCCCGCTGTGCGATAATCCAGAAATCGGCGGTGTTGTTTGTTATGAAGGCTATCCTCTTTTTGGATTCGTCGTCAGAGCCCTTTTTAGAACAGCCGCTCAGTACGAGCGAAAAACATACAATGCACATCAGAATACAGTTGATTATCAGCTTTTTCATTTCTTCGCCCTTTAATAAAAAGAATTACAGTAATCAAATTCGGCAAAAAACGCTTATGAGCAGGCTATTATAGCCGTTTTGTTCCGCTCGGCAAGGTCTAAAAGTGTTGAAGTGGTAATGACCACGGGCACTCGATATCCGCAACCGATAAAAATACACTGCTGAGTAGATTTTTTATTGATTTGAGTGGAGGGTTTAGTTAGTATAACCTGAGATTGCGAGAGGGCTTAGCATGGAAGCAGTCAAATCTATGTATGAGGGGCTGGAGCACAGGGAATCTCATATCTCAATTGGGACACGGTTGTTTGCGGGGGGTAATCAATGTTAGAGAACCGGAAAAAGTCCAGGCATAAACCGGCTGAAGAAAAGCGTGTCCGCCGGTCGAAATCAGCCAAACTTGAGCCGGTTGAGATTAACAAGGCCGGCCGGGTCGAGCATATGTCAGTTGAGGATGTGCTGCGAGCAAGCGATGAGAAATACCGGCCTCTGTTCGATAATATGCTCAACGGTTTTGCCTATTGCAGAATCATGGTGGATGAGAATGACCGGCCGATAGATTTTATCTATATTGACGTCAATAATGCCTTTGAAAAACTAACGGGATTAAAGAAAGAAGACATTGTCGGGAAAAAAGTCACCGAAGCAATACCGGGCATCAAAGAGGCGCATCCCGAATTATTTGACATTTATAGCGAAGTTGCCTTAACCGGAAAAGAGACTAAATTCGAGGTTTTCTTCAAACCTTTGGAAATATGGCTGACCACTTCCGTATATAGTCCCGCAAGAGGTTACTTTGTTGTTATATTTGAAAACATCACCGAGCGCAAGAAGGCAGCGAAAGAGATTGCCAAGCTGGCGAGATTCCCTTCCGAGGATCCATACCCCGTTCTGCGGATTGCCAAAGACGGCACTATCCTTTACAGCAATCAGGCAAGTTCACCTATTCTCAAGCAATGGGGCTGTAAACAAGGTGAACAAGTTTCTTATGACTGGCTTGACTTAGTAAACGAGGTATTGAGCAATCAGAAACCCCAGGAAACCGAACTGGCATGTGACGGTAAGGTTTTTTCACTTACATTTGCCCCTCTTAGAGATCCTGATTTTGTCAATGTGTACGGTCTGGACATCACCGTGCGCAAGCAGGCCGAAGAGGAGCGGGAGGTAATGATAAAATTGCTCAGCCTTATTAATTCCAGCAACCATATGCTTGAAATGATGAGACTGGTCACGGTCTTCCTCAGGGATTGGTCGGACTGTGAGGCCGTTGGGGTACGACTTGTCGAAGGCGAGGATTATCCTTATTACGTAACAAGCGGTTTTAGTGATGAGTTCGTTCTGGCTGGAAACAGTCTTTGCTCGGTGAACGAGACAGGCGAATTTGTTCGTGACAGTCAGGGCAGGGTGTTTCTGGAATGTATGTGCGGCAATATAATCAGCGGTCGGTATGACCCATCGAAACCTTTTTTTACCAGAAACGGCAGTTTCTGGACAAACAGCACAACCGACCTGCTTGCCGGAACAACCGAGGCTGACCGACTGGCAAGGACACGCAATCGATGTAATACAGCCGGCTATGAATCCTTAGCGCTTGTTCCGCTGCGGGCAGGTGGAGAGACTGTTGGATTATTGCAGTTCAACAGCCGGCAAAGGGGGCGTTTCACTCCGGGGAGAATATCGCTGTTTGAAAGGCTGGCGGACAACCTGGCCATCGGCCTGGCCCAGCGGAGAGCGGAGCAGGAACTTCGCACCAGCGAAACCAAGTTATCAGAAGCAGTCAAAATCGCCAAGCTGGGGCATTGGGAGTATGACGTAGCTGATGATTTATTTACTTTCAACGACCAGTTCTATGCCATTTTCCACACGACGGCTGAGAAGGTCGGCGGTTATACAATGTCATCTGCGCGATATGCCGAACTTTTCGTGCATCCAGATGACAAATCGGTTGTGAGAGATGAGATTCAAAAAGCACTTGAAACTCCTGATTCCGAGTTCAGCCGCCAGTTGGAACACCGAATCATCTATGCCGACGGCGAGATTGGCTATATTAATGTACGCATTTTCGTCATTAAAAACAGTCAGGGCCGTACAATCAAGACCCACGGAGTGAATCAGGATATCACCGAGCGCAAGCGGGCCGAGGAGACCTTGAAAAAGGCAGAGAATGAAAAAGCGACCATTTTAAATACCATGTCGGAACTTGTGGCATATCAGGATGCCGAGCACAGAGTCGTATGGGCAAATAGAACCGCAGGTGAGTCGGCTGGTTCCACTGCCGAAAAGCTGCTTGGACGTTATTGCTATGAGATATGGCACGAACGCAACAAACCCTGCGCAAATTGTCCTATTGAAAAAGTGTGGAAAACCGGCAGATTAGAAACTGAAGAAATTCACAGCTCAGATGGTAGAGTCTGGTCTGTACGCGCTAATCCCGTCAAAAATAAAGAAGGCAACGTCATAGGGGTCGTAGAGATAACGTTAGACATCACCGAGCGCAAGAAAGCTGAAGAAGCATTGCAGCAAAGCGAAGAGCGGTTCAGGCAGGCACTGGAGAACATTCCGGACGTAATTGTGATATATGACCGGGACCTGCGAATCCGATATATCAACCAGGCTACGCGCCGGGTTACAAACCGGCCGAAATCCTACTTTTTAGGAAAGCGAGACGATGAGGTATGGCCTCCGGAGGTTTATGAGGTTTATCTGCCAACTCTTAAGAAGGCGTTCGACAGCCGGTCGAGTTGTTCACTGGAGACAGTCTTGTCGCTGCCCGGCAGCGGAGTGCACGAGCTGAGGATTACCTGTGTACCTGTTCTGGACGAAAGGGATGAAGTTCGAGAGATTCTTGGTATTACTCATGACCTGACCGAAAGCAAACGGGCAGAACAGGCCCAGCGGGAAAGCGAAATACGGTATAGAGAGCTGTTCGAGAGTATGGGCAACGGCGTTGCAGTTTACGAGGCGATTGACGACGGCGAGGATTTTGTTTTCAAAAATCTTAACAAGGCCGGTGAAAGTATCGATGAAATCCGGCGAGCAGATGTAATCGGCAAAAAGGTAACGGATGCATTTCCCGGAGTAAAAGAGTTTGGGCTGTTCGAGGTTTTTCAACGTGTCTGGCGGACGGGCAAACCGGAGCACCACCCTGTATCGCTGTATAAAGACAAGCGTTTGGCGCACTGGATTGAAAATTACGTTTATAAGCTGCCTACAGGTGAAATAGTGGCCGTTTATGACGACGTGACCAAACGCAAACAGGTGGAAGAAAAGCTGTATGATTATCAAGATCAGCTCAAATCTATGGCATCTCAGGTGTCGAAGGTCCAGGCACAGGAGCGTCGAAATATCGCTGTGGAAATGCACGACCGGGTAAGTCAGCGTTTGGCTATGGCTAAAGTTCAGATGCAAATCGCGGCCAAATCATCGACAGACGCTGAAGTCTCAGATAAATTGCACAAGACAGCCGAAGAAATCGGCCGGGTGATTGAAGATGCTTATTCCCTGATGGTCGAACTGAGCAACCCGGTGCTTTATGAAATCGGCTTAAAGGCAGCGGTGGAATCATTGTTGAAAAAAAGAATCGGACCTGAGCAGAAAATTGAATATGTGCTGGAAGCGGACGATGACGATTTTAAAATGGACAATGTTATCAGGGTTCCTTTGTATCAGGCCGTTCGGGAACTGTTGAGGAATGTCATAAAACACTCGAGAGCAAATAAGGTTGTAGTGAGTATTCACAAGGCCGACGGTAAGGTGATAGTAGAGGTAAAAGACAACGGCGTCGGATTCAATACTTCGAGGATAGAAAAACCCGATACTATCAAAGCTGGAGGATTTGGCCTTTTCAGCACGAAAGAAAATATAGAGTATATAAACGGAAAGCTGGAAATAAAATCAGAGCCGGGAAAAGGAACGGTTGCGACTATAACTGCACCGCTCAGGTACAAGGGGGAGCCTGATTCGGGAGGTAAATAATAATGAGGATACTTATCGCGGATGACCATGGTATTGTAAGAGAGGGTCTGCGCTCACTGATTAATAAAGAGCCGGACATGGAAGTAATTGGTGAAGCAAAAGACGGGCTGGAGACCGTCGAATCGGCCAGAAAACTAAAGCCGGATGTTATCGTTATGGATATTTCGATGCCGAACCTGAACGGAATCGAGGCGACACGGCTGATACTGTCGGAAAACCCGAAAATCAAGGTAATCGTTCTTTCCATACACGCCGAGAAACGTATTGTCAAAGAGGTCCTCAGCGTCGGCTGCAAGGCTACAATGATAGTTCCGCTAAAACGAAAGGGAATAGATGATAAAAGAAACAAAGCAACTCATCAGGGAAACTGGAATTGATGTATTAGGGAGCGTCCCGTGGGGCATGCATGTTTGCCTGTTTTACAGGACAAAAGAAGACCTGATTAACGTCCTTGTTCCTTACTTCAAAGCGGGGCTGGAAAATAATGAATTCTGTATGTGGATTACTTCCGCCCCTCTTGACCCGACGGAAGCCAAAAGTGCCATGAAAAAAGCTATGCCCGATTTCGACAAATGTCTAAAAAAAGGGCAGATAGAAATCTTCCCACACGACCAGTGGTATCTTGACCGGGGCATTTTTGACAGGGAACGGGTGATGAAAGGATGGATGGGTAAACTCAACTTGGCTCTAAGCAATGGATATGCAGGTTTGAGGATAAATGGTAACACAACTTGGCTTGATGAAGGAACTTGGGAAAGCTTCATCAAGTATGAGGGGCAGATAAATGAGACAATCGACAGATTCCCGATGATTGCTGTTTGCGCATACTGCCTTGATAAATGTGGGACATCTGAAATTGTAAATGTGGCCAATAAGCATCAGTTGGCTCTTATCCAGAAGGAAGGCAAATGGCAGCTTGCGAAAAATGCCGAGCGTAAGCGCGCAGAAAAAAGGGCTAGAGAGTACCAAGCGCAGCTTAAGTCTCTGGCTTCGCAGTTGTCAAGGATCCACGAGCAGGAGCGGCGAAACCTCGCGGTGGAAATGCATGACCGGGTGAGCCAGCGTTTAGCCATGGCCAAACTCAACGTACAAATCCTGGCCCAATCCTCGGCCGATGCCGAAATCTCCGGTAAATTACGTAATACGGCCGAACAGATTGGTCAGGCGGTTGAGGATACTTATTCATTGATGCTCGAGCTGAGTAACCCGGTGCTTTACGAGATTGGCCTGAAAGCCGCGGTGGAAGCATTGTTGAAAGACCGAATCCGGCCTGAGGACGGAATTGAGTACGAACTGGCAGCGGACGATGACGACTTGAGACTGGACGATGTCATCAAAGTCCCTCTTTATCAAGCTGTCCGCGAACTGCTGACTAATGTCATAAAGCACTCAAGAGCAAGTAAGGTTGTCGTAGATATTCACAGGACCAGGGATACGGTGCAAGTGGTGGTTGAAGACAACGGTGTTGGATTTGATGTGACGCGGACCGGGGTACCCATTGCCGGCAAAGAACGAGGGTTCGGCCTTTTCGGCGTAAGGGAAAACCTCGAGTATATAAATGGGAAATTGGAAGTCAAATCCGAGCCTGGGAAAGGGATGGTTGCGACTGTAACTGTACCACTCGAGTACATGGCGGGACCGGATTTGGGAGGTAAATAATAATGAGAATACTTATTGCAGATGACCATGGTATTGTAAGAGAGGGTCTGCGTTCATTGATTGAGAAAGAGCCGGACATGGAGGTGATTGGTGAAGCGAAAGACGGTCTGGAAACCGTCGAATCGGCCAGAAAACTAAAGCCGGATGTTATCGTTATGGATGTTTCGATGCCGAACCTGAACGGAATCGAGGCGACACGGCTGATACTGTCGGAAAACCCGAAAATCAAGGTAATCGTTCTTTCCATACACGTCGAGAGACGTATTGTCAAAGAGATTCTCAGCGCCGGCGCCGCGGGGTATGTTCTCAAGACGTATCTTTTTGAGGAACTTTCCAGGGCGCTTCGCTCGGTACTGGTCAATGGATACTATCTTAGTCCCAAGGTGACAAATATAGTCGTCGGTGAGTATCTGGATGATTCTGCAAGCGTGCAGGCCGGTGATAAAGTGAACCTTACGAATCGTGAACGCGAGGTTCTTCAACTCATCGCGGAGGGCAGAACATCCAAGCAGATTGCCTTAATGCTCCACGTAAGCCCAAAGACCATTGAGACACATCGCCGCAAACTCCTGGAAAAAATAGAGGCCTCAGGTGTCGCGGAACTCACCAAGTACGCCGTACGCGAAGGAATTACTTCTATTGAGTTCTGAGTAATGCCGGTGTAAGTGTTTTTATTCTCGAGCCGACTGGGCTGCTCCTAATCGAAGACGAGATTAAACACTCACAAATGAACCGGATTCTTCAATCCTCAGTTTCTTATTGTATATTTTATTTTGTGAGGAGCGGTAAATTTCCACTTGCAACTGAGTTGCATCTGGTCTATAATTCCACTCATTGTTTTTTAATGCAGCTCGCTGCTTTTTGAAAGTTCTGCTATGTCAGTAATATCCAAGGCCAGGCATATCGCTGTTGAACTTAAGGGACATGCTCCTTTTACGTTATTCGGAGCGGTGCTGGGGATTGGATTTATGCTGATTTTAAGCAGGGCAGGCGGGCACGTTAGCCACGTTCTGTTCGGGATATTTCACCCGGGGCACGTTCTGCTGAGTGCTATGGTTACCGCATCAATGTTCGGACTGCACAGGGCCAAAAAGAGCTTTGTGCTTATGTTGCTGGTAGGATATTTCGGCTCAATCGGAATTGCAACGCTGAGCGATGTAATTATACCACATTTCGGGGCTAAGGTTCTTAAGCTGGATACGCCCGGTCATGTCGAGGTTTTCCATGGTCAGCATGAACAAGAGCAGCCCGGTGAGCAGGACCACGCAGAAAATAGAGGCGAACACGAAGGACATGAATACTCGAAGATTCATTTTGGATTTATTGAGGAATGGTACATTGTTAATCCGGCGGCGTTTCTCGGTATATTGATAGCTTATTACATTCCGCGGACGAAATTTCCTCATGCGTTTCATATTCTAATCAGCACGTGGGCGTCGAGCTCTTATTTGTTGATGAATATGCAGGGGCAATTGACAATTTTGGTGGCGGCAGGGGTTTTTGCGACGCTGTTTATCGCAACGTGGCTGCCGTGCTGTGTGAGTGATATCGTATTCCCGCTGTTGTTTGTCAAATCGGATGTGGATATAGCCGGTGTATATCCTGTGCATGCTCATCACAGCCATCCGCACGAACACGCCGAGCAGGAGCAAAACTGATGAAAACCGGGATTTTGCAAAGAATCAAGGACACATTGAGAACGGCGGGCTTGAGAAGAACTCAACAGCGGATGGATATATTAAGGGTTCTTCTGAGGGTGAAACAGCCGTTGACTGTCGAGCAGATTAGGCGTAAAGTAAGGGGAACAGCGCCCAACAAGGTTACAATTTATCGTACTATAGAGAGTTTTGTCGAGGCAGGGCTGGTGCATCGGGCGTATCTTAAAGATAAGACATGGCATTATGAATTAGGTGACCATTGCACGAAACTACAGTGCCATCCGCATTTTACGTGCACCAAATGCGGCTCGACGCAATGTATGATAGGTTCGACCGTAGGGATGGTCAAAGGCCTGGAGCAGGGTTTTGTTGTGCATCGTCAGCAGGTGAGGCTTGAGGGGCTTTGTCCACGCTGTGCCTGATTTTTATGCTTCGTATCTGTGCAAGCATACCACATTGGTATATAAAAGCCGAAATCCGGGCTTAAGCGCCGAGCTTTTGCGATAAATCTGCGGCAAATATCTGTTTAATGCGGAAAAAACTACATAGGTTTGGGCGAAATGCCGAATAAAAAACTACAGATGATAAAACGGTATTCACTCGGAGCATTGTTTTTCACCGTTGTTTTGAGTCTTTGCGGCTGTGCAGAACGACCTGTACGACTGGCGAGCGAGCATCGCGCTACATACACTACAAGGGAGGACCTCCTCAGCGTTGATTTGCTGGCGAGCAGACTCGGTCTGCATGTCGATTCGGTGAACACGACGCATATAACCTTAAAGAACAACGCCAATACAGTGATGATTTTTACTCACAGCGGGGCGCAGTTCTTCGTCAACGGAAGGGAAGTCGGCCCGGTCGGACAGATAGATAATGTGGGCGGAAAATATTATGTGCCCGAGAGTCTCGTCGGACAAATTCGTACTATGTTGCGAAGTGGGACAGTGAATGCGTCATCATCAAATCCGTGCAGCAGACGATTGTCGGGAACGGTTGTGATTGACCCCGGACATGGAGGTAAGGACCCTGGAGCAATCAGCGTTAAAGGATTTTACGAGAAGACGGTTAACCTGTCGGTTGCAAGAAAAGTAGTGGCAAGGCTCAGACAGTGCGGTCTGCAGGTTGTGATGACACGGAATAGTGACATTTTTATAGAGCTCGAACGGCGGGCGGAAATAGCAAATCAGCACAGGGCGGATTTGTTTGTGAGTATTCACGCGGATTCGTCCATGACACGTACGCATAAGGGCTATTCGGTATATGTTGCCAGGCAGGCATCATACAGTTCCCAGAAAGTAGCCCGTGCCATCGCTAACAATTTACACAAGGTCAGCCCGGACGGAAGGGGAATAAAACAGGCTGATTATCGCGTACTGGTCAAGACAACAATGCCTGCCGTGTTAGTTGAAATGGGATATATTTCCAATCATGGTGAAGCATCTCTTATTGCAACCGATTCATTCCAAAACCGAATAGCCGATGCCATCAGCGCAGGTATCTGCGAGACAATCGAGGGAATTTAGTCTCGATACTTGATACTCGATGCTCGATACTCGATTAGTGCTGACTTTTGTTGAGGCAGAGTTGCAAATTATTCATAGACAGGACTTTAGCGGATAGTTAGAATTGCGCGTATGGAAGTGTATCCGCTAAAATTTAAGCCTATTTTCAAACAGAGAATTTGGGGAGGACAGAAACTTCGCGAATACTTCGGCAAAGACATACCGGCAGGTGAAAAAATTGGAGAGAGCTGGGAGCTGGCGGATTTGCCGCAGGACAAATCAATAATCGCAAACGGACCACTTGCCGGGATGAATATCAACCAGGCGCTTGCTGAATACCCAAGAGAAATAACAGGTGACGAGGATTTCAAAGGAAATTTTCCGCTGTTGATAAAGTTCCTCGATGCCGAGGATGTACTGAGTGTCCAGGTGCATCCGGATGATGAAACCTGCAGGCGGACCGGCAAAGGCGACCCGAAGACAGAGTGCTGGTATATAATCAAGACAGCGCCGGGCGCAGTGATTTACAAGGGAGTTAAACAGGACGTAACAAAGGAGCAGTTCGCCGAAGCGATAAAGAAGGGCAGCGTCGCCGAACTTCTCAACAATGTCGAGGTACAGCAGGGACAGTGTCACTTCCTGCCTTCGGGAACGGCCCACGCGATAGGAGCGGGACTTCTGATAGCCGAGATTCAGAGGCCTTCGGATACGACGTACAGGGTGTTCGACTTCAACCGAGTGGATGAACACGGCAAGGCCAGGCAGCTACATATCGAAGATGCGCTGGAAAGCATTCACTTCGGTGAAGATGCGAACGAGTTGCCGGTGACGACGGTCGGAAGACTGGTTGAGTGTGAATATTTTATTATCGATAAAGGTCATCAGACAAGAGGAGGCGAAAGGCTGGAATCGACGGGGCAGATGAGGGTCGTAATGATAGTCAACGGCGACGGCCGATTCGAGACCGAAGGACAGGAAAGTGTCAATTTCAACAGCGGTGATACGATACTGCTGCCGGCGGCGTATGAAGGCGTGATGTGTTTCGATGAGGATACGGAATACCTTAGGATACTTGCGGGCGGTCGAAATGAATAATAATAAAAATGACTCCGGGTTTTCTAAGGTGCATCTTGGGATTATCTGTCCGATGGCTAACGAGAAAGACACAGCCGTCGAGTTTGTTAATGCTGTATTAAGTAAATGCGGCGGATTCGGGCGAGTCAGCTTTTTTGTTGTATTCGATAATAGCTGTAAGGACGGCACGGTCGATTTGTTAAAAGATTTGGCAAAAGATGTTTCAGCTTTAAAAGTCGTCTGGGCCCCTGAAAATAAGTGTGTGGTAGATGCTTATATCAGAGGATATAAAGAGGCACTGGCGGCAGGGGCCGACTGGATACTTGAGATAGACGCGGGATTCAGTCATCAGCCTGACGAGATGCCGCAGTTCTTTGAGAAAATGGCAGATGGTTTCGACTGCGTGTTCGGCAGCAGGTTCTGCGAGGGGGGCAGTTTTACGGATAGTCCCTGGCGGCGGCGATTTATCAGCAGGGGAGGGACAATCCTGGCTAATCTGATGCTGGACACGAAACTTGCCGATATGACCAGCGGATTCGAGATGTTCACAAATCAGTCGCTGACCAAGGTGCTGAAAAAAGGGATTCGCTCGAAGGGACATTTTTTCCAGACGGAAATCAAGGCGTATTGTCGTAAAATGAAAGTGACCGAAGTGCCAATACACTATCGCCGTCCAAGCGAAAACGTGAATACAGCGGTATTGGTGGACTCGTTTAAGAATCTGTTTGCGTTGTTTTTAAGAAGACTAAAAGGCCAATTGTAAACAAGTGCAATCATTATGAATGAAAAAGTCTATTTGGTTGTGACTTCTATAGCAGAGCCGAATGATGTTCTTCGGCAGCTTGCCAAAGGCTGTCTCGAGAAGCAGTGGAAATTTGTGCTTATCGGCGATGAGGCAAGTCCGCCGGATTTCAAGCTGGACGGTTGCGATTTTTACAGTCTCCAAAGACAAAAAGAACTCGATTTGGAATTTCCACAGAAATGTCCGACACGGCATTACGCAAGAAAAAATATCGGATACCTTATGGCAATAGCCGGCGGGGCGTCGGTCATTGTCGAAACTGACGATGATAATATCCCGCTGGATGAATTCTGGAAAGGACGCGAGCTTAAGCAGCAAGCAGCGCTTTGCGAATCAGCAGGGTGGGTAAATGTGTACAGGTATTTCAGTGATGAAAATATCTGGCCTCGCGGGTATCCGCTGGAAGAGCTTGGCAGCAAAATACCTGAATACGAATCGATGAAAGTAACTGAGGCTGATTGCCCGATACAACAGAACCTTGCGAATGATAATCCCGACGTCGATGCGGTGTACCGGCTGGTGATGCCGCTGCCGGTAAGATTTAAGTATGACAGGAAGATAGCATTCGGCACGGGCAGCTTCTGTCCATTCAACAGTCAGAATACGACGTGGCAGCCGCAGGCGTATGAGCTGATGTACCTTCCGGCGTACTGCTCTTTTCGGATGACCGATATTTGGCGGAGTTTCGTTGCACAGCGGATTGCACAGGAAAACGGCTGGCCGGTCCTTTTTGCAGGCCCGACGATGCGGCAGGAGCGGAACGTTCATAACCTGATGCGGGACTTCGAGGATGAAGTGCCGGGATACCTGAATAATAAAAAGATTGTCGATGAATTGAAAAGTCTGAGGTTGAAAGCCGGTGCGGAAAATATTGCGGATAACCTGCGGATTTGTTATGAAAAACTTATCAGTACGTCAGTGGTCGCTCAGGAGGAGCTGTCGCTTATAGAAGCCTGGCTGGCCGACATAGAAACCTGCCAGAGCTGCTAATTTTTCTGAGGGAGTTTTCCTCTCAGGCCTTCCATCTTCAGATAACCTTTTTTCCAGATAATCAGGCCTGACAGGATAAACACGGCCGCGTATATGAAGATTGCGTAAATGCTTCTGATTATAGTTGTGACTCCCATCGTAACGCCTAAAAAGGCGTAGAAAGCGGCGAGCAGATAAGAGATTGTGACGGTTTTTTTCAGGCTGATGCCGCGGTCTATCATCTGGTCGTAGATATGGCCGCGGTCCGATACGAACAGAGGTCTTTTGTTGAGCAGGCGCCTGACCAGGGCCGTGGCGGTATCGAGAATCGGCAATCCGAATACGACAATTGCTGCTATCCACCAGCGGGGGACTGATTCGGCAAAAAGCATCATTAAAGCGGCGACCATGAAACCAAGCAGCATACTGCCGGCGTCGCCCATGAAAATTTTTGCAGGATGACGATTAAAGGGCAGAAATCCGAAGACGCCTCCGACAAGTCCGAGACAGAGAATAATTCTTACGGGGTCACCAACTTCGCTGAATCCCCAGGTTGCCAGATGCGTGGCCAGTACGAGCATAGCCAAGGTGATAATCGCGGTGACACCGGCGCACAGGCCGTCGAGACCGTCGAGCAGATTCAGGGAATTTGTTGCGCCGAGGACAAAAAAGACAACGATACCGGCCTGCACGATTTGCACCTGCCATCGTAATAGAGGCAGATGCAGAAAATCGGTAATCTGCGAGATGTCAGGAACTATCCCGACAAGAATAAGTACCGCAGCGGCAGCCATCTGACCGAGGATTTTCTGCCACGGCTTGATGTCGAAGATATCATCCGCGAGCCCCACAAAGCAGGCGATGGTACCGCCGGCGAGGATACCGACCAGCCATCTGAAAATATGGCTGAATTGTTCGCTTTTAAAAGTTGCTATTCCGGTAAGTACGCCAACGATAAGTCCGACAAGCATACCGATACCGCCGAGATATGCGATGGGTTCCTTATGAGTTTTTACGGTGTCGTCCGGTCTATCGACGATGCCATACTTAAGGGCAATTTTTTTACACAGTGCAGTAGTGACCAGGGCGGCGAGAAAAGAGCCGAGTAATACCGGCCAAAATTCTAATACAAAAGATAAGGGTCTTTTCGTCCCGATGATATTCAAATCGCCGAACATTATGTCTTCTCCGATGTCGTCTCCGGCAGCCAGACTTCCGCGTCATAACGCAGCATAGTCAGGCCCTCTTTAAAACCGTCAAAATGTATCCGTGGTTTGCGGCCTGTGAGCTGCTGCAATATCCATTTCGGGAAATTTGCTCCGGCCTTAATAGAAAGAGGAACGCCGCCGCCGAAACGCGGATTGATTTCTATGAATTTTATCTTTTTGTCGCTGGTGCGGAACAACTGTATTGTGATTACACCGGGTCCTGCACCGAGTTTTTCGACGAGATTTTTTGTGAGTTCCATAATGCGTTTATTTTTAACAACCCGGGCTTTGCTGACCTCACCCGCTCGTACCTCGAGTCTGCGGCGAGGCACGACACAGCGGACATTCATATCGAAATCTACATAGGCGTCACAAGTCAGCTCTACTCCACTTACCAGTTCCTGGCAGATTGGATTCGGGATTTTGCCGGCGTAGAACGCCAGTTCTTTGCGATTTTGAATAACAGCGGTTCCACGTCCGGCTGCTCCGTCCCAGGGTTTCATAAAATACGGACCGTTGAACGAGCGTTTGGACAGGACTTCATCGGGATTTAACGTCAGGGGCGTATTGAAACCGTGTTCAACAAGGAACCGATAAGTTTTGCGTTTGTCCTGGCAGATGTTTATGACAGACGGCTTTGAGACCAGGGTGCTGCAGCCGAGTGCGGCGAACCTGTCACGGTTTTCAGCAAGGACCTTCAGGTCCAAATCAACAGTGGGCACGAGTAATCCGATGTGATGTGACTTTACTATTGATAGTAATTGCGGGATATACTGTCGGTGAGTTACGGGTTTAACTACAAAGGCCTTGTCGCATAACTGCAGAGCGGAGCTGAGTTCGGTGGTTTCCGTACCGAATATAGAACAGTTCAGTCCGAGTGATTTTGCGGCGGCCCTGAATGCTCTTTGCAGAGAAACCCGACGCCCGATACAGGTGAACAGAATATTAAGATTCTTTTTTGATTTGGCCATTCAGAAAAGCTCACATTATCTTACTGAAACTCGGTCGCCGGTACGGCCGATAACAAAAATGATAGTTAAATTGACCGCATCGGTCAATAACAAATATCCGGCCTGTTAATCGTAATTGTTTGACATTCGGCCAGTTAGGCCCTAAACTTAACGACTTATCGCAGTGCGCCGGGACGAATAGAGGCGGCGGCGCAGCGGTTTAGAATGTCGCAATTGTAATCTGCAGGAAATTTGATAGATGTCAGGACTTGAGCAACGCATCAGGGACAAAAAGGCGGTAGTAGGTGTTCTGGGATTAGGGTATGTTGGGCTGCCGCTTGTGCGGGAATTTGCCTCGGCTGGACTGGCCGTCAGGGGTTTCGATATAGATTCCAGGAAGGTTCGAATCCTGAATTCCGGACGGAGCATAATAAAGCATGTTCCACATCACCAGGTCAAAAAGATAGTGTCATCGGGACTATTCAAGGCGACTGATAAGATGAGTGGTCTGCGAACGGTCGATGCCATATTAGTTTGTGTCCCAACGCCGCTGACGGCCAATCGAGAACCGGATATGCAATACGTCATCGCCAGCAGCGAGACTATCGCCAGGCACCTGAGGAAGGGCCAGCTTGTCTGCTTCGAGAGTACGACGTATCCCGGCACGACACGCGAGCTTGTGGCGCCGATACTCCAGAGCAGCGGACTTAAGGCAGGCAAAGATTTTTACCTCGCATACTCACCTGAGCGGGAGGACCCGGGCAATAAGAATTTCACTACCCGTACCATACCAAAGGTGGTCGGCGGATATACAAAGAAATGCGGCAGACTTGCGCAGATGTTGTATTCCTACGCGATAGAAAAAATGGTTCCGGTATCGAGTCTCGAAGCAGCCGAGGCGTGCAAGATTGTCGAAAATGTATACCGATGCATTAATATCGCGATGGTTAACGAGTTGAAGATGGTCTTCGACCGGATGGGTATCGACGTCTGGGAAGTTATAAAAGCGGCAAGCACCAAGCCGTTCGGTTTTAGCCCGTTTTATCCGGGACCGGGACTGGGCGGACACTGCATTCCCATTGACCCGTTCTATCTGACATGGAAAGCTCGTCAATATGGGATGCCGACGCGGTTTATCGAGCTGGCCGGCGAAGTGAATACCAATATGCCTTATTATGTAGTTGATAAAGTCATAGAGGCGCTGAACCGTTACAAGAAGAGCCTCAAAGGTTCGAAGATATTGGTACTGGGGCTGGCGTATAAAAAGGACATCGACGACTTGCGCGAATCGCCGTCAATCGAATTGATAGAGCTGCTTTGTCAAAAAGGCGCCAGGGTAGAGTATAACGACCCGTATATACCGAAGACACACCGTCAGAGACAACATGATTTGAAAATGATAAGTAAAAAGATATCGGCGAGAATGCTTTCAGGTTACGATTGCGTACTGATTTCGACTGACCACAGTGATTATGATTACGCCTGGATAGTAAAGCATTCGAAGCTGGTTGTGGATACGAGAAATGCGACAGCAAAGGTCCGCTCCGGCAGAAAAAAAATAGTCAAGGCATAAGTTCAGGGATTAAAAGTTGCTCAAAATCAGTGAGAACCCGCCTTTAGCCTGGCCTGAGAATCAGGCGCTCGGCGATTTTGCCGGACTGTGGTGGGTTGCGCATACCAAAAGTCGAAATGAAAAGGCGCTGGCGCACGATTTGATTAGCCGAAAGGTCAGCTACTTCCTGCCGATGTCCTGGAAGGTGCGTCACACTCGAGGAAGAAAGATAAAGTCGCTGCTTCCGCTTTTCGGGGGCTATCTGTTCTTTTGCGGAAACGAGCAGCAGCGGATAGAGGTCCTTAGGACTAATCGTGTAGCCTCTCTTATAAACGTCAAAGACCAGCAGCAACTCGTAACGGAACTGTCCGCGATAGAACGTGCCCTGCAAACGGGCGTTGTTTTACAGAAGCATAAGTATATCAAGGCAGGCCAGCGCTGCCGGGTGACCGCCGGTCCGCTGCGGGACATAGAGGGTGTTGTGCAGCAGAGCCGGACGGGTGCAAGGCTGATACTGAATGTGGATATGCTCGGACAGGCGGCCAGTGTCGAGGTAGATTCGGATTTGATAGAAATCATAGAATAAGCAGCACAATAAAAACGGGAGTCACTTGTATGAATATCGGCGTGGTAGGAATAGGATACGTTGGACTGGTTACGGCAGGCTGTTTAGCAGAAGCGGGTAATCGTATTTTCTGCGTGGACAACGACAGCGAGAAGATAGAACTGCTGAAGAACGGGGGAATACCGATATATGAGCCGGGTCTGGCGGAACTCGTACAGCATAACCTAAAGGCCGGAAGACTTCATTTCACCACCGAATTGAAAGAGGCGGTTGAGAAGTCGCTTTTGATATATCTTGCGGTGGGCACTCCTTCGGCGCCGGACGGCTCTGCGGATATTTCCGCAATTCTTTCGGTTTCGCAGGACATTGCCGAGCTTATGACGGAGTACCGGATTATCGTTACCAAGAGCACAGTGCCGGTGGGGACACATCAAAAAGTTAACGAGATTATCAAGTCGAAAACAAATGTACCGTTCGATTATGTGAGCAACCCCGAATTCCTGAAGGAAGGCGCTGCGGTAGATGATTTTCTGCACCCGGACAGAATTATCATCGGCTGCGACAGTCTTCAGGTCCGCGAGATTATGAAGCAGATATGCAATCCGTTTATGCGGAAGGGCAACAGGGTTATTTTTATGGACCCGGCGTCGGCGGAAATGGCCAAGTACGGGGCCAATGCCATGCTGGCGACGAGGATATCGTTTATGAATGAACTGAGCGCGCTGTGTGAAAAGGTAGGTGCGGACATAGAGATGGTCCGGCACGGCATCGGCAGCGATAATCGTATAGGACGCGACTTTCTTTTTGCAGGAATCGGGTACGGGGGAAGCTGTTTTCCGAAAGACGTTCGGGCCCTGATTCATACGGGCAAAAAGAACGGGCTGGATATGCATGTCGCCGCCGCTGCGCAGCAGGCCAATGCACAACAGCAGGAACAATTTGCAAATAAGATTTTAAAATACTTTGCGGGCAAAGAGAAAGAAACGACTTTGTGTGTGTGGGGGCTGGCGTTCAAGGCCAAGACCGATGATATTCGTGAATCGCCTGCTATTTACTGCGTCCAGGAATTTGTAAAGGCCGGTATGAAAGTCAGGGCCTATGACCCCGAGGCCGCGACTGCGGCAAAGCAGGCGCTGGACGATACAATCGAAACCTTCGATAACGGTTATGATGCCCTGGACGGCGCAGACGCATTAGTGGTGCTGACCGATTGGCAGGAATTTCGCAATCCGGATTTTGGCGCCATAAAGGCAAAGCTCAAAAAACCGGTAATATTCGACGGTCGGAATCTCTATGAGCTTGACTATGTCGGCAAAGCGGGTTTTGCTTATCACAGCATAGGCAGGAAAATAGTGTCTCCGGGTCAGACTTGATTTACATTCAGTTGCGGAGGTCGTATGAGAATCGCGGTTTTCGTAATCGGCTGGTTGATAGTATTAGAAGGGGTGCTTTTCCTGCTTCGGCCTGAGCTGCTGGGGCCGGTCGTGCGATTTTTCAATAGAACATTCTGGATGTACACACTTTCGGTTGTGAGAATTATACTGGCGGTCATTTTTCTCCTGGGCACAATGCAATGCCGCGTCAGGGGTGTAATCGCAGGTTTTGGAATACTGCTGCTCATAACGGGTTTTGCCGGACTGATTATAAAGCACCAAATGTATAATTCGATACTTCAGTGGTGGCAGGAAAGGAACCTGTCGGCTGTGAGATTAGTAGCTGCTATCGTATTGCTTATTGGCGCTGTTATAGTTTATTGTACTTAAGATACTTATAGAGGCACTTTTCATGAAGGCATTGGTAACCGGAGCGGCCGGTTTTATCGGTTCGCATCTGTGCGATAGACTTCTGGCTGATAACTGGCTGGTCGTTGGTGTCGATAATTTCGACGATTTTTATGAGCCGATGGTCAAGTGGCGCAACATCGAGAACAGCCTTGCACATGATAATTTCGGATTGATAGAAGCAGATATTAGAGACCAAAAAGCGATGAATGAGGCTGTTGGGCAGGGCATCGATGTTATTGTACACCTCGCAGCCAGGGCCGGTGTACGGCCTTCTATAGAAAATCCGATGCTCTATGCTGATGTGAACGTCAGCGGAACAGTTGTTATGCTCGAAGCGGCACGGCAACATAACGTCAAAAAGTTCATCTTCGGCTCGAGCTCGAGTGTCTATGGCAATAACGAAAAGGTCCCGTTTTCTGAGCAGGATAACGTGGATTTTCCAATATCGCCTTACGCGGCAACAAAAAAAGCATGTGAGTTGATTTGCCATACTTATCATAGCCTGTACGGCATTGATATGACGTGCCTGAGGTTCTTTACAGTTTATGGGCCGAGGCAACGGCCGGATTTGGCGATACACAAGTTTGCGCGGCTGATTGAGCAGGATAAACCGATACCGGTCTTCGGCGACGGTGATATGATGAGAGATTTTACCTATATCGACGACATAATCTCCGGCACAACAGCGGCAATTGACAAGTGCGCCGGTTACAATATCTACAACCTCGGCGAATCGCAGCCGATAAAACTTGGAGAACTTATCGAACATATCGAACATGCACTCGGTAAAAAAGCACAGAAAGAGTATCTGCCCAGGCAGCCGGGCGACGTCGAAAGAACTTATGCCGATATCAATAAGGCACGCAGGGAACTGGGCTATAAGCCCTGTACGAATATCACGGAAGGCCTGGCAAAATTCGTCCAGTGGCTGCGGCAGGATATGCAGCAGAAATAGCTTAAACGCGGTTTTAGAGTTAATTATTGTTTTTCTGCATGTCTCTTGTTTTTTTTCCAAAAATGGTAAAAATTCTGATATAATGAATGGTTCTGAAATTGGCTTTGGAGGATGGCGTGAATAGGCCTATTTTTTTGGTGGCATTCAGCCTTTCAGTCCTCATTTCAACGGGGACAAGGGCTTATGGTTTAGCCGAATCCACGGGGCAGGGCGGCTCAAACGCCCAGGCCGTACACGAATCAGGTCAAAAAGGAGCGGGTGTAAATATCGGATTGATATCTGCGTGGAACGTTTATTCCGAACACGAAGCGTTTCTGCTCGAAGATGCGAACGGCCAGCCGACAGATGCAAATCGAGTTACTAATCTCGTTTTTTACGGCGACAGTGTTCATAAATTTAACCACGATACCTGGATGGCGGGCATAGCCGCCAGCCGCGGCGGTCAGTACGACCCGAACGATATCAACAATGTAGGTGTTGCTCCGCAGGCAAATATTGTAAGTGCTCGAATAGCCAATGACAGCCTGCAGACAGCTCCCATTTATATCGAAAATGCCCTGCAGGAGTTGATTGTAAACAGGGATTGCAGGATTATTATGACCGGGATAGCATTTGATGCAGATGATTTACCTACAGGCTGGGAAGAAGACCTTAGTCCTATGTATGACTATTATGCCTATTTTTATGACGTCGTTTTCTCTCCCGGTGCGGGTAATGCCTCTGAGCAGGTCAATATTTTCGGCGATATGTATAACGGAATTACCACCGCCGGTGTCATAACACTGGATGAAACCAACTATACAGAAATCGGAGATATCAGCAACAGCGGTCCGACAACCGATGGAAGACGCAAACCGGACGTAGCTGCGCCGACTAATAAGCAGACCGTTCCTAACTCCGGTTCGTACACATGGTCCACGCCGCCCTGGAACGACGGGCGGACCAGTCTTTCGGGACCTCATACAGCGGGTATTGCAGCGCTGTTGCTGGGCTACGCCGACCAGACACCGGACACCGATGACGGCGAAAATGAAGTTATAAAAGCTGTAATAGTCAATTCGGCTTTCCCCAATATCAATGACAAGGACGGCGCATCAACTAATCCGCTGGACCCGAATAACGTCTGGCATGCGGACAGGGGATACGGCAGGGTCGATGCCTTGCGGGCATACGAGCAGCTCTCTGCCGGACAGATTGTCAAGGACACCAACGTCTCGCAGGACAAAGGCTGGGCGTATGAGACTATGACCAGCACAACTCAGGCCGACCATTACTTTATACAATGCCGGAAGAACGAAAGACTCATCCTTACCGTCACCTGGGACCGGCGATTCAACAAAGCCGGTTCTCTGAATTATAATGAGGAAACCGACCCCAAGTTTCGAGTCAATCTGGCAATAAAAGATTCGAACGGCATCGAGCTTTATAGTGAATCCGACGACCTGAACAATCTTAAGAAGGTCGAGATACTCCTTCCCCGTAGTGATACGTATGAGATTGTTCTGACAAATCCCGGCACAAAGAGCAATCGCAGTTACGCGATGGCCTTCGAATTGATACAGCCGCTCGTAGCTGATTTCAACATCGACTATGTCGTTGATTACCACGACCTCGGAATTTTGACTTCAGACTGGCTGCTAAGCGGCTCTGTCGCCGATTTGACGGGGGGAGCCGACGTGAATTTAAGAGACTTCGCAGCCTTCGCCAATCACTACACCAATTCCAATCCTCTATACCATTGATAAAACTGATATTGCTTTTCTATACATATCTTTTTCGTGCGTTCTGTATAAGTCTTTTCGATTAAAGGTTCATAATTCTTACGAAATATGAATGATTGCGAAAATAATGTTCATATATGAGTGTGACAAAAAAGCATTTTTGTAAATTTCATGGAATATAGTAGCTGCCACTAAATGGGTCTACTTTGTTAAACCTGTCGTTGATAGGATTTTAATACCGCACAAGGAGGTATACTGCTGAAGAGGGATAGCCAGACCTACATACTTATGATTGTAACGACTGCTTCTGTGCAGGCAAGGCTTGAAGGTTTCGGATCTCCTCAATCATTGATTCAGCGTATGGTAGTTCTTTTTCATTGCATTCCAGTCGAAGGAGATCGCTTATTTTAGTTATAGTCCGCTTTGAAGGTACCTTTAGGAATGCCAGTTTTTTCCCTCCAGGTTGTCCCTCAATGCGGTCTACATATAAGGCGATGCCTAGTCCCTGCTTAGAATGCCTATCTTGCCAGCAAAAGACCACATTATCCGCCATCTCTGATGCTGCCTCAGCCAGTTCTTTATTTGGAGCTCCCATAAAGACAGATGTTATGAGTCGTTTTTTTCTTTCTTCTTTACCGCTCTTCTTAATTTTACCGTCTACGTATTCAGAGTTCTTTAAGTAGTCCATTAATCCCGCCAGAAACATACGATCAGCTGCTAACAAAGGAAATCGACTTTCCAGTTGTGTAAGATCCCAGAAGGCCAAGCGACTAATTGGCCCTTTCTGTCCATCAGCTTGTTCATTCAATCGTCTCTCAAGATAGTGGAAGAACTCGCCTGGTGCAAGACAACCGGGGCGGAAGTGAAACAGATAAACCTGTTCATAGCATTTGTCATGCTTTTTGCATCCACCCCCGATGCAATACTGTTCACATAGGCATGGCCGTTGTTCTACAATAGTTCCTTGGTTGTCTAAGAGAGACACAAGGAGTCCTGGCTGTCCCACAAGTGAGCCAGCCCGCAGGAAGTCAAGTGTCAGTTGTGTTTTCCAAGTCCGCCGAGGTCCCAACACTACTGTACAGCTACCTTGCTTCAAATGGTCAATGCCAATAAGTTGGGCAAGAACCGATTTGTTATCTTTACAGCTTTTTCGTTCTTCCTCTGATTTTAATTTGCCCAAAGGTTTTTGTGACTGCTTCAGTCTGTCGTCTAGCAAGTTGATTCTATGAGTCCGGTAGTGTACAGAAGGAAAAATCGTTACACCGGTGTCTTTTTTGATCTTGTATTGGTGCCATCCTAAAACGCTTTGCTGAAACCTCGATTTGATGATCGAAAGGTGGTTGAGGAAATATCTAGGTGGTCCCTCAATTTCTTGGCCACGAAGTTCAATTAACAGGTCCGCTTGCGAAACGATACCACTGATCATCGGTACTATCGATTCGAAAACTATAATACCTACCAAACTATTCTTTCGCATCGCTGAGACAAGTTTATCGATTTCAAAGGCTCGACGTTGCTCGGTGCTAAGTATGTTTAGACCGTCCACTACTACTAATCGCCGTTTGTCTCCGCGTCCAACATTTAGTGTTGCCGCTAAGTGGCTGGCCCATGTAAACGGTGTTTCTTCCCTATCAAGTGGTATCTCGGCCGTAGTACCAGAGAATTCATCAGTCTCAATTGAAACGTACGGCTCGAACTCATGGGAATATCCCAGAGGGGCTATGTGTGCGGGGATACCAAGACGGTCGCACGCTGCTGCAATATCCTGCGGATCTTGTTCATAGCTGTGTACCTCTATTTTCTTCCGTTTATTCTTTTCCCAGGCGCATGCACCACCTGCAATTTGAAGGGCGAGGGTTGTTTTACCTGTGCCAGGCTGTCCTTTTATAAGAACAATTAAACCGTTCTCAGAGTATGGTAAAACTAGACCGCCTCTGAGAAGTTCATCCAACCCTATTACACATGTTTTTAAGATTTGACTTGATGGCATTATTTTTACCCTTGTCTTGAAGTAAATACTCCTGTCATTGCTCAATATGTTCTATGAAACCATCCAATTCATTGATATAGTCTCTTACCGACCTATAACTCTCCTCTGCGAGTATCATCCTTACACCGACATCGTCCATCAGCATAGCCCACATCCGCAGTGCCAAATCACGCTCTTCTTGGCTTTGAAAATCTTTATTTTCACCGACGACGCTTCTTCGACAAGTTAATACGTAAGTCTTTCCAGATCCGTGGCGAAGGTAAGATCGAGCATGGCTTAAAATGCGAAGCATATCCAAGTCGGTTACCGACGTGCCAAGGAGAAGACAGGTGTAGTTGCGAAGGAAATGCAGTTGTGTCGTTGTTTGCCAAGAGAATGGCTCAAGCATCGCTTGAAAATATTCCCCCTCAGAGAATATAACAAGTGCCTCTTCCTCGGAGATGAGAGGTCCTTCACGGGGAAGGAACCCATGAACATGGTATACGGGCAATCCAGTTGTACCCCAATGGTGTTGCTCTCTTCCATAGACACTGTGAACGTTGCCCCCTTTCCCTCGGACGACGGTTTCAAGCAGATCGTCGAAATTGTAAGTGATAATGGCTATAATTGTCTTATGCAGGCAAAGAGAACCGACCGAACCTAGAAGAGTCTCATCTAAGGCCACGTTAAGAGTTTTTTTATTAGTACCATGCTTGGTGCCCACTCCTCTGTACAAGCAATCATGGAGTTCGCGAATGTAATGACTACCCAGCAATCGCTTGATAATGCCTGCCTTTTCGTAAGAGGACCATTGGGGCTTGCCACTTTGGCCAGCGAGAATCCTCTTGATCCTGTTCCTCTCCTCCATGTCCTTACTACCTAAGCCTAATTCAACTGCGCGATCTATGAGATTTCTGAGTAGCAATTGCCATGTCGGGATGAATTCTCCTGACACACCGGAACCAACGAACAGAACTAATGGAGGTCCATTTTGGATATCTTCTTTTAGCTTTGTAAAGTTGGTGCTTTCTATCATATGTAATCCTAATTATTGGCATCCAGTATAAATTAGGAACGCTCCTATTTTATTTTTAGCATAATTCGAGATAATTTACAATTCTTTTATAATCTTTTAACTCCGCGTAATCCGCTATGAGTAACCTAAAAGATTCCCTGATACCTTGGCCTTTACTTCGTAATTCTACATTCTACATTCGCTATTCGTCATTCAATTGACTATCTTGTCAATCCTATTATCCTGTCTAAAATAATCCGTGTTAATCCGCCTGCCTCGGCGTAGCTGTCGTTTAGCGAAGACGGGTGAAATCCGTGGTTAAATTAGTCGTTGGTCGTTAGTCTTTGGTCGTCAGTAAATATAAAATCTCTGTGTTCTCGGTGTCCTCTGTGGCTATAATAAATTAGGGACGTTCCTTTTTTTAGCATAATTCGGGACAATTTGCAACCCTTTTATAATCTTTTAACTCCGCGTAACTTTTCCTGAGCGAAGTCGAAGGTACGCAGTACGAAAGGGGCATCGAGAATCAAGTATCTAGCATCCAGCATATAGTAAAGGAATCTGCGATTAAAAATAGCGTTTAACTAAAGAAGCAAACAATCCGCTGAGTCATCATATCACATATTATCTGAAGATTTTCGCACCCCATATGGGGCCCCGAGAACTGTGTGTCATAGACCTTTACTATGTCCTGATACTTTGCACTTTCAGGCAGTAAGTTGCTCAGGCTGTTCGGCAGCCCGGCCAGCATATCGCGATTAAAGACCACTTCATCCTTACCGGGAAAGATGGCTATATAAAAAATGTCGGTCTCGACAAGGTCCTGGAAAAAGTGTGTGCCGAACGAAACTTCGGGCATCAGGTTTCCACCTTCGTAGGCGATTTCGGCAAGGACCAGTACGTTGTTAATCTCGGCGAAACTGACGGGCACGCCGAGGCTGGGTGTGGTCGTTCCCCATCTGCCCGGACCGAGAAGGATGGTCGGCAGTGTTTGTCTGTCGTCAATTTGTCTGTTAAGCTTTCCGATGAGTCTGGCGATGTCATACTTCTGTTCGAGCGGCGCATCCAGATACGATTTCGGGTCGACATAGATGACTCTGGTTATCGGCGATGTTATACTGCCTCCCATCGTATGACCGCGGGATTTGAACAGTGTCTTTTGCGGCTCGATGTCCTCGGGGATATTTAATTTCGTGGCGATGCCTTTAGTCTGCAGAGGACGGCACTGAACAAGGTTGATTTTCATCTGGTTATCCTGTGTGAAGTTTGTGGTGAACTCTATATCGACCGGGTATTCGTAGTTCTTCTCGAGCGTCTTGAGCATCCTTTGCATCGTGGGTACGAACTCCGTTTCGGAAAGAAGCTTTCGGAACGTGATAACGCGTGCGTCGCCCTTCATACCCTGCTCTTTCATCCGCCTCTGGGCCTGGAGGTCAACAGATGCGATGATGTCCGTATTTATATCGGGGTTTGTCTTGAGCAGGTCCCATACATCCCGTGTTCCGAGACGGTTGTCGGCAAGATTCAATAAATCGACCTTGTGCTGAGAGAATCGCATCACGTCCTGGGTTTTGGAATACGGGCGTTTCAAAGGCTCATCGAGCGCGACTATCTGCGGGTAATCGTCGTCGACGCGTTCGACGGCCCTGGTGCCAAGGCCGAAAACGAGTCTGAGCATGCCTGCCTTCGGGTCGAGCTCCGGCTCCCACACGAACGTGTTGTGTGAGATACCGACACCGGCGAGATACGGGAAGAAGACATCTTTATGATACGAGCCCGAAACCCGCTGAACGAGCAGTGCCATTTGTTCATCCATCTGGTCAAGGCTTCTCTGCAAACGATACGTCAGCGCGTTTTCGTTCATCGTGCTTGCGTAGATTCTGCGGACGGTATCCTCGAACATCAGGTATCGCTGGTCCGGGTCCGCCTGGTTGACCAGAAAGATACTCTCATACTTTCCCGCAAACGCATTACCAAAAGAATCTTCGAGCAGACTGCTGGAACGCACTATGATGGGAGACTGGCCGAAGTATTCAATCATCTCAGTGAAACGCTCCCTGATTTCGTCCGGGAACTTGCCGTGCAGGAAGTTCTCTTTCATCTGCGGCGCAACTGAGAAATAGCCTTCTTTGGTCTTTTGCTCCATCAGCAGCTTCCACCAGCCGTTCTCGACGATGTAGCTGTAAAACACGTCCGAGCCGACGTAAAATGAGTCGTGCGGTTCGAGCTTGTCCGCCCAGTCAAAAGATTTGTCCTCCTGGAGGATTTTCTGCGCGAGGAGCATACCGACGGATTTTCCACCGATGTAGCCGCTGCCTATCAATCTGCTCTTTATGTTTATCAGGTCGTCGAGCGTCAGGTATCTCTCAGCCAGTTCGAGCATTCTGCTGTCCCTGCCTATCATCAGCCTGCACAGGTCATCGACGTTATCTTTTACCTGTTTCGATTGCTGCGGTTTTTTTTTCAGGGCCTCGGCTTTCATAAACAACCGGTCCCAGTAATCAAGGACACGAGTGGGACTGATAAGGCTGCTCTGAGAGATATGAGAAAGTACCCGGGTTGCGTCGATACTGCTTGTGATTGGCTTAAAATCGCCGTCGAGGTCACGGTGAGGCAGGAACATCGTAGGCGAATAGCGATTCAAAACCTTCAGCGGATGGATATAGTAATCACCTTCGAAGTCGTAAACGTCCAGCAAAAGCTGCGTCGTGTCGCGAATCCGGGCGATGGTCTTGAAAGAGTGCTTGCCGCGCAGCAGGGCGAAATAAGTGATTGTGTCAAGCTCGTAGAGATACGGGCAGGTAATCATAAAAAAGTTGCCTATCATCAGGTCGGTGGCCCATGCGGTGAGCAAGTCCGACAGGCAGTCAAAGAGGTAATAGGCGTCTTTGCCTCCATCGGAGATTATATTGTGCACCTGCTTGGAGAATGATTCGAAGCCCTTCGCAGGCGCCAGCTTGCAGGTCCTGACATTCGGATTGTCCTTTATGAGAGGCTCGTGCTGGGCGAACCGGATATAGATAATGTTTCTTTCTTCGGCGACGGCCCGGTCGATGTAGGGCGTTACGTAGTGCTTGTAGTCCTCGATGCTGTCGACTTGCCAGACGATGTTGTCGCCTTTACGCAGGCCGTTGACTACGGCGTCGAAGCCATCAATTCCAGTGCTGGGCGGTACCGCCATAAATCACCTTTTCGTTATTTAATGTTTCCATTTTTGTTATCCAAAAGAGTATTTTAACGTAATTGAACGGTTAATGCCAGTAACCTGTAACGATGCAGGCCAAATTCTAATCTCTAAATCCTAAATCCGCCTTCTCAAAAGCTTCGGCGGACAGGTCCTAAACAAATCCGAAACAAATTCAGATAATATAATTCAAATGACCGAAACATGGCAGCCACAGGGCTCACAGAGGTCACAGAGTATATAAGTATATGCATATATACTTATGGAGTGTTTTATTACCCGGTTTATTAGAAAGCTAAAAATAGAGTGGTCATTCTTGAAGCTGGATGCTTGATTCGTTCTGCGTACCGTGTTGTGCGTATTGCGTAACGCGTGATTTTTAACCGCGGATTACTCGGATTTCACGGATTTAATTTTGGACACAGATTTACACTGCTGCTTCGGACAGGATTACAGAATAGACAAATTTATTTTACCACGAAGTTCACTAAGGGATTTGTCTGGGCGTCTTTGATGCCTATGTGTTCTCGGCTGAAGGATTTCTATGAGCAAGCTCCTTCAAGTCTTTCGGCCTCGTCCACATCCCTAAGGGATTAAGCCAAATCCTGCACGAAGAAATCTTTTTTTATCCACGGATTTACGCGGGTTGTGTGGAGCTAAAAGATTATAAAAGAATTGTAAATTATCTTGAATTGTGCTAAAAAACAGGCAAACGTCCTAATTTATTATAGAAAAATGCAGGGAATATTGGCGGTAAAAAAATATGATGTTATGTTGGAATGATTGATAGTATGAATAACATGATCTACATTGGGACCAAGCTCACGCGTTCCTTCGGGGTCCTTTTCGGACTCTTCATCATGTTGTCTTTCCTTGCACCCAAGAGTGAGATCGAAACGCCAACCGTCGCATCCATAGCAAAGGACACCATCCTGATGACTCTCGGGGTTTTGCTTATCATCCCATGGTCCAGAATCAGAGTCACCTCTCTGTGGCTCAGTCTCTTCGCATTGCTCTGCCTCTGCGCGATCGCATTCTTAGTCGGCCAGGTTTGGGGTTGCGTGTGGGCATTTCGCCACGGTGAACCATTGCAGCAGGTAATGTTTCCCCTCATGACAGTTCTCTTTGCAGCGGTGCTTTTTTTCCAATTCCCAGCAATCATACGAATAAGGAAGTATTCCAACAACGGTGTGCACTCGATTTCTGACCACGGCACGGCCGGAACGCCGAGACAAGAGCAATAGGGATAACCAGTCTCGATGCTCGATTTTTGATACTTGAAAAAACAAAAATCGGAAGCAAACTGTGGTCGAGAATTTGTGGATTTTTTTGCAAAAAACCTAATTTTTTCCTTGACTTTTGTTTAAAATATGGTATAATACCGGGGTAGTTGGACAAATAGTAAACATTTCACATAAGACAAGTCAAACAAGACACTTATAGCGAAAAACCACGAATTCAAGTCAAAGTTAATTGGTTAAATGGTTAATTGGTTAATTTGTAAGCAGCTCTGACGCAGAGTAGGAGCTGTCAGGACGCATCACAAATCATCACTCATTTTTTTCAGAGGAGAAAATCAAATGCGCAAGAGAAGAATAAACATATCGTTTTCATTATTTGTGCCGGTAAGGCTCTGCAGCCTAGCGATTTGGCCTGTGCTTTTTTGTCGCAGGCTGCTCTACGGCTACGCCTTTCGCCGCATACCTCTTACGCAGGGCCAGTACGCAATCGTGGACCCGGAAGATTATGAGCAATTAGTGCGGCTGAGGTGGCGGGCTACGAAGAGCCGCAATACTTATTATGCTATTCGCTCTATAACGGTATCGGGAAAGAGGTCGTTCGAGATGATGCACAGAGTGATAATGAAAGAACAGTTAGAAAAGATACCCCGTCATTTGAGAAAAGAGGTTTTGATTGACCATATTAACCATAACGGGCTGGATAATCGCAAGGCGAATTTACGCTTAGCGACGCGGGCGCAGAACAGCAGAAACCGTCGGCCTGTGGGGCGGGGCAGTTCGAGGTATAAGGGTGTGATGTGCAGGAAGTCGGACGGGCTGTTTATCGCGGAGATACGGGCAGGGCGGCAGAAGATATACTTAGGGTGTTTCAAATCGGAGATTGAAGCGGCGAAGGCGTACGACGCAGCGGCGAGGAAGTATCATGGGGAGTTCGCGTCGGTCAACTTCACATCTTGAACCGTCGAAGGCTTGACTACTGGGATTTCTAATCTCGCAAGACGTGCTGCTAAGAGATTGGTATGGTGGTCTCGGTTTTAACTATATTCAAGCTGGTTTTTTTACTTTTTTATGGTATAATTTCGTGGAAAATGCAGTAGAAAATGAAGCGGGATGCTATAACTATGGAAAATTTAAATAAATTGTTATTGGATTTTATAAGGGGCTTAAAGCATTACTTTAAAAAAATACTTAACCGCAATGAGGGGCAGCAAGAAAACGCGATTGATTTTACGGGGGACATTGAAAAATACACGCAAACATTAAAAGAACTTTTCGATACAAAAGTGAATAACGTTTTTGAATACGCATGCGCTCTACTGAGAGTGGGTGGTTTAGAAGATGCAGGTTGAGATCCCCTTCAGGAATCGAAGGGAGTGTTTCAAGATGTGATTAGTCTGTCTAAGTTGAGTCTTGGAAAAGGACATTTTTTTGATGAAGAAAAAACGAAAGTACGTTTAATGCTTTGGGGCTATGCCCATCTCATTGAAATGGATGCTCCATATAGCGTTATTGCAAATCTGGTCAGAATCAGAAATCACGGGCAGTACAGATGGGACCCTTTCTGGGACATTCGTGAAAAGAAAAAGAATAGACAGAGGAAAAGCAGAGATATCGTGGATATAATTAGAGGCACCATTCCTGTATTTCCTGCAGAGAAAATCGGAAGGATAAAATCATTATCTTCCAAGGCGAATATACCTCATATTGGACTAACCTTCAACGAGTTTTTCTACCCGATCTTGCGTAATTCAATAGATCACTCGGATTACATCTTGCATAATAACGAGTTTCGTATTCATAAGGGACGAATAAAAGACCCTAGTACGGGCATATATACTCAAGTAATTCATTATGATACGTTGTTTGGAATAATAAGAAGGACATATGCGTTCTACTGGGCCTTCTTTTTACTTGAGGAAAACGCAAGACGAAGTTTTAAGGACTTAAGAGGCTATGTTTTTCCTTTTGATAAATCTCTAAAGGGATTATTGGAATTCAAAATTAAAGAAGATGGTTCTTTAATTGGTTTCTATATTCACTGGCCAAATAATCACAGTTCACACTTCGTTCGTAATGAAGATGGATGTGAAGGTTGTAATATCCGGATTGATAGCGATTTAACAGTGAATTTCTTTGTGGGTGAATACTTCAAGCCGCACAGCCCTTTTTCCGCATTAGTACAGCCCAATAAGAAACCCATATACAAGAATTCTATATACAATGATAAACCTTTAGAGTGGGTAAATGCATACTATCGTGTTTAGTCAATAAAGGGTAAAGCACTGCTGTTTGAAAAATTGAGGCAATACTTGCACCAAATAACGGCATAAAGTTGTTTTCATTACTCGCCTTCATAATGTTGCACTTCAGCAAGTCGTTCGTAATGACAAATCTGGATTCTCGCCTGTGCAAGAATGACAAAAAAAGCCCCAGGCACAGGTCCTAGGGCTAATCGAATTGTCAAAAAGAGTAATTCGAGTAATCTGTGGTTACAATTACACTAATCCATGGTCGAGCATGGCATCGGCGACCTTGGTAAATCCTGCGATATTTGCGCCCATAACGAGGTTGCCTTTCTGGCCGTATTCTTCGGCAGCTTCGAAGCACTGCTTGTGAATGGAAATCATAATATTGTGTAGCCTTTCATCAACCTCCTCCATTGTCCACGACAGACGCATCGAGTTTTGCGACATTTCCAGTCCGCTGGTTGCGACGCCGCCGGCGTTAGCGGCCTTGCCTGGACCGTAAAGAATTTTCTTATTGAGGTACATCTTGATAGCTTCAGGGGTGCTGGGCATATTGGCGCCTTCGGAGACTACGTAACAGCCGTTCTTGAGTAGTGTCTTTGCGTCCTCGGCGTCGATTTCGTTCTGGGTCGCGCTCGGGAACGCGCAATCGCACTGGATGTCCCACGGTCGTTTGTTCGGCCGGTATTCGGCGCCGAACTTTTTGGCGTATTCTTCGATTCGGCCGCGGCGAATGTTCTTGAGTTCCAGCACGAAGGCGAGCTTTTCTTCGTCGATACCGTAGCGGTCATAGATGGTGCCGTTTGAGTCGGAGAGACTGACGGCCTTTGCGCCGAGCTGGTTGAGTTTTTCGACGGTGTATTGCGCGACGTTGCCCGAGCCGGAGACGGTGCAGAACTTGCCCTGCAGGTCTTCGCCTCTGGTCTTTAACATTTCCTGTGCGAAGTAAACGGCGCCGTAGCCCGTAGCTTCGGGCCGTATAAGTGAGCCGCCCCAGTTCAGGCCTTTGCCGGTCAGGACGCCGGAAAATTCGTTTCGGAGGCGTTTGTACTGTCCGAACATATAACCAATTTCACGACCGCCTACACCGATGTCACCGGCTGGCACGTCGGTATCGGGACCGATGTGACGGAAAAGCTCGCTCATAAAGCTCTGGCAGAATCGCATTACCTCGTTGTCGGATTTTCCCTTGGGGTCGAAATCGGAGCCGCCTTTGCCTGCGCCCATTGGCAGGGTTGTAAGTGAGTTCTTGAATATCTGCTCGAAGGCCAGGAACTTGAGAATACCCGCATACACCGTCGGGTGGAATCTTATGCCGCCTTTGTACGGCCCCAGAGCACTGGAAAATTCGAACCGGAAACCTCGGTTAATTTGGATATTGTTTTTGTCGGTCTGCCAGGGGACGCGGAACATGATTTGTCTTTCAGGCTCGACGATTCTATCGAGGATTTTGTACTCGATGTACTCGGGATGCTTGTCGGTGACGGGGGGCAGGCTGTCGAGGACCTCCTTTACGGCCTGGTGGAACTCCGGCTCGTGCGGGTTGCGGCGAAGGACCTGGTCATAAACGGCATTGATAACATCTATAGCAGACATTTCTACCTCCATATCATTAAATCATTGATACTTTTTCCCTGTTACTTTATTATAAGCAGACCTTATAATATCAAGGTCTCTTTAACGGCGTTGAGACGGAATAATAGCAGGTTGACTATGGAATGTACACAATTAAATGCTAATACAAGATATAAGGACAGCTTATAATGCATTTAGAAACTCTTAAGTTGTTCCGCGATGTAGCGGAGTCCCGAAGTCTTTCCAAGGCAGCGGAAATTCACATTTTGAGCCAGTCGGCGGTATCGCAGCAGCTTGCGCATCTGGAATCTATTCTACGGTGCCCATTAGTAAATCGCAAGAAAAGGCCAATCGAAATTACAAAAGAGGGACAATTAGTTCATATCGCAGCGAAGGATATAATCGCAAGATATGAAGAGCTGCAGAGTGAGCTAAATGCAATTAAGTTCGCCGGTGCAGGAAGGCTTAACGTGGCTGCGATATTCAGTATCGGAATGCATACCCTGCCGGAATATCTCAAGAAATTCATGGCGCGCTACCCGGATGTGCACGTACATGTCGAGTATCTAAGCGCAGGCAAGATATATGAACTGATACTGACGGGTGAGGTGGATATCGGGCTTGTGGCGATACCGAAAAGAGATAAGAGGCTCGAGGTGCATGATTTTGAGAATGAACCGCTCGTGCTTGTCTGCAGTACAAAACATCCGCTGGCGGCAGAAAGCGAGGTGGATATAAGTGTTGTTCAGTTCGAGCGGTTCATCGGATTCGACGAAGAGATACCGACGAGAGGCTGGATAGACGGGATTTTTAAGAGATACGGGCTGAACATTAAACCGGCGATGCAGTTCGACAATATAGAAACAGTCAAACGGGCCATTGAATTGAATGCAGGTGTGAGCATATTGCCGCAGACGGCGATTGAGCAGGAGATAGCCGCGGGGACGCTGAGGGCGGTGACATTATCGAATGAGAAGTTTGTCAGGCCGACTGGAGTTATCGTGCGTAAAAATAAGATACTGACCAGGCCGGGAAAGTATTTTGTGAATTTGCTTTGCAAGAGTGAGTAGAACGGCTTATGACAGTTAAAGCTGTTATTTTCGATTTGGACGGGACGATAACGCAGCCGTTTTTCGATTTTGATGCTATCAGAACCGAGATGGGTCTGACGGCTGAGGACGGGCCTGTGTGGGAGGCGATGCAAAAAATGCCGCCGGAAAGACAGCGACAGACAGAACAAATACTTTTTTACCATGAGCAAAAGGGCGTCGAGGAGTCAAAGCTTAATGAAGGGGCAACAGAGACGCTTACTGAACTTAGAAGGCTGGGAATTCAAATAGGGATACTGACCCGCAACAGGGCGGCTAACGCCTGGGCGGTGGCGGAAAAACATGGCCTGGAATTCGATGCGGTCCTCGGAAGAGAGGAAGGGCCTACGAAACCGGACGCTTACGGTGTATTGGAGCTTTGCAGACGTTTCGATGCTGAACCGGCCCAGACTTTGATGGTAGGGGACTATTTATTCGATATTCAGTGTGCTAAAGAGGCAGGTGCGATTGCGGTGCTGCTTGCCAATCACCCGCAGGCTGATGAGTTTACGCAGCAGGCAAATTACAGGATTGACAGACTCGGTGAAATAATCGAGATTATCAGAAGGCGTGACAATAAAGCAGCCGGGTGGCCAAGTAAATGAAGTAAAAGATATGTTTAATTCAGCGGTCGAGTTTTTCAAGAGAGCCGTAGCAGAACAAGTATTAGCAGACCCGTTTTGGGACGGCGACGGCCTTGGTGGGACAAATGGTATTCGCCTGAAGATTTGTCCTTCAATGGGTCTTTAGTGAATACAAGAAGAGGTCTTATGTACCGACAGCTTTCCGGTTTCTGTCAATGGCAGGCAGTCTGATACTGCTTTGTTATTCGGTTCATATTAAGAATCCGATATTTATGTTGGCGTTTTCAGTTAATACGTTAATTTATTTGCGAAACCTTCACCTTATTTATAAGGAAGCGAGGGGAAAAAACGTTGCGTAACGGGTCCGGTTTTGCAGGAGCAGTAATCATAGATAAAAAGGTGTAATGGACTTGGCAGCAAGGGGTATGGATACGATTGACAGCAGAACAAATTACAAGAAGGTTTTTCTGATTTGGAGTGTGTTATTGCTATCGGCCGTGGCGTCGTTTGCGATGCTGTCCGAGCAGACTCTGAATAACCATGAGTGTTTTGTTTCAATTACTACGCGTGAGATGCTGCAAAGCGGCAACTGGGTTGTACCGACCTGCAACGGAGAACCCCGGCTTCAGAAGACGCCGCTTTCGTACTGGCTTGTAGCGGGTTTTTCGAAAATAACCGGTCAGGTCGATGAGCTGACCACAAGGCTGCCAAGCGCGATATTCGGATTTTTGTCGGCGGCGGCCATTCTTTACTTTGTGAGCCGCTGGCTATCACTGAGAACAGCCGTGATATCGACGGCGGTCTGGGTGGCGTCGCTGAGTTATATCCGGTACAGTCATAATGCGCGGCCTGAAATGTCGCTGACTTTCTTTGTGCTGCTGTGTTTTCTAAGTTTTTACTCGGCTATAAGAGCGGAGGAACGCAAAAGACAAATTGCGTATATTCTCATCTTTTGGGTGAGTTTCGGACTTGCAAATCTTGCCAAGGGTCCGGCGCCGCTTCCTTATGTGCTGGTTCCGCTGTTTTTCTACGTGTTAATATTCAAACAGTGGAAGGTGGTGCCGCGGCTGCTGCCGATAGCGGGGACTCTAATTTTTCTGGCTATAGTGTTGCCGTGGCCGCTTGCTATTGCCAGCAAGTTTGACTGGCATATGGATATATGGAAGCGGGAATTTGTTGACCGGTTTTTCGGCAACTATGACCTGGGTCAAAAGCCGATATTTTTTTATTTATACGTTATGTTTTTGTTTGTGATACCGTGGGTCGCTTTTTTGCCGATGGCGCTTGCGGCTCCTTTTTTCAGGGTCTGGCGAGAGAAATCGGGACCAATGTGGTTTTTATGGATATGGTTCGCAGCCGACCTGGTTTTTCTTACAATCGACGGCGGCAAACGGCAGCATTACATACTGCCTTTAATGCCGGCGGCGGCCATACTGATAGGAATTCTGCTGGAGGATATGGTCTTTGTTCACAAGGCGTATAGTCTTAAACAGGCAAGGGGTATTCTGCAAAATCATATAGTCGTAGTAATCGCGGGCGCTATTGGCTCGACGGTCTATGTAGCCATGTTCTATAGCGGATTTCTTGCCGAGGCAATAACCGTGGCGGTGATGACTATAGCCGTGGCGGCTGCTGTAGCGGTGTTATTTGCAAAAGGGCGCGCGGGGCTTGCGTGCGGGACGGTCTTTGCCGGTATTATTGTTTTAGTAATGATTTCTTATGCCTGTTTTTTCAGTCCGCTGGACCGTAACAGGAACTCGAGATATTTTTCCACGCGAGTTGCTGAAATAGTCCCGGCGACCGACAAGATCGCGGCCTATAAAGATGTTTCAATGAGAAGCGTGCACTATTTCGGCAGAGTAATACCCATAATATCGGACAAGTCGAAGCTGTACGAAGATTACGAACAAGGTGACTGGGTGGTTGCCACGGGCGGGCGTTTGAAAGAATTGGTCGAAGACGGTCGATTCAGGATGGTTTATTACAGGGAAAAAGCGGAACTCCAGCAGCAAGATGATATAAACGGGGCACTGTTCCATAAATCGGCGCCGGTTGTTAAAGACGACGGCAAGGGCGGTTAGCAGGCGGCATCTACCTGGTAAGGTTACTGATAAAGGCGGTTTCGTCATCGGTTAGTTTGCGGTCGTCGATAATCTTTTTGACCCGGGCAAACGTCTTTTCGAGATTGTATCCCTCGGCTTTTATGAGCCAGACTGCTGTTAGCATCGCTACCCTTACATCGTCACTGCTTCCGTGCAGGAGTACCGGCAAATTGGTGTTATCAGACATAAGGATGAGGAATCGTTCCTGGGACTGCGCGTCGGGAAAATGGTTTGCCTTTTCAAAAGGCAGCTCGACGTAGTTAACGCCGTTGTTTCTGACCCAGACTACTTCTTCATTGTGCCAGTTTCTTTCCCTGTGCTCGGAAGCTGTTCTGACGTTTACAATGGCGGCGATATGGTACCTGTAAAGCAGGCGGGTGTAATCCATTCCGCGGGGCTGGCCGCTTGTATAAAGGACACCCGGCTTGACGATAGTGAAATCATCGATATGAAAATGTTCTGCCAAAAGTACAACGGCCGCGACAACCAGCAGAACTATTATGAGGCCTACAGGTGATTTTTTCTTTTTCATTATCTCAATCCGTCGCCAATGCCGCCTTGTGATATATTTTGCGCAGGGAGTATATTTTTGTACCGGTTGACTCGAAGTACACTCTGCACATCATTTCGCCAATCAGGCCGGTAGTGATAAAAATCAGAGCCATGAGGAAAAGCACGGCGGCCAGTACGGCAAGTGGCGCGTGTCCGACCATAATCGGCACTTTGTATACGAACCGGTCATACAGTATGTAGGCGGAAATGAAGGCGGACAGGAAGAAGTTGGCAAGGGCGGCCTTTCCGAGGAAATGCAGCGGCCTGGTCATATAGCCGAGCAGGAACATCAGCGTTATCAGGTCGAAGAATACACGATAGGTTCGTGATATTCCATACCTGCTTTTTCCGTACGGCCGTGGGATGTTTTCTATCGGTATCTCGGTTATCTTTGCGCCCTGCTGTGATGCGAAGGCGGGGATGAATCTTTGCATATCGCCGTAGAAGTGCAGCTCTTTGATAATCTCGGCCTTGTAAGCCTTGAAACCTCCGCCGAAATCATGGATATCGACGCCGCTGATTTTGGAGGCGAGCCAGTTGGCGATTCTGGACGGTATTCTCCTGGCGAACAAGTTATCGACCCTTGTTTTTCGCCAGCTGCAGACCACGTCGTAGCCTTCGTTGATTTTGTCGATGAACCTCGGTATGTCTTCGGGCAGGTGCTGGAGGTCGCCGTCCATCGAAATTATTATTCGGCCTCTGGAGATGTCAAAGCCTGACGCATATGGTGTTTTAGAACTTTGCAGGCGGTTCGGGATTGAGCCGAATGAGGCGCTGATGGTGGGGGACTATTTGTATGATATTAAGTGTGCAAGGGCGGCGGGGGCGGTTGCGGTACTTCTGGCTAACCATGAGCGGGCCGATGAGTTCGCGGAACAGGCGGATTACAGGATTGACAGACTGGATGAAATAATCGAGATTATCAAGAAAAGTGAAATTCGAATATCGAAACTCGAAACAAATCCTAATGACCCAAATTCAAATTTCCATTGAAAGACCATCGAGCGATTACGGTTGCGAGGCGAAGGGAGTAAACCAGGTTATCGGGATACCGGGGTGCAGAATATCAGAAATCAGGATATCAGGGGAAAAGACAGGCGGACGCCTTTAATTCCCTTTAATTCTTCAAAATGATCCACGATTGCGCGGGGTATTTTGTAGCTCTTGATGCTCTTGTTGGATTCTCTCTGTTATTGCTTTTCACCTACTCCTATCTTGATTGTTGCCAAGAGGTCATGGGTTACTTTTGATCCCATGTCTTTAACGTGCTCAAGAGAACGACGCTCTTCTTCTTCGGTCTGTGGATTCAATAAGTCAGGGATTATGACAGGTGGGTCAACGTCGTAATCATAACTCCATTCCATTCCCAATTCTCGAGGTCTTCGCTTTGCAACATCTCGGTACTCAGACAGTGCCCGTGAGTATATCTCTTTTACGCGTTGCAATTCCCGCCTTCTGCGAGATTGAAGCTTCTTTCCGTCCTCAGGAGTCCCATAGTAAGACTTCTTCTGCATTGCGTCCCGGTACCCGGCATCAAGGGCACGCTTTGCTTTAGTCACTCTATTGTGTGCAGACCGGAGAACGCCGTTGTGCTTATCGATCCCTCCGATAATGACGTTGGCATTTGAGGGTCTCTTTCTAATCCAAATAACAATCTGAACGCCGTCCTTAAGGGCGACGAGCGATTCGATACTATATTCTCCAATCCAATCAATACTGCCCGTCTTCACGTCGATGAGCTTAGCATTGAATCGAGCCTGAGCCCACGGTGGCTTGAAGGTTTCGGGAACGACACCCTCTTTTCCTGATGACTCTATGCGGAGGCCGGGGTTTTTGAGCAAAAATTCCTGCACCTCTGGCCGTGGCCCGAGGTGCAGTGGTACGCCTGAGCAAGGTAGAACGGTAAGCTCGTTCACTTGTAACACATAGTCGGACATGATGTCGCCATCTTGAGCAGCACGGATGACTTCTGAAATGTCCGTCAGTTCTTCGCGATTCTGAGAACTTTGAGAGGAGTCGAGCAGTTTATCTCTCAGTTGCAAAGCTTGCTCTGCATACTGCTCTCTAGTAATCTTTTTGGCATCAAGTTCCTGCTGAAGGCTGGCGAGGGCCGCATTGTATGGGCTATCTGCACGCCGCACCACATCACCACTGTCACGGAGGTCTCTGAGTTTCGCCTCAAACTTAGCTCTGTCTTTAAGGTGAAACCCGACCGCAATGAGCCCACGCTCAATATACTGCTCCAGCGTATTGAAGTACCCCTCTGTCCTGAATCCTAATTCGTCCGAAATGCCGGGGCCTAACGTTTGTTTCGAGCGCTGATAGATTGAGGGAACGCTAATCACTACGGACGAATCTGGTTTGATAACCGCACCACTTCGCATGATCGAGTCCCCGGGGGCAATAGATGTTTGCTGCTGCGGGATTGTGATTGTGAGCGGAATGGAAACGGGTGCCGGGGCCTGAGGCACATCTAACAGTTGTAGCGAATCAGGGGATTCCTCCGGCGGTACAGATGTCAAGAGTGGGGACGCAATCCGCTGCGTTTCACATCCCTGCATCACCACCGCAACGCCGAGTAACAGGGCTGCCACTCCTGCTTGATTGACAAGCCTTCTAAGCTTTCTGTTCATGCCCAAGTCTCCTTTCGAGTAATTGTGTCTAATACATCTCACAGCGCCGTTATAACGGCATTGCTGGTTTGACCTTGCGCCAATCGTAGCCAACAATCAATAGCAGCAGTGGAACACAGAAATAGATTTGTATGTTTCTCATTTTCCTTCCTTTTAAAATATACCAAAATTGAATTGGTTAAATCCTACTTTATTCAGAGTTGAAAAGCAAACAAAAACAAAACCTGTTATTTCAGCGTTTTCTTCTTAATTCCGGAAGGATAATTCGTGACAGTTCCCAATTTTGAGATTGACAGACTCGGTGAAATAATTGAGATTATCAGGCAGGATTCGCATGGATAGGGAAATCATGATAAGAGTAAGCGTAATAATCTTGTTGTTGAGCAGTTTTTGCCTTGGGCAGGGGTGTTCGGATGTGTCGGTGGATTCGACAGGCTCACCACAGGCGGGGGAGTCGCAAGTTCAAAAGACCCAGACCGACGGAGTAGATGAGATACTGGGCAGGCTTAATAAACGCTCGGGAGAGATACGGACGTATCAATGCAAGATTGAGCATTTGTCACGTCAGCCTTTGTTCGATTCGCAGACGCTGAGGACAGGAAAGATGTGGTATCTTCGGGGCAAGAGCAAATCACTGCTGCGGGTGGATTTCGATACAATCAAGCAGGACGAGGAGCCTCAGGAAAAATACGTCGAACAGTTTTTCTTCGACGGAGTTTGGCTGACGAGAATTGACCATCAGCTAAAAGAAGTCAAGAAGCATCAATTGATAGACCCGAATGAGCTTAAAGAAAACAGAGGTGTAGATGCTTTCGATTTGCTCAGTGAGCATCTGCCGATTGTCGGCTTTACCGGCACAGACAAGCTAAAGAAAGAGTTTAACATTACGTCGGCTGAGAAAGACAGCAACGAACCGAATGACTCGGTGCGGCTGCATATGGAGGTAAAATCTGATTCGGTTTATAAGGAAGACTGGGTATGGATAGACTTCTGGATTGACAAGAATCTTTATTTGCCTGCAAAAGTGGTCACACTTTCGACGCAGGAGGACGTCTACGAAATATCGTTTCTAAATGCTGTACTCAATGAGCCAATTGACGCCGAGGTGTTCAAGGTGGTGGTGCCGGAAGGTTTTGTCGAGGCAGAGGTAGTTCCTTTGAAAAAAAAGGATTAGCCACAGAGGACACAGAGAAAAGAGTAAAAAGTAAAAATGAAAAAGAAACGACGAAGAGAGCAGAAGACAGAATTATTGACGAATATCGTATAACGAATATCGAATGTAGAATGTAGAATTACGAAAAGAAGCAGGGAATCAACGAAGAAGAAACATCGAACTTCCAACGTTGAGCAGAACAACAGAGACGTGAGGCAGAAGACAAAATGATTGACGAATAACGAATATCGAATGTAGAATGTAGAATTACGAAAATAAGGATATCAGGGGAACAGGAAATCAGGATAATAAACATCGAATTTCCAACATTGAGCAGAAAAACAGAGAGCGGGAGGCAGAGGACCCGGCTTTGCTAGACGACAGCTACGCCGAGGCAAGCAGAGGATGGAATGATTGAAGAATATCCAATGTCCAATGTAGAATGTCGAATGCAGAAATGGTTGACGAATATCGAATAACGAATATCGAATGTAGAATGTAGAAGGAGATAGAAAATGGCAAAGGGGATTGTGGTTTATTATTCGAAAAGCGGTAATATCAAACAAATGGCTGAGCTTATCGCTGAGGCTATGAATGAAGAAGGGCTGGCGACCGAGTGCAAGAGCGTTGATAAGGTCGAGGCCAAAGATTTGCTCGATTATAACGCGATTATTTTAGGCTCGCCGACTTATTACGGGCAGATGGCGGGGCCGCTAAAGGAGCTGATTGACCAGATGGTGAGCTTTCACGGCAAGCTCGACGGCAAGGTCGGCGGGGCGTTCAGCAGCTCGGCCAATATCGGCGGAGGCAATGAGACGACGGTTATGGGGATGCTCGAAGCCCTTTTAATAGCAGGACTTATAGTCCAAGGCGACTCGCAGGGGGACCACTACGGGCCGGTCTCTATCGGAAAGCCCGATGAGCGGGTCAAAAAACAGTGTGCCAGACGGGGTCGCAGAATTGCCCAGCTTACCAAGAAGCTGTTCGAGTAGAGGTAAGGAAAAAATCGTTTTTTGGGCGAAAAATGCGGATTTTTCTTTGACAAAGGATAGCAGTGAGGTTAGTTTTTTGTTTAATTCTAACTTCCAGAGTAGAGGAAACGCAAATGCAAGAGTATGAGGATCTGAAAGCGTTGGTGGTTGAGTGTGAGGCGGATATCAGCAAGGCTGAAGGCGGTAATAAAGCCGCCGGTACGCGGGTGCGTAAGCAGATGCAGCGTGTAAAACAGGCATCGCAGACGGTCCGCAACAAAATCCTTGAAATCAGGTCGACTGATTAGACCTCGTTAAGCCGCTAACACTTTGAATTTGGTTTAGATTTTTGTAAGTGTCACGCCAGGCCGACACCGTCCGAGAGGTGTGGGTCTGGTGTTTTGAATTTTGCCAGATTGCGGTCTTTTCGGGGATAGTAAATGCCTCCATCGTTGATGTTTGACCTTTCCAAAATTGATTTGAACGGTGAAATGGTTTTCACTCGCGCGGAAATTGAAAAGGAAAATCCGCAGCGATATGAGATGCAGCATCTTGACGGCATTATCTGGTACGATAAAGAGCCACGTCTGATTCTGGGGTATAAAGACGTCACGGAAAATGAATTCTGGATTAGAGGGCATATTCCAGAAAGACCGTTGATGCCGGGCGTTATTATGATTGAAGCCGCGGCGCAGTTGTTGTGCTTTTACGTCAAGCGGGTTTTTGAGGTGAAGGGTTTCATCGGTTTTACAAGCATCGAATCGGCACGATTCCGCGCACCGGTATCTCCCGGTAAAAGACTGTACCTGCTCGGTCACATCACGGCTATCAAAAGCAGGAAATTTTCCGCAGACGTGCAGGGTGTAGTAGATGGGAAAATGGTTTTTGAGACTTCCGTCTCCGGAATGAATGTCTGAGCGATCCTACCGCAAGTTGATAGTTGCGGGCCTTATGTAAGAAAGCGGAGTTTGCGTACAGGGCCTGCCGGATACAAAGCTTATTTTCCAATATGGCTGCTCAAGTATACATAGGGATAGCAGGCTGGTCTTATCCGGACTGGAAGGGGATAGTCTATACGGAGCCGGGAGTTGACCAGCTCAGATACATCAGCAGATTTGTCGATTGTATTGAAATAAACAGCACCTTCTATCGGCCTCCGTTCGAAGGGACCACTAAATCGTGGCTGGAGCGGACGGCAAAGAAGGAGGATTTCTTTTTCACCGCTAAGCTTCACAAGTCGTTCACGCACGAAGGCAAAATTGACCCGAAAATAGTATGGCAATTTCATGCCGGCTTCGAGCCGTTACTGGAAGCTGGTAAACTCAAAAAACTACTTGTTCAGTTCAGATATGATTTCGAGGACGATAAAGACAACCGGTTACATTTGACTAAAATCATAAAGAGTTTTTCAGACATTTTTGACCTGGCGATTGAGCTGCGGCATAAGTCGTGGGAAGAGACGGATGCTTTAGAGTTCCTTGAGCAGATGAAAGTGTCGGTCTGCAATCTTGACTATCCTGTGACATATAACTCGTTCGACCTGAAAAACTGCATCGTTGGCAATAACGGTTATTTCAGGTTACACGGCAGGAATGCCGACAAATGGTTCAGCAAAGAGGCGGGCAGGGATGAAACATACGATTACTACTACGACGACAAGGAACTAGACCAGATAAAGACGAGGATAGAGCAATTGGCTAAAGCCTATGAGTATCTTGTTGTGGTTGCTAATAACCATTACAAAGGGGCTGAGCTTGCCAACGCAATCGAGCTTAAATGCCTTCTGACCGGCCAAAAGCAGGAGGTACCGCAAGGACTTTTACAGGCATACCCGAGATTGTCAGAAGTCGCCTTAAATAAACAGTTATTCTGATTTACCTGAACAACCGTGCCTTGCGCGAAGTCTAAGGAATGCCCATGTTACGGAATAGCCCCACGGGGATTCCGCCAGGTTGTGCCTGGATAGAATCCATATTTGCTTCGCAGATTTGCGTAGGGATTATACCTTATGGTCCCTAACGGCTGTCATTTATTCCTGTCACGCTAACGAATCTGAGGATTACATCGGTCAGACCTACCACTCGCTGCTCGGTTTCAGATTTTCGCTTTGCGTTTTCTCAGGATAGCCGAACCTAACGCCAGCAGCAAAAACACGCTTGGTTCAGGAACACTGGAAATTTCTCCTATAAGCTCGATTTCCGAGTCCCATACGGCCCACGGTGACATTGAATCTGCAATTACCCAAAGGCTGAATTCATACTGGTGGTCTGTCTCAACTGGGGAAAATCTAACGCGTTCTTGTTCTGCGTCCCAATCCGACCATCTATAGCTTGCGATTAACATACTATCTGTCTGGTCGAACAGATTAAAACCGCCTTCGCCATCCTGACCCCAAGAATTAGGGTTTTTAACCCATATTCGCAACCAGTTGCTCGTTGGCACAATTTCATAAGAAGAAGTGGCCCAAGCTGTGCAATATTGGTCTTCGGGTGGACCGATGTATATATCTGCCCAAGCGTGAACCTGGAAGTAGTCGGCTGTGCTGGAGGCACCACTATTACTATCAGTAAGTGGTGGAGTATTGCTTTCTTTAGAGTAAGAACCTGAGAATCCAGTTCCGGATACGCTATAGTGCTCTGACAAGATGGTTACTGCCATACTTATGTTTGGAAATATCAGTATTATCAGAAAAAATGTTAAAAGTGACTGTTTCATATTCTTACCTCCCAAAAAGTTATATAATTTTTGGTCAAGACTGGCTTGAAACGATGGGAAGTTAAGCCTGTTGCTTTGCGAGGTTACTACCTGCTCCTCTTCATTTCACGCTCAATCCTCTCATTCAGACACGTGAAAATGACCCTTTCGTCTTTCCGGTTTTGGATAGTACTCTTGTTATAGCAGTATTGTCAAGCAAAAATCTTAGAAATTAGAGAATATCTTTTTATATAGTACGGCTTCAAATGTTTCGACCTTTGGTTTAAACGCCACTGGCGGCTACTTTGGTATCAAATCCCTGAGCTTCGCAAAAGTGACTGATGAATAGCGATTTGTGACAATGTTTACGCATAACGCAATACGTAATCACGGGCAGGATGCCCGTGCTGCAGAATAGCCCCAAGGGGGATCGCTTTGAGGTCAAGAAAGTTGAACAATAGAGCAGTTGACCGCAGCGGAATATTAACCGTTAACCTTAATTTCTACTGTTCACCTGTTCCGCCGCACTATTTTTTGTCTGCGACAAAAAATAGCCCCAAGGGGATTCGAACCCCTGTTGCCGGGTTGAAAACCCGGTGTCCTGGACCTGCCTAGACGATGGGGCCAAAACAACGTAAATTTTAAAACTAAAAGCTTAAAACCAAAGGTAAAAATCAAAATTATATGGACATAATAGCAATGTTGCCGCAAAGCGGCAACGTGTTCCTCAGCTTTTACTTTTTGGCTTTAATTTTTCAGTTGCATTTATTCCATGCTGATGGCATCGACAGGGCAGACATCGACACAGACACCGCAATCCACACAGGCGTCGGGGTCGATTTTGGCCTTGTTTTCGGCCA
>CAZOVR010000004.1:0-91027 GCA_964583405.1 uncultured Pirellulales bacterium
ACTTTTATTCTGTTGTCGACACAGGCTTCATCAGCCAGAATGTTTACCTGTTCTGTGCTTCCGAAGGACTGGCAACCGTCGTGCGTGGATACGTAAACAAACCCGCCCTTGCCAAAGCGATGAACCTTCGGCCAGACCAGAAAATCATCCTCGCCCAGACCGTCGGCTACCCACAAAAATAATCGCTGTTCAATTTAACCCTAAAAGATATTGTCCCTCTGTCATTCCCACGAAAGCGGGAATCTAGATGCTTTTATATACTAAAGGCTCACTTTTTTGGTCTATTGATTTTGCGTGGTCGAACCGGCCTCATTTTGCTGAGCTTTTTTAAGCTCTTTTATTTCCTGTCGAAGTTTTTCAAGTTCTGTGTCATTTTTCTCCTGCTGCATCTTCTGTTCCAACATTTCGAGTCTGGTGTTTGTGACTTCGTCCTTACATCCCCAGTAAAAGTTGACCAGTACAACTGCAATTAAAACCAAAATCAATTTTGTAAAAAGAGACTTTTTCATAGCTTTACCTCCCGTTCAGATTCGGTTTTCTCAGTAAACTCCGCTTTCTTTTTTAGAACGACAGCGATAATCACACCAGTGATTATCATTATTAAACAAAGCAATTGGCCCATTGTCAACGGACCCCACACTAATCCCGGATGCAAATCCGGCTCGCGAACAAATTCTATGAAAAATCGTGCAATTCCATAGCCAATAAGATAAAGGCAAAGTATAAAACCGTCAAATGGTTTTTTGTTTCTCAGATACCACAGAACCAAAAAGAGTACAATACCCTCAAAGAAGGCTTCATATAGCTGAGATGGGTGTCGCAACTGTCCTGTCGGATCGTTCGGAAAATACATGCCAAGAGAGCAAGATGTTGCCCTGCCGTAGAGTTCGCCATTAATGAAATTTGCCAATCGTCCTAAAGTATATCCTAATGGAGCCGCTGAAGCAAATATGTCCCCAAGCTGCCAATAGTCTATCTTCTTAACTTTTGCAATAATAATCCCGGCAAGTAATATAGCAAGTAAGCCGCCGTGGTATGACAATCCACGCAAACCTACATAATTGCCGTTCGTTTGGCCAAAAGGCCAAATAATCTTTAGGGGGTGTTGTGAGTAATATGAAAAATCGTACAACAAGACATATCCAAACCTTCCACCAATCACTGCTATTATTACGCCCAACGCCAGAAGAGAAACAATTGTATCCTTAGAATATGACAACTTTTCGCGATTAATACGATATGCCACAAGCACGTATACGACGACGAAGATAAGTAAATACAATACGCCGTACCAACGTACCTCCACCGGGCCAATCGAAAAGAAGATAGGGTCTATCTTTTCCGGGATATGTGCCCAATCAATAAATTCTATCATGTGTATCGATATCTCCTATTTTCGGAGAAAAGGGGAATCCTCGGACCGAGGTTCTTCGGCTCGTCACAACCCAAAATCAGCAGCAGCGCCGGTAATATCAAAAATCGCCTCACAACTAATCCTCCGAATAAATTCTTTATCTGGCCTGTGAACGTTCAATAGTATACTCTTATATATCCGATTTCACAACGAGAAATAATCAGTGATAATCTGCCTGCCTCGGCGTAGCTGTCGTTTAGCGAAGACGGGTGTTCATTCGTGGTTAAATTAATCAGTGAAAATCTGTGTTAATCTGTGGTTAAGAATAATCAGTATATGAAACCGAATATATTACTTGTCAATCCGCCTATCTATGATTTCGCAGCGTACGATTTCTGGCAGAGGCCGTACGGCCTGCTCGAAGCGGCAGGGCCCCTGCGCGGCAAAGCCGATTTCCTGCTGTTCGATTATCTCGACCGCGGCAAGCTTAAATCCGACCAGTGGGGCAGGGGCAGATTTATCGAAAAGCGCATCAAGGCCCCGCCGCCCCTGCGTAATATCCTAAGATACTTTCGCCGGTATGGCGAAGCCCGCCAATCCTTCAAAGACTTACTCAATGAATCTGCCTCGTTTGATTTTGCATTTGTGCAAACCGCGATGACCTATTGGTATCCCGGCGTAGCTGAAGTAATCGAGGACATTCGGCAAATCCAGTCTAAGACTAAGATCATACTCGGCGGCAATTACGCAACAATATGTCCCGAACACGCCAACACCTTAGGTGCCGATTTGGTAATCAGCGGCGCCGAAGTTCAGCCATTGTGGGATTACCTCGACATCGAACCCGACAAAAATCAGCCGGCGATGTGGGAAGCATACGACGAATTAAGAATCGGCGCATTGAAACTAAGCGACGGCTGTCCTTTCAACTGCTCGTATTGTTCGGTCCCGAAGGTATATGGCGGTTTCAAAGCCCGGCCGTTCGAAAAGGCGCTGGCTGAGCTTGAACTTATAATAAAACTCGGCACTGAAAACATTGCATTTTACGACGACGCCCTGCTTTATAAGGCCGATGATGTATTAGTTCCATTTCTAAACGAAGTCATAAAGCGCGGTATAAATGTAAATTTTCATACACCCAATGCCCTCAACGCCCGCTTCCTAACGGACAAGCTTGCAGGGTTAATGGTCCGCGCCGGTTTTAAGACTTTTTATCTTGGCCTCGAAAGTTCGAGTGAACAATGGCAAAACCAGACCGGCTCGAAAGTCTCTTCGCAGGAGTTTGCAACAGCTGTCGAAAATCTCAAATCAGCGGGCGCTAATCCTGATGATATTACCGCTTACCAGATATTAGGCCATCCTAAGATGGACATTCAGCAGCTCGAAGAGTCGATGAACTTTGTTCGAAGTCTCGGCGTTCGCGGGATGTTAGCCGACTTTTCACCGATACCCGGCACACTGGATGGCGACGCCTGCTCGCAGTGGGTCGATATGTCCGAGCCTCTGATGCACAACAAGACCGCCTTTACTATAATCCGCGTCGGCTTCGACGAAGCCAATCGATTGAAAGACCTCCAGCGCAGCCTGAACCGCACCCTGCGGTAAACAAAAATAACAGTTTGCTATTCTAATCGTATGCTTTGCGCACCTCTTCGCCGATTATCTCTATCGCCTTGCCGACCGTCCGGGCATCACGCGAATAGTTAATCCGTATGCACTCGTACTTGTGCCGCCAGTCATCAGCCATACCCGGAAAGAAATAATGACCGCCCACGACCAGAACTCCGCGCTTTTTCAATCTTTCATAAAGCTCGACGCTGGTAATCGGCAAGCCCTCTAACCACAGCCAGACGAATATCGCACCCTCAGGCTTATGAATATGATAGTTCAGCCCTTCGAGCTGACTGTGCAATCGCTCGACCGCAAAGTGCATCTTCTGTTCATAGAAAGGCCGTATAAATTCCCTGCCGATTCGTATAATCTCGCCGCTTCGGACCATATCAGTCGCTATCGCCGCGCCGATACTGCCCGGCGCAAGCGTCATTATCGCATTGGCCTGCGTCACCATTTCAATCGTCTGTTCACCAGCCACGATAATTCCAGTTCGCGTCGCAGGCAGACCCAGCTTCGAAAGACTCAGGCATACAATCGTATTTTCATTCCAGAAAGGCTCGGCCTCGATAAAGATGATATTCGGAAAAGGCGTCCCGTACGCATTATCGATAATCAAAGGCACCTGGTTCTTTTCGGCAAGGCCGCTGAGTCTGTGAATCTCATCGTCGGTCAGCACATTGCCGGTCGGATTCGTTGGCCGAGATACACATATCGCGCCAATCTCATCTGTAACTTCGAGACCGTCGAAGTCAACGTGATATTTGAAAAGGCGATTATCGAGATGTTCGATTCTCGGCCGATTGGCCCGGAACAAATCTTCGGTCAGTCCCACGTCGCAGTAGCCGATATACTCAGGCGTAAGCGGCAGAAGGATTTTCTTTTTACTTCCGTCAACGAATTCACCTGCAAAGATATTGAACAGAATAAAAAACGCCGTCTGACTGCCTGTAGTCAGCGCGATATTTTGAGGTTTCGTATTCCATCCGAATTCATTATTCAGCAGTGCGCTTACCGCTTTGATGAATTCGCGGTTGCCCTGCGGCGGGTCGTAATCACCGATGACCTTCTCAAACTCTCCCGGCCTTTCAAGCAGTTCCTGCATACTGTCTCGAAAGCACTGCTCCACCCTGGGTATATGCGCAGGATTTCCGCCGCCGAGCATGAGCAACTGCTGATTATCACCCATCGCAGCTGCCAAATCCTCCATAAGCTGGCCGATGCCCGATTTGTTCGTTATCCTCGCCGCAAATTTCGACAGCTTCTTCATAATTCAGTCCCTGGAAACGAATAGTTTAATGCCAAAATCTGCCAAACGCTACAAAAACAAAATTTAACCGACTCTTCTCTGGTTCCCGGCACGCCGGTTTTTTCTTTCTTTTCTGCCGGCAAAATTCAATGACGCGTATTCACCGTGATATTTCTTCGCAGCCTTATCATACGCTTTTGCCGCCTCGATTTCCGATTCGAAACTGCCTAAGCTCTTCGTCCTTCTGTTAATTGTAATTACTGCTCGCCAGGGCTTGCCTCTTCTCGTCCGCGTCACCCCCTTGTACCTCGAGATGCAGTTTCTCTGGGGCCTTCGGTTACAGTTGTTCTGGGCCGCTGTGCATACCCGAAGATTCGCCTTGCGATTATCAAGACCGTTTCCGTTTATATGGTCCACTACCATATCCTCCGGCACATCTAATATCATCCTGTGCATGAATAATATCTTCCCGCTTCTTCGCTGCATTGATGAGCTAACCGCATAATATGTGCAGAAAGATTTGTGTGCATACCATTTGAATCTCGATAATCGTCCATAATCTTCAACGTCCACAATCGCGTACTTCCCCTGACTCAGCCGTATCCTCCGAAACGTGTACCCATACCGCGCTCGCCGATACAGAAGCACCGGCCCCGCGAGCATCGTGTCCAGCCGTTCGGGTATAGTAACGGAAATTTTGCGCGTATATGTCAGCACAATATTCGAATTGTTTTTGAATTTTAGTTAGCCCTCAGGCCTGCCTGGGGGTTTCTGTCTTGGTTAGCCACCAAGTTTCTTGTCCGGCGTAGTGTAACGAAGACGGAATCTTGGGGGTTGATTGTCTTTTTCGGTTAGCCCCGCCACCTGTGGGCGGGGTTTTTAGCCCCCCGCATTGCGGGGGGTTTACGTTTTACGTGGGTCATCAAGTATCAAGTATCCAGCATCGAGTATCGAGCTCCTTCCACCTTTGGATGAACTTGCGCGTTTTTACGAAATTTTCAGAAATTTTCTGAGAAAATTTGACGTAAGTCCTTACTGTATAAAGGCCAAATTTTTTTCAAAAAAGTTTTTTTACCCTCGTACCCCCCTGCGCGATTTTGTTGCATTATCTTGCTACGAAAAAAATAATGCTAATTTTGTGGTGTTTGGTACAGAATTTGCGGTATTGTTTTGAACATTAAAATTTAGGTCATTTGGGTTTGTTTCGGATTTCGATATTAGAATTTTACTACCCCCCTTTGGTATGCTATTTGTTACGCAAGGCCGTTCCCTGACCAGCCGGAAGGAGTCCCGCACCAATTGACCGCTATCGAAGGTCGAAACAGATGGAAGAAAAACAGCACGCGCTCCCGCGTACAATTGGTGCGGGGCATAGGTCACGTGTTTGGCAACCTGTTTCGCCCCCACGTCGGGTTTTGCCGTAGCAAAACCGTGGGGATTGTTAGCCCCCCGCACTGCGGGGGGTCGTTGTTTCTGAAAGTCCCGACGTCGAAGCGTAGATCCCGATGTTGTTTATCGGGGTCTTGTGTCGGCGTTTATCGCGGCACTGCATGGGGTTTTCTACCGCGCCTCCCGTCCTCATCTTCTTAAACGACCTACTACATGTTGTGGCTCGTTTCTTGCTTCAGTTGTGACTTGCACTCAGGGGCGGATCAGTTACAATTCAAAGCCATAAGGGCTGTTCGAGGATAAGGTTGTGACTTGCACTCAGGGGCGGATCAGTTACAATAAGAAAATCAAGGCCAAGATGGATAGGCAGTTGTGACTTGCACTCAGGGGCGGATCAGTTACAATATTAACTATCGGTGGTTGTATAGTATCAGGTTGTGACTTGCACTCAGGGGCGGATCAGTTACAATATTATAATGCAGTCAGAATAGATAGACCCTGTTGTGACTTGCACTCAGGGGCGGATCAGTTACAATTGAGCGATTAGAAAGACAGTCAAAATTAAGGTTGTGACTTGCACTCAGGGGCGGATCAGTTACAATCTTACCGCACAGCACAGTGGGCTGTATCAAGTTGTGACTTGCACTCAGGGGCGGATCAGTTACAATTTACGAGGTCAACGACATTGCCGAGAACAGGTTGTGACTTGCACTCAGGGGCGGATCAGTTACAATACAGTCGAAATTAAGGAACAGACCTAATGTGTTGTGACTTGCACTCAGGGGCGGATCAGTTACAATGCTTCGCCCCAAGGGGCTCGCTCACGTCGTGTTGTGACTTGCACTCAGGGGCGGATCAGTTACAATATAAACGTAGGTTACAGAACTATTTATGAGTGTTGTGACTTGCACTCAGGGGCGGATCAGTTACAATAAATGTTAATCCGCCCCCACGTCTTCCTGCGTTGTGACTTGCACTCAGGGGCGGATCAGTTACAATGAAAATAGAGCAACCAGCATTCACAGAGTAGTTGTGACTTGCACTCAGGGGCGGATCAGTTACAATAAACCGTTCGCAAGGCCTTGCGTAGCAAGGTTTTGCGAACGGTTTGACTTAGAATAATTCGAGCTGTTGAGGTGGCGGAGGAACTGGTTTTCGCATTTTTCCAAAAAAGGTCTCCATCCTTCCGAATTGCTTATCGGTAATACTAACCAGCCGGACTTCACCGTCAGGAGGCAAAAAATGTCGAACTCTCTTAAAATGAACATCGGCATTTTCCTCGCTCGCACAATGTCTAACATACACTGAATATTGTAGCATCGTAAAGCCGTCTTTCAAGAGATTTTTGCGAAAGATTGTATAGTCTCTTCGTGCTTTTGTAGTATCCGTAGGTAAATCGAACATCGTAAAAATCCACACCGCTCTGTACCCGCTCAGTATCATATCTTAGGCAAATCAATCATTTTTTGTTCACCGGCGAAACATCGCGCTAACGATGCACACGTCCTGTGCAGGCCGACCATCAAAGGCCCCTTGAACCCGCCAATCTCCACCTCGTCATACAAAACCTCCAGCAAACCAGCCTTGAGTTGCTGGTCAAGTTCGCCGCCGTAATCACCGCTTCTGCAAATCTCGCGAACCTTCGCTTCCACAAATCCCCTGAAAGGCTCAATAAGGTCATCCGCAAGACAAAAAGAGTTATAACGATTGCGATGATGAATCCCGAGCGCAGGCAGCAATCCCGCACTGCATAATGCCCGCGCTACCGCCGCCCGCATTACCATATAACCATAATTAAGAAGATTATTAGGCCAGGGCCCGTTTATATCCCTGCGAAAATTCGCATCCCCAAAAAACGCAGGCCAGAACTTTTTACTGGCCTGAGCCTCTATATTTGAAGTGTCCCCGCTTTTTACTCTATGTCTTAGTGTCATTAAAGTTCTGTAATATTTGTTGTCTTTTCCTAAGAGTTTTGCTTGGTGTTTGATTTTCGCCTGAACTATCTGTTTCCACAGTTGCTTCTTGACCGGCTCTTTCACATTTATCTGTTTCCGGAAACGCTCGGTTTGTACACTGTTACTGTCTAAAGGCAGCAGCATTCCCGTTGGATGATGATTTTGCCCGCACAATACAACCGCGGCCCCACATTTCAAAAGCTCTGTAAAAACCGAATGCGTATAGTTCACCCCCTGATTGTCAACCAACAGAACACCGATATCCTCACAGGGTATCGTGCTTATTTCCTGCCCGTCCCGCCCGATAACAAGCTGGCCGTATCTGACCTTAAGATGGCTTTTAGACTGAGATATCTCGACAATACGCTTTATCAAGGCCTATCCCTCCCTGATAATCTATCAACGTATTGTCGTAAAAATTGATGGCCTGCTTTAGCTTATATTAGTCATTCACTAATACTCTCACCTCACCAAGTGGCGAAATTTTTACTTTTTCCGGCACGTTATTCTCGTTAAATATGATATTTTGCCGCAAGTCATTTGGTACCAAAGCAATATCTTCACGGAGTTTTACGCCCTTTTTCTTACTGCTTGCAGGATTAGCATCTGTGTGTGGTGTGAAATGAACAGTCTTGCTGGGGTCTATTTTGAATACAACGTAGTAATCAGCTCCTTTTTTTTCTGGTAACTTCATGTGAACAATTTCACCTTTTGAAAGTGACATTACAAATTTGCCATTTTTATTTTCATTTTTGTCAACGATCGCTGTTTTGTCTATTCTTGCTCGCTTTGCAGCCTTAAAATTGGTAATTACTTCGCCGGACCATTTAACATTCCCTTTTTTCCCAGTCTTTTCCCTTATTTCTATATGGTGATTATTCTGTGTTTGGTAAACTCTAAGAGACTTCCGAATTCTTTCCGGAGAGCTATTTTTGTAGTCAAATCCCTTTCTGGCAATTTCTACAACTTCGTTCAGCTTCCAAAGCAGTCTTACTTTTCTAACCGGAGTGCCGTTTATAATCAGTCCATTTTCCTTAAGAAACTCCTTTGCCTTTACCATGTTTGAAAATTCGTGGTCTTTAATCCAGTCTCGTATTTTGTCACGTAATTCAATGTCCCTGATAACGCCCGATCTTCCCGGCGGAACATCTTCAAGACTGAACATTTTTCCCCTTATAGCCTTTCTTTCCTGTTCCGTTGCATTACTGTAATCATTTTTCAATTCATCCCATCCGATTGGCATTCTAAGATGATTTTGTTTTATTCCTATTGCAGGGATGCTCTTAATGTACATGCCTTCTTTCAATACAGGTTTTCCATCCTTGCCAATTTTCACATCGCCTTTTTTAATCCCCTTTTTCCCATCATCCTTTTTATATCTCTCATAAATCACCGCCGGGCCGTAAATTGTATTTTTATGCAGATAGCCCGCAATTTGTTTGTTGTAAGCCCTGTGTGAAATCTTTAGTTTTTTGTATTCTTCTGCGATCTGCTCACCGAATCCTTCCCAAGGCTGTTCAATAGTTTTCCATTCGGGTTTTATTCTCTTATTTTCTTTCTGTTCTTCAAAATCAATAAAAGACTGTTTAATTTTCGGGAGACACTGTGGTGTCATAGCAATAATCGCCGCGTCAACAGTGTGATGTCTATGGTCACCTCTATTTTTTCTGCCTTTTTCGCTACGTTGGCCATCTTCATCAAAAAACAATCCCCAGTCCCTTCGAAGTATTCCAGTGTAATCGCCGTTCGAAGCGAAAACATATCTTTTTCCTCTGTTCTCATCACCATACAAAACTTTATTTATCCAGTCGGCAGTTTGCTTTGCCGCATACGCGGCTGAGCGAAGCTGTTCTTCTGTAAATCCCTCCTTCGGTGTTCTGCGGTGAAGGTTTTTCCATTTCGCCTCATCAACCATGTCAACATTATCCTTGGTTATCGCCCCCTTACCCTTCTCTCCCTTTTCGCGATGCAGATGCTTAAATATTTTCTCTACCTTGCCAAATTGTTCTTCACTTAACCAGTCAATCGGAGTTCTGTGCCCTTTACCCTGATTAGATATGCTATAGCACAAAACTATGTTACTCATGCTATTATCGCCGCCCTTACTCCGTGGCACGATATGGTCAATTTCAAGGCCATCTCCATCCGCTGCCATTTTATCTGTTATTGTAGTGCCAGAGTATGCACACATTTCTCTTTGTTGCCTGCATAATCTAATACGTTTTATTGCCGCTTCTTTCTGGGTCTTTGTTATTTCTGGTGCGTTAAGGTTGTGTATTTCTATTATCTCTTTCTTAAGGCTATCAATCGCTTTGTTTTTCATTATTCTTCTGTCAATAACCTTCTTGGTCTGTCTTGCTTCTCTGGCAAGCTCTATCACAACTCTGTCCGGCACGCCGAATTGCCTGATATGTTCTAACAAATGCCTCCTAACCTCGTGAATGCTTTTTCTTACAACAGGATTGGAAATCTCATCAGATACTGGTGGTAGTAGGTCAGGATGCTTTTCGAGAAACTGCCGAATTTTCTTATTTACTACAACCTCTTTTGTTGAATAACGCCTTCTTGTTAAATCGTCCGCATCGCTTGAGGCATCTTCAGCATACATATCCCTTGCCTCGGTTACAGTCCAGCCCTCTCTTAAATAAGGCAACAGGTTTTTAATAGCTTTTCTTGAAAGATTTACTCTTTCAGATGTTTTTTGCCTTTTTTTCCAGGCAGCTATGAAGCTTTCGGTCTTTTCATCATCCAAGCCCCACCATTTTTTACAACCTTCTCTTATTTTGCATTCGTTAATTTCTTCATTTGGGTCAAACTTCAATGTTGCATTGTTTACAGATCCCTTCTTTTTGTCGTCAAACAATAGCCACTTATCTTCTCCAAATACGCCACAAGCTATTTGAGAATAGAACCAATCTCCATTTACTGCGAATTTATCACCATCGGTATTAAGAGTATAAAGCGTTTTGTTTGCTCCTTTATCTATTCCCAGTGCTTTCCTTATTGTGGCTTCAGAAGCTGTTATTTGCTTCCTGATTACATCGACGACTTTTTTTCTCTCGTTATCATCTAATTTTCTGCTTTCCCGCATCGGAGGAGTTATGCGGATATTGTTTACACTTGTAAGCACAAGAAATTCTTGTGCGTACATACCCGCTTTGGGGCATTTTTCGTCTGTTGGTTCTAAATCACAACGCCCAAGTGTCCCTGTGTCCCAGTATGTTTTTCTTTGACTGAACAACACACCTTGGCATCGCCACGTATCGGTTTTTTGGGGATTATATATTTCTTTTTTTACTTCGTCCGTCAATTGTTTTGCAAGATGTCCCCCAAAAGCTTTTTGTGCTTCCCATGTTTTTGAAAATTCCGCCAGTATCATATGCCTGTCAGCAACAAATTCTGACTCCTTTTCACCAAAAGCGTTATTCTTGTTTCTAACTCTTTCATTTCTTATTCTATTATTTGCAGTTTTGGTTATTCTGTTTCTATATTCTATTGCCATAAGTTCGCCGAATGTTTCTGCGACTTTTTGACTCATTATTCTTTTGGTGTATTCGACTGTGCCAGGTATCTCAGCAGGGTCCTTCTTTGGCTTTTTACTTTTTTCTGTTTCTTCAGGTTCCTCATCAAACCACCATGCCCCTCGTCTTTGTGCAAGATGTAAAAGTATTCTGCTAAATTCATATTGATTAAGTTCTTCGTGAAGTGCTTTTTCTCTGAGAAGCCAGGGATTGAATATAGGACTGCTTTCCCATTTTCTAAGTTCGTCTTTTTCTTTTGGCATCCAACCCTTTTCTAAGAGATATTGGCGGAGACGCCTTTTAAGTTTCGCTCGCCTTTCGATTGAACGTCTTTGCTGCCTTTTTGACCTTCGATCTTGATTTTTAGGAGCACCTCGTTTGTCTTCACGTTCTTCTACGCCCGCAGGAAAAACACTTACTCCCATCCTTATCACTCGATTTTCAATGTCAACAGCGGCAGACCCAACAGAATTTGACCCGATATCTAGTCCTAATGTGTAACCAGCCATGATTTCCCTCCAAAAAATTAACATTATTTTCTTGACAACAATAGCAAATATTCTCTAATAGTCAATGGATTGTAACTGATCCGCGTCTGTGTGTTTTTCACAACAAGGTGACCAGAGAAATCTGGAAGATCACGCAGGCACCAGCCTTCGGGCGACCGCCGTAGCGCATGCAACTCATGTCCTGCGGCTTTTTTATGCGCAAGTCGCGCGGGCGCCGCCCCGATTGGCATCCCAAAAATGTCCATCGGGGCATCCCTTTTATAATGTTCTGCAACTCCATTCGTGTCAAAAAACCTTTTTCTGCGTCCTCAATGGTGAAAAAAATCCTGTTAATCCTGCCCGCCCGACGAAGTCCCGATGTTTTCTATCGGGACGTAGGCGGGTTATCCCGTCTGAAAAATCTGCGAAAATCTGCGATTAAAAATCATCCTTAATCAATTATCCTTAATCAATCATCCTTAATCAACCCCCGTCAATCCCTTTGATGAACGATGCGTAGCATCCGTGGTCAAGGCTACAAGTGTTGAATAAGCTCGCCTGTCCTGCCATCGGCCATGAGCACGGGCCGAATGGAGTAACATCGAAGGTGCTTATAGATGCACTTTAGCCGCCGAACACTAAGGCCGTAGCCACGGCCTCATCAAATTCAACTCCGCGAAAATCCGCGCAATCCGCGGATAAAAAAGATTTCTTCGTGAAGGATTTGGCATATCCCTTGGGAAGTGGACGAGGCCGAAGGCCTTGAATAAGTTCGCTTATAGAAAGATTTTCGGCCGAGAACACTTAGGCATCATAGATGCCTGCCAAATCCCTCAACCATAATGTATTCAGTACTAACAGACTACTTAAGTATTTAAGCAAGTACTTAAATGCTTTTATGGCTTTGACGCATATCCTAAAAGGATTGTGGTCGAGTTGAGAGGGCCGAGTAAGCTCGCTTGCAGAGTACCTTAAAACGAGAGTACAAAAAGCGTCGAAGACACCCGCGCCAAAGTTATATCCTGTCTGAAAAATCTGCGAAAATCCGCGCAATCCGCGGATAAAAAAGATTTCTTCGTGAAGGATTTGGCAAAATCCGTGTAAATCTGTGTTACCTGTCCTGAGTATCCTGTGGTGAGTGAAATCGAACCACGTCGAAGGAATCAGTGTCAAAAAACAATAAATTTCGTGATAATCATTGTAAATCTGCGAAATCTGTGGTTAAAAACCTTTCTTTTCAATGCCGTAATCTCCTAAATATTTTCCAAATAAGGTAACTTTTTTCCTGCCAAATATAAAATTTTTCACAAAATTAGGGCCTGCTAAGCCCCGCAAGTCACCCATCTTGCCAATATTAACCCTCTTTTCTGGCCAAAATCTACGTTTTGCTTTTGCCAAAATGCACCAAAAGGGGCAAAAACAGCCCCCCATATACCCCGCTTATCGCCCCTTAGCGCCCGATAAAAAGCCTATTGAAGCAGGGGAATTTAGGGAATTTCCGCAAACTTCCGATAATTTTTACTTGATTTTCACGTCGGCTTATTTTAAACTGAAGGACAAGAAGAGGAGTGGGACGATGGAACACACCTGCGGTCTAGGGGCGGTTCCCACTTGAGAAACGTGGATGTTGGCCGTATGTGAGCGGCCCAGCGAAGAAGAAGGACAATGCGAAAAGAATTAGACGCAAGTTGGGGGCTTGCGCCCGATGTGAATTTATGCTCTGCGGGTGGCAGCCGAAATGCGCGGTTATCATACGCCGTGTGCGGGGGTCAGCGGTTTATCGGCAGCAGTTCAGCTTTCAATTCCATAGTAGATATGATAAGCGCTATCGCGGCGCGCAGGTGCCCGGTGATAGTCACAGGCGAGACCGGAGTGGGTAAAGAAATGGTCGCCCGGCAGATTCACCTTGCAAGCGAACGGGCAAATAAGGTATTCGTGCCGGTTGACTGCACGACACTTACAGGTCAACTGTTCGAGAGCCAGTTGTTCGGTCATACCAAAGGGGCGTTTACAGGGGCAGTCGACCATACGCTCGGTTTCTTCCGCGCGGCAGACGGAGGGACGATATTCCTCGATGAGATAAGTGAAATACCAATCGAGCTGCAGGCGAAACTTCTGAGAGTACTTCAGGAGAACAGAGTAACGCCGCTCGGTTCGGTCAAGTTCTACCCGATAGATATAAGGGTGCTCTGTGCGACCAACCGAGACCTGAAAGAATTAGTCAAAGAAAAGGCCTTCCGGGCCGATTTGTACTACCGGCTTAATGTCGTTAATCTCGAAGTGCCTCCGCTGCGCCAGCGAAAAGACGATATACTGTTGCTGGCAGAATACTTCCTGACAAACCAGTCGCAATTCTATAGCGAGCCGCTAAAGCGCCTCAGCCAGCCGGCAATTGAACTGCTGCTCAAATACCACTGGCCGGGCAACGTACGTGAACTGGCTAATGCGATGGAGCGGGCTTACGTCCTGACGATGGGTGAGGAAATCAAGCCTGCCGCACTGCCGGTCGAGCTCATAATCGCAGATTCGACGCAGTACCCGCAGCATGAACTGCCGACGCTAGACGACGTCAAGCGCAAGATAGTTATCAGGACACTCGAATACACCGGCGGCCGTAAGATAGCCGCGGCCGAGATACTTGGCATCGAGCGCCGCAGCTTAAATCGCCTTATCGAAAAGCTCGATATACCCCTCGAAAACATCCGCGAAGAAGCATAATTAGTCGTTAGTCGCCAGTCGATAGTCGTTAGAAAATCAGACGCCAAAAACTCAAAATGGTTATGACCTGCGGAAGACGGCGACGACGTTTTCGACTTCGACGACGAACAGGCGGTTGTCGCCTTCAAAGTCGACGGGTATAGCGCCTTTTGGATTGAACAGGACCTTATCGTACTGCTTTAATGGAATCTCCGGCATCGTTTCAATCTCAGCGGATATAGCCACGACCCGGCCGGTGATGGTCGGTATCTCGATATTGTCGGGGAGCTGAATGCCGCCTTTGGTCTGCTTTTTGTCCTCGTCCTTTCGGATAAGGACGCGCTTGCCTATCGGCTCGACCGTCTCCAGAGACGTCTGTTCCGCCGCGTTGTTTTTCTTTTCATCCATAAGTATATTATATCAGAAGAGCCGTGATTTGACAAAGAGATGAAAAAGAACTATTAGCAACTAAGCGCACATTGAATTAGCTGCCCGGCTTGGCATTTGGTCCCACGTCCGGCCGTCCAAGACCCGGCCGTTTTTCTTTTTGTTCACTCCGCCCCATTGCTTAAAGAAAAACGAAACGCCTTGCTGTTTGCACTGTCTTTTTATATTGCGCACCCAGCTTGCCTTTATAGGCCTTGCGCCCGGCCCGGATTCGCCGCCTGCAATCACCCAGTCAATGCCCGACAAATCCAGCTCGCCCAGGTCTTCAAGCAAAGGCTCAAGAGATAAAAACTTTATAAATGCGTCCGTCCGGCGCAGGTATTCGATTCTCTGCTTATAATCGACAGCTTCGACGGTAACGCCCATCCAGATATTTTCAGTCCACCTCAATTTCGGCGACAGTTTCAACAAGCGCTCATCCCTTTTAGTTAAGACCTGAAATACGTGCTACTGAGCCTGGTTCATAGTATCGAATATTTGCTTGATAAAGTCCGTGGGTACATCCTTATGAAAAAGGTCGCTCATAGAATTGACGAATATCATCTGGGACTTTTTCCACTGCCGAGGCAGATTAAGAACGTGAGGATGACAGGTCAGCTTGAAGCCGTTTCGGTAGTTAGGCTGGCCCATCGCCTGCAGTCTTTTCGCCATTCGCTCGGCGTAGCAGTTCTTACAGCCGCTGCTTATCTTCGTGCAACCGGTTACCGGATTCCACGTAGATTCGGTCCATTCAATCGCTGATTTGCTCGCCACTTTAAAGCTACCATTCCTTGTAAGAAAAATAGGTTAGTTAGACATTATAGTATTTATAGGGGTACTTCATAAGCCTTTATACGCAAGAAGGTTATGTTTAATCCGTTGTGAATTGTATTTCCAATTCACACTTTTTTCCTCTCATGCCAGTTTGAAAACCGTTACAGAATAGCAGAATATCCGTGATTTGACAAAGGAGTGAAATTATACCTAGCCCAGTTTTATAAACAACGATTCTCAAAACGCTTCCTCACTGTGACCCTTTGCAGAAAGTCGATGTTTTGTTTTACAAACCACAAATTAATCTGTGGTAATTAAGTAGCATTACAAAAAAGTGAGTTGTGCAGCGGCTGAATTGCAGTTACCTCTAAAATTTTTCACATCATTTATTAAATTATCAAGATTTACTTTGCCAGTTTCTTCGTCTCTTAATAGTTGAAGTCCACCCATTTCCAATAATTTTTTATTCCCAACAACGCGCTCAAGCTCTTCTTCACACAATGGAATATATAGCTTCCTCTTCATTTCCAAAGAATTCCTGCCAGCGTCTATGCTCCCTCCATTTTCACCTGCTTCAATCAAAACCATTACTTTGCTTAAACCAATAATTGTTTTATTTCTCTGCATAGCCCTAGAGGTTAACCAAACCGATTTTGGTAAAAACTCGCTTATAACCAAAACACGATTCCAATCCCAAATGTTCTGAAAAACCTTGCGTACTCTGAAGTTCAATAAACCTTCCGGCAAAACGATAATAGTATATCCACCAGATTCTAGTGCGGTAAGATGCACTTGTTGATCAACACCATTAGCATAGCCAGATACAATAACAACTCCCTGGGTTACAAGTTGCTCGACACAGTCCTTTGCAATTTCTAAACTTTTTTGGCTCGCTTTTCTAGATCCACAAAAACCTACAGAAGACATCTGCAGCAACTTGAAATTACCAAGATACGATAAGATTGGTGGCGTTGATTTCTTAAAAGTATTGGATAAAATTACAGGGTACTGCGAGTCTAGTACGGAAATAAAACCCGCACCTACTTCTCTAAGTTGATCGACTTGCTTCTGTAAATCGCTATCAGGTTTGTTATATTCCTTAAATTGCTCTTCATCCAAAAAGTTGTGGAGTCTATCAGTATCATATAAAAAGTTTTCCCTTGAAGATGAGTAGCTGGACAATATCTTATTTGAAAGAGCAGGTCCTACTCCTCTTAGCTTTAAAAGTTTATATGACTGGTAAACTTCGCTTGTTTGCATAATGCAATTAAATTTCTCAAGACTATTATCTTCTACGAGTTTTAGTCAACGTCAAAACTTTAACCTTAAGAGCGCCACACTTCCTAAGTTGCTCAGTAATCGCCGTTAGCGTAGCACCTGATCGGTATAGATCGTCAAGAAGTAATATTGTTTTACTCTTTAACGATAGAGCATTTTTAATTTCAAAAGCATCTTTAAGTATACCATATTTCTCCTCAAATGTTGACAAATTTTTCAATTCAGGAGTGTTCCTAATTTTAAATACAACGTTCTCTAATACCCGAATTCCAAGAGCATCACCTAAACCCTTTGCTATTTCAGCTACAGGCTGAAAAGTTCTCGAAGTATTCGACGGGGGAACAGGAATTATCGCATCAATACTCTTAAACGTGAAAGAGCTACAAACTTTGCTTATAATATCTCTCAAAACTGTCCTGTCTTGGCAGTACTTAAGTCTATAGACAAGTTCTCCTAATTGGGTTCTTTTAGTATCGTATTGTGGATGTCCAAACTCATCATATCCAAGAAACTCGCTACTTTCGACATGCAAATCCAGCGCATAACCTACGTTCCAATTACCCTCAATTTTAATTTTTCGAAGTTCCGCCATATTCCCCCCTAAATAATTCTATTTTCCAATTATATATCTTCGGTTAATTTTTGTAATCTTTTGACTTTCCTAAACCAACCTCTTCTATTTACATAGTAAAGACATTATCCGTTTTTACTCCACAAAGGCAAGGCAGAAAATCCGCCTGTAACAGGTGCGGTACAGGGTCCGTGTCAAAGATAGTCGTTAGTTTTTAACGACAATACCCCTGTCGCATCCTTCTTTGCTACACTTCCGTCTTCGCTGCGCTACGCCGGACAGGCCGCCGCGATAAAAGCAACAGGGCTAACCAGAAATACAAAGCAATAAAAAAAGAGCCATCCCTGAATGGATGGCTCTTAAAGTGTTTTAAGATTCATTTATTCTTATGTCAAATATCCATGCTTAAGACATAAATGGCTACCAGTTAGGTGGACATTCTGTGCCGCCGATCGCCGGGTCGTTACATAGTGCCCATTCCTCTGCAAGTATGGCAAAGTCGTAGAAATCTATTATGCAATTACCGTTTCTATCAGCTTTTTGCCAAGGTTTCAATCCTCCTCTTTCAATTAGTTCGGCACAAGTCTTGGGCTGCCAGGCCGAGTAATGAGCCTCGATACGGTTGGGGTCGAGGATGCCCTCGTATATGGCAAACTCATCCACAAATCCTCTAAAGGCATTGTAGGTTAATCCTATGTCATTTCGAGCACCAACCATAACATGAGACAGTTCAGGGCCGAGCTTTGCGTCAGAGCCGGTGAAAGTGTTATCGCCCACAAATTCACCATCCTGATACAATTGCGCGTGCATTGAATTAGGGTTGCCCTGGTAATCTTCATCATAAGTAACGACGAGTTGATGCCATTTTCCATCAAACTTCACGGACCGGCCGCTATACCATGTAGTGCTACCGCCCATGACACGAATCGTATCCGCCTCGTTTTTACCCACTCCCGGAGCGCGGTCACTACCAGTTTCACTTCCAGGGGGCCAGTCCCATGGGCCTACCTGCTGGAAGAAATAAGCGTAATCATCCTGCGGCCAGGTTCCTGGAGCCCTGTACCATAACTCGAAAGTTATGTCGTTGGGGGCAAAGGCATACTCGTCGCCGAAGACCCCATACCAATTAGGATCGCCTTCGTTGGGGGGTGAGTCCGGGTTATTCGTGGCTGCAGCATAGCTTGAGTCTGAGTCAACCAAGTAAAGAACTTTTCCAATTCCACCTTCTTTCTCTATAAGACTTGTCGAACCACCGTAACCAACCCAATGGTTGCCGTCGGCGACGGAGTAGTCTCTGGCTGTATCGTGATCAAACCTCAGCCATAGAATAGGATTATCCGCGGCCACTTCCGCGGCATATGAATTGGTATCAACCAAATTAGGCTCGTCGTAAGTTGAATCAAAGGTAACGACAAGGTGGTGCCACTGTCCGTCATTAGTGTCATTGGTAAAATTTATAAAATGCGCGGCGCCGCCGCCCGTCACAGCCATCGAGTTGCCGTCATTTAACTGAGCGATAAGACCATAGCTACCAAGCTGTTGATAGTCGCCGTTGTGCTGGAAGAATCTGGGGTAGTCATTCAGGTCGATATAATTAACCCATAGCTCGACGGTTAGATCGCCATCCCCCCACAGGTCGCTAAAGTCTCTATTTCCGTCCCATACGTCCACACAGTGCCCCAGAGCATTTACTGCGTCACAGGGGTCGTTAATTCTGTCGGGTATGTTTATGGCTTGACTGCCAGCATTAATACCGGCTACCTGTGTAATAGGCCCACCGCCTGTTGTAATATAATTAGCGTCAATAGCACTTATCATGCCTGAATTTTCGCATAACGCTTCATTGGCGGTGCAGGGATCTTCAAATCTCAGCCATAACAAAGGATTATCGTGTGACACCACGGCAGTATAGACAGTGTTCGAGTCTTTGACAGCATAATGAGCAGCGATGCAGGGGTCAGACAAAACGCCTGCATAAACCGCAAACTCATCCATTTTTCCAACATACTCATTGTACATATACCAGCGGTTACCCTCGGCACCAATCGTCAATCGCTCAAAATCAAATTCGAGCCCTTCTGTGGCATTTGCGTCTCCGACGAAATTGCCGTCGATATAAAGTCTCTTATAACAGCTCGCGGCCGAAGTAACAGACGCCAGCGACGTACAGAAAACCACAACACACATAATCATTAATCTTGATTTGGATTTCATAGAACCTTCTCCTTATTCATTGCCTTTTTCTAACCCTGTTTAATAGACTGTCCGATACTCTGTATTATACAACAGATTAGGACTTTTATGCAAGGCAAAAAATTCCGCTATATCAGGTGCGGCACAGGGCATGCGTCAAGATTATTTGTTAGTTTTATAACAAAAATGCCCTTGCCGCGTCTGTCTTCGCCACGCTACGCCGCGATAAAAGCAGCAGGGCTAACCAGAAAGGCAGATCTGCATCAATCGGCGGAATCTTCGGTTAGGATTTCTTCTTTTTCTTTGCGGTTTTTTGGGCTGATTTTTTTGTGGTTTTTTTTATTTTCTTTTCCCGGCCGAGGAGTGCGTCGGCTTCTTTGGGAGTTTTCGGGGGCCATTTGCCTTCGGCCTGCAGTTTTTTTAGCTGGTCCAATTGCTTCATATTAACTATGGTGCGGCAGCGCGGAAATCTATTACAGCCGAGGAACGGGCCGCGCTTGCTTTGGCGCACTACAAGCTGGCCTTCCTTACATTTATGACACTTAATGCCCGTCGGTTCCGGCGGGGCCTTGGGAGGTTTTATATTACCTTCTTTGTCAAGGTTCAGAATCGTCTTGCATTCGGGATAGCCGCTGCAACCTAAAAACGTACCGTACCGGCCGCGCTTGAGCACCATATCTTTGCCGCAATTCGGGCACTTATGCTCCGTCACCTCGTCCTGCACCATTTTGCCTTCGCTATCACAGGGGCTCGCGAATTTGCAATCGGGAAATGCCGAGCAGCTCAGGAACGTGCCGTTCTTTCCGAATCGATAGACCAGCGGTTTACCACAGTCGGGGCAGGTATATTCGCTCGGTTTTGTCTCAGCTTTTGCGTGTTTCATTTCATCGGTCGCTTTTTCGAGGTTTTCTTTAAACGGGCCGTAGAATTCACTCAGTACGCTGAGCCAGTCGAGGTGCTGCTCTTCGATTTTATCGAGCTGCTCTTCCATATGGCGGGTAAACGCAATATCCATTATTCGAGGGAAGTACTCATTGAGTTTATCTGTCACGACTTCGCCCAGCTCAGTAGCGTGGAATTTTCTTTCCTTCTGCTCGACGTATCGGCGGTCCTGGACAGTGCTGATGATTGACGCGTAGGTACTCGGCCTGCCGATGCCTTCTTTTTCGAGGGCCTTGACCAGTGACGCTTCATTGTAGCGGGCCGGCGGCTTGGTGAAATGCTGTTCGGCTTTTATATCGACAGCGGCCAGTTCCTGACCGTTTTGAAGCACCGGCAGTCGCTGCTGTTCGGACGAAGTCAGCCAAACCTTTGTAAAGCCGTCGAAGACAAGCGTTCTTCCTGTAGTTCTGAAGAGGCACCTGCCGACCGAGGTATCGGCTGCGACCTGCAGGTTGGTAACATCCCACCGGGCAGGGGCCATTTGGCAGGCCACGAATCTTCGCCATATTAAATCATAGAGTTTATATTGTTCGGTGCTGATTAGCGACTTTATATCCTGCGGCACCAAATCAGCGTCCGTGGGGTGAACTGCCTCATGGGCCTGTTGGGCGGATTTGCTGGCGGCGTAATGGACGGCTTTTGGGGGTAAATAGTTTTCGCCGAATCGGCGGCCGATGAAGATGCGTGCCTCATTTATCGCTTCGGGTGAAAGATGCGTCGAATCTGTTCGCATATATGTAATGAGGCCGAGCGAACCCATATCGCCCAGCTCGATGCCTTCATATAATTGCTGGGCAACGCGCATCGTTCGTTTGGCGGAAAAGCCCAGGCGGTTGGCGGCGGCTTGCTGTAGTGTGGAAGTAATAAATGGCGGCGAGGGACGCGACTTCGAATCCTTCTTTTCGAGGTCGGCGACGGTAAACTTCGCATTGCCAAGAGCATCGAAAATCTTTTTGGCGGCGACTTCGTTGTCGGCGTGAAACTTTTCGCTGTTTATCTTATAAAGCTCGGCTTTGAAGGCGTTGTGGTTGGTGAGCCACTTATTCTGCTGCGGAACGGTCGGGCCTTTGTCGTCTTCGGTTTTGGGGGTTATGAAATCGGTCCACTGCTGACTGTACCCGGAATCCAAATCGGTGGTGAAGACGGCGGGCAAAAGCCAGTATTCCTTCGGTTCGAACGCACGGATTTGGCGTTCGCGTTCGACGATAATTTTCACGGCGACTGACTGGACACGACCGGCCGACAGGCCCCTTGCGATTTTCTTCCAGAGCAGGGGAGAAATCTGGTAGCCGACTATTCGGTCAAGGATTCGTCTGGCCTGCTGGGCCATTACCTTATCGTTATCAAGCTTTCCGGGATTTACAAAGGCGTTTTGAATCGCCGATTTGGTAATGGCGTTAAAAATGACACGATATGTTCTTTCCTCTTTAATGCCGAGGATCTGTGTAAGGTGCCAGGCGATGGCTTCGCCTTCGCGGTCGAGGTCGGTCGCCAGGTAGAGTCTATCGCAATTTTTTGCGGCGGCTTTTAGTGAGCTTACGGTTTTTCTTTTGCCGGGTGTTATCTCATAAGTCGGCTCGAAGTTGTTTTCGATATCGACGTTTATTCCCTTGCTGGGCAGGTCTCGGACATGTCCCATCGAGGCCTTGACTTCATATCCCGAGCCGAGATATTTATTGATTGTCTTGGCCTTGGCAGGCGATTCGACGATTACCAACGACTTTTTAGCGATCATTCTTGCCATTTTATCCGGACTTTGCGTAAGTTACGCAGTACTTATCGGTTAATCAGCCCCGAATATTTAGGGATGGACAAATAATGGCGTTAGGAGGGAAAGTCAAGGAAATTTGAAAAATGCGAGATGCCGGCTTCGCAGTTAAATGACTTGATGTTTACTGCTGTGTAAAATCTTTCAACTGGATTTGGGGGATTTCGATGGTTTCTTCCGGCAGGGGGATGAATTTTTTACGGCCTTGACTTTTCGCTTTTTTATTGCTGTTCCAGGCGAAGCGTCCGAAGTACTTCACGGCGCAGTATAATATGTCGGCGGTCAATTTGCCGGTGTTGAGAACCATCATGGCTTCGAGGAAGATTTCGTCGGCGCGGTTTTTCGGGTATTGTTCTTCCTGGGCCCAGTACAGATAATCGTGTATTACGGCGGCGTTGCCGTACCTACCCCATTTCGGAAATATCCACCAGAATGGGCGCGGGACGCTCGCGAAATCCGTTATGAAGCCTGCAGGAACTTTTATTGTTTCGCCGCTTCCTTCCGTGCCTACGTCATAAGAGAATTGTTTTCTTAATACCCAGGTCCTGCCATCCGGCAGGGGTGAGACTATCAGGTTTTCGGTGAAGGCGCTCATTCTAACTTCCCGGGGGTATTATCTTTTCCGGAGCCGGTTAATGCAAGAGGCTGTTTATTATCAGTGGTTCGTGGGTTCCGCATCCCCTGCTTACGACATTCAGGGGCAGGCAAGTACGGAATGGAAAAAGGCAGATTGCAGATTCTTTGTTTCTCGTTAGGCGCAGGTTTTTCGTACTGCGGTGCGGTGCGCATAAGGGCGCCGACGCCTTTGTAATAGTCGGGGAGCCAAGATACGTTGCAGGCAGGTGGAAGAGGGATTATAATCATCGTCAGCAACCGGCCTTAAAAACTGAAATGAAACAGGAGGTGGAGCATGAAAAATCGAATATTGTTTTTAATCATGGGGTTTATGATGAGTGGATTGACGGGAAATTCCAATGCAGCGGGTGGACCTAACGATATGGCGACGTTGACCATTATGTACGATAATTACAAACACGATGAATCACTCCAGGCAGAATGGGGATTTTCGTGTCTGATACAAGGGACGGAGCAGACCATTCTTTTCGACACCGGCGGTGACGCTGAGGTGTTAGAGGCGAATTTTAAGAAGCTGAATATCGACCCGAACATCATCGATACGGTCGTTATCTCACACATGCACTGGGACCATATCAACGGTCTGGAATGGCTGGTGAAAGAAAACGGGCATTTGAAGATTTTTCTGCCCGATTCGGCGACGGCAGAGAAGGTAAAGGAATTAGAGAGCAAGGCCGAGGCGGTAACCTTAGTTTCGCAGATGCAATGTATCTGCGGCGGGGTATTCAGCACCGGTACGCTTCAGCACCAGATACCGGAGCAGTCATTGTGCCTTGAAACACAGGAGGGAATTGTAGTAATCACGGGGTGCAGCCATCCGGGGATTGTCCGGATTCTGAAAAAGACCAAGGAGCTTTCCGATGAGGAAATTTATCTTGCTTTCGGCGGTTTCCATCTCGGCGGCCATACTCCCGAACAAATAGAAAGAATCATCGATGAATTTAAACCACTGAGCGTAGAGAAAATCGGCCCAACTCACTGCACCGGTGATACGGCGATTGCTATGTTCAAGGAAGCCTGGGGCCAAAACTATGTCCCTATGGGTGTCGGAAAACAGCTCCACCTGCATCTGGGAAAACATATCTGTGCCGAGCAGAAGATTAAAAAATCAGGAGGATAGGAGCTCTTTCAGGAGTGGTTTTAGCTTTCGGATTGCGCTGCCGCGGTGGCTGATGGAGTTTTTCTCTTCAGGCGTTAATTGCGCGACAGTTTTATTCAAGTGCGGGACGAAGAAAACCGGGTCGTAGCCGAAGCCGTTGGTTCCTGTCTCTTCTTTAGCGATGAAGCCTTCGAGTGTGCCCTGTGTCTCTATGAGAACTTCTTCAGGGCTTGCCAAACACAGGCTGCATACAAATCTTGCAGTCCTCTTCTCTGTGGGGACGCCTTTTAGTGGCTCCAGGGCCTTTGCGATATTTTTGTGGTCGATAAGCGTTCGGTCTTTATCTTTAGCTCCAGAGAATCTTGCGCTTTTTACTCCGGGTGAACCGTTAAGGGCGTCAATCATCAGGCCGGAGTCATCGGCGATGGTCCACAGGCCGGTCTGCTTTGCATAACCAAGGGCCTTTTTGCGTGCGTTTTCGGCGAAGGTCGAGCCGTCTTCGGGCACTTCTTCAAGATTTGGAAAATCGGCCAGACTTCTCCATTGCAGGTCCATATCAAGCATAGCGCAAAGCTCAGCCTTCTTCCCCGGATTCGTTGTTGCAACGAGAATATTCACGACTTTTGCTCTTTCGAGAAATCTTTTTTGATTTTAAGATACTCTGTTTTAATGGCGTTGTAATCCCATTGATAGTTTAGCCTAACGACACTTATGATATTAAAAGCCATGGTAAGACAATAAATCTTCAGCACAGTAGGATTCTCATCTATGTCACTCACGACGATGTTAGATTCGGCATTTTGCTTTACAAGTTGCGTCAGAAGCAGAAAATCTGGATGAATCCCCCAATTATAAATATTATAAAGAGGTGGGTACAAATCCTTTCTGTAAGGTTCTGGCAAATCACCAAGGGAGTTATAAAAGTTCCCAATCCGTTCGTATGGAATTTGACCAATCTTTCGTTCCAATTCTTCTAGTTCTTTTCTGAAACCGCCTCTTTCTTCTGCAGAGATGGTATTACTTTCAAGCTTCCTTTGAACGTACTTCTTCCGCTCCAAGAACCCTGTTTTCAACCACCTTTTAATTCTCACATCGCACGATTCCCTTTGCGGATTATCAGAATATAGACACCAAAGAAGTCTAAAGGCGAGCTCCGCCAACACACGGAGCAGAGCCATCGCTGGAAGTCTGTGTCCCTTATTCAACAGAGAAAGAGTAGCTGAGCAATAATTGTGGGCTACTGCTGTTATGCTACAACAAAGAAAATCGACGGGGCTATCAGTGTGTACACCTTCAAAATCTGCTTCTGTCTCTCTGAACCATCTGTCTATTACATTGTCAATTTGGTCGTTCATTTTGTTTTTGAGAAGACACACAATTTATCCGGTGATACTTTCCACATTTTCCGGTTTGCATATTGATTTTTGAACCGAACTGGAGTTTTCGTGGGTCAACTTTTTTGTCGAATTTTACGGGGTCACTGAAGATATAAGGCAATGTTTTAATCCTCTGTTTCCAGTCAATTTCGTCTTCCCTATTCATGGCAAGCTCGAAACTGACCTTGTCAAAAAAGCTCTTGTCCTTTAGGCCGAGCTTGTCTTTTACGACGGATTGAAAACCAGCGTTAATCTCATATCCTATCGAATTCCTTTCGAGATTTCTTGCCGCCAGTGTGGTTGTACCGCTGCCCAGAAAAGGGTCGAGCACGGTATCATTAACGAAGCTGAACATTTTAATAAGGCGGTGAGGAATTTCTTCGGGGAACATCGCCAGATGCCCGTTCTGTTTTTCGCCCGGTATATTCCAGTGGCCGGCAAAATACTGGTTCCATTCTTCAATGGTCATTTTTGATTTTTCTTTTATGGTGCTGCCGATGGTCGGCGGTATGCCGTGCTTTTTGAAAATCAATATGAATTCATAATCGATTTTTAATATGCCGTTACGCGGATAAGGAAACGACCCCATTATTGTTGCTCCGCCGGTTGTGTTGCAGGTAGTAACTTTTTGCCAGATTATCGCGCCCATATAATCGAATCCGACGGTCTCGCAAAATTTTATTATCTCCGTTCGTATCGGGATGACTTTATACCTGCCGTAATAGACGGAGCGGGCAAACTGGTCGCCGATATTGATACACATCCGGCAGCCGTCGTGCAAGACGCGGCGGCATTCGTTCCAGACAAGATTGAGATTGTTTATATAGTCTTCGTAGTTGTGGTCGAATCCAATCTGGCTGCCGTCGCCGTAGTCCTTTAACTGCCAGTATGGCGGTGAAGTGATAATCAGATGCACCGATTTATCCGATACCTCGTTCATTTCTCTTGAATCGCCGATTATGATTTTATGATGTGTCATAAATACAATCTCTTCCTGAAACAGCACTAGACAATTCTTATCGGAAAGACATTATGACCGATATGGGGTAAAAAGTCAAACGAACCCGGCATGTTAACTCATCAGCCTTTTCAGAAGCGCACGCTGGAAGTGGAGGCGGTTTTCGGACTGGTCGAAGATAATGGAGTTCGGCGATTCGGCGACTTCGTCGGTTATCTCGAATCCGCGATACGCGGGCAGGCAGTGCATAATCTTCGCATCAGCAGGGGCGTTTTTAAGAAGTTCGGTATTTACCTGAAAGCCTTCGAAGTCTTTTATGCGCTGCTGTTTTTCCTGCTCATGGCCCATGCTTACCCAGGTATCGGTGTAAACGACCTGCGCGCCGGAAACCGCAGCGGCGGGGTCATTGGTCTGAGTGACGGTGCCAGCGGCAACATTATTGGCCTTGTTGATTGACTCGGCGTCGAGCTCATAGCCTTTCGGCGAGGCAACGACGAGTTTCATTTGCAGCTTGGCTGCCGCAAAGGCAAGCGAGCGGGCAACATTGTTGCCATCGCCGATGTATGCAATTTTGACGCCTTCGAGTTTGCCAATATGCTCTTTGATTGTGAGCACGTCGGCCATGGCCTGGCACGGATGCGAGAAGTCGGTCAGCGCGTTGATAACCGGTATCTCGGCAAACTGAGATAGCTCAACTACAGTATTGTGCTCGAATGTGCGGGCCATGATACCGTGGACATATCGACTGAGTACGCGCGCGATGTCCTTTACCGGTTCGCGCTTACCGATGCCGCCTATGTCCTCGGGTTTGACGTATATACTGGCTCCACCCAAATCGGTCATTGCAACCTGAAAGCTCAGGCGAGTGCGCAGCGAGGGTTTCTCAAAGAGCATTGCAAGCGTCCTGCCCTCCAGACAGAGGTCTCGCTTGCCCTTTTTGTAGAGCTTTTTAAGTTCTGCGCTAAGCTCGATCAGTTCGAGAAGCTCCTGCGTAGTGCAGCGGTCTATTGAGAGAAAATGTTTCATAGCGAGGTCCCACTCATAACTTCGTCGAGAATATCTATCGCCTTGTTTACCTGTTCTTTAGTAGCAATCATCGGGGGCATAAACCGCAGCACCGTCTCGTGGGTGCAGTTTATACGCAGGCCTTTCTGCAGACAGCTATCGACAATTTTCGCGCCCGGTTTTGTAAGCTGTATGCCAATCATCAACCCGATTCCGCGGACATGGTCGATAATCGAATGTTTGCTTTTCAATTCTTCGAGCTTCTGCATTATATATTTGCCCAGCTCGTTCGCGTTCTGCAGAAGGTTTTCCTCTTCGATAACCTCGACAACACCTATGGCCGCTGCGCAGGCAAGAGCGTTTCCACCGAAGGTCGATGCGTGTTTTCCGGGCACGAGGGCCGCGGCGATTTCAGTTTTTGCCATCATCGCACCGATAGCGACGCCGCCGCCTAATGTTTTGGCCATAGTGATAATATCCGGCGTTACATCGAAATGCTGATAGGCGAACCACTTGCCGGTCCTGCCGATACCGGTCTGGACTTCATCGAGAATCATAACCGCGTTGTTCTTATCGCACAGCTCGCGAATCGTGTTGAGATATTCGTTTGTTGCTATATTGATTCCGCCTTCGCCCTGAATTGGTTCGACCATAACGGCGGCGACCTCGTCAGTGAACGCTTCTTCGAGCGCCTTAATATCGTTGAACGGCACATAGACAAAGCCGGGCAGAAGCGGCAAAAAGCCTTCGTGGTATTTCGGCTGGGCGGTAGCCGTGACCGTCGCAAACGTTCGGCCGTGGAAGCTGCCTTCGGCTGTGATAAACTTGTACTTTTCCTTAGCTGTATAAAGGCGCGCGAGTTTAAGTGCAGCCTCATTTGCCTCAGCGCCGCTGTTGCAGAAGAAGCACTTGCCGCCGAAAGCACGCTCGCTCAGGAGTTTGGCGAGTTCACCCTGCGGCTCGGAGTAAAACGTATTGTCGATGTGCAGCAGCTCGGCGGCCTGTTTGCGGACGGCTTCGACGACCTTCGGGTGACAATGGCCGATGCCGGAGACGGCCCAGCCGGGGAACATGTCGAGAATCTCGTTACCGTCGGCATCGTACATATAGCAGCCTTTGCCTTTGACTATGACTCGCGGCAGGCGGCCGTAGTTTGCTATCACGTATTTATCGAACATTTCTATCGTTTCCTGCGTCTTCATAAATATCAAGACCCCTTTGTTATCATAAGCTTTTGGGAAAGCGGTTTTATCTGACTATCTGTGTGCCGATACCCTTGTCGGTGTAAATTTCGAGCAGCAGCGAGTGCGGGATTCTTCCGTCTATGATGTGCGCCTTTTTTACGCCGCCGTCTATCGCGGTAAGACACGCCTCGACCTTCGGCATCATACCGCTGGTAATGACGCCGTCTTCAATCATCTTTTTTATCTGCTCTTCATTAACACTCGAAACAGTGCTCGATTCATCTTTCACATCGGCGCGTATGCCGTGAGTATCGGTAACGACGACAAGCTTTTCGGCAGCAATCGCGGATGCTACTTTGCCGGCTGCGCCGTCGGCGTTGACGTTTAGTTTTCCGCCTTTTGTATCCGAAGCAACCGAGGCAATAACAGGAACTTTGCCGGTACCGCAAAGGGTCCTGAGAAGCTCGGCATTAACGTTGTTGACTTTGCCGACGAAACCGAGGTCGACCTTTCGGCCGTTCTCGCCGGATAGTCGCAACGGCTCGGCAAAGAGCACACAACTGCTGAGCGAATGAAGGCCCATTGGTTCACAGCCGAGTTCGCCGAGTGTTTCGCATATCGGCGCATTAACCTCGTGCACAAGTGTATGTTCAACTATGTTAAGAGTCCGCTGGTCGGTATAACGATGCCCCTGTACCCAGGTTGCTTCGAGTCCCGACTTATTCATCGCCCTGGTTATGGCTTTTCCACCCCCGTGCACAATCACCGGCTGAATCCCCACGGTGTGCATAAAGGCGACATCGGTCAGCAATTTTTTGCGCAGGGACTCGTCGTCGAGGACACTACCGCCGAGCTTGACGACAACAATCCGCCCGCGAAATCGGCGAATGTACTCCATCGCTTCTATCAGAGAAGCAGCTTTTGCAATGGCCTGTTCCAATTCATATACTCCGCGAAAAACTGCTTTTAGCAAGCCGCTGAGTGTATTAGCCGCAAAGCCGGCAGTCAAGCAATTTTACTTGACGAACGAGACAGCCAAGGAACATCGTACCCCACTTCGAAGGATAAGGTGTATGACCACTGAAGGGTATCAAAGACTTAAGAAGTCAGGTAAATTACTACGGGTTTACAGCTGTAGAATTACGGTAGAGTATTAAATTTTCTTCGCGCCTTCGTGTCTTGGTGTTTTGGTGTTAAAAATCCGGTGACAGTCAATGGCTCAACCGACCTGAAAATTCTCCGCACCGACCAGCAATTTCATCTTCTTACAGAAATCCACATTCGGATTAACCCGCAGACTTTTATCCGCTACCGCCGAAATCCTTCCCTTACCCGTATTCAGCGCGACATAAATCGGGCTTCTGCCCCGGTGATGCTCGCAGATAGTTTTTATTTCAGCTACTTTTTCTTTGGTCACCTCATTCGCGTCGAGCCTGATATGCACTCTCGCGGCCAGTTTCTCCGTCGCCTCATCCAGCCTGATGAGTTCCTCGACAAAAATATTCGGTTTCTCTCTCCGCCGGTCAACCTTACCTTTGACAAAGACCACACTGTCCTCAATCAGCTTATCTGAAAATTTATTCAGCGTTTCCGGGAACAATACCACCTCCGCCTCGCCCTGTAAGTCTTCGAGAACAAACACCGCCATCTTCGCTCCGGCGTTCCTGCCCCTCTTGGTAGTATGATATCGCACTCTCGTCACCATCCCGCCTATTACAATCTCCCTGTTCTGCGGTATTTCATCAAGCTGCGAGCTGTTATAAGTCGAGTATGCGTTTATCTTCTCCGCACAGTGACTCAAGGGATTGCTCGTCACATAGAATCCCAGCACGTCTTTTTCGTAAGCGAGCATTTGCGCCTCAGGCCACGGGTCAACAGCCGGAAGCTTTTCATAATCCTTCGAGTAGTCCGTCTCCTGTGCCTGACCGAAGAAGTTCATCTGCCCGTTCGCCGCATCCGACTGCATCGATGAGCCAATCTGCATCGCTTTTTCCAGGCCAGCTAACATCTGGTGACGGTTCCCGCCCAATCGGTCGAATGCGCCTGCCTTTATGAGCGCTTCGAGCACCCTGTTATTAGCCGACCTCAAATCTACTTTCTCACAGAAATGGTAAAGGCTCCTGAACCTGCCGCATTCTTCGCGTGCCGCGATTATCTGTTCGACCGCCTTTGAACCTACTCCTTTAACCGCCGCCAGTCCGAATCGAATCACCGCCTTTTTTTCTTCGCCGTGACTTTTATACAAAGGCGTAAAGTCAACGCCGCTCTCATTTATATCCGGGGCAAGGACTTCTATCTCCATCCTGCCGCACTCGCCGATATAATCGACGACCTTGTCGGTATTGCCCATCTCGTACGTCAGCAGCGCCGCCATAAACTCGACCGCCCAATGCGCCTTCATATACGCCGTCTGATACGCTATAAGCGCATACCGCGTCGAGTGACTCTTATTAAAACCGTACCCTGCGAACCGCTCAATCAGCTCGAATATCTCTTCGGCCTGTCTGGCGCGCAGTCCCTTCGCCGTACAGCCCTTAATGAACCTCTGTTTTTCCTTCGCTATGGTCCTTGCCTTTTTTTTGCTTATAGCCTTAATCAGCGTATACGCCTCGCGCAGCGGTATGTCACCGAGGCGGTTGCAAATCCGCATCACCTGCTCCTGGTACACCATTATGCCGTAGGTTTCTTCGAGCACTTCTTTCATAATCGGATGCGGCAGCTCCCACTTTGCCCCGTGCTTTCGGTCAACATAATCGCCAATCAGAATCATCGGGCCCGGCCGGTACAGCGCGTTGGCAGCAATCAAATCCTCAATCCTGTCCGGCTCCATCTTCATCAATAAATCCTGCATACCGCCCGACTCGAACTGGAATACTCCCTTTGTCTGACCGCCGGCGAACAGCTCAAATACTTTTTTGTCTTTAAGGTCGATTTTTTCGAGGTCGATTTCGACGCCGTGTATTTCTTTAACCAGCTTTCGCGCCCGCTCTAATACACTGAGCGTTTTTAGGCCGAGAAAATCCATCTTCAACAGGCCGACTTTCTCGACAGTCGGCCCTTCGAATTGCGTAATAATTTCATCCGTCCCCGGAGCTTTGTAAAGTGGTATGTAATTTTCCAGCGGTTCTTCTGCTATAACTACGCCCGCCGCGTGCACCGACGCATGCCTTGCAAGGCCTTCCAGTCTTCTGCATATATCTATAACCTTGCGTGTCTGCTCATTTTTCTCGTATGCATCTCTAAGTTCCGGCTCGGTTTCCAGAGCGGTATCGAGTGTAATACCGAGCGTCTCAGGAACCAGCTTGGCCAGCCGGTCAGCCTCAGCCAAGGGAACGGCCAGCACCCGGCAGACGTCGCGTATCACCGCCCGCGCCTTCATCGTCCCGAACGTTATTATCTGCGCAACGTGCCCGTACTTTTGCCTGACGTAATCTATAACTCTGCCGCGGCTGTCCTGGCAGATGTCGATATCGATATCAGGTAACTCGTTTCGCTGCGGGTCCATGAACCGCTCGAACAGCAAGTCATACTTAACCGGGTCAACGTCACACAATCCAAGGCAATACCCGACTAATGTTCCGACTCCGCTGCCCCTGGCCCCGACCGGGATACTATTCTGATGCGCGAAGCTGCAGAAGTCCCACACAATCAAAAAGTAGCTGGCAAAACCCTTCGACTCTATTACCTGCAGCTCCCTGTCCAACCGCTCTTTAATCGGTCCGGTTACACTGCCGTAAATCTTCTCGGCATTTTCGTAGCACAGGTTGCTGAGGTATTGCTCCGGTGTCGAATTGTCCGGCGGATGAAACGCCGGGGCGTGTCTGCTCTTGAGGTCCAGCTCTACGTTGCACCGCTCAGCGATTGAAAGCGTATTATCGCACGCCTCGCCGAACTCGGCAAAATCCGCGCGCATCTGCTGCGGACTCTTGAGATACACATCAGGCGGATAAACCATCCTGTTCGGGTCATCCGCATTTTTGCCTGTGCTTATACAGCACAGACAATTGTGGGCCTCGTAATCATCGGCATCCAGAAAATGCACGTCATTGGTCGCAACCAGCCCCAGTCCGAGTTTGCGTGCGATATTAACCAGTCCCTCGCGAATCTCCGGCTCGTCACCCTGATGTTTTTGAATCTCGATAAAGTATCGGTCAGGCCCGAACATCCTGACGTAACTTTCCGCAACTTTAATCGCTCCCTTTTCATCACCCGCCGCCAGCATCATAGCCACCTCACCTTTAAGGCATGCACTGGTGCAGATAAGTCCCTCGTTAAACTCCGCCAGAAGCTCCTTATCTATCCTCGGCCGGTAATAAAATCCCTCTAAGTACGCCGCGCTGGCCAGCTTCAATAAATTTTTATAACCGGTATTATTCTGGGCCAGCAGTATCAGGTGATACGCCGCATCGCTGATACTGCTCTTTGTCCGCTCGAACCTGCTTTTCGGAGCTACATAAGTTTCGATTCCCAGGATAGGTTTTATCCCCGCCACCCTGGCCTTGGTATAAAACTCTATCACTCCGAACAGATTGCCGTGGTCTGTCAGGGCCACGGAACCCATTTCAAGTTCACGGCAGCGGCCAAACAGCTTGTCGAACGCAATAGCCCCGTCAAGAAGCGAATATTGGCTGTGTAAATGCAGGTGCGTAAATCCGTTACTACTCATCGATTTGACCCGTCCTTCGGTATATTTCCTTTGTATTTGCTATCATACCCAACAGACTTTATAATGTCAAAAAGTTCGACGAAAGGATGCGAAAAATGCAGAGAAAAACTTCATCTCTTTCATTCCTGAAGTACTCGGTCATAATCTTCCTTGTCCTTTTTGCCGGCTGTCCCGGCCCGGCCAATAAGACAGCCAATCAGCCGGACCAGCCGCACTTCACCGAGATAAAAACTTCGGAAACATACGTACACACCCCTACCGGTATGCAGTTTCCGCCCGAAATCGCAGGTTTCAAACGCACTAAAATCATCCAGTACGACCAGCAAGGCTCCAACGTCTCTGCCGAATATGCCCTCGATTATTTCGGATTCAAAATCGCCGAGGTAAGAGTGTACATATATCCGGTCGAAACCAATCCCGGCTCCGGCCCAATCAGCCTCGAAAAACACTACGACGAGTTGCGGGCGCTGCTCTTTAATATATATACCGACGCTCATGACCTGGAAGACGGCGAAATAAAAATCGGCCAGCCTTTCGGGCCTCAGCACGGCCTGATGTTCAAATTCACGCATCGCCCCCCACAACTGTTCAAATCCGAACTTTGCTACGCGAAACTATACTTGTTCGAACACGGCCCATGGTTTATCAAGTACCGCGTCACAAACCCCGTAAAAGAAGACGTAAAGGTCGATATAGAGTTCGGAAAGTTCCTGCAAATGCTGACCTGGCCGCAGCTTCCGTACGCCGACCCAAACCAGCCGGAAATTATTACACCGATTACGCCGGACAGTAACTTTTATTGAAATACTCTTGCACGGCCTGGCACAGAAATATATACTGCCGTTATAAAACTTGTTCACAGCCAGGGGAGCTGAAAGCTGAGATTGCTCGGCCAAAGCTGAGAATCCCGCACCTAATTCTTAACGGAAGGTTTAGCAAGACTGATTAAGACAAAGGCCGAAAGCAAACCTTTTAAGTTGTTAATCTTTTTTCGGAATTAGGTGCGGGAGACCCTTGAACCTGCTCAGGTTAGTACCTGCGAAGGAAGGTTTAATAGTTTTTATAAGCGCTCCTTGTTGCAGGGGCGCTTTTTTATTTCAGTGCCAGTTAGTGTCAAGGAACCAAAAAATGAAAGAAATCCAAATCTCCAGAGCAATTATCGAAAGGTATTTTACCAACCTGACCGACCATCTCGAAAACGACGTGGTTATCGTCGGCGCAGGCCCTGCCGGCCTTATCGCCGCATACTACCTTGCCAAAGCAAGCGTAAAAACCATCGTACTAGAAAAGAAACTTTCCACAGGCGGCGGAACCTGGGGCGGTGCGTCAGGCTACAACCAGGTCATCTTCGAGGAAACGGGAATACTCGATGAATTGGAAGTCTCCTGCCTGAAACAGGGTAATCTTTACGCCGCAAACTCCATCGAATTCGCAGCCGCTCTTACATACAAAGCCGCAAAAGCAGGTGCTGAAATCTTCAACCTTATGCAGGTCGAAGACATTATCATAAAGAAAGAGGCCGTCGAAGGCGTTGTCATAAACGGCACTCCTATCCTTATGTCATCGCTGCACGTTGACCCGTACTGCATCTCGGCAAAATATACCGTCGATGCGACGGGGCACCCGGCCGAGGTCGTCAATATGCTAAAGGACCGCAAACCCGACATCCTGCCGCGCATCCGCGAAGGCTTTATGGACGTCGACAGCGGCGAAAAAGGTGTCGTCGAAAAGGCGGGCGAAATCTATCCCGGCCTGTTCGTCGCAGGTATGAGCGTCTGCGCCGTATATAACCTGCCGCGCATGGGACCTATCTTCGGTGGTATGCTGAAATCTGGAAAATCCGTCGCTCAACAAATCGTCAAAAAATTGTCCTGAGCAGTTATTAATCAGACAAAAACGAAATGAACTCGTTCGGTTGCGACGGCGTGACAACTATCACCTTATCTGTGAATCTGAGCACAACCGAAAGTTTCGGGCTTGTTACAAAGGCGCGGTAATGCCCCAATTTTTTATTCATGAATGCTCCGGAAAAGCTGAACAAACCGCCGTTGCCGCAGGTCCTTATAGAACCTTTCATCGCTTTGGGGTCGGCGGCCGCTGACTCAAGGCCGGACAAAGAAACCTCGGTATTCCAGAAGAGCCTCTTAATAACCAAAGTATCATTCGTTAAGACAAAACCCCTTATCATAAACAGCGAACAAATGAACAGAATCGACAGGGGCATAACCGTCATTATAAGAATCCAGAAAATATTTCCACTGGGACCCGTGAAAAGAGGAATCGAGGCGACGCCGACAAGTATCGCGGTCGAAACTACTGTCATCAGCTTAAGGCTCGTGCCCCACGGCGCGCCAAATTCAGCTCGTTTCTGCGTTAATTCCGCCATGGAATCGGAATAATCATTCATCGAAACTGCCTTTCAGTTATTTCTTGGACTGAAGCGATGAATCTCGCGATTAGTTTCATTTAATAACAATACGCTGCAGGCGGCTGATTATTTCATCCACTATCTGCTCATGCGTCTTTTTTTCGCAATTTATCGTAATTTCGGCGTACTTTTTATATAAAGGCTGACGTTTTTCATACAGCCCGGCAAGGCTCTGGCCTTTTTCCATCACCACCCCGCGGGTATAAAGATTAGTGACCCTTGTCTCGACCTCCTCGAAGGGCAAATCGAGGTGGACTATTATTCCGTCCTGGGCTAAATGCTGCACAGCCTTTTCGCTATAGACCGCGCTGCCGCCGGTTGCGATTACCGCGTTTTTAATATCAATACAGATAATATGCGATTCCTCGATTCGGCAGAATTCCTGAAGTCCTTTTTCGTCGATAATCTCCTGCAGCTCTTTTTCTTCGATAGCCTGGATATAAACATCCGTATCGAGAAAGTACCTCCCCATAGCCTTGGCCAGCAGCACGCCGACCGTGCTCTTGCCCGCACCCGGCATACCTATCAAGACGATATTCGATTTGTTTTTCATACGAGCGACGCCCTGTTTTCATCGAAGACCGGTCCGAGATTCGCCTGCTCAAAGACCTCCAGCAGCGCCTCCGGGCCGTTTTCTTTTGCATAGTGGCGCTCCTGCATCGTAATCGGGACCATCATCAGAAAATCAACCTTGTCTCTGCCGATTTGAAGGCTGTCGAACTTCGGCTTTTCAAAAAACGGCGGGACCAGAAACGCGCACGTCAGTTCCGTTTGTCTTTCCGTCACCGGCTCACCTACGCTGATGGTATGAAACCAGTGCATATACGATTCTTCTTCGAACGGCATCTCTGCTAATAGTTTCAGAACGGCGAATATCCGTTCGTAAGGCTCTTCTACGTACGTCAGGATTTCCGTGCGCGGCGATGCCCAGTCCACATCCTGCGGAATATTCTGCCTCTTATCGCTCATACCGCCGGTAATCAACGTCCAGTAAGGCCGCTTCCTGCTCGGCTCGAACTGGTAAATATCGACGTGGACTTCATGAGCGTCGGTCGAGTGCATAACGTTATCGCTCATCGTACCGAAGAATTTTTTATAATGCTTCTCGCGTTTCGCCATCCACTCTTCATACACGTCCCCCGGACCGTTTTGACGTTTGAATAATCCCATTTTCTGTCTCGCTACTTTTTCTGTAATCCTGACGTAAGTTCCTATACTATAAATTCCTCTGCGCTCTCTGCGTACTCAGCGGTAAAACTTATATCAATTTTATCGTTTCCGGCGTTTCCAGACAACCCACAGGCAGCCTGCTGAGAATCTTCTGCGTAAATCCACTGCCTCCTATTTCATTGGGAGAATGCGAATCCGAACCATAAATCAATTTCACCCCCGCCTCAAGTGCGATTTGGTAAACCTTATACCACTTGTCGATATAACCCGCCGGCAGCTTGTCTTTATCGTGCTCGTTAATTTCCCACAGCACATTGTTCTTCGCCGCAGCCGGTGCGACGCCCCGCATTACTTCCAGCATCGCCTCGAAGTGCGAATCGAGGTCCAGCGCTGAGGTAATCATCCTGCCCGGATGCGCAAGGGCGTCAATCTTTTCATTTTCAAACACACCGAGCATCGTACTTCGCCAGCGCTCCAAAAGCTCACCGGCATCCAGACTGTTGTCCGCCGCGTGCCTCGGATAATTACCGGGCCCGGGTATATAATGCACGCCTGCTATAACGTAATCCAAATTGTCCGGCGCCGGACAAGCCAACCTGCCGTCGCTGTATCCCCCCGCCACGTCGATTTCCGCTCCAATCAGCACCCGGCAATTCGTCTTATGGCCTGCCGTCTCTTCTCTTATTTTTTGCGGCACTAATGCCTCGTTCGGACTATATATATGGTCCGCGATACAAATAGTATCAAGCCCCAGCTCATCTGCCCGCCGCAGAATCGCCTCGATACTCATCGTCTCGGCGTGCCCACAATATTGGGTATGTATGTGCAGGTCGTAATTAATTTCAGCCATAATTAAAGTCCGTCAGTTCAACACAAAGCAAGAGTATATCAGATAGACCGGTTATTGACAGGCCGTGCGCATAAAAAAGGCCGGACTGAAAAGCCCGGCTCTTTTATTTACGATATTGTAACCACTATTCCGGCAAGTCCTGCGGCGAAACGTCTTTTACACTCAGGTCACCATAAATAACACGATATGTTTTCGAGTCTCTCGGCTTATACAAGAACACTGCCTTGTCTGCCCGGCCGAGTTTTACACCATTTCCGATATAGCGCCAGTCGATCCCACTTGGTCCCAGTTGCTGGAAGAACATAACTCCTCTTGCAAAGTGCATCCCGAGTAGCACTTGTTCCTCTTCGGATATTTTCGGTTCACCAGCTTCTGCTTGTATTTGACCAACCATGTTCACGAAATCTTCAAGGCCCAGACTTTCCGGGAAATTGCCGCCGAAAGAATGCTTTACCAAAATCCGAAGGGTGATAATAAAGTCCTGCTCGGAGAACTGGCTCAAATCAAATTCCTGCTCGCTCAGGATATAGCCGGCAGGAACATCCATACTGAGAAGTGACTCGTCGACCGGGACATCGAACTCGATATTCTTGAGAATGTAACGAGTCTGTCCAAATCGCAATTCGATACGGATAGGCGTGGCTGTTTCGGAGTCAGCCCAGATTTTAATTCCCTCATCATGGCCGCGAACCAGGAATCCGATGGCATCCCGGCCGTCAATCTCCTGTTGTCCAAGCTCCTCGACCTCCTGTCCTTCGAGTCTGGTAACGGCGTTTCTGACAAATTCCATGAAGTTTTTGGTTTGTTCCCCGATCGGCCCCTTTATGTCCATGTAGGTAGCGCCTTTGTTCAGAGGGTCCAGGGTGAGCATCTTTGCGTTATCCAGGTCGAGAATCAGGACAGTCTCCATATTCGAAAATGTTCTTCTGATTCTGTTGCCGACTACTATATCATGAATGACCGGCCCTTCTTCTTCGCCCACAAGGAAATCAAACACAATAGTTCGAGCGTTGAGAATCGGCTCAATGACCTGGGCAAAAGTTACAGTGCCGCCAAAAAATTGGCCTATGCCGAAAAGGGTGGCTATCGTTATCACCGCCGCAGCGGCTAATCGTGTTATTCTGCTTTTCATAATTATTCTCCATTTATTCGGCTCTGCATCAGCCGAAGTTGTTTCTTTTGAATCAGCCAGCGCCTGTAAAGCGTCACTTAGTACCTTCTTGTCCATCTCGGCGCTGGTCGTATCATTGAGTTTCTTAATCATTTTTTTTATCTTCTCTGCCGGCCTCATTATTGCACCTCGCTATTGAGAAGTGACCGCAGCTTATCCAGTCCGTACCGGTATCTGGCGCAGCTTGTACTTGTCGGGACACCCTGCAGTTTGGCTATTTCCCTGAACTTCATTCGGCCTTTGATATGCAGGATGACCGCTTCCCGCTGCTCGTACGGCACCTCTGCCATCGCCTGCCTCAGCCGTGTCAATTCTTCCTGAACCATCGCACATTGTTGCGGGCCGTCTGTGTTTGATGAGACAGGGTCCGTCGAATCCAGATTTGCGGCGGCCTGTCGCGTCCTTGCGCGTATCCTGTCGCGTGCCCGATTACCTACGCACGTCGCCAGATAGCCCTTCAGGTTCGTCATAAACTGCAACTGCCGAACCATCCGTGCAAAGGAGACAAAAACGTCGTGCACAACGTCTTCTGCCTCGCCCTGTCCGCCGAGAAGGGCCTTTGCGAGCGTGAACAGATAATCCTTGTATTTTTGATATACCTGGCACATCGCATCGGCATCGCCGCGTCTCAATCTCGATACAAGCAGTTTATCTTCAATCATTCACAAGCCGCCTGATTACCATAAAAAAGACGTCCGTCCATATATAATAACGAACACCACGCACACTTTTATATATCTGCACCGGAAAAATTCAAAATAAAAAAGACCGGGCTGTAATACGCCCGGCCCCGGTGTATTCGTGCGGATTTACCTTCAGTTATTAAAATCGAGCAATTCGTCAGGCCAGTCCTTACTGAGGACTTGTTTGAGGTTTCCGTCGGTATCGAGAACGACGATTTCTTTTCTGCGATGCGGCGTATTCGGGTCGGTGCGGATAAAACGGGACTCTTCACCGACCAGGCAGCAAACTGCATCGGAGCCTTTCCACTGTGGTGCGAGTTTCGGAGTATCATTGCTTCCGAATGATTTGTCCTCGTAAACCAGAACTCTCGAAATGCAATGGTCGTCGCCCATATCATATATTCCGACGCTATTGTATCCGCCGGGCAGAAGAATCCGCCGTGAATCCTGCGAAAGTTCAAAAAGGTGACAATTGCCTTCGGTAAATAGCAGGACCTCTTCCGGAAGGATTTCGTTAATCGAGCCGGTAACCGTATCACAGTAAAAAATCGTTGGCCCTTCCTCTCTCTCGTCAATCTTGCCTGTCGGAAGTGACATTTTCTCTGACGTAAAGAAAATCCGTCCGCCCGCCCCATACGAAACACTCATCCATGATTTATAAACCACACCCGCCAATTCTTCGGCCGCACCCGTCAGGATATATTCTCTGTCTGTGTCGCTTTCGTTTGCATCGACTTTCCTGACAAGAAGCCGGCCGTTGGCGTCGATGATGGTTTGCTCAACCACTGTACCGATGACCAAATCTTCGTCGAGGTCCTCATCTTCCGGTTTCAAATAGACGATTGCCCGGCTGTCGTCCCTGAAATCACTGCCGATTGCCACGGCCGAATCAACCAGCACCGGCGGCGTCCGGCCGTCACACTGAGCAACATAAAGGTCGAAGCCTGCCTCGAATGTATCACCGCCGATACGGTCGGCTGCCCAGGAAACGAGCTTCGAATCCGGCGAGAACCGCAGATGCCAGAGCATCTGTGAATCACTCGCCAGGACTTTCCTGTCGTTCGGGTCGGTCGTGGGGGCAACTACTATTTGGAATAACGGGAGCTCTTTTTCCTTCGTCTTTTTAATGAGCTCGGTTCCGATTTTCTCGGCGAGCCGACCGTCGGCATTTTCCACGAGATACCGCTGCACCCAGGCGACGTGCTGGCTGTTGAATTCATCTTTTTCTCCGCTGCTAAACGGGCCTGTAATCCTTGCCGTGCCGATATGGGGCAATTCATCTCTTACAACCTTCCGCTCAAGGACTTTTTGTTCAAGAATTTCAGCGTATTCTTTGATTAGTTTGACCCGCTCCGGCCGAAGCCGCTTTAATGCTTCTTCGAAGTCATCTACCTTCACGGCTCGACCGTAAGCAAAAACCGAGCCGTCCGGCGAAATCGCCGGCCACATCATGGTCGATTCGTTCGGTTCGATTTGGGTAAGGCAGCCGCTATTGCCGTCGACCAGGAACAGTGTACCATTCTTGCTGTAAATTCCGACCGAACCGTCCTGTGACCATTGAAGCGAATCCTCAGGCACACACCCGGCACAGAATAACACCACTGCGTACAACACGATGAGAGACAACACGACAAGTCTTTTCTTGGTCATTGTATTTCTCCTTCGGATACTTTTTATAAAAGCCGAGTAAACCGGTTCCGGTCAATTGGCTCTTCACGTCGAAGCAGCACGGCTTCTGCAGAACTTCATTATTATAGACGACCGGCTGGACACTGCGCAACTGTGTTTTTAGTTAAATATGATATTAATAATGATAATTTGCACAGGCCCGGATTCATATAAAAAAAAGCCGGACCGATTCGGCCCGGCCTGTGTAAAAAAGCAATTACCCCGATTACTGCTTCTGAGACCCCTCAAGTTCAGCCAGCTCTTCTGAGCTTACATCCGCGCTGCTAAGGTCGCCGAAAATTACCCTGTACCGGTCCTCGGAAACCCTCCACCGCAGCAAAACAGCATCTGCATCATCAGCCGTAACCACATCGCCGTAGTATTCAACCTCTTCGTTGTTTCGTATAAGTTCGGTATAAAAAGTGCAGGCCGCCGGTACATTCATCAGGTTACTCATCATCCGTTTAACCTCCTGCTCATCGTTCTGGTCTCTGCCGCTTTCTTTCAATGCCTTACCCGCTTCACTCATCGCCGTAGCTATCGCCAGGCTGCTTGGATATACTCCGCCGGTGATTTTTGCAAATCCCCGCAGGGCGTCAACTGCCCTTTCTTCACTGCTGCTGTCAGCACCCTCGGGCACGCCCATCATGGTATAATCAGCGGGAATGTTCGGCTTAAAGTAATCAGGCCCCAGTTCGTCGACCAATTTAAAGTCCTCCATAACTATCTTAATACGGACATCGCTGCCGGCAACTCCATCGACCTTTACACGCACCGGAAACTCGGTCTCTACATCAGCCCAGACACGAATAACGACATTCTCAAAGGCCCCCTGCATAAATGCCGGATTATTAACCTCAATCCCCTCGACCTCTACACCGTTAATCTTGTCGCGACCCAGTTGCGTATAGTCCCCCGACACGCACTTCCTTAAAATATGCCTTGGGTCATTTTTCTGATAGTACTCGTCAAGCTGTCCACTGGTTAACGGCATCTGCATATACATCTTAGTTTCCGGAACGACAGTAATGAGAACCTTCCGGTCGGGGTTCATATAGCTGCTCGACACCACCTTGCCGTTCATATAGGCATCAGCCCGAATGCCGTACTGCCTGCTGTTATATACAATTGATTCCGTTTCGGTCGGCCCTGCTTCATCGAAGCCGCTGATGCTCGTCCTTAAACGGTATGACAATACCATCGCTCGCTCGACGCTATTGACCACATCCGCCCAGGCAATACCGGAACCACCCAACTGGCTTACCCAAATAAACACCCCTGCAATTATCGCCGCCGCCGCAGCCAGCCTGGTTATTCTGCTTGATGCTATACGGGTAAACAAAATGTGATGCTCCGACTGCTTTTCTAATGACTCTGCAAATTCTCGAGACATCTGCTCGCCTGTTCTGTACACGTCGGGCGGAACAGCTTCTTTCCCGATATTGTTCATAATGTCCTCGATATTCTTGTCTTTCATTAGTATTACCCCCTTTATACAAGATTTGCCAATCTTACTCTCAGACGGCCTATAGCTTTTGACACATGCGACCTTACAGAAGCCTCGGTACAATGCAGCTTCTCCGCAATTTCTCTATAATCCAGTTGCTCGAGGTATCGCATTACAATCGCCCGTCCCTGTCTGACGGGTAAGTTACTTATCTCACGCTTGACTATTGACGCCAACTCATCCGTCTGGACTTTTTCATCACAGTTTTTATCCGAATTGACTTGGCTTGTTACAAACTTCCCGTCCCTGCCGATTCTGTTGCGCCAGGCCTTCGAATTAGCACTGAGTGCTATCCGGTAGATATACGCCCCCGCCTTTTCACTATTAAGTTTCCTGATATTCTCCCACATCCCTAACAACGCATACTGCATCGCTTCTGCAAAGAGTTCACGGTCGCCCGTCAGCCGCCACAGAACCGATATTAAGAGCCTGTTATACTTGCTCCTCACAGATTTAAACATCTCGACCTGTCTTGCATAATCCATAACCGTTACTCCGCTATCAAAAGTCAACCGAAACTATGCAATTTCCAAAATAATATAACCGCCGTACTCTGATTTTGTGTAAATGTTTTTTGGCGAGAAAAAAAACGGCCGCCGGTATCCGGCAGCCGCTCAAATCACTATATTTCACCTTTTTTGCGTCGTATAGCGGTTAACCACTCAAATCGAACTTTTCGCCGGTTAGACGCTCATAACCCTCGATGTACTTGGCGCTGGTCTTTTCAATAATATCATCCGGCAGCTCCACGCCCGGTCCGGACTTGTTGAAGTTAATACTTTCGAGGTAATTGCGGACGAACTGCTTATCGAAACTCTCCTGGTCCCTGCCCGGCTGATACTTATCGGCAGGCCAGAACCGCGACGAATCCGGTGTCAAAACCTCATCTATCAGAATCGTCTTGCCGTCAACTACGCCCCACTCGAATTTGGTATCGGCAAGGATTATTCCCCTGCTCTCGGCGTATTCACTTGCTTTCGAAAATATCTGCGTGCTCTTGTCACGAACGTAATCAGCCTGTTCCTGTCCTATAATTTCGACGCACCTTTCAAAGCTGATATTCTCATCATGCTCATCGTGCTCAGCCTTGGTCGCGGGAGTAAAAATCAATTCCGGCAGCTTGCCACACTGCTTCAGTCCGCCGGGCAGCTTCTGTCCGCACACCGTCTGACTTTGCTTGTATTCCTTCCACCCGCTGCCGGCCAGGTATCCGCGGATTACACATTCAATCGGCAGCACCTTTCCCCTTTTAACCAACATACTCCTGCTGGCAAGCTGCTGCGAATAATCGCAGAAAGGCTTCGGGAAATCTACAACTACATCACTGATAAAATGGTTCTCGACGGTATCAGCCAGAAAATCAAACCAGAACCGCGATATCTTCGTCAGCACAATCCCCTTGTATGGAATCCCGTTAGCCATTATCACGTCGAATGCGCTAATCCGGTCCGTTGCCACAATCAGCAGCTTATCGCCCAGGTCGTATATATCCCGCACCTTGCCCCGTTTCGGTTCGACACTTCCGATTTTTGTCTGCAGTACAGCTTCCATGATGACTCCTTTCTGCCTCTGCAGGCGGTTTACAGGGATTTATTTAGAGGCATACGTTCTCGGCCTCTCTCGGCGCCTCTGGTTCCAACTCGAAGCGAAGTCTATGATATGCCCACACTATTATCTGGTCAAGTTTGACTTGCCCTTCCTTCGTACTTGCTCACCAATGACTGCCGTCCCGATTAGCTTACAATCATTTGAACCAGTTATTTGCCAACTGTGCAAAATCTGCGAAGTCGACTATAAGGTCGTAGTTCAAATCGGCCTCATAACACCAGCCGTTGTACATACAGTCATCGTCCAGCCACCGCTGTGTGAACAATTCGGCGTCAAACAAATCCACGCCACAATCGTGATTCAAATCCCCCTCATAAACCTCCGGCACCGCCCACCTGGCCCAATAATATGAGTTCATTCCTCCAGCGCTGGTAAAAGAACCTGCCGCAATTAACTCACCGTCATAGACTGTAAGGGCTTTAACAATACTATTCATTCCACTACCCATCGCCTGCCAGTTGCTGCCGTCCCACCGGGCAATATTTTTAGCGTTCGTTCCGCCAGCCGTGGCAAAACTACCTCCTGCAATAAGCTGGCCGTTATAGATCGTAAGAGATTTGACTTCCTGATTTATTCCGCTGCCCATCGCATACCAATCGCTGCCGTTCCAGCGGGCAATCATGTTGACACTTATGCCGCCCGCCGTGGCAAAACTGCCGCCCGCAATAAGCTGGCCGTCATAAACGATAAGAGCATAAACAAAATTACTGACCCCGCCGCCCAACGGTTGCCAACTGCTGCCATTCCAGCGGGCAATATTGCCGGCGCTTACTCCGCCGGCTGTTGTAAAATATCCCCCGGCTATAAGCTCACCGTTATAGACTGTAAGGGCAGAAACGTTGGTATAACTTCCACCCATCCCGCTGCCCAACACCTGCCAGCCACTATCATTCCATCGCGCTATACCTCCTGTAAAATTGCCTCCCGCAATAAGGTCACCGTTATAGACTGTAAGGGCAAAGACCCGGTCGTCCCTTCCGCTCCCCAACGCCTGCCAGTCACTGCCGTCCCACCGGGCAATATTGTTGGCGCTAACTCCGCCGGCGGTGGTGAAATAACCGCCTGCGATAAGCTCTCCGTCATAGACCGTAAGGGCATAGACCCGAGGGTAGCCCGTTACACCGCCCATCCCGCTTCCAGGCGACCGCCAATTGCCTCCGTCACGCAGGGCAATACTATTGACGTTTACTCCGCCTGCCTCGGTAAACATACCTCCTGCAATGAGCTGGTCGTCATAGACCGTAAGGGAATAGGCTTCCTTGTCAATACCGCTTCCGAGCGGCTGCCAATCACTTCCGTTCCATCCGGCAATATAATTGACGTGTTCTATATCGCCTGCAGCGACAAACTCGCCCGCCGCGATAAGCCTACTGTTATGGACCGCAAGGGCCCAAACATCATCATCCATTCCTGTTCCTAACGCCTGCCAGCCGCCGGTGTCCCACTCAGCAATATGATTGGCGGTCAGCCCGCCGGCCGTGGTGAAGTAGCCCGCCGCGGTAAGCTTGCCGTTATTGACTGTAAGTGAGCGGACACCGCCGTTCATCCCGCTTCCAAGCGCCTGCCAACCATTGCCGTCCCAACTTGCAATCCTGCTGGCGCTTGTACCGCCTGCTGTAGTAAATTCGCCACCTGCGATAAGTTCATCGTCATACACCGTAAGGGAATAGGCAACGCCGCTCAATCCGCTTCCCAGCGCCTGCCAGTTACTGCCGTTCCATCCGGCAATCTTGCTTGCGCTTACTCCACCGGCCGTTGAAAAATAGCCTCCTGCAATAAGCTGGCCGTCATATACCGCAAGGGCACAAACGAATGGTGCGCCTCCCCCCATTCCGCTTCCCATCGCCTGCCAATTGCTGCCGTCCCATCGGGCAACAAAATTAACTATTACACTGCCCGCCTGGTCGAAAATGCCTCCTGCAATAAGCTCATCGTCATAGACCGCAAGAGTCCAGACAGTATCATTCACTCCTGTTCCCAGCGCCTGCCAGTTGCTTCCGTCCCATTTAGCAACATAGTTGACGCTTCCTCCGCCTGCTGTGGTAAAATAGCCGCCGGCGATAAGCTTGCCGTTATAGACCGTAAGAGCATAGACCGTACCGTTCATCCCGCTTCCCAGCGCCTGCCAACTTCCGCCGTCCCACGCCGCAATATTATTTGCCGTAACATCGCCGGCAGTTGAAAACTCGCCTCCGGCAATGAGCAATTCCGGCTGAGGCCCGTCGCCGTCGGGGTCCCAGGCGGTTATCGCGAAAACACTGCCGTTTGTCCCCGGCAAATCCTGCCCAGGCTTCCAGTTCGGGTCACATTGGCCGAATGCAACTGCCACGAATATTGAAATGATGAGAATTGCAGAATTGAACTTCAGCATACCAATCTCCTCCATAATTCGCCTTTTCCTCACCTGTCCGCAAAATCTGCCCCACTTTATCAATACGCCTTACCCGCCCCAAGGCAACCGATATATTATCAAATTTTAAACTTTAGGTAAAGCTTTTTTCAAAAATTGATAGTCAGAATTTGCCAGGTTCACCGGCTGCTACTTATTTGCGCCCCCTGTTCGCGAATCGACATACTCCAGCACTTTTCTCCTGACCCGCTCAATATCCTCGTTTGCGGGCAGAAAATCAATCACCTTTTCCAAAAAACCTCGTTGCCTTATTCGCTCCAGTGTCGGGGTAAAATTGACGTCGTAAACCCACGACAGCATCAGCAGCTTCACATCGTTGAACGTCTTCATTCTTTCATAATCAATCCGCTCACCCTTTAACAAATACTCCACAAACTCCTGTGAATACCAGGGTTCATCCGGCACATCTAATTCAAGATTGAACTTTGCCGGGTCTTCGATACACTGAGTGTAATATTCAATCACAACCCGATAGATATCTATCTTGTCCGCGTCGCGAATCAATTGACAATACAAAAGCGTCTCACTATCCAGACCTTCGGGCAATTCCTTGTCGCCGTGGTGTTTTACCGCTGTTTTAATATACTGCCGCTCATTCGCATCGAGACCGTCGAGGATTTTCTCTTCGCAAATAATCTCAAAACCGAGCAGAGAATGGTTGCAGCTCCGCTTATCGTTGTACGTGCGATACTTTTTGAACTGAACAAACCGCCCGACGTCATGGAGCAGCCCGATGGCCTGTGCAATGCGTTTTTGATTGTCGCTCAACCCGAGCCTGTCCGTCAGCCACGCCATCTCATCACACACGGTCCTGCTGTGCTTGTCCTTCAGTTCGATATTGTCGTTGACGAACTCATCGTCGCAGTAAAACCCGGCCACGTACGTCTCGAACCACTCTTTTAGATTGTCTAACTGTTCCTGCTCCATAGCCCCAAAAATCCACCTGTCTAAAAAAACGCCCGTAGAGCATAGCAATTTCTGCCAAATTCACCAACCCTTATTCCAAATTCCCCGACAATCCATATAATAGCCTTGTTTTCAGCGTCTATTCGTGTTCAAATCTGTTGCCGGTCGGGACTGTGAAATCGATTGAATCCGTAATTCGTTTTTAATTTTGCATTTCGGTTATTTGAATTTGTTTAGAGTTTAGAAATTAGGATTTAGAATTTTCTTTTCATTCTGTGGTAATTCGTGTAAATCAGTGTCTGAGAAAATTGGAGTTCATTCGTGTTTATTCGTGGTTGAATCTTTGTGTTCTTAGCGTCCTCAGTGGTTAAATAGAAGGGAGCAGAAAATGCCTACAGTAAAAGATGTCGTAGTAAAGAAGCCAAGTCTGGATGAAGAAACCAAAGCCAAGACCTGGCCGACATGGGAATGTCAGCCGAGCGAGTTCGACTGGGCCTATACACAAACCGAGACCTGCCTGATTCTCGATGGCGACGTAACTGTAACAGACGGCCAAAACGAAGTGTCCTTCGGCCCTGGCGACTGGGTGGTCTTTCCCGTCGATTTGGAATGTACATGGAAAGTCAAAAAACCGGTCCGCAAACACTACAACTTTTCATAGTGCCCCGTCATTCTGGATGAAGCACAATGAGGCTAAGAATTTACGCCGATTCTTCAACAGCCTCAACACTTGTTGTTTCTCACAAGTCAAAATGGTTATCGTCGGTCAGCTATTCTTCGGGAAGTATGCCAACAAGTCTTTCTGCTTCATAGTGGATTAAGTCTTCCATTTTGTTCGAAGAGGTAATGTCGATGAGCTGCTTATGGTCCATTGTGCCCGGATAAGTTCCACTCCATTTGTTATTTCTCAACCGGACCCCAAACAGTGTGCGATACACCTGCTCCACTTGAACAGAATATATCCACTCGCCTACCGGCTTAACAGCCGTGACCAGGTCCTCCTTCCGATATATTTGTCCTGCGATTTCCTCATCGATACTATAAATGAATACAGGCTCCCCGAGCGACATATGCTGCTGTTCATTCTCCGCTTTGAATCCATTGTTCACTTTCTGCGACCACGCCCCGGCGAGGAAATTCGGGAAATCTCTCTCAGCGGCGAAGCTCTCCGGTTGGACATCATTTAGCAACTGCTCTATCTTAGAAGGCTCCGCCGACTGTGCCTGCTGTGCTTCTTCGCTCTCCGGCTTGATAACCTCTGTCTCTTCGGGCCGACCCTCCTGATGAGGCTTGCTTTGCTGCGAAACATACCACAGCACCGAGAAAGATGCTCCTGCTAATAGTACACAGAAAACAATCAGGATTTCCTTATTTCCCATTATCACTTTCTTCACTATGGCAATCCAGTTGCATTGAATATCCGCACATACAAAAAGAAAGTAGATACTATAAACTGTCAACATACTTCACAGCATACTATTCACCAAGAAAAATCCGGGTTTTTTCAAAAATTTATTTATGAGTTTTTTTACTGCCATTGATACGAAGTACGAATAATTAATGTGCCGGGCATCTACACCCCCCCATCCCGAATCTATAGTCACTTCGTTTATAAGCACCGCATAGATATCCGCAATCCCTCCTCTCCTGCCTAACCGACCCGGCATATCTAACTTATCGATTCCCTCGTCATCGACCAATCATTCGATTAATCCATCAGGTGATAATTCCACGCCAGCCTCCGATTCCACGGTTACTTCGTTAACCTCCCATCTAAGGCCGTCAATACTTTTTTCAAATTCGACGTGTCCGTCCACAAAAAGTACATTACAACCCTCGCCTTTATGATGCTCTAAAGTTACATCAATCGGGCCGCCGACCTGGTTCCATCGTCCGCCGTATACCTTCTGTTTTCCTTCCGTTTCAGACAAGCTGAGAAACTCAAAAAATTCCCTCGATGATACCAGCTCTTTTCGCTGGCCTGCCTCTTTACCCAAATCCGTTTCAAAAACCATTACAGTATCCGCTGGCACTTCATCAATTTTCTTGCCGATAAGATTAAAATTCATCGCATAGCTTGACTCGCCGTATACAGTGTCGGACTGCGGGCAGATAAAAATTTTCGGCACAGCATCTACATGCTCGATGAGCAAATCACACCACTTATCAGGAGTAGGAAACCTATCGTCATTATCATTCGCATAGACTATTAACGCTTTGCCCAGGGCCGACATATGAGTCCCGCACATTATTTCGCTCGCCAGCCGCCGCACTGACGGCGGTCCTATCTCTAATAAAACCGCATAAAGTATCACAAAACAGGCGCACACTCCTATGACCACAGGCCAACTCAGTTGCGTTTTGTTTTTTCTGCTGCCCGTCTTCTGCCCTCCGTCGTCCGATTTGTTTTCCTCTTCACTCATTTCCCTTCTGCATTCGCCGCTTATTATTTTACTATTCAATACTTGCCCTGAGCAAAGTAGAAGCCATTCGTGGTTCGTTTTGAATTTTGTGTTTCGGTCATTTGAATTTGTTTAGGATTTAGAAATTAGGATTTACTCTCCTTCTACAGTCTTGTTTCTTGCACTCGTTATTCGCTATTCATTGTTCGTCACTCGTTTTCCTGCTCCCCCATTTCAGTTTATCTGTGTCTTCGCGTTTGACAAACGCAACGTACCCGTTAGCAAACAAAACATTGCATCCCGCGTCCCCGTGATTATCGAATATCATCAGTTCCGGTCCGCCGTGCTGGTTCCATCCGCCTTTGGCCTCGAATAAAAACACAACATCACCCGGTGAATCGGGTTTGCAATATGGATTCAGGGCATAATGGCACCTCGCAGGCGCCGCGGAACGGCAGATAAAAAAATCCTGCGGAACTTTAACATGCTTTACCAATAAATCACACCACCTGGCGGGGTCCGGGTACCTGCTCCCCGACTTTTCCGCATATTCATTCATAACCACTTCCAGCTTTTTCAGGTTAATCGTGCACAGCAGCCTGCCCGCAAATTTTGCCCTTGTCGGCAGCATCGCGCCCAGCACCAGCGCTGCCCCTGTGACAAACATCAATACCCATAGTACCACGAACCCGTAGTATATCCTGATCGGGCATCGAAGGGCCGCCTCGCGAAATACCAGCGGCAGTATTAATATCAGACAGCTCGTAATCAGAAGAAGGATACCTATCAAAAGCCAGTCTGAAATCTGCAGTTCAATACCCATAGCGTAAATCGCCGCCAGAAATATCAGGAACAGTGCAACTAAAATCCCCGAAACAAAAGGGAAAAATAATCGCTGATGAGTCGGTTTTATAACTTCTTTTTCTGCTTTCATTTTTGGCGCCCTCAGACCTGTGTTTGCTTTTGGCAACCTCTGCCTTTAATTCTCTTTTCTTTGAAGTCTTTCGGGTTTGGGCATCTCACTCGGTAAAATGGCCCTTATCGAATCGGCCGGAATATAACCGTCGGCATTCATCACACTCGGTGTTGACCTGGTGGACCTGGCCGTGGCACCTCTGATTACCAGGTACTCCCGTGCTCCCAAACTTGCCGCGCCTTCAACAGCAACCTGCCGCACAACATGCACCTCGTACTCTGACACTGCGTAATAGACATCGTATCGAAGGTTCCTGTCGAACGTCACTCGACCATTGCTGTCCGCATCACCAAAGCTCAGGCTGCTTACAAAAAACACAGCCGTTAATATTACCACTGCAATTAAAATAGCGACCGGCCTTTTCATAATATCTCCTTCCTGAATAAATGCTTCCCTTTATTTCTGTTATAGAGAATCTTTTTCAAAAACATAATCAGCGTATCCCGCTCGAAGTAATTTTTACTAAGTCGCAGATAAACAGTTGCAGCCTGCCCTGAGCTTGTCGAATGGGGCCCGGTTATATCGACCTTGCCCTGCGAACCCGCGAAAAGCTCTTTGGCATTTATTTGGGCTTCCCTTTGGAATGAAAATACCAGATTATTGCCCGAAGCGACAATACTTTTTATCCCGCGCCCGGCGGCTGCTATACGAATCCGGGCCAGTTTCAAAAGCAGCTTAACTTCATCCGGCGCCTGCCCGTACATATCGCAAAGCTCAGCTTCTGTCTTGTCCACATCCTCCGGACTCTTCGCCATTGCTATCTTGCGATAAACCTCCATCCTGCTTCTGTCCGTCGGGATATAATTCTTTGGTATATAAGTTGCAAAGCCCAAATCAATCGTAACCATCGGCACTTCTTCGACCGGCTCGCCTCGCAGCTTCTTCACCGCCGCCGCCAACAGCACGCAATACATCTGATAGCCGACTATTTGAATATGCCCGCTTTGCTCAGCCCCCAATATATTACCTGCACCGCGTATCTCCAAATCCCGAAGCGCAATCCTGAATCCCGCGCCGAGATGCGAATATTCCTCGATGGCCTTTAACCGCCTGGCCGCTACCGGTGTAATCGTGCGGTGCTTCGGCAACAAGATATACGCATACGCGCGATGTTTATATCGCCCCACCCTGCCGCGTAATTGATGCAGCTCCGCTAATCCGAACCTGTCGGCATCGTCTATAAAAATCGTATTGGCGTTAGGAATGTCCAGCCCCGATTCGATTATCGTCGTGCATACCAATACGTTCGTCTTGCCCAATACGAAATTTATCATCGCACTTTCGAGTTGCCGCTTGCTCATCTGCCCGTGCGCAATATCAAACTTGATTTTCTCATCGCCGAACAGCCTGCGAAGCTCCCACATCCGCTTCTCGATACTCTTGACGCGGTTATGCACAAAGAACACCTGCCCCTGCCGATTCAGCTCGCGATAAACAGCCGTCTTAACCTGCGAAGGCTCGTATCGCCCGACCTGTGTCACAACGGCCCTTCTGTCCAAAGGCGGCGTGCCTAATGAACTGATGTCACGCAACCCCAAAAGTGACATGTGCAGCGTCCTCGGTATCGGCGTCGCCGTCATCGTCAGTATGTCAACGTTGACCCGCATCCTCTTCAGCTTCTCCTTATGCCTGACGCCGAATCGCTGTTCCTCATCGATAATCAACAAACCCAAGTCTTTGAACCCTACGTCTTTACTGAACAGACGGTGTGTCCCTATCAGCACATCGACCTTGCCTTTCTTTGTCCGCTCGATTGTGTCACGCGATTCTTTGGCCGTCCGGAACCGATTCAGCACCTCGATACAAATCGGAAAATCGGCAAACCGCTCTCTAAACGTCCTGCCGTGCTGAACGCACAGCACCGTCGTCGGAACCAGCACCGCTGCCTGCTTGCCGTTCTCGACCGCCTTGAACGCCGCTCTCATCGCAAGCTCCGTCTTGCCGTACCCTACGTCCCCGCAAAGCAGCCTGTCCATCGCCGCCCGCTGTTGCATATCAGCTTTTATTTGCTCTGCCGCCGTCGTCTGGTCCACCGTCTCCTGATACGCAAACGATTCCTCGAATTCCACCTGCCAGCTCGAATCCGCCCCGTATGCGATACCGCCCGCCGCCTGTCGCTTCGCCTGCAGCTCCAGCAGCTCCGCCGCCATGTCCCTTACCGATTCCTCGACTTTTTTCTTTTGCTTCAGCCACTTTTTCGCACCGACTTTACTTAAGCCAGGCCGCTTCGGACTGGTTCCGATATACTTCTGAACAAGATGAATATTCTCCGTCGAAACCTGCACCTTCACCTTGTCCGCATACTCCAATGTCAGATATTCTCCCGTCCCTTCCTTGCCCGCAATCGTCGTAATCCCGCAGTACTTGCCGATTCCATACGAAGCATGCACCACGTAATCGCCGACCTGCAAATCCTCGAGCGTATCGACCGGCGCGCTCGCCCGGACAGGCCGGTACCTCCGCCGAAGCGCAAACTGCCCGAACAATTCATGATGGCTGATGACTATCGTATCGAGCGATTCAATCACGAATCCCTGATTGATAAATCCGCTGACCAGATTGAGGTTCTTCGGTATGCTTTTTCCGCCGGTGGCGATTATCTCTTTGACTCGCCCAATCTCCGCCGCCGCCTCGCAGTACAGATATACCTTCTTGCCGCCCCGCGCCTTCTCAACTAATTCACCCAGCGCTTCCTTATGCCCCGCCCACGCCGTAGTCGAGCTTGGCTGATACTTCTGCACACTTTTCACATCGACCTTGAGATACTCATCGGCGTTCTGCCCGGCGAACCGCGAAATCCGAAGCTGACCGAACTTCGCCATACCTTCATAAATCTGTTTCCATGAAAATAGCCTTTTACTATCTTGCGCCCGTTCTAAATAAACCGTCGCGACTTCGGGAATATCATTAGGCTCTTCCAGCACAATCAGCGTATCGCGCGGCAGCACATCGACGAACATCTGGTTATCTTCACCTCCCGTCACCGGCGATACTATCCTCACCGCCTCGATGGTCCCGCTCGACCGCTGAGAGTCAAGGTCGATACTGCGAATACTCTCAATCTCATCACCGAAGAATTCCACCCGCATCGCTCGCCCTGAGCTTGTCGAAGGGTCTGCCCCATCTGCTTTTTTGTCATTCCCGCGCAAGCGGGAATCCATATTTTCTTCTTCAACCAGCGCCGCATAAATATCCACAATCCCGCCTCGACTGCCGAACTGTCCCGGCATATCGACTTTATCAACCCGCTCGAACTGATTATCAACAAGCCATTTAATCAGCTCATCCAGCGGAAATCGCGCACCTGCTTTTAACGTAATCGAGCTTTCCGCAAGTGCCTCTGGACTCGGCACAGCCTGCTGCAGCGCCTGCACCCCCGCCGTTATTATCAATTCGTTTTTGTCTTTACGAATATCAAGCGACGCCTGCCCTGAGCGCAGTCGAAGGGAGCATCGAGTAACGAGCCGAGCTCGCTCGGCTCTGATTTCGTCCGTCGCATCAGCTATCGACTCTGCCCCTTCCCACGTTGGCAGGGGCTGAACGCTCTTGGCTCCAAAAGCAGTTAAATCGTCCGTCGCTTTATCTGCGTCGTCGATATGAGGACGAACGTAAAGTATAGGCCTTTTTGTTTGTTCTGATATATAGCTGACCAGCAGAGGCGCAAAAGACCCCCACGTCCCTTCGACTTCAACCACCCCCCCTTCTTTTACGGCCGTCAGCCGAGCGACTATTTCAGTAACTACTTTGTCCCGCCCCAGTTCCACTGCAGGGCATTCTAACGCAAAAAGACCGCCCCCGCAATTTTATCCGCCTCAGATTGACACCCTCCTTTACGCCGTACGTTTATATATCCAGAAGGTCTTTGAGTATCCCTGCTACGTGCATTGCAATTATCATCAGGTAGTCCAAATCGCTCAGGGCATAATGCTCATGCACCATTGCGTTATCGACATACAGCACTCCGTAGCACCCGCTGCTGCGCATAATCGGCGTAACCAACGCCGAGCGTATCCGGTCTTTCGATTCCATCTGCGCCGATACACGCGGCATCACCGACGATTGTTTCCGCTCGATTGCATGGATGATTTTGTCCTGTAGCTGCAAATCCGTTATCTCCACCTTCTGCCCGTCTCGCCGCTTGCCCGCATGATAGGTCATCGGCCCGCTCGGCTGCTCCCGCAGAGCACACCAGACGTGAAATGCGTCGAACTGCTTGACTAAAAGTTCAAGCAGCGTCACTAACATCTGGTCTAATGTCTTTGCCTCGCACAGCGTCTCGGTCGCCTGCGAAAAATCCGTCAGCCTTCGCGCCGCTAATCTCATCGCCGGTGCATGCTGGGCGTCGGGCTTTCGCACAACCGTTTCACTCTTCGGCGTAGTCAGTGATGCAGCTACGTCCATCACCCGTTCGCCTTCGACCGTCTCGTCCGCCGAGACGTTCCTGTCCAGTTCGGGCGGGTCGCTGAGGTTTATCTCGATGAAAAAACTGCCTATCTGAATCTCATCGCCCGTCTTGATGTTGCCTTTTTTGACAGGCCGATTGTTCAGAAATGTCTTGTTCGCCGAGCCGAGGTCCTCTATAGTCCACTGCCCGAACGTATCGTCGTAATTCAGTGTAGCGTGTTTTCTCGATACCGACCGGTCGCCGATTATAACGTCGCAGTCGAGCCCTCTGCCGATTTGGATAATAGGCTTACCGGAGTTGAATTCCTTATCTTCCTGGCCGTCTTTTCTGACTATCAGCCGCATTCGTTACCTCCGAGTTCTCAAACTCTCCCTGCACCGTGTGCAGGGACCCACCCCCGGGCCTGACATTACCATTATATCCTATATTCGCCATAAATCAATTGATGTATAATTACTGATTTGAGTTGTTCCGCCTTCGCCATCCGCATCAGTCTTCCGCCTTCTGCCCTGTACCATCGGAGCAAATTGGGTTCGTTTGGGTTTGAATTGGGTTTGAATTGGGTTTGTTTTTTCTGTGAATCGTTGTTTTTGGGCCATAAATGGCGATATTTGGGTTTGTTTTGCATAATAAGCATGGTGATTGGACAGCTGGTATATTCCACTTTTCGCCACAGAGGAAAAAGTAAGGAAAAAGGCAAAAGTAAAAGGGCAAAATTGTGGGATTCCGACTCTGTCGGGATAGCTTTTTATATCTGTGTGGGAAATCATTCTCGGTTTGCCTAAGTTCACAATTTATCAAACATCGACGGTATTATACCATATTTTGAACATAAGTCAAGGGAAAAATGCTTTTTTCTTTCGTTCAGCAACTCTACAAAAACACTGTCAGTTAAGTCTTTTTTTGGCCGTCCCTGTTGGCTGAAGACGCTATCTGTGTCTGCATTTGTTATTCGCTCCTCCCCTTTTTAGTTTTAGGCTTGGGTCTCATAAAGTTTATGATGTTTTGATGGTGATGGTTGATTATGTAGGCGTAAGGATAGCCAAAAGGGTACAAAGGCTTGACTGTTTGTAGTAAAACAGTTGTGCCGCAAAAGATAAATCCAATTTCCTGCATAATGCGAACCACATCAGCTTGAACGCAGACTTCAGCCTTGTTGACAGTGAAATCACTAATGATGATGGAGCAATATCTGCCTTCGCGAAGTCTGCAAAACGCTTTTGACATAATCTGTTTCAATGCCGATATGAAATCAGTGTATTTGTCGAAATTCCCTAAGTCGTTGTCATGATCGCTATAATAACGCACGCCATCTCTTGCGCCCATTCGGTAAGACTTTCCATTGTTGTGTCGCGTGCCTTTAGATTTATTCCGCAAAATGTTGTGATATGGTGGCGAGGTTACGATGTAATCTACTGATTCAATAATTTTTAGTTTTTTATTTGCATCACCCAAAATGAAACGGTAATCTGAAAAGCCACTAGCCTTTAGACGCTTATCAGCGATTTTTTTATATTCCGAATTAAGGTCAATTCCAATAGCACGTCTGCCTATTTTATTTGCGGCGAGTAGTGTCGTGCCAATACCAACAAATGGGTCAAGAACCAGCATGTCCTTCTTCGTAAAGAGACTTATTAGTCTCTCTATGTCACGTACCATAAACGGTGCAGGGTGCGCATAAGCTGCCTTATCTTCTACCGTAGGCTCTGAAAACCAAAAACTACCAGTGAGAAGTAGCCACTCTTTACCCGTCAAATTGTTGAGTGTATTGCGCTTGTCGTACCGTCCCGGTTTGCCTTCTTCGGATAGCGGCTTTCTAGGCCTTTTCTTTATAATTGGCTTTTGTAAATCCTGTTTTTTTCTCATAAACTGACTGAAACTCTCTCAATTTCTTTGATTGTAGGAGCAGAGTACCCCGTAAGCCTACTGATTTCTTCGTACGTTATGTACCGCCAGTTGTTTTCGCGGAATGAAGTCAGAAACAATGGGTCACGAACGCCTTTTAGTTCTTTCTCTCGTTTTTTGGGGATAATCATAAACTTACGTTTACCTTTTTCAATGTTTGAGCCACGGATAATAGCAGAAGTAAATCCCGTAGAGTTCTCAACCTCAAAAACACACTTAATTCGGCTATCTTTTCGCGACAGCCAAACGACATCAATCATCTCAATTCGTTCAACTTGGCGTGGGTCGTAAAATGAGTGGATGGGATCAAGGGTCTGCAAACTTGCTATATCTCTAAGTAGGGTTCCATCTTTGGTTGTTTCGGGCTGTTCTCGCTTTCCGACGTAAACGAAAAAGCCTGCTCTTTTTCCTATGTTGACAATTTGCCTTATCACCTCGGCGTGTTGAGTACTGTTCTTGATGGTTACATCTCGGATCTTCCAATTCCCGCCTGAACGATAAGCAAATTTTTCCAACACATTCCTTAAACCCTTGGGGTCTGGAGTCAAGCCATTTGGGTAAGTGTGGAATAATTCTCCGAGAATATCGTCGAACTTAACTGAGATTTTACGGCGCAATATCGATAAAACAGTCTCTTCAAGTCGATCTTGAAGAGGGCGGTCGGGAAAATTGATGTGCTCGCTTGGATTCATAAACCACCAATAGTCACCTGCCTTGTTATTTTTGTTTTCCCATGTCTTGAATATCTTGCCTTCACCCGAATTCCGTGACAATACCCTAAGTATTTCGTCCTTGTACTCTTTCGGTTGCATATAACCTGCCTGCAGCATTTCGGGCACGAGCCCTGCGATTATAAACTCGTAAGGTGTAGGCTCGTTACGTACAGCGATGATTTCTATTGCCTTCTGTACGATGAAATGATTTAGCCCTGATTTGTCGTCACTAAAATCAACATCGCGATGCTTGACGCAACGTATATAAAAGTCAGCGCCCGAAGTTCCGTAAGGATTGGCAACATTGGATTCGCCAGAGCGACGATTGTATTGATGTGTAACCTTATCGAACTTGAATCCTGCCAATCTCACGGCATGAACGAAATCGTTCCACTCCTGTAACTTTTTGTGATGGAATGTGATCACTATATAGCCGTCGTCTTTCAGTACGCGATGGAGTTGCTTGAAGGCGTTTTGGAATCGTCTCCTATATTCTTCCCGCCCGATTTGCCCCTTTTTGATGGTAATCTCGGATTGCAAATCAGGTAGATATTTCTTGTCTATTTTTTGAAGCCACATAAGCCATACAAGGCTCAAGTCGAGATACGGCACTAAACCAGCATAAGGAGGGTCGGTGATAATGAAGTCAATGCTCTTGTCGTTGATGTACTTCGATAGGTCGGCAATGTCAATGATCCCATAAGTGAGATTTGCCGTGCGACGGATTTTTTTGCTCTTGTTGAAATCCACTACTTTGAGTTTTACAGGTAACGATGCTCTTGCGTCCCGTAGCGAAGAAATCACTCCTTGTTTATCTAAACATGACCGACGGAAGACTATTAAAGGATTTTGTTCCATCTGCCGCCGCCGGACCATATAATCTGCCCGTCCCCAACTACCAGAAAAATCTCGCTTTGCTGTTTCGTGGCGAGGGACGACCATTTTTGAAGTCAGGTGTAGTGTTTGTGCAAATCCAAAGAGCAATTGCAATCGCACATCATCATTTTCTTGTTGAATAATCTCGTTAAAAATGCGAGAAAGCAAATAGAGATTTCGCCTAGTCCAGAGATACTGGAATCCATTCCCACCAACGTCTGCAATGAATTTATGAGTAATCGTCGGAGTGTCAAGAAATTTCTCCGCAGGATACCAAAAAGGTATCTTCAGCTTTCGCATCGCTCCTACTTTTTTCCTGTCGTTATTGTCTGCATTAATAAAATATCGCTTGCCTTTCTTAGTCTTTCCCGTCTTGGTCTTTTTATCTGTCGGTATTTCAACAGCAAGCTGCACAATTTCGCCCGAAAGCCAGCGATAATTAAATACGATTCCTGAATGTCCTTTGTATTCTCTGGTGTAATGACGAATATAAACTGGATCCTTCTCAATCAGAGAAAAGATGTTTCCAAAAGCCTTTATAAAACTCGTTTCGTCAAATTGAGATGTGAGGACTTCGACAATAAACGCGGTTAGTGGATTGAGGTCAAAAATGATAGCCTTGCGATTTAGCTTGATCGCTTCAAATCCCGCCACTCCACTACCGGCAAAGGGGTCAAGAACCGTTCCATTCGGCGGACAGTATCTGTCTATGAATTGACTCCAGATGTTATGTGGTTTCTTACCCCAATACTTCATAGCCGTATAGATCGGCGGCCGTGTATCTTCTACCAAAGCATAATTTAGATGTGCCCGAGTATCGTTATAACTCATAGAGAATCCTAAGAATTGGCGAATCCTTTCAAAATTACTCCTTAGATAACTCCTATGTGTCGATTCCGGCTGCAATTATAGGGATTCTGCGGGTGTGGGCAATAGAAAAGAAAATCCCGATTGTGCCCCGACAAATCCCGACGAAAGACCCCCTGCCGCAAGCAGCAGGGCTAATCAAACCGGCAGAAACCTAAATTATTTCAGCAGGCCGTATTCGGTCCCCGATAGACCCCGACGAAAGGCCCCCTGCCGCGAGCAGCAGGGCTAATCAAACTGGCAGAAACCTAAATTATTTCAGCAAACCGTATTCGGTCCCCGATATACGGCATCGGGAGATAAAAACCCCCAAGATAAACTTGAGGGCTAACCGGTTTATTTGAGGAGGCCGTAGTCAGTTAAGGCCTCCCGTAAAGCTTCCTTTTTATCTTCATTGAGGGGAGTCATAGGAAGGCGCAGTTCCTCCGAGGCCATACCAAGCATAGCCATTGCGGCTTTGATGGGTATAGGATTAGTAGCCAGGGACAACAGACCTCTGCTGAGTGCGAAAAGCTTTTTGTGCCATTTCAGGGCCGAGACGAAATCGCCTTCGAGAATCAAATCGGTCATCGCCTTTACGTCGGCGGGCACTATATTGGCGACGACACTGATTACGCCTTTGCCCCCTACCGCGGCTATCGGCAGGGTCAGCGAATCGTCGCCGCTGATTATGGTAATATCGCAGCTTGTCGCAATCTCGCTGGCCATATCGAGTCTGCCGCTGGCCTCTTTGATTGCGACGATATTATCGAGCTGGGCGAGTCTGGCTACGGCCTGCGCGGTCAGTCCGTCTCCGCCGCACGCGGACCTGGGTGTACGGAAAGACATATGATGGAGGACGCAAGGCGATGAATTCAGTTTTACGGCTGGTCGATGCCGGTTATTTCCATATAAAAGCCGTCGTCTCGGCTGATAATATAAGAAGCGGCCAGGCCGAAATACTTGTCGACCTTTTCGAAGTCAGGCAGCAGTGTAAAGTCCAAATCGAAATCCGAAATGATGTAACTGGCCGTCGGGGCGGCAAGGCCAGCTGCGCCTCGGTCCGTGCGTGACTGCTTCAGCAGCCACCATAAAAACTCTATACCGGCTTTCGTATCTTCAAGCCCGGCCATGCCGGTCCGGGCCGGTAACGCGGCTTTGGCCCTGTTGAACCATGGGGTATCGGAGAGCTTTTCGCCGGTCCTGATTGTTCTTATAGCCTTTTCGACGCTCGATTCGGTGCCGCATATAAGGTGCGTATCGGTAACGGTAAACGCAAGGACCGGAACATCGATTGTTTTTTTCTGCTGTTCACCGGGTGCGGGCGCGTCGAGGTCGGCCAACGGCTCAAGACTGCCGGGGCCTCGGAAGAAAGGCAGGCGGTCGGACTTGATAAGATACAGTGTATGGCCGAGCAGCTCGCGCTTCGCTTCTGGGCTGTCGGGTACAAGCCTGAGGCTGTGCCAGGCGGCGAGGGATTTTTCCAGTGCCGAGCGGTTCGTAGTAGCGATAGCAACTATGTATTCGACAGGGAACTGATTTTCGCTAAAGGGCTTTTTAAGATTCTGCGCGACAATAATCGGGTCCGCAAGATGGTCAATAACATCTTCTTTGAGCATAACGGCCGGCCTGCCGTCGGGGCTCGCAGGGATGAGCGGCTGATAAAGAATGGACGCAACGCCGGGGCCGAACGCAGTCATAACAGATAAAATCTCTCCGTAGGCCTTTGCGGCATTTATGTTAATGACGTTCAGTCTGTATGAATCGGCGGGGATAAAGGACGGTAGTCGAAGAGGCGCGGCTTCGGCTTCGAGGATTTTACACAGGCCCTTCTTCGAGCCGTTGATTTTCAAAAGGGCCTTGAAATCGTAAGGCTCGCGCGGTCCTTTGCCCAGCTCGGCTGATATGCCGAAAGAGCGGACGTTGTCCAGGCCGAGATTAGTCAACATGGCCTGGGCATAACCCTGCGGGTCGTCCTCGAGGGCCATTTTAATCAGCTGCTTTATATTGATATACACAGTAACACCGCCGTCGGGACCGAGGGTGTTCATAGTTGCTGAGTAGTCGGGGTCGTCAGCGAGTGAGGGTGTGGTTGCGCCTTTGAGCCGGGCTATGATGAACTTTATCGCATCGGATTTTATGCCGGTGATGAAACAATCGTCGATGAAACAACAACTGAACGGTGTATCGCCTTCGTCGACGGCGGATTGGATAGTTACGCCCCGGAAGTCTTCGGCGGGCATACTGTGTCCGCCCATTTCGGTATTTTTTTCTATGGCCCTGGCCACAGCTTCTTTGATTTTATCAATATTCGTTCCCCATTGTGTGATGAGCACCATGGGCGGTTCATCATTTGCATCTTCGGCCTGGGCATCAGGAACGAAAGCGAACGCCAGGCGGCCCTGCGGTTCGACGTCGGTTTCGATAACAGCCTTAAAGACGTTGTTCTCGTCCATTTCTTTGGCGCTTTCGCTCCATTTTGTTTTTGCGTGCTCAACAAAGGCCGCCAGTAGGGGGTCCTTATAGAGGCTGTACATGCTGGTCTTCTCGAATTGTTGTTTGAGCCGGCCGTAATCGTCAATATCAATTAGTGTAATAGTCTGCGGCGGTAACAGCTTTGCTGTCTTCGGAAGGTCGACGGCGAAACAGACGGGCGTTATTAAAGACAGTATCACAAGAGCGACGACTGAAGACTGAAGATTGTTAAATGTCCGTACTTTCACCATCGGTCCCTTTCCAGAATAGGAGATTTTATTTTTTCCACAGGAATTCCGGCTTCTCTTCATTTCGCCTGGCGTCGGGCTGAATGTACCTGAAGCCGGAGTTCGGGTTGTCCTTGTCGTAGGCGAAGGCTTCCCTGTTTTCGATGAAGTGCTTTACATAATCGACCGGAATAGCAAAGCCCAGACCCCCGTAAAAGATGTACCCCATATTTGTGACGCCGATGACCTCTCCGGCAAGGTTGAACAACGGGCCGCCGCTGTTGCCGGGATTAATGTCGGCGTTTGTCTGTAAATAAACCAGGCCTTCGAAGGCGCGGTTCCTGGTGCTGATGACGCCGTCAGTAACTGTGCGCTCCAGTCCGAGCGGATTGCCGACGGCGAAGACCTTTTCGCCGACTTTTATGTCGTCTATGTCACCGAGGTACGCGAATTTAATCGGCGTGTCTTCGAGGTCCTCGACCTTGAGCAGGGCAAGGTCAACGAAGGGATTGATGGCTTCGATTTTGACGTTCTTGAACCTTTTTTTCCCGAAGCCGCTTTTCTCTTTCTGAAAGACGGTGACTTCGATTTTGGTTTCTCTTTCGATTACGTGATAGTTGGTTATAAGGTACCCCTGCTCGTTGAGGAAGAATCCGGAGCCCAGGCCGCCGGGCGTTGAAACCTTGACGACAGCTTCGGCTACGGCGTCGACGCACTTTTCGATTGTGGTCTTTTTCAATTTCGCCGTCCTGTAGAGCTTGTCGGTGTCCATCAGAGTTACCAAGGCCGGTTGATTTGTGTCGTTGGCGTCGAGCTGGTCGATTTGGTATCCTTCGGAGTATTCGAAGTCCTGGACCTGGTCGCGAGGAATTTTAATAACGTCCACGCCGACGTCAACGATGAGTGAGGTATCTTTCTCGGCAAGTATGTCGCCGGTGATGATTTGGCCTTGCCTGAGGATGACCTTGTCGGCGAAGCAGATTCCACATAAGAGGACAAACACGGCTGAGATGTATATTATCGATTTTGACATTTTTTTACGCAGCTCCTAAAGATTATAGAATTCAGTTATTGTACGGTTTTAGGTGCGTTAAGGCAAGTTCAAAAAATGGCATGGATTTATATAACCACGAATTAACACTAATAAACACTAAATTGAAACCACGGATTACTCGGATTTTACGGATTATAGAAAGGAAAAATGAAACTACGAATTAACACAAATTAACACGAATATTTTAAATCGAGGTCTGGATAGGCTGGTTTTGCGTTTGCGTAGCGGGAATCGGCTGAGTTGTTTTGGGCACTTCTGCATCTTTAGGCAAGAATAGATAAATACTAATGGTAATAACAGCAGTAATTACAATTAATATCGTAATTTTTTTTGAATATATATTTTTCATAACTTTACACTCCTAAGGCCCAAGTTTTAATGGGGAAATTCCATTCATCTCGTTCTAGCAGTACCACTGGCAAGCCACAATTAGTAATTTTAAGCCTGTTGATAAAAACATATCTAGTAAATCCTTGATTTGCCAAGAAATATTCCTGGAAAATCAATAACCGACAATTATTATTACGAAGAACAAAACCATAAATAAAATAACAATATACTTCATTTGTTCTGTTGCTTTTTTTGTTCTGGCTACTAAAGCTTGCAGTTCGCTATCATCTTCAGGGAATCCTTCATAATACAAAGACTTGAAATACTTCCGAGAAGTTTTAACTGGATTTTTTTCAAGTATCTCGCCTGCTATGTTTGGATAATGGTTCATTATATACGAATGAAATTTCGAAAAGTAATAACAGCTTCTAATCCCATAAAAAATTATAATGACTACACCAATTATAAGTGATGGCAGCACGAAAGGGCTTACTTTTAAAATAAATAGCCAAAAATACATTTACCTCTCCTTTTTATATATTAATCACGTTCATGTTTGATCTGACCTAATGTACCATATAAAAAATATAATTCATATGCTTCAGCTTGGGTATGAACGTTCCAAATTGAATCCTCAAAAAAAGCGTCGGGATTATTGCAGAATTTAAATAATTTAACATTATTTGAATAAAACTTAAGTACATAAACACATCTAATGATATCTAAAAAGTGGTACCATATTAAAAAATGATTTATTTCTCTTCTATTTAACACTTAAAAGAAACATTGCGAAAACCAAAAAACCTGCTATCCCCATGAAGAATACTATAGCGAATAGTTTAAAAGATTTATATGCTTTTCTTTGTAAAATCCGGAGATTGTCATCGTAGATACAAGGTTGCTTAAATATAGACCAATAATTATATCCAGGAAATTTGTTGCCAGTTCTTTTACGATAGAGTTTTACGTAATTACAACGAAAAATTATCGCAAAGTATAATACCCTGAATCCCATAACAACCAAAAGTACAAAATAACAAACGAAAACATAACTTTTCATAGGGGTATTCCATTAAAGTATATTCATTATTGGCCTGTAAGCATACTAAATGCCCCATACATAAAATAAAACCTATAGGCTTCACCCTGAGATTTTATACTACTGAGGTAGTCTAAACTAAAAAACATTTCATTCATTTCCCGAAGTTGTTGCCGCATATCCCTTTGCCATAGTCTATAATGCATGGAAGTAACTGTACTAATATCACCAATCATGTCAATTGCTCCATAATCCGGGAATCTTTCTACTGTAGTAGAAGTACTCATAAAGTAAGATCCGGGCCAAGGCGTAGGAATTGAACCACCAACACTAAGTTCGTACCCCGAAACGTCTCCCTCATCATTCATAAAACCGCCAAAACCAAGATTTAGCCCTCCAAAACTATATGAAGCACCAGAAGACCAACCTTCGCCGGCTAAATCATAGATAGTATCGGCGTCATACGAAAAACCCAAATTAATACCAAAGCCTGCTGTAGGAGCTCCCCAACCTTCGGATTTTGTAGTAATAATTCCTACATTCCAGTCGTCATCTATTACTAAGCCGCGTTGAATGGTTTTTCCCCAGTAACAATGCGCTTGTAAAAAACCGGTTAAGTACATTGCAAATAAGCCATCAGGGTCAACCATCAGAATCGGATTGTTGCGACAATACAAGTACTTGTGTAGTGTCAGTGGTTCTTCGAATTTGCCGAGGATTGGGTCACGGCCGGTGAATCTCGACAGGTGCGGGTCGTACATACGGGCACGCAGGTAATACCAGTTTATCTCCTCATCGTACCATTGGCCTGTAAACCGGAATGGATTACTAAAAGTACCATCACTTTCGATTGTCTCACCGAAGGGATTGTAAGTATACAAAGCTGCTACACCGGCCTGGCAGTCCATAATCTGACGGACAGAGCCTAAACGGTCGTGCAGGTAAAAATTCTTACAGTCCAAAGGCATACGCCAGTCACCATCATACTGCGCCAGAATCTGCGAATTAGCATAGATGTATGTTTTAGCCACAGAGGGCACAGAGCTCACAGAGGTATTTAGCTCAACCAGTATCACAGGTAAATCGCCGACCTGTGGTGAGCCTGTCGAACGCACGATATCAAGTCCATGGTATCTCAACTTTATGTCTTCTCTTTCAATTATCATTCAGGATGAAAGAAACAAATATTAACATTTTTACTCTTCGAAATCCTGCGCTGAGATCAGCAGGAACCCTATAGAGTATCCATGTACGGCAATTCTTCTATTGGAATGTGAACTATCCACATTATAAGCAAAATAGTTATACCTAAAACTAAAAATCCCATCCAGACAAGCTTGATCACGGCAGGATTGGAAGTATCTATACTTAAGACATTGTGGTGCCTGATGAGCATTTGTGCGCCACCTATAAAGAATATCCAATAGCTTATGACAGCAAGCGTGATAAAATTAGAGGCAAACCAGGCTAAAACATAGGGATTCCCATCTTCGGGGTTAAAAAAATGCCAAACAGAAGGCATCCCTCCAACTGTGCATCCAATACCCATGACTATCCACGGCAAACTCAACAATATCAAATATCCGCGGAAAAGTTTTCTGTATCCAGGGGCGAGGTCAGGGTTTTCGCGAACATAATCCTTTGCTGCTTTCCTATCTGTAAAAACAGGCATTGACGTAATAAAGATGCCTAATACCCAGAAATACTTTGATAAAACACAAAACATAGTTCTTCCTGTTTCTTCCATGGGTATAACCCGCAATTCAAAAGACCCATAAGAGACTTCCTACCAAGATCAATATTAAGAATAAGGAAAAGGGCAATAGCAATAATAAGATGGCCCATGTTTGAGTATTCTTAGCTTTAGTTTTTAACGAAAGGAAATAAGGGTCTGAAATGTCATGTTCTTTGTACAAAGCATTAGAGAATTTAAAACCATTATACCATCCTCCTTCGGGGCAGCCAAATTCTTTTGCTTTTTCAGGATAATTATTTCGGAGGTAACGCATAAGTTTTAAAGCTAAATACGCTCCCCTAATTCCAAGAATGAATAGAGCAATAATATTTATAAGAAAAAAATATCCCAAAGTATCTGCCACAATAATTATGACCTTAAATCTTAAAATTTAGGAAATTATGAATCTAACCCATCTTCAAGAACCAGATTATCACTCTCTATTTTGAAAAGTCTGTTCATTCTAAAAGACCCCAAATAAACAATAATCCATACGCTTCGCCCAATGTCTCGGCCTGAAATGCTGCTTCCAGTAGACCTTCTTCCATTTTTCCAGAGGTCTCTCTCCAATTCATACCAGACTCGTATACCGTCGTGTGTGTAACGTGTACGTGAATTTCGGCAGGGACCGGTGCGCTAACTGGACTAAAGGTAAACTCAACTCCATGGTAAAGTTCCCCGGATCGCTGCTTTCCCACAATATATTCACCTCCACCCCACGCGATTGAACCTCCTAAACTTAATCCGGTACCCTCCAGATCAAATACAGTGTCAGCATTTGTCCATCCAATGCTTCCACCTAAGGCTGCGGCTGGCGAGCCAGCTCCTACCCCTGTAATGTTTATCCAACCGACATTTCCATTGTCATCAATAACAATTCCACTCTGTCTAACACCGCTCAAGCCGAAGGAACCCATAGCTGTCCCTGTGAGGTACAAGGTCCACAAGCCTTGAGGATCGATTCCATTCAATGGATTATTTCCGCAGTACAGATACTTATGCAACGTTAGCGGTTCTTCGAATTTTCCGAGGATGGGGTCTCGGCCGGTGAATTTGAAACAGTTGCTCGGGGCCTGGCCCTCGTTGCTCGCCAACAATTCTCCGAACGGATTGTAGGTGTACATCAGCACTACAGCACCGATTCGGTCAATCAGCTCTCTTACAGAACCGAGCCTGTCGTGCATATAAAAGTATTTATCCGTGTTCGTTTCCTGAGCCCCGTCATACATCGCAATAACCTGAGCGTTGCCGTACACGTAACTTTTCACAACATTGAAATTAGAGTCTAATTCCATCAGGATGACCGGCAGCTCACCAACTACATCCACGATGTATTTTCTCTGGCCAGCTTCGCTGGAGTTTTTGTATATACGGTTACCCATCGGGTCGTACTTTAGACCGATGCTCGTCGAGCCTTTTTCGGCTGACCTTAATTTATTGTCCCAGTTAAACGTAAACTGGGTCGAGTCATAGCCGGTAATTAGCCGGCCGTTCTCGTCGTAACTAAGGCCGAATGTTTCGTTGCCATCGGCTGAGGCCATCATATTACCGGTGTATGCGAAATTGGTTTGAGTGCCGGAATTTATGGTTCGCGAGCCCATATCACCGTTTTTATTGTAGCTGTACATACCGGTCCAGTTCCCGCCGCTGATATTGCCAATGTTAGCGTCTGTAAGCTGTGACAGGGCATCATACTTGAAGTCCAGCGTATGTGCAACAGCAGAACTATCACGTGATTAGCCGTTTTGAGACGGTCCTATGAAAAAACCCTTGTGTGGTTAAAATTGGGTTTTCAGTGTTATTAACCTCATCAGCACAAGAAGGCGCAAAAATGATGCGAAAAGATTTCAGAAGCTAAGGAAACTTTATAAGGGTTGGTATTAATCCCTGCTGTGGCGGGTTCTATAAAAACCTCAGCATAATAAGAAAAGACCCAGGAATTAGATTGGCTGGGCCCTGATTATGTGACTAAGGAAGAACCGTTGCCAAGGGAATGTGTCTTAGCTTGTTATCCTTAATCCACCGCGACTCAATGGACTGTTTTAGATTGACTATTTACAGCCGAAAGCGCTCAATAGTACAAGTATGGCCATTACTGAAAACGCAACAGCGGCGCTGGGACTTACCGCCCTGGCCGGCATCAGTACCGGCTTTGGCAGCGCCATCGCCTATTTCATAAGAAAACCTCGCATCGCGTACCTGGCTTTTGCCCTGGGATTGTCGGCCGGGGTGATGATTTACGTATCGTTCGTCGAGCTTTTGCCTTTAGCCGCCAATGCCATCGGTGAGCTATGGGCCGTTGTGGTTTTTTTCCTGGGTATCGTGTTCATAGGTGTAATAGACCTTCTTATCCCCGAGCCTGAGAACCCGCACAACTATCAGGGCCTGGCCGAACCAGAATCGCCTCAACAGGACCGTCAGCTTATGCGGACAGGACTGCTTACCGCATTGGCCATCGGAATACATAATTTCCCCGAAGGACTCGCAACGTTCGCAGCCGCGCTCAGTGATTTAAGACTGGGCGTATTTATAGCGATTGCAATTGCCATACACAACATCCCCGAAGGAATCGCCGTTTCAGTACCCATCTTCTATGCCACCGGAAGCAAGAACAAGGCCTTTGTGTATTCGTTCCTGTCGGGCGTCTCAGAACCGGTCGGCGCAATAATCGGCTATCTGATTCTCGCACCGTTTCTGTCCCCGGCCCTGCTGGGTGGAATACTTTCCTTCATCGCCGGAATTATGATTTACATTTCACTCGATGAGCTGCTGCCGGTCGCGCATCGCTACGGCCACGGCCACCTCGTCATCGGCGGTATCGTCATCGGAATGGCAATTATGGCAGTCAGCCTGCTTATGCTTTGATTTGCACAGAAAAATATCCGAAAAAATGTAATGTTTACCGGCTCCTGTACGTCTATATAATTATAAGCCGGAAACCAAGCAATTCGGTTGGAGCGAAGAAATGAAAAAAGCAAACGCAAAAACAGCCGTCCTGAATCTGTTCCTGGCCCTGGCAACACTAATTGTAATCGGCTGCGATATTAACATCGGCGGCTGCTCGATGGGCAGCGAAAAATTCGAGAGGACCGAAGAACATACCATACCGGCCCAGGGCATTGAAGCCATTGATGTTGACACGCTTTTCGGGTCGGTTACCGTTACCGGCGCTGAAACCGATGATTGTCGAGTAGAGGCCAAACTTACAGCCCGAGCCCCGTCGGAAGAAGAGGCAATACAAATCGCCGAGCAGACTAAAATCGTGATAGAGCCCGACGGCGCGACCCTGAAAATTTTTGTCGAACATCCGCATCTTAAAAACAATCGCTCGGTAGGAGTCAGTTTCGATATTGCAATGCCGAAATCCGTCGCAGCAGAAGTTCGAAGCTCCTTCGGAAGCGTGACAATTTCTGATATCGAAGCAAATGTCAAAGCTGACACAAGCTTTGCCTCAGTAAACTGCTCGAATGTCACAGGCGAAGTCGATTTGAAGACGTCCTATGGTTCGATAAATTGTGAGAATATCGAATCCGGTCTCGTCAGGGCCCATACCAGTTTTTCTTCGATAACCTGCCGTGATGTTACCGCACCGGTTGACCTGAAGACGTCCTACGGCACCATTAACTGCAGAGACCTTACCAGTACCGAAATCAAAGCGCATTCGAGCTTCGGAAGCGTGGATATCGAATGTTCCGACCAGACCGACTCTGAACCACAGGCCGATGTTTCCACGTCCTACGGAAGCATCAAATTTAAGACTCCTTCAAATTTCAGCGGCACGGTTGACGCGAAGACCAGCTTCGGCTCGATTGAGACGCTCCTGCCCGTCACCATCAGCGGCGAAATCAGCAAGGACAGGGTCAGTGGGACAGTCGGAACGGGCAATGGTCGATTGAAGCTTGAGACCAGCTTCGGCTCAATCAAAATAAAATAGTCAGTCGTAGGTCTGCGCCTGTACGAAATTGTCCCTGCAAGAGGCTTGCCTCGTACTCCTCACGGAATAGGCACCTTACCCATAAAAAAGTTTTGTATTTTTACAACTTTTTTATATCTCTAAATTAATAAAGCAGTTACGACACAATCTTCCTGACAGAGCACCTGAATTTTCTAACAAAGCAAGAAAAAATCCTCAAAAAAATGTAAAAAGTACTTGACAAAATGTAAAGCAAACTATACATTTGGGCACGATACGAGATATTGGATTTTATGGAAGATTAGGAAGCAATATCGGAAGACCTGGTACACAGTCAGGGGTAATAATTATGAACAGAACACAGAAAATGGCATGGTGGTGTGTGATTTGCATTGCTGCTATTTTTAGCGCAGTATTTCTTCTATTCGTTGACGATTCTCGTCGGTTACGGCCGCGGAGGAAATCGAAATGAATAGAACACAGAGAGAGGCACTGTGCAGTCTTATATTTTTCACGGTGACATTGGTCTTTGTAGTGTTAATTCTTGCAGCCAGGCTGATATTCAAAAAGGACATCGTTTACATCACATACTTTATGTTAGCAACTATAGCAATTACGAGCGTGCCGGGCCTGTTATACGTTTTGCGAAAGCAGAGTCTGCGTGAAGTTATTACCGACGAGCGCGATAAATTAATCAAACTCAAAGCGTTATTCGCGTCATTCGTTTCGGTCATGATATCGCTGGCCGCGATGCTTGTTACTTTAAGGGTTATTGTAGGAATCCAAGGTAGTATAGGCGTATGGCTTTTGACGTTGATTTTATTCGTCATATCTATCGCTGCTGCGATGGTCTATTCGGCGGCGGTTTTGATTTTGTATTTGTTTGGAAAAGGCAATGCCTGAAAATGAACTTAGCAACTGTGTTCGTCGATTGAGATTTGAGAACGGCCAGATAACGCAGCAGGACCTCGCCGATAAGGTCGGCGTCACGCGCCAGACGATTATTGCAATCGAGCAGGGAAAATATTCGCCTTCACTGCCGCTTGCTCTTAAAATAGCAAAGACTTTCAATGTAAAAATTGAAGATGTATTCGAGCTTGACGGAGGCTAAACTAATTAAACTGTGAGCATTTTATAGCTTGCCAGGACCAGCAGGGCGATAAAAGCCATCCGCACATATCTTTTGGGAAGGACATGCATCAATCTCGCACCGGCAAAGCCTGCAATCGCAGCCGACGGAATGACAATCGCGGCTATCCTTATTGATTCGGTTACAGCTATATTGTGCTGATACAACGTGGCGTTTTTCAGAATCGAACCGACCAGTGCAATCAGAATTATCGTAGCCGCCGAATTGGCAATCGCTTTTTTTAGCGGCATCTTCAAAAGAACCTGCTGCAGCGGAATACAGACCGTCCCGCCGCCAAGACCGAGTAATCCGCCCGCTATACCTGTTACAAATCCGATTATTATACTCAGCGCAGCCGTCCCGATTGCATCGGGATTAATTTCGCCGCGGGCATATTCAGGCTTTGGCCTATAGTCGCGGTACAGCCGAACGGCATTATGATAAATCACATAAATTAAAAACAGGCCGAATATGTGCGCCAGCACATAACTTTTACCGTGCGAGAAGAACGGCGCATTACTCAGAAACACACCGCCAATCGACCCTAATACCGAGGCGGGAACCATGTATTTAACTACAGAGCCGACGAGTATTTCTTCTCTTTTGTGGGCGACAGTCGCAGCCGCAGCCACGAAGAAATTACATATCATCGCCGAGGCCTGGTACAAATGCTGATTTTCACCGAAGGCAAGGACCAAGGCAGGAATCATTACGACCGAGCCGCCGATACCCAACAGTCCGCCGAACAGCCCCATTGATATACCGATTGCCACAAGAATCAGATAGTGCGTCATTGGCTTAACCGAAAAGCTGTTTAAACTTTGTCCCGATGGAATCGGGATCACCGCTTTGGCAGAGACTCTGGCCGATTAGGCACGCCCGTGCGCCGAACGAAATGAGTTTTTCAACGTCGGCTCTGCTCTTTATTCCGCTCTCGGCGACAAGCACATTGGTATTATCCAGAAGCGCCGACAATCTGCCTGTTGTGTTAATATCCACTTTCATCGTGGTCAGGTCGCGGTTATTGATACCGAGGACGCTGTAGCCGGCTTTTGGAAACCCGATAAAGGAACGAACTTCGAGCAGTCTGTCCGCGCCGTGCACCTCCAGCAGTACGGTCAGCGTCAGTTCGGAAGCGAGAATCATGAGGTCGGATATTTCAGCGGTCCTGAGCACATCAGCGATGAGCAGTATCGCATCTGCGCCGGCTGCCCGTGATTCGTACACCTGCCACTCATCGATGATAAAATCCTTTTGCAGTACCGGCAGGCTGACTGCCGCCTTGATTTGGCTGAGGTACTCAAGTTTACCCTGAAAATATCTTTCATCGGTAAGACAACTAATGGCATCGGCACCGCAGGTTTGGTAGGTCTTTGCGATTTCGACCGGGTCGAATTGCTCACAGATAATCCCTGCCGAAGGCGACGCCTTTTTCACTTCGGCAATGACGTTAATGCCGCGGATGTTTGGTTTGGTGACGGCCTTATAAAAATTGCGGCACCGAGGCATCGAGCTGATTTGCTCTTCGAGCTGCTCGATGCTCGTGTGCTTTTTGCGCTCGGCAACTTCTGTCCTTTTATGTTCAATTATCTCATCGAGAATATTCGCCACGTCTGTTTCATCCTGACAGTTTCACATAGGCCATACGGACCTGGTTAAGCGTCTCATTCAATACCTTTTGCTCCTGCTCGGTCAGGTTGCCTTTGGTCTTTTCTTCGAGGGTCTCAAGCATATCGATATTGTATCGGGCAAGTTCGAGGTCCGGCTCGCGCTGTTCCTGTCCTTCTATCTTGAATGCACCCATTGAGAAAAAGGCCTGGGTTGTGAGCATACTAATCAGCGCAGCCAGATCACCCTTGGGAAGAGGCCCGCGGCGCTGTGTTTGTTCCTCTTCTTCTTTCTCCTGCTCTTCCTTGGCGGCCAGTACGTCTTTTTCTTTCTTTGTCTCTTGTTTCCAGTCCTCGTCGATGATGATTTTCTTTTCGTCTTTGCCTTTTTCTTCAGCCATTGTAAACCTCCTTCGGCTTTTTAATTTCGCTTTCGATACCTTTTCATCTGCCTGTCGATGTCTTTTTTTTGCTGCCGCTGTGCAATTGACCTTCTCTTGTCGTATTGCCTTTTGCCGCAAGCCAAAGCAAGTTCGACCTTGGCCAGCCCGCGGCTGTTAAAATATATCTTCAGCGGCACCAGTGTAAAGCCTCGCTGTTCGAGTTTGGTGCGTATCTTCAGGATTTCGCGCCTGTGCAGCAGCAGCTTTCTCTTCCTGAGCGGCTCATGATTTCGCTCACCCGCCTGCTCATACTGGGCTATAGTGGCGCCCAGCAGAAAACATTCATCGTTGATTATCCTCGCGTATGAGCCGTTAAGGTCCGCCGCTCCGGCACGCAGTGACTTAACCTCCGAGCCGACGAGCACCAACCCCGCCTCGATTTTCTCTACAAGCTCGAAGTTGTGATAAGCCTTCTTATTAACTGCCGCCGGGCCCTTGCTTTCAGCTTTTTTATCCTTCTTTGCCGACATTGGGCCTATCATAGCCCGGCGACTATCCTTTTGCAAGCCGACCTGTACGGAGGTTTTACTCCTGCCCGGGCAGTTTTTGTCCGGCCATTTTGCCGGTGTTATCGGCAATCTTGAATAGCACTATTATAAGCTCCATCCAAACACGGGCCATAAGAACGTACAGAAGGAACACCAGCGGCGCCAGGATAATACCCACTATCGCTGCACCGACGCCTTTGGTAAAGCCGCCGATTAGCAGTACCACCGCCCCTATTGCCGAGCCGATGATGGCTATTACATACAGGACTTTAATAATACTGATGGTGATGAACTCACTGAATGAAAGGTCGAAAAGCTTGCCGAAAAATCCTTTTTGTTCCATAGTCATTCTCCCTGATACCAATAATAAACATTCGGTTTAGCACGAATACAGCTGCTATTATACCGCCCGTTCGGCCCGGTCAAGAAAAATCCGCCACGACTGCCGGATGGCCTGGCAAGAATGCAAGGAAGCAGATGGCGCAAATATGCTTCGGCGGCAGGAAAAGTGTATCTTGATTTTTGAGGCCAAATTTGCCATGGCGAAATTTATTATCTTGTCCGGTTTTATTGTTATTAGGGCATATTTTTGTTTTTTAGCGGATTTGGGAACAAATCTCGCAAAAAAGACTTCGGATTGTTGTAATTCGAGGAAGATTTGGGTATTATTGTGGCATTGAAAGGCTTGGTTGCGTAGCTATGCGTTTAATCCGCCTGCGGCGGACTAATATGGGAGATATCAGTTTAAGTGAATAAATTTCAATACTGGAGGGCAAGATGATGATTAAGAGAGTGCTTATATCGGCAATTCTTACGTCGGTTCTTTGTTTTAGCAGCAATCTTTTGGCCTATTCCGGCGACGGCGATGGTACGGCAGAAAATCCTTATCAAATCAGCAGTGTCGAGGACTGGCAGGAGTTGATGGCCAGCCCTAATGACTGGAGCAGCTCTTTCTTCCTGACGGAGGATATTAATCTGGCGGGGGTAACCCTAACGCCGGTTGGAGACAGCACTACACAGTTTACTGGTGTCTTTGACGGCAACGATAATGTAATCAACAATGCCTTGGTCAATCAACCAGTCAGCAATTGCATCGGTTTGTTCGGCTATGTCGGCTCCAGCGGCCAAATCCACGATTTAGGCGTCGAGGATGTCAATATGACTGGTTGTGCTTTGGTTGGCGGGCTGGTGGGGTTTAATGATGGTACGCTAATAGGCTGCTATACGACCGGTTCGGTTACTGGAACGAGCAACTTCTTTGTCGGTGGGCTGGTCGGGAGTAACGGATGTAATTGGAATGAATATATTAATGATGGTGGTTACATAATCGGCTGTTATGCGACCTGTTCGGTTACCGGAGAGGACGATGTCGGCGGGCTGGTAGGGTATAATAATAATGGTGGCGAGTTAACTGATTGTTATGCGACTGGTTCGGTCAGTGGAATTGACGAAGTCGGCGGGCTGGTGGGATGGAATTATAGTGGCACGCTAACGACCTGCTATGCGACCGGTTCGGTTACCGGAGAGGGCTTTGTCGGCGGGCTGGCGGGTATGAATTATGGTTCTGGTACAGTAGCCGACTGTTATGCGACCGGTTCGGTCAACGGAGAGCATAATGTCGGCGGACTTGTGGGATTAATGGGAGGAGACGTTGATGTTACACTGACCAACTGCTATGCGGCCGGTTCGGTGACCGGAGAGGATCTTGTCGGCGGACTTGTGGGATTTATTTATATGGGCACAATAACTGACTGCTTTTGGGATATAGAAACCACCGGTCAAACGACCAGCAGCCAAGGCTGCGGGACGGGCAAGACCACCGTTGAAATGAAAACACTTTCTACCTTTATTTCCGCCGGGTGGGATTTTGTAAATGAAACCGAAAACGGGACTGATGACATCTGGATTATAAACGAGCATGTAGATTATCCAAGTTTTAGCGGCTATCCTTCGGCCGATGACGGCGACGGCGAGGGTACGGCAGAAAATCCTCATCAAATCGGTAGTGTCGAGGACTGGCAGGAATTGATGGCCAGCCCAAATGACTGGAGCAGCTCCTTCATTCTGACGGCGGATATCAATCTGGCGGGGGTAACTGTGACGCCGGTTGGAGACAGCACTACACAATTTACTGGTGTATTTGACGGCAATGATAATATAATCACTAATGTCCTCATCGATCAACCGGGCGATTATTACATCGGCTTGTTTGGATGTGTAGATTCCAACGGCCAAATCCACGATTTAGGCGTCGAGGATGTTAATGTAATTAGTCTTGGCTGTGTTGGCGGGCTGGTGGGGAGGAATTATGGTACGTTAGACGGCTGCCATGCGGTCGGTTCGGTTACCGGAGTTAGTTTCGTCATGGGCGGGCTTGTGGGGCGGAATTATGGTACATTAGCCGGCTGCTATGCGACCTGTTCGGTCAACGGAGGTCTCGAAAGTATCGGCGGGCTGGTGGGGTGGAATGATGATGATGGTACGGTAACGGCCTGTTACGCGACCGGTTCGGTCAGCGGTTTGCAGCTTGTCGGCGGTTTGGCGGGTAATAATCAAGGTACACTAACCGACTGCTATGCGACCGGTTTGGTCAACGGAGAAGTTATTGCCGGCGGGCTGGTGGGGTATAATCATCTTGGTACGATAACCAGATGCTATGCGACTGGTTTGCTCATCAGTCAGGATGTCGGCGGGTTGGTATGTGCTTGTTATGGTGGTGCAGTAACGGCCTGCTTTTGGGATATAGAGACCACCGGTCAAACGACCAGCCAAGGCGGAACGGGCAAGAGTACAGTTGAAATGAAAACACTATCTACTTTTACTTCCGCCGGCTGGGATTTTGTAGATGAGACCGAAAACGGGACTGATGACATCTGGACTATAGACGAGAATGTAGATTATCCAAAACACGTTTGGTCGCTTGTTGATTTTATCGGCTCGTCTGAAGTTGATTTTGCAGATTATTCTTTTTTTGCTAACCAGTGGTTGCAAACAAACTGTGGTGCTTCAAACGACTGCGAGGGTACAGACCTTGACTTTAGCGGTGCAGTTGACGGCAATGACCTTAAGATATTTACGGATAAGTTGCTCCAATAGCAAAATCTCAATTATTTCTAACGCGTCTGCCTTCGGATATCAACAAGGACTGTGAAACAAATCTTTTTGACTTGGCGATACTTGCCCAGGACTGGCTGGAAGGAATTTGACTTGTATTGGCAGTCGATTTGAACCATTACTGCGCTATTGATTGGCTTGATTTAGACTGCTAATCTATGGACACCATCCTAATTGTTTGACCAGGGGAAAAAATGAATTTAGCTCTTTCTTGAAAAGTATATTGTGATGAACATTTATGTAGGCAATTTGTCCTCTGACGTTACCGGCGGTGATAATGGTTTTTATGACCGCCATGCACAATAAGAATGGTGATTCCATATTATAAATTGTGTAATTGGTCCATCTGAGTTATAATATCATCCGCTTTATTTAACTGGCGGGTTTAGGTGCTTTTATTCTTTATTAACCTTAGCTTTGAAGGAATACCAAATGAAGTCGGATAGTATGCATACAAGGGGATTAAAGCGGCTGATTCTTATTATTTGTTTTGCAGCCTTTATGATTTATTTGTCCGTACCCGCGGCGGCTCAGCCTTCGGGTGGGCCTTACGGGCCGATTCAGCAAAGTTACGATTTGCCGAGGGTTACGGGCAAGATTTATTACGCAGCGCCGGACGGCAAGGCAGAGGCGGCGGGTGAAAAGCTCGAAGAGCCGACGACAATCGAGGCGGCTATCGAGCGGGTAGTGACCGGCGATGCAATCGTGCTGCGGGGCGGGGTGTATCGCACGGGTGGCCTGAGACTGAACCAGCAAATTACGATACAGCCTTACAAGGACGAACAGCCTGTATTGAAGGGGACCTATGTAGCAAAGAAGTGGGTCAGTCCGGGCGAAGGATTATGGAAGACATCGTGGAGCCGTTTATTTCCTGAGAAACCTGCTGACTGGTGGCGGAACAGAGGAAGAACGCCGCTGCACCGTTTTAATAATGATATGGTTTTCGTGGATGATAAGTTTCTGCAATCGGCGGGAGCGACAAACGAGGTCGATGAAAATTCGTTTTACATCGACTACGACGCGAAAGAGGTTTACATAGGCGTTGACCCGACTGACAAGTTAGTTGAAATCACGGCGTTCGACAACGCCCTTGTGCGTATAACCGGGGAATGTCACGGTAAGAAGTCGGACGGCAAAGGGCCGACAATTCGCGGAATCACTTTCACGCAGTACGCGTTCCGGGCGATTGAAATCGAAGGCAAGTACCCGGAGGGTCCGAGCCCTGAATCGGAGCACGGCAAAGACGTGGTGGGGTCGACTTTCGAGAACTGCACAATCAGCTTCTGCTCGCGCGTGGCGGGATATTTCAAAGGTGATAATATGACGTTTCGACACTGCCTTATTAGCGATACCAGCACCGAAGGGCTTTACATCATAGCTTCGTCCGACGTCCTGTTGGAGAAGAACATCTTCAGGCGGAACAACATCGAGGACATCGACGGTTACTTTCCGGCGGCGGTGAAAATCTTTAATCAATGCTACCGCGTCACGTGCAGGGACAATAAGGTCACCGACCTTCCCAATTCGAACGGCATCTGGTATGACGTCGGTAACGTTGACGGTGTATTCATCGATAACTGGGTCGAGGCGGTCGGCAAAACGTCGGATTATTTTAACTACCGTCGGTTCTGGCCGAGCCAGAACGGGTTCTTCTTTGAAATCTCGAAGGGAGCGATTTGCGCGGGAAATTCATTCATTAATTGCGACCACGGCATTTACATAATTAACAGCTCGGACGTTCAAATGTACCAAAACACTTTAGTAAACAGTACCGTATGCATCATGCGTACTCCAAGAAGTGCTGTCGGCGACCACTTCGGCTGGCATCCCGCTACGGGACCTGACGTCGATGAGCGTGACGGGCACGTGTTTGTAAATAACCTGCTGACGGGGGAAGAAAACTTCAACAGGCCGCTGCTGGCTTTCTCACAGACAGATTCCCTATGTGAACAACTTAATAAGCCGCAGGTCAAACAGATGGATTATAACGTGTATGTGCGGTGCTCGAAGACGGACGAACCATTGATTTTGTGGAGTCCGGCACAGGATGGTGATTGCCAGGTTGAATTTAAATCGCCGGAGGCTTTGCACACACTGCATTCGGAATTCGCAGCTAACAGTAAGTATTTCGCCGAATATAAAGGTCCTTTATTCAAGAATGCCGAACAGGACGATTACAAGTTGCTTGAGGTCTTTGCCGGTTCGAGAGCGGCAACTGAGATTCCATCTGAAGTGAGCAAGCTGCTTGGTCTGACAACCGATGAGCGGTTTGTTGGAGCTTACCCGCCTGCAACGGATAAATCCACCGATTAAGTAAAATACCACGCCCTTATGTACGTGGCATTACGAAGGAAGAGCAAAACCCCGCGTGAAACGTGGGGCTGAATATAATACCCAGGGCACTCCTGCCTACGAAGTGCGGGAGCAGACAGGACTGCGGTTTAATCGGTGTGTCTATCTGTTTGCTTTTTTGGCTTTTTTCTCAAGTCTTTTTTCTTTCAGCGTTTTTTGCGCTTTCTTTTTTTCACCTTTTCTAACATCACGACTCTTGGCCATACGTTTTCCTTTCCTGACTACGCCTTATTCTATAGTTTCCTGATTAATGCCCTGATTTTAGTATAAGTTTATTGGCTGGCAAGAGCTATTTATACCCAAGACGCCCCCACGGCGTTCGCCGTCTTTAAATTTTGGTGGGACGAGACGCCGCAGCAAGGAGATTAAATTTTCAGGACGGGGGCGGTATTCTTTAGGAGAACAGGCACGGAGGGAGTATAACCGGGAAGTTTGATTTTAGGATTATGCGATGCCATTTAAGACATTTGGTCTTTCCGACCCTTTAGTGCAGGGGATTCTGGCCGCGGGGTACACGGCTCCGACCGAAGTTCAAACTCAGGCGATACCGGCGGCAATAGCGGGCAAAGATATTATCGGCTGCGCTCAGACGGGCACGGGCAAGACGGCCGCCTTTGTCCTGCCCATTTTGAACCGGCTGGGGCACGAGCACCCATCGAAACGGCGAGTCATCCGCTCGCTTATCCTGACGCCGACACGAGAGCTGGCAGTGCAAATCGAGAAGTCCATAGGCACCTATGGTAGATTTTTGAAATTGCGGACGCTGGCGGTCTATGGCGGAGTGAATATCAAGGGGCAGCTTAACGCGCTTCGCAACGGTGTTGACATTGTTGTTGCAACGCCGGGACGACTGCTTGACCATATGCAGCGTCGGACCATCAACCTGAGGCACATTGAGATACTGGTTTTAGACGAGGCCGACCGAATGTTCGATATGGGCTTTATTAAGGACGTGCGAAAAATCATTGCCGTTCTGCCCACGAATCGCCAGACGATGCTCTTTTCAGCTACTGTAACTCCTGAAATAAGCGCACTGGCCGAGGGCGTGCAGAAGTCGCCTGTAATGATACAGATTGGCCGGCCGCGAAACCCCATCGAGACAATTACGCAGCACATATATCCGGTCGAGAGGGAGCAGAAGATAGGCCTTCTTTTGCACCTGCTACAGAACATGGAGCTGTCCAGCATCCTGGTCTTTTCGCGCACCAAGCACGGCGCGGATAAGATTAATCGGCACCTTGAGCGTGCCGGTGTTGTATCGGTGGCAATCCACTCGGGCCGCAACCAGAATCAGCGTCAGCGCGCGATGGACAGCTTCAAAAGCGGCAGATACCGTGTTATGGTCGCAACCGATGTCGCGGCCCGCGGAATTAACGTCGAGGGTATCTCGCACGTCATCAATTTCGACGTGCCTGTATTCGCGGAAGACTACATTCATCGCATCGGCCGTACGGGCCGGGCCGCGGCGACAGGTGACGCGATAACCTTTGTTTCGCGGGACGAACAAAAGTACCTGCATAATATTGAGAAATTCATAGGACGTAAATTCGCGCACGAGAGATGCAAAGACTTTGCGTACGCCAAACCCGATTCGACGCAAAGCCAAGCTTCAAATAAACCCAAATTCGCGCCTCGCACACACAGCAAGCGGTTCAGCGGCGGCAGGAGCCGCGCTTCGGTCCGACGACGATACCGGTAAGACCTGATGCATCGAGCAAATTAAACGAAGATGGCGTGTGCGAACAGGCCGGTTTGGGTGTTTTCAGACAGGGTCACTGTGGCGACATCGTTTCTGTGAAGTGAACGAGAGGGGTCTTTGATTTTTACTTCGAAGTATCGTTCGGCATGGCCTGCGGCGAAGCTGTTTTTCACCGATTCAATCAAAACACGCTCAGTTCGGCCTATAAATTTTTCCCGGTACCGACAGGCTAATTGGTCGGCGAGGGTCTGAAGAATCTTAGCACGCTGCTTTATCATAGGCGGTTTGACCTTAGGCGTCATCTTTTCGGCGGGTGTGCCTTTGCGAGCGGAAAAACTAAAGACGTGAATTCTTGCGAAGCCAACTTCCTCAGCAAGTGTGAGTGTATCTTCAAAGTCGCGGTCTGTTTCGTCTGGGAAGCCGACGATGATATCGGTAGTTATAGCAGGATTATCCAGATGGTCCTTAATCATTTTCACTTTTTCAAGATATTCAGCGACGGTGTACTGGCGGATCATTTTCCTCAGGACTCTATCCGAGCCGGACTGCAAAGAAAGGTGCAGGTGCGGCATTATATTAGAATGTATTGTAAAGACGTCGAGCAGTCGCGGAGTTATGTCCTGCGGATTGAGTGAGCTTACTCGCAGGCGGGGCAGATTTGGGGTGCCGGCGAGTTTGTCGAGCAGTTCTGCAAGTCGTTCGTTTTCGGGATTGGTCCAGTTTCGCCGGCGGGTAGTGGAGCGGCCGAAGGCGCCGAGGTAGATGCCGGTCAGGACGATTTCTTTGTGGCCTGATTTTGTGAGCCGTTCGGCTTCGGAGCAGATGGAATCTATTGTGCGACTTTCGACGTGAGGGCGAACAATTGGTATGATACAGTACGTACAATAAGAGTCGCAGCCATCCTGAGCTTTGAGGAAGGCCCGTGTGTGGCCTGTAAAGGCCGTTAAATCGGGCAATTTTGGCAGATTAGAGCGGTTTTTGGCCTTGATTTTTAGGTGGTTTTGTGGTCTAATAAAATTTGTGGCTGTCCGGCCGGTGTACGTCGGGCCTTGAAGCTCTATTGGGGCGGTATTATTGAGGACAATCATGCTCAACTCGGCAGCGATAGCGGGCCGATTCTTAATCAGGTGCACATGGCCGGCGACAGAGTTGAGTTCCTGCTCGGGTGCGACGGTCAGGCAGCCGACGACGATGACGGTTGAATCGTTGTTGAGTTTTTTGGCTTTTTGGATGTATTGACGGCTTTTTGCCGAGGCTTTTTTTGTAACGCAGCAGGTATTGATGATAGTTAAATCCGGTTTTTGCTCGGGCGCAGCGGGTTTAAGGCCGAGCTCAGTGAGCAAAGTATGGATTTGCCGGCTCTCATACTGGTTGACCTTGCAGCCGAGTGTGTCTATGGCGAAAGTACGTAACATTTGTTATAGTTTAGCGGTTGTTAGTTATTTGGGCAAGGTTGGTACGCAGAGTTATTAGTTTCGAGTATTTAGTGGAAAAGAGTCAATGGATCGTTTGATGGGAAGGATTTAATTATGGTGCCGTATAGTGGAACGGTATGGGCAATAGAAGTGGGGAATGATTCGCTTAAAGCACTTCGGCTCGGTGCTGCTGGTGAAGGTGTGCAGGTTCTCGGATTCGGCAATATTGAGTACGGTAAGATTCTGGCCGGCAGCGGTGTAAGTGCAACCGAGCGTGACGAGCTGATAGCGCTGGGGCTGCGGCGGTTCCTGCGTGAGAATGCAATCGGCAAGGACGACGTGATAATTTCAGTTCCGTCTCAGACGAGCTTTGCGCGTTTCGTGAATCTGCCTCCGGTTGAAGAGAAGAAAATTCCTCAGGTGGTGCGTCTGGAGGCGGGGATGCAGATACCGTTCGATATGAGCGAGGTCCAGTGGGACTGGCAGCTTATGAACGAGCCTGGCAAGGGGCCTGTGCGTGTCGGTATTTTTGCGATTAAGAACGATGTAGTAACAAAGGAGTTAGAGTACTTCGGCAACGAGGACGTTCCGGTCAGTGCGGTACAAATGGTACCTATGGCCCTTTATAATTATGTGGTCTATGACAGGCCTGAACTGGTCAAGTCGGACAAAGAAGCGGTAGTAGTAATTAATATCGGGACAGAGGCAACGGACCTTGTGGTGTGCAGCAAGAGCACAGTCTGGCAGCGGTGTGTACCGATGGGCGGCAATTCTTTTACGAAGGCGATATCCGATGTGTTTAAGCTGAATTTCGAGAAGGCTGAGAAGCTCAAACGCACCGCGGCAATGAGTAAGTACGCACGTCAGGTGTTCCAGGCGATGCGGCCTGTGTTTTCTGATTTTGCTTCGGAGATTCAGCGGTCTCTTGGTTTTTTCAGCAGCAGTCAACCGGACTGCAAGGTCACGCACGTGATAGCGCTGGGCGGCGGCACGAAACTTCGCGGCCTTTTGAAGTATCTGGGTCAGACTTTGCAGGTTCCTATCGAGAAGCCCGACGCTTTCAAGCGGCTCAGTGTCGGCGAAGGTGTATCGGCAGCCCAGTTCGGTCAATGTGTCGGCGAGTTTGCTGTTGTATATGGTCTTGGTCTTCAGGCTCTCGGGGCGGGCAAGATTGAAAGTAATCTTTTACCTCGAGCGATTGCCAGTTCGATGGCATTAGCCAGCAAGGCCAAATACGTCACGATGGCGGCAGCGGCAGTTCTGGCGGTAGTTGCCATGGGGATAGGCAGAACGGTTTTTGACAGTGCGAAATACAAGGCACAACAGGACGTTCGTAAACAGATAAGCAGTGTTACCCGCGATGCGGAGGACGCAAAGCGAAAGCTGAGCGCCGAAAAGGGCCGAGAGTTCAAGTCAAATGAGATTATCGAAGACGCTTATAAGCAGTTCGAAGGGCGTGAAGTCATACCTGATGTTATCGAGACAGTGCTGTCGGTTGTTCCGAACGAACAAAACAACAAAAAACAGCGGGAAGTTTACGAGGCATTTGAGAGCGGAGACATTGAAACATTGATTCAGACGCCCCGCATTGAGCGAGAGCAGATATTTGTTACGAGTATGTCTGTGTATTACGTGGCTGATGTGAAGAACGCCGGTTTCGAAAAGGTCAAAGTCAGACGCGGCGGAGCTTCGGGGGCGCCTGAGTCCTCATCACCAGGTAAGGGCGGAAGCTCGTGGATGTATATGAAGAAAGAAGGGTCGAGCCTGCAACATGAGACTACAAACTTTGTCGACGAAGAGGTGGCGGGAGATACGGGCACAGAGCCGGGCGGTCCCGGATTTGTTGTAGTGATGACGGGTTATACACCTTATAAGAATATCGGCGAGCTGCTGGACCCAGCCGGTGTCGGAGACAATCAGGAACAGTGGGGTATGGTGACACGTTTAATGAACCTTAACGCATTGTCGGATGTAAACAGCCCATTCGAGCTTTACGGCAAGACGAACATTTCGCACTTTCAGCTTCAGACCGGACAAGTAAGCCTGGAGGGCCAGACACCCGACGGTATCGGTATAGTACAGAATGTCAAACCAGGCAATGACGTGACAGAACAGAGAGTGTTAGCTGACCCAATGACGAAGGAAATCATAAGCAAGGTGCCTTTAAAAGATGAATTAGGTCGTGACCGGCTGGACAGTCAGGGCAGAAAGCTTTATGAGGTGAACGACCATTGGTTCGTTCTGAAGTTTAAGCTGCGATGGCGTGAAGCACCGGCTCCGGAAATTAGTGAGAGTGAAGATGTATAAGCCAGTCCGGTCGTTCGGGCGATTATTAAACAGAAGGCCAACAGTAAAATGGATATGCCAAAAATAACAATTGATGTGTCGCAAATAAAAAAAGTATTCGGCAAGCTAACATTTATCAGGAATTATTCAGCATATATTCTGCCTCTTGTGCTGATTGTCGTGGCAGCAGCATTATTCATAGTGAGCAGGTTCATGAGCAGCGGGCTGAAGAGTAAAATCCAAAAAGAATCGATTCAACTTGGCAGGTCTATCAAGGGCTACAGCTCTCAAGACATTTCTTCCAGGCAGTGGCGGGTGGAGAAGCAATACCAGGACGCACTCGAAACGGACGCCAATGCCATATCGAATCTTGTAAAGCAGACGACTCAACGTGAGTTATTGAGTTACGGGCTGTTTCCGGAGCCGAAAGACACTTCGGCGTTAATTTTCCAGCAATACGGCCAGAAGTACAGGCAGAGTATCGAAGAGTTGATAACGCACTACCGTGCAAGAGGCTGTCCGACACCGATGGAGATAGCGAAGGCCTTGCAGCAGACTCGTCCCGGTGGTTCGCAGTCGACAGGTAGTTACTCAGCTTATAGTGGAGACATCTCGGCCGACTATTCGGTCCAGAGTATGGACAAGGCAGAGCGGATGATAGTCGATGAGCTCTGCCGTGAGTCGGCGAGGAAGGCGAATTTCTATGTCGAGCCGCTTGATATTCCCGGTTACGAGTACTGGGGAACGAAGCCGTCAGGTGATGGTGTAAGGGATACAGTATACAGGTATCAGTCTATTGGGCAATCGGTACAGGCCTGCTGGTACTGGCAGTTAGGGTATTGGATTATAGAGGACGTGTTCAAGACAATCGGAGCCATGAACAGCCGGTGCAACAACTTAATGGACTGTCCGGTTAAACGGCTGATGCAGATAAGCTTCGTTTCGGACGATACCGGCTTTGCCTCCCGCACAGGAGGTATACCGGGAGCTCCGAGATATGTCAGAGACAGTGATGAAAATGCGACAGCGGTGCACACGGAACGTGTCTCAAATGAGAAGATGGACATCGTTCATTTTAAGGTGGCGGTTATTATCGACCCACAGGCGGCGCTTGAGTTTATGGAAGAGCTTTGCAGCGCGAAAGAGCACACGTTCAAAGGCTGGTCGGGTGACCAGGCGCAGCAGAAGTTCTTACACAATCAAATAACAGTTCTCGAAGTGAACATTAATCCGATAAATATAAACACAAACAGGATGACCGACGCGGGCAGCAGCCACCAGTGGTATCGCTACGGGGATGATGCAGTGGTTGAGGTGGAGTTGCTATGTGAATACATCTTCGAACGGGCCGGCTACGATGAGATAAAGCCGAAATCTGTAAAGAACCTACCTGTTGAGGAGAATTACTAATGGCAAGCAGAAGCAGCAATTTTATGTTAGAACATATCGAGAAGATCGCCCTGGCCCTTGCAGGTATAATATGCCTGTATTTATTATTCAGTGAAGTAATAATGTCACCGAGCGTCGTGGAGTACGAGGGTAGTACGTACTCACCGGGTGACATCGACAAGCGAATCGAGAAGGAGACCAAGGAATTAACATACCGCCTGGCTGGAGAGCCAAGTTCTGCCAGGGAGCCTCAGGAAAAACTGGGCGACTATATATCCAGACTGGAAAACGCTGTTGAGATAGATACTTCGCTGTGGCCTGCGGTCCCCCGTCTAACAGACGAGGATGACGACGGCAGGCAATACACAGTTCCTGAGGCGCCGGGGATAAGCGATGCAGCGGTTGGGTGGATAAGGGCTCTGGCTTATATCCCCAAGCAGGAAATCGGCGGGCTGGTTACATATAACGATGTCGAAACTGAGCCAAATGATTTAGACCTGGTGACGGTAGAGGCCAAGCTCGACGTGTCCGGATTATATACCTCGTTCAATGAAAGTTTCGCCGGGCCTGCTGTTAAACCTCAGTGGCGAGACCCTTGTCTGGCTAACCCGGTATGTGCCGCGGTTCAGCTTCAGCGGTCCCGTAAGCTGGCGGACGGCGGCTGGAGTGACTGGCAGGATGTATCGAGACTGAAGATTGATAATATGACTTCGCTTCTCAAGGTGATTGAGCGTGTGGAAGATTTGCCTCGAGGAGGGATGAAGGTTCGCCTGCTTCAGTACAATAATCTTGAAGTAATGTCCAATATATTACATCCTGCTGCTTATGATATAGCCTCAGCGGAGGAGCAGTGGTTTCCACCGAGTCTGCACGAGAAGTTTGTCTATCAGATGAAGGAACAAAAATTAGCTGAGCGTCGTGAAGAATTGGAAAAGGTCAAGCAGGAGCGTGAAGAGAAGCTGGAAGAAGCCCGGCGCAATCGTCGTGACAGCGGCCGAACAGCAACTAGCGATCGCCAGAGCAGCTCGGGCGGAGGCAGCAACTGGATGAGTGGCGGTCGCGGCGGCGGGTCAAGCCTCGAATCTGTTAGACGTGAACAGCCGAGCAGAGAAGAGCGCAACAAAGAAAAAGAAGAGCTGCGCCTTCGCAGAGAGCAGGAGAAGGAAACGGACGAAGATCCGGTTTCACAGTTAGACCAGCTACAGATCACAAGCAGGTCACAACTCGAAGAAATGACAGAGCCTTTGTTGTTCTGGTCGCACGATGACACGGTCGAGCCCGGCAACACATATAGATACAGAGTTCGGCTCGGTGTTTTCAATCCCCTGGCCGGTACCAGCAAGCTGAAAAGCGACAGTGAATCTTATAAAGACAAGGTTATTATATGGAGCAATTTTGCCGAAGCGGGCACGATTGATATTCCCGGCAGGCTTTATTTCTTCGCTACGGATATTCGTGAGGCGGTTAACAGTGTATTTGTGGAAGTATTTCGATATGCGAAGGGCTACTGGTACAGCAAGAGATACATTGTTGAGGCGGGCGAAGTGATAGGCAAATTAGACGTCCCGGAGGAGGAATCTAATGAGGATATTGAAAAACAGGGCTCGCAAGCTGCAAGCGTATTGATTCCGGAGACGGTTGACTTCAGAACAAAAGCCGTGATGGTAGATACGGCAGCGGTTGAGGACTGGACAGGAGGTAGGAGTTTGCGTCCTCGCAACTATTTCAATATGTATTACAGCTACGATGGCAGCAGTGTCGAAACGCTGCCTATTCGTCAACGTTTCTGGTCGTCGGATGTGCTGAGTATTTATAACGACATTCGCAATCAGATGAAGCAGCCAAAGCAGCCTTATCGAGCGCGAGGCAGCGTGTCGACGAGCCTGACTCCGGGTCGGACCGGTTCTGAGAGAGGCAAGTCTAAAGGCAAAGGCGGCCAGAACTGGATGCAACAAATTAAGCGGTGACAGAAGCCTGTCGGCGACTGTGGCGCACAAATACAGGATAAGCGGATATCAGGGCTAATCTGCAAGCGCTGAGGCAACAGAGGTAAGTTTAATCCGGGGGTCGGGCTGTTTTAATGGACCTTCAAATTGTATCTCGATTTGCTTGCGTGTGTCCGGCAGCAGGCTGAGGAAGTTGTCACTGAGCGCAGCGGCGTCTGCAACATCTACACGCAAGTCTTTGACAAAAACATCCGAACGAAAGGTAAAAAGTACCTTGTCCTGCCCGATAGGTGTCATTTCATGCGTAATGAGCGGCTGAGGCCAGTCAATATATTTGTCCGGCAGGTAGAAATACAGGTTTTCAGCCAGCGTATTATCGTGCGTCTGTAACTTCAGATACAGCACGTTTTGTTCGGGATTGTCCGGGTTTGTCATTGCCCTGGGCAAATGCACGGGCTGCGAAGCGGTGAACGGGCCTACGGCCAACGGAACGTCAACTTTATCGATAACATTACCGTGCAAATCGAGCAACTCGGCGAGAATCTCTCCCGTTACGGGTTTGTCGGTATCGTTTACTGCAACGACACCGAGTGACGATGGTTTGGATGGCCGGACGGTGCCAGCCGAATCGTAATCCGGGACGACGGCAAGAAGCACAGGACGAAAGAACCTTCGCGCGTAGTAATAAAGTGCTTTTGGTTTTGCAGCATAATCGACGGCCGACCAGCTTATCGCAGGACAGCAGTCATTAAACTGCCAGAACAAGGTGCCGGCGTTTCTTCTGCTGTTAGCGCGGAGGAATTCGACGTAAGTTTTGATTGCACGGGCCTGTACGAGCTGGCTGAGATAAATGAACTGCTCGAGATTACAAATACGGCCGAACATATCGCCGACGTAGCGGTACAGCCGGCCGCAGCCGTCAACCTGGTAATTGTGTTTTTCCACCGCGGCCGATGCGAGGTGAAGATGTTCATCAGTGCAGAATCTCTTAACGGTATCGAGATAAGGCAACGATTGTAATCCGAACTCGGCGACGAACCGCGGGACGCGCGCGGATTCGGTAATATAAGAATTAAGCGGCTGATGCCCCGACCAGACGAGCCAGTTATGCATAGTGCCGCTGTTCGGGTCGTTGGGGTCTTCAGAAAAAGAGAAAGGCGTGGTGGGGATATAAGGCCTGTCTGTGTCGAGGTCGTTTACGATTCTGGGCAGGAGCTTGTGCCAGATAGTCTTTCCGTGCATTCGCTTACCTGAGCCGCCTAGCGAATGATGGTGAATCCAGTCGATTTCGTTGTTGCCGCAGAACAGGACAAGTGACGGGTGGTTGTAAAGCCGTTCAATTACATAGCGGGCTTCGATATCGATTTTGTCAAGGAACCACCGGCGGTCGGGGTAATAACAGCACGCGAACATAAAGTCCTGCCAGACCATTATGCCGAGCTTGTCGCAGAGTTCATAGAAGCAGTCGTCTTCGTAGTACCCGCCGCCCCATACCCTCAGCATGTTGATATTTGCCTGGGCGGCGGAGCGAAGGAGCCGGTCATAATCGTCGGCGGTCAAAGAGCCGGCGAACAGTGTGGCAGGGACCCAGTCGGCGCCTTTTGCGTAAACTCTGCGGCCGTTAATCTCGAATTCGAATCTTCGGCCACTTCTGTCCACAGACTGATTGAGCTTTATCGTCCTGATTCCGAAATGACACTGGGAGGTGTCAACGATTTGGCCGTCGGCGAACAGGTTAACGCGGGCCTGATACAGATTGGGCCGGCCGTATCCAGCTGGGAACCACAGTTGAGGATTGTCGATATTCACGACGGCTGAGCCGCTGTCGCCTCGCGGCTCGAACTTCAGGTGCCTGACGCCGGCGCCGTCGGCATCGTAAATATCGAGCTCGAAGTGGAATTTATGCCGGGCGGTTCTTTCGAGCGTGACGGCAACACGAACATCGGCGGTGTTTTCGTTACAGTGAATAGTGCTTATGTTCACATTGGCCAGCCGGGCCTTTGTGATAGTCTCGATTCTCACAGGGCGCCATATTCCACAGCCGGGCAGTGCGGGACACCAATCCCAGCCGAACTGGTACTGTGCCTTGCGGATGTAAGCGCGATACGGATTCAAAAAGAGTTTTTCGCTGAACGGAGTGTATCGCTCCATCAGTTTTTTGGCGTAAGGGACGGCGGGGTCGAACCTGACCAGGAGCTGATTGGCGGAGGGCTTGATGTATCTGGTGACGTCGAACCGGTGCTGAATGAACATATTGTCCGTTCTGCCGAGCAGCTTTTCGTTGAGCCATACGCTGGCGATAGTATCCAGGCCGTCACAGATAAGCTCGATTTTATCTGCGTTGATGGTTTCTTCGGGTACATCGAAAGTTCTGCGATAAACCCAGGGTGTGTCACTTACCCAGGCGTAATTTTCGGGATTGGCGTCGAGGTCGCCGCGGTCGATTTTGCCCGCTTCGATGAGGTTGATGAATATCGAATTGGGTACGGTGCAGTCGAGCCAGTCGGAATCATCGAGGTCGCGCATTCGCCGGGCAGTCGCCGGGTATTGCCTGAACTGCCACTTTCCGTGTGGAACACCGGTCAAATTCAGAATCTGTTTCGCCATTGGGTTCAGGACTCTAACAAAAAACTAAGCCACAGAGTAAATTCGATTTATTATAAGCCGCAGAGCGGCTGTGTTAGATTTCAAGGATTTTTTTAGGATATATTTGGAGTCCATA
>CAZOVR010000005.1:0-89540 GCA_964583405.1 uncultured Pirellulales bacterium
AGCCGTAGGGGAACCTGCGGCTGGATCACCTCCTTTCTAAGGATAAATAGACCCCGCACCTACTTTGTTCAGTTTAGAGATTTTGGGATTATTGGAAAGTAACCCCGGCATTTATTTGTAAATGTCTGCTGTGAACTGGTCAAAGTAGGTGCGGGGAAAGTCAGGCATTTTCGCTGCATGGTTTAACTGTTACTTTATAAAGGCCCTGTCTTCGGACAGGGCCTTTTGTTTTTGTGCCTGCCCTGAGCAAGCCGAAGGGTTCTTGATATTTAGCGGTCTGTGAGTAATCGCAGGCCGCTTTTTTTATAAACCATTTCAAGATTTTTCTTTTTAAGTTTGATAATTGCTGCAAAAGTGTATAATTACATAAGTATATGCATATATACTTATGGACTACTTATTAGCGGAAAGGAGATTTGTTATGGTTGATGCAGAGAGGCTGGCAAGAATATTTAAGGTGCTGTCGGTTGATGCAAGGGTTCGCATAGTACAGCTTCTCAGGCGGAAGTCTTTATGTGTGACAGAATTGACTGGACCTCTTGGTATAACGCAAGCTGCAACATCTCAGCATCTTAGAGTTCTCAAAGATGCCGGGGTCGTGTGGTGGCAGAAACGAGGATTTCACGTTTATTACAGCCTCAATAAGAAAAATATTGCACGAATATGTAAAGCGGTAAATGGATTGTTGAACTTAGACGATGAATGAGGGTGTTTGGCTTCGCCCTATATAAGTATATGCATATATACTTATGGAGTGATTCGGCGACAGGAGTTTATTGCTTGGAGGATTCAGTGCTTCAGGCCTGGGAGTAAGTGATTTGGATTGATTGGAATTGGGGGATTGAAGGCGGGCAGGTGCTTTTGCTGCTTGGTTTAACTGTTACTTTATAAAGGCCCTGTCTTTGGACAGGGCCTTTTGTTTGCGCGAAGGGGTAGGTTTAAAGCTGAAATCGGCAGGCGGGGAACAGCCAATTGAAGGAAAACATCGGAGAGGGAGGCTTTTAGGGATACTAAGGGGATATTTTATCGTAAAAATCTTCTTGACAGGAGAGGGGCTGGCAGATAACGTACAGGTGCCTTTTTCGACCTGACCTGCCGAGTAAGATGTGGAAGTAGAGGAGCGTATGCTGGTGGTCGCGGCAACTCGTTGGGGGGAAATCCAAGTGGTAAATATCGACGCTGGTCTTGCGCTAAGCGTGAACGTAGGTGAAATACAGGAATTTGTGAGAGGGTAGTAAGATGGACGGAAGAAGAGTTCTAAGTATTTGGTCGGCTGCTTTTCTGGTTATGTCTTTGGTCGTGGGCCGGGCCTGCGGGCGGACTATTTACGTGGATAGTAACGGCAGCGGTGATTTCGAGAGCATTCAGGCGGCTATCGAAGATGCAAACGATGCGGATGAAATCGAAGTTTTGCCCGGTATGTACGACGAGGTTATTAATTTCAACGGCAAGGCGGTGAGGCTTTACAGCGAAGCAGGGGCGAGTGTTACGATCATCGACGGGACGGGGCATTATCACGTTGTTCAGTGTGTAAGCGGTGAGGGGCCGGGCACGGTGCTGGAGGGTTTTACTGTCACGGGGGGCAGCGCGACGGACAGTTATCCCGACGACCGAGGGGGAGGTATTTATATCGCGGGCAGCAGTCCGACAGTGAAGAACTGTGCGTTCAGAGACAACACAGCCAGCGATGACGGTGGCGCGATGTGCAACGTGCAGTCAAGTGCAATGATTGCGAACTGCACGTTCAGCGGCAACATCGCTGGAGATGATGGCGGCGCTATGTATAACGAGCAGTGCAATGCTACAGTTATCAACTGCACTTTCACCGGTAATGAAGCCGGTGATGTGGGCGGTGGGATTTGCAGCGTTGACAGCAACATGACGGTGGCCAACTGCATCTTGTGGTACGACTATCCTGATGAAGTCAACGATGTGAACGGCGTGATTGTTGTAACGCACAGTGACGTGGAGGGCGGAACGGGGCAAAGCTGGTTTGGCCAGGGATGTATCGATGCAATGCCTTCGCTCTGGGCGAGTAAAGGAGACCTGTCGTTGTTGCCGTGGTCGCCGTGTATCGACGGCGGTAGCAATGATGCGGCAGATGGGAATGGGACTGATATTGCAGGACTGAGTCGGCTGGTTGACGGTGACTGCAACGGTACAGCGATAGTAGATATGGGCGCGCACGAATTCAGGCATGCTTACATGGGCGACCTGGACCTGAACTGTTATGTGGACCTGGTCGATTTTGCGGTTCTGGCGTTAGCGTGGTTGAGCGAGCCGTTGAGCGAGAACTGGAAATCTGACTGTGATATCAGTGTACCTGCGGACGGTATCATTGATATTGATGACTTAGAGATACTGACAGGAAACTGGCTGGAGTATATGGATACATCTAAAGTCTGCCTTGAACCGAATCTGCTCAAGGATGTCTATGGGCTGGATGCTCGAGGTGCTGCTGATGTTCTCGGTGAGATCTGCGGGATAACTGACAGCATGTTGATGGAGGAGGCTCTGTATGGATGCGGTTATGAGCCATCCGAATATCTTGAGTTCACAGCTGTTGAGTGGGTAGAGAGATTTTCGCCTATATTGTATTTCGACGAGGACCATGAAGGTCTGCCAATGTCTGCGCAAGTTTACTTCGAGACCGTGTTGGCTTTGTACTCGTCATACGACGAACCTGCCTGGTCTGATCCGGCGGGATGGGATGCAGCGAAGTATTATCGCACAATCCAGACTGGGGATGTTGACGGTGATGGTAAGGCTGAGCTGCTGGGGCGCGCTTCGAACGGGATGCTGACGTATAGCTTAAATACAGACCTTTGTCACTGGTACCGACTGGCTTCCGGCGACCCGGCCCTGAGCAATTCCGGGGGGTGGGATGCTGCGAGTTATTATCTTACTATCCAGACGGCGGACGTTGACGGTGACGGCGATGTGGAACTGCTGGCTCGCGGAGCGGACGGGATGCGGACGTATGATTTTAATTCACTGAGCAATTCGTGGAATCTCGTAGTATCGGGTAATCCGGCCCTGACCGATTCCTGGGGGTGGGATGGTGCAAGTTATTATCTTACGATCCAGACGGCGGACGTTGATGGTGACGGCGATGCCGAGCTTTTGGCGCGTGCTTCGGACGGGATGCGGACGTATGATTTTAATTCACTGAGCAATTCGTGGGACCTCGTAGTATCGGGCAATCCGGCCCTGACCGATTCCGGGGGGTGGGATGGTGCGAGCTATTATCTTACGATCCAGACGGCGGACGTTGACGGTGACGGCGATGCCGAGCTTTTGGCGCGTGGTTCGGACGGGATGCGGACGTATGATTTTAATTCACTGAGCAATTCGTGGGATATCGTAGCGGCCGCCAATCCGGGCTTTTCTGATGCCGCAGAGTGGGATGCTGCGAAGTATTATCGCACGATTCAGACGGCGGACGTTGATGGTGACGGCAATGCCGAGCTGCTGGCGCGCGGTTCGGACGGGATGCGGACGTATGATTTTAATTCACTGAGCAAATCGTGGCAGCTCGTAGTGGCCGCCAATCCGCCCTTTTCTAACGCCGCAGGGTGGGATTCTGCGAAGTACTATCTTACAATCCAGACGGGGGACGTTGACGGTGACGGCAAGGCGGAGCTTCTGGCTCGCAGTTCGACCGGGATGCAGACGTATGATTTCAATTTATTGAGCAAATCGTGGAATCTCTTGGTGGCCGCCAATCCGGCCTTCTCTAATGCCGCGGAGTGGGATGCTGCGAAGCATTATCTAACGATTCAGACAGGTGACGTTGACGGTGACGGTAGTGCCGAGCTGCTGGCTCGCGGAGAGAGTGGGATGCGGACATATGATTTCAATTCAGTGAGTAATTGGTGGACGATTGCTACCGAGGATAGAATAGTCTGGAGGCCGGACGTGGATCCGTGGAACGGTCCGTGCGATAAGCCGGGAGTCGAGTCGCTCTGCGGTCGTGATCATTACACGTGCGGGATGCAGAACACGGAATTCGGGACGCTGGTCAACGGAGAGGTGCCGACATACTATAAGGTGGTATCGGATATTGATTCGGCTGTGGACACAGGTCCGAAAGGACGGATTCGCATCGCGTACTGGTGGTTCTATGGATTCCAAGGCCCGTGCAATACAGATTGCCCGGTGCTTGTGTATTGCGGTGCAGACGGCGCCCACCACGGTGACTGGGAGCATATTGTTGTCACTACAGATTCTAACAGGACCCGGGCCGAGGCAGTGACGTACTTCTTTCATGGAGACCGTTACACGAGGATTTTCCCTGACTATCCTGTTGACCCATTCGACATAAACCGGCCTGTTGTCTATGTCGGGAGGTTGTCACATGGAAGCTGGCACAGCGATGAAGTGAGTTGTCTGTGGAGTGGAGAGGCTTATCACTGTTGCGAGTATGCTGACTGCAGGACTCCCGATGGGAATTCGGTATGGTACAACACGTATCAGAATCTTGTGAGCCTGAGAGGAGATGCAGAGCCGTGGTTGACAGCCGATAAGGTAGGGTCAAACTACGAGTACAACGGCAAGGAATACAAAATATCCTATTGGCGCTGGGGGCCACATATCAGTTACTGTGACTGGCAGTTCTTTGGTTGTAGAGATTGGGTGCATACAGATGCATGTGGCACGCATCCGACGATTGACACGCTTGGCTGGGAGATGTCGTCATGTGACGAAACAGGATGTGGTACTGACAGGTGCGTGGTTCCTCACTGGTTTGATCAATATTATCCCACTGACGTTTATTATAATCAGGGCTGGCCGTGGGATTAGCAGCAACCAGACTGAGATAGCTGAGATAAAAACCTGGGACTAAGTCGTAACAAGGTAGCCGTAGGGGAACCTGCAATCAAGATTCTCCGTTTTTTGCCAAAAAACCGTCCCAGTTCGCGTTGTTCCGTGATTCTAAAGTCTTTCCTATACCCTGCACGCTACACCCTAAACCCTAATTTTATGCTTGATTTTTGTTCACAATATGGTACAATACCGGTGTTATTTGATAGAATGTTAACATGGATAAGTTAAGGATCAAATCATTAACCATGAAGCTCATGAAGGAACATGAAGTTTTTCTCTTTAAGCCATACATGGTAAATATAATCAGTGAAATTTGTGACAATTTGTGGAAATTCGTTGTTAAAACAAACCCTTTTTTGAAAAAACGAACCAAATTTTATCCCGCCGAAGCTTCAGCGAAGACGGGCAAACCCAATTTTTATCTCTCCGAAGCCTTGGCAGTCCGGAGTGAAATTTGCCTTTTATTGGATAAGAAAAGGGATTATCCTTATTAAAGCAAAGAATCCTACGAAGGATAAATAATTATGAGATATGCAGGCCTAACGGATGAGCCGGCAAGGATAAAACGGGAACGCGGCAAGGCCCGGGATTTGCGAGTAATGCAGCAATTCACTTCGGAGGCGGCAGCGCGGCAATGGGAAAGGAGAATGCTCGGCCAGGGATACCAGCAGGATACGAGCGGCAAAGGGTGGAAATATGGGTATACCTTTTCAGTGTGAACGTAGTTCATTGGTTATAGTTTAAAATCCGCCGGAGGGACACAAAACCGTGAGGTGGGGAATTAGAAGAGGAGAGATACTTAATACTCGATGCTTGATGCTCGTAAAAAACAAAAACCTAAATTGTTTTTTTGTATCGTTTAATGAATTGTGCGTATTGTTCGGGCGTGTCGATACCGTCGCAGGTGTGTTTTACTTTGGCAACCAGTATCGTATGGCCGTTCTCGATTGCGCGAAGCTGTTCGAGCTTTTCGATTTGTTCGAGTCGGCCTTGCGGCAGGTTAGTAAATTCCAAAAGAAAATCTTTTCGGTATGCATAGATTCCCAGATGCCTTAGATACTGACCGGCTGGGCCGACGCCGCCGGCAGCGCGGTCGTAAGGTATTACAGAACGGGAGAAGTAGACGGCCCTGGAAGGGCCGTCGCTCGTCGCCCGGCCCACGTTGCTCGAAAGGACAAGTTTTACGATGTTAGGGTCGGTGATTTGCTTTTCGGATTGGAACTCAGCGGCGAGGGTGGCCATCGGCGCTTCGGGATTGTCAATCAGAAGCTGTGCAACGGTGTCGATATTGGCAGGGTCGATTTCCGGCTCGTCGGCCTGTAGGTTGACGATAACATCGGAACTTTGAATTTCGAACTTCAAACTTCGAACTTCAAGTACAGCCTGTGCGATTCGGTCTGTGCCGCTGGCACAATCGGGGCTGGTTATTACGCACTCGGCGCCGAAGGTCTTTGCGGCTTCGACGACCTTTTGGTTATCTGTCGCTATCAGGACGGAGCTGGGCAGTTCGGCTTTGCAGGCCTGTTCGTATGTGTGCTGAATGAGGAATTTGCCGGTATCTCTGGCAAGAACCTTATTGGCGAATCTCGTGGATTCGTAACGAGCGGGTATGCAAACTATAACTTTCACGAATCCATATCTCCTCGCCGACAAGCCTTGTAAAATGCGGCGTTTAAGGATTCAGGGACCAGTCTGAAAGCCATGAAAACTCGCCGAGGTCCTATGTCCAACAGGATACGTAGAATAAGAATAACCGGACAGTTTGTCAACCTTGCTATGGCTAAAAAACAATCTTGAAAAAGCTTGCCCTCATACCACCTTGCCGTAAGTGTGAGTGACCCGGTGAACAGGGTTGCAAGTTAATGATTTTCCTTGATTGCAAACCGTTTTTGTGGTAAATTGTTCTGGTTAATACGAATCGGAGGACAAAGTGAAGAGCCCGTTTCCTGTAATGCTGTTTCTTATATGTTTAATGGCGTCATCCCGCGCAGAGACAATTTGCGTTGATTCCGACGGTAGCGGTGATTATCCAACCATCCAGGAGGCAATTGACCGCGCGGTCAGCGGTGATGAAATAATTTTGCTGCCCGGCCGATTTACCGGACCGGGCAATTTCAACCTCGACTTCAGAGGAAAAGCAATCACAGTAAAAAGTTTAGACCCCCGTGACAAATACTGCATTTGCAAAACTATCATTGACGCACAGGGACAAGGGGTCATTGCAAGGTTCATAAACGACGAGGGTCCGGACACAATTTTCGAGGGATTTACCTTAGGCGCCGGTGATATTCACCGCGACCTCCGCGGCGACCCGGGTTTCTTCGAGTTCTCAATGAAGGCACGTCCCACAACTCGGTGCCTGCGTAATGAGCCGATAGAAATTATAAAGACGAGCGAATGCGAGATTTCTGATAACAACTACATTTGCCCCGGAATAAACAGTCTATCAAGTGGACTGATTTGGGACGGTCTGAATCCTTTCCTGCAGCCTGTAAACACAACCAACTATTACGGTAGCGGTGACGTCAACCTGGATGGACAGTTAACTGCAGCCGATGCGATAGAAACTCAGAAAATCATAAACGGTGAGAGTCCAAGCAACATTCGCGCAGACGTTAATGGTGACCGCATAGTAAATAATGCCGATCTGGACCTGCTCAACCAGGCGCTGTCCGGAGGTACACTCGGCGCATGGTGGAATCAGCTTACCACAAAACAACAGCGAAACGTTTGGATTAACAAATTTATGTCTTTAGACAGGACCGATGAGCATATTTACTATTCAAGCTTTTTTGTCTGTCACCATTTCGCGTACCAGACGTATGTCCACGGTGCATTCGAACGCTACGACTTTGCCGAGGAAAGTACGGAATATGACGGCGGACAGACAATTTATAATCTTCCGGTCTACTATGTGGGTGTGGAATCGCCGACCAACCACGCCATAAACGGTATCCTTGTCGGGAACGACCCGCTTGATTTCGGCGACTGGCGGTTTCTGGAGCCTCAAAATGATACTGATGCAATCCCGGGCGGCTGGAACATGCGGTACGGCAGTGAGGTCTGCGTCGGAAATTCATACAATGGTCAGGGAGATATGGTCCGTTTCAATATCGATGTAAACGGCTGGACGCTGACTTACATCAATGAAGATTTTATTCTCACTCGTCCTGAACCGGATACAAGTGAGCCGGACAACCGCAGGGACTATTGGCATCCAGTCATCATTCCACACGGCGGCACAGGTTTACTCTTTTTCGAGGAGATGCGAGAGGATATGTCCCGGACCACAGATATTCACGTAACGAACGTATCAAAGCTCGATTATGACGAAGTCCCTGCTATCACCGGCCGGTTCCATTTTTCAAGGCTGTTAAATGTTACAAGAGCTCCTAACGGCTCGATTCATTTGTTATTCGAGTCCAAATCCGGTACCGACCAACAGAATCTTTTTCACGGAATTTATGACCCGGTCAACAACAGACTCTCTGAAGTCTCACAGGTAGATGTAAACCAGCCGCTGCGCCTTGCAACAATGGGCCGGATTGAAGTCTCTGACAATAATGAAGTTTATGTCTTTTGGTTCGAGAACTACGGTTTCTCCGGCTCTTACGAGATGGGAATTCACTGGACAAAGTTAACCGAAACGGGCTGGCAGACACCACAGCTTCTGACTGGTATGACGCGGCAGAATAAAACCGGTAACGGGTTGAACCGAAATTTTGCCTGGCATACGTTCGACACTGAAATTATGAATGACGGACGAATCATACTGATTTATCTTGAGGCAGAGATACCGAATATCTGCATCACCCAGTTTATTTATGACGGAACCTGGACCAAGACAATAATTGAAGAGACAGGCTGGAGCTACAGTGCTCAGGGTCTTGACATATGCAAAAGCAGGGATGGGACAATACACCTGGCATATTGGATTGGTGATGAACCTGATATATGCTATATGGAAGGAGATGACCCGGTAGAAGGCCGCGGAGACGTTTACCACAGGTATTTCGACGGAACAAGCTGGAGCAGCCCGGTTCTTATCGACAACACCGGCCAGGCCAGCGTGGTTCGCTTAGCAGCCGGGTGCGACAATACGGTATATATGATATGGGAACGGCGCGTAGATGATACCGTCGATGCGGTGTGGAATTTTTTCAAGGACGGCGCATGGCATCAGAATGAAATAATCCCCGCACCGGAATCTTTTGATATATGGTATCCCACAGTCACGGCGCTGGCTGACGGCAGGGTCATAGTATCTTATTCGGCAAGAAACGACGATCTGGTCACAATTGGAACCAACTTCTTAAAGAGTTTCGATGCGGACTTCGACCTCGACGGGAAAGTAAACTTCTCAGATTACTGCATGCTTTCAAGAGCCTGGCTAACAGAACCGCCAAACCCCCTTTATGACCCGGTATGTGATATCTCCGCACCGGCAGACCAAATTGACTTAAATGACCTCCGGGCATTCGTGCAGCAGTGGCTGTGGGGTTATTCGCCGATTACCTTCGTAGCCGACTTTAACGGTGATTTGAAGGTGAATTACCTCGACTACGCGTTCCTGGCACAGGCATGGCAAAGCCAGCCGGGCGATGCACATTGGCAGTGTCTCTGTGACATAAGTGGTCCACCTGACGATAAAATTGACCTGTGGGACCTGCATATTCTCTGCAGCGCGTGGCTGCAGGTGCCATTACAGGAACCTGAGTACTTCGAGGAAGACTTTGAGACGGGCGATTTTTCCCGTCATGACTGGCAGCATCCGGACATTGCCCCCTGGAGCGTCGTTTCCGACGAGGCGGGTCAGGGTAATTATGCCGCCAAATCGGGAGTTATCACACACGACCAGACAAGCAGTCTTGAAATTGAGGTCGACTGTACAGGGACTAAAATCATTTTCTACAAGAAAGTATCCAGTGAAGAATATTTTGATTACTTACGTTTCTACATTGATGGAGTAAAAAAGGCCGAATGGAGCGGCGAGCAAAACTGGACACAAGAATATTATTCAATCAGTCCCGGGGAACACACATTCAAGTGGTCCTACAAAAAAGACCTTATTGACTCCGAAGGTTCCGACTGTGCGTGGATTGACCATATACAAGTACAAAAATAGCTTAAATAATCTTCGAGGCCCACAAAGTTTTAGGTTTGGCGCGCCTGTATTTTCTGCCGGCAAGTAAAGAGCGCGGCGTTTAAGGATTCAGGGTTCTATAGCCGTGACAATCAGCTAAAGTCCAGGTTCAACAGGATAGAGACAACATTTGGTTCTGTCAACTGCCCGTTAGTTAATAAGTCGAAGGGTCTTGTCGGCGGCGTATTTACGAACGTTCTCGATTTCTTCCGGGGTGGGTCTGCGATTTATAAGTGTATGCTCGCCGGCCTTGTAGCAGGGCCGGTACTGGTCCATAACGTTTATGGCTGCCTTTGCCGAGACCCGCTCAGCCAGGAAGTCGATAATCTCGAAACTGCCGGCCTGGTTGTTGGGCAAAACGAGATGGCGTACAAGCAGTCCGCGTTTGGCCAAGCCGTTTTCGAGCTGCAAATCGCCGACCTGTCTGTGCATCTCAATTACCGCTTCGCGGCTTACGCGTGGGTAATTGCCCGCGCCGGAAAGCTCCAGTGATACGGCTGATTCGGCGTACTTAACGTCCGGCATATAAATATCGATGAGCCCTTCAAGCAGTCTGAGCGTTTCGACCGAATCGTATCCTCCGCAGTTATAGACTATCGGCAGTTTGAGGCCTTTTTTGCGCGCCAGCTCTATAGCGGCGGCGCAGACCGCTGAGACGTGCGAAGGCGTGACGAGGTTTATATTCACACAGCCCATTCTTTGCAGGTTCAGCATCGTTTTGACAAGGTCGCTGACGCCCACACTGCAACCGCCTTTGTGATGGCTGATTTGGTAATTCTGGCAGAACACGCAGCCGAGGTTACATCCTGAAAAGAAAATCGTTCCTGAACCGCCTGTTCCGACCAATACGGATTCTTCGCCGAAGTGCGGTCCGACGGAGCTTATCAACGGCTCGATGCCTATTCCGCAATAGCCCAGCTCGCCGTCGAGGCGATTGACTCTGCAGTTACGCATACAGAGAATGCAGGGATTCATCATTGACCAGAGTTTCTGCACGGCCTTGCTGCATTGCTCAATTTCCGCAGTCGAATCACTCATGATTACCTGTCTCAATCAGGGCCCGGTCAATACATCAGGCGTAATCATCCATTCAATTTGCCAGCCGGTATCCTTATCATAATTCAGGCACAGTATTCCGCCTTGCCGGAACCGTACGGTGTTTACGGTCTCGCTGCCGCTGAGCAATTCCGAAGCCAGCCTGCCGAGAAACGGCATGTGCCCGACAACCATAATATCGCCGTCAATTTTAGACAAATCCTTCAGAAGTGCAGTAATTTCATCATTTGGATTGATGTCGTCCCGTTCGCGGAGGCCTTTTCTTACCTTTACAGTCTTTGCAAGAATCATGGCTGTCTGCACGGCGCGGCTTTTTTTACTGTGCCAGAGGTAATCAACTGTAATTTTAAGGGGCCTGACGAAGTCGGCTACTCGCGCTACATCCGCCCGGCCTTGTTTGCTTAAAGGCCGGTCTGGATTCTCGTCCTTCGAAACTGCATTGCCGTGCTGAATGAGGTACAAGTTCATTTTGGCCTCTATTATACTATGAGCATCGCATCTCCATACGAATAAAAACGGTAGCGGTTCTGGACTGCATGACGATAGGCAGCAAGAATATTATCCAGGCCGGCAAAAGCGGCAACCAGGGCCAAAAGCGTCGAACGGGGCAGATGAAAATTGGTAATCATCGCATCGACAATTTTGAAGTCATAGCCCGGCATTAAGAAAAGGTTGGTCTTGCCTCCGCCGCTCTTGACCTGCCCATTCTCAGCTACGCTCTCCAGCACCCTGACGCTGGTCGTGCCGACGGCGATAATTCTTCCGCCTGCCTTTTTGGTCTCGTTGATTATATTCGCATTATCTTTATCGATTATGAATCTCTCGGAATGCATCCTGTGCTGTTCGAGTATCTCGGCAGTTACCGGTTTAAAAGTCCCGGGGCCGACGTGCAGTGTTACGGAGGCGAAGTTCACACCTTTATTTCTGAGCCGGTCAATCAATTCATCCGTAAAATGCAGCCCGGCCGTGGGCGCTGCAACGGCGCCGTCAGCGCTTGCATAAACCGTCTGATATCGCCGCCGGTCGAGCTCGTCCTGGCCGAGGTCGCTGACCCTTTTTATGTAAGGCGGCAAAGGAGTGAACCCGATTCGCTCAAGAACAGTCTGCAAATCATCACCGCTTTGGACCTGCAAGAGGCACTCGCCTGTGTCGGTCTTTTCCAGTAGTTTGCCTGCGCAGCAATCAGTGCCCGTTCTGTCTTTAATAAGAATTTCCTCATTGATTCTTAGTTTGCCTGCGCCTTTGAGCATTACCCGCCAGAGGCCTGTTTTTTCTTCATTCAGGAACAGGCCTTCGAGTTTTCCTCCGGTTTTTCTGTGCGCAAAGAACCTCGCGGGCAAAACCTTCGTGTCGTTAGTGACCAGGCAATCATCTTTTGAAAGATATTGGCCGACAGAACCGAATTTTCCGTCAGTTAAGGCGCCGTTAGTTTTGTTCAGGACCAGCAGTCTCGATTCACCGCGCACCGGGCTTGGCTGCTGGGCAATAAGCTCGGCAGGTAAATCGTAATCGAGTCTGTCCGTTCGCATATTGACGTCTTTCGGCCGGTTACCGGCACAATAGAAACAAGAGGCAAAACACCCCTGACAGGTTCCGACACAACGAAGTTATCAGACCTGCCGCCAAAAACCAAAAAAATTTTTCACGAGCTGCGCTTCGCAAAACAGGTTTTGAAAATTTGGGCAGAAGTCGTGCCTTATTGAAACCGATTTTCACAATGTTGAACAATATTTAAGACCTCAGGAGTTGTGAAAATGGTCTCGCGTGATAATTTCGAGCAAACCGCCAGCACAATAGCCCAGCTCAACAGAGACCAGCTCACCACCCGCATTAAGCATTTCAGAGGCCGCTTCAAGCTCGATTTCAATGCCAACTATCTTGCCAGCCAGAGCGATGACCGCCTCCGCCACATCCTTCTGGCGGCGGTAATGACCAAAAAACACCATAACTAACCCAAGTCCGTCCATTCCGACGGCCTTTATGTATCCTACGGCTATGCCTACGACGACGCACTGCTGTACTCATATAACAACAATACCAGTGAGGTTACGCAGGTCTGGATAGGCGATATATACGAGGAAAAGGGTGATAAGGTCCTATGCCACGTCTATGCTGGTGATAAGCTCATCTGCACCTTTGAACCTGCCGACTCCTGGATTGCCTTTTTAGACAGGCATCCTTACCTGAAAAAGACTCACGCCCTTGCAGGCGTTACATATGCAGGCCTATTCGGGGAAGGAAGGGCCCCGCTTACATTGCTCGGATTCGGCATCCTGGCCGGCGTTTACCTTGGCATCAGGCTCAGGCGTGATGAGCACGGCGGTTATTTATTCTTCTATCGCAGCCTGTATCGCCAGTTCTTCAGCCTTGTCATTATTGCCTCGGTCTTTGTCGCTTCAGCGCCCGAAATGGCCTACGCAGGTACGCCCGTTTACGACAATCCGATATTCTATTATTACCACTCTGACCACCCGCCTATGTCCCGATAAAAGACATCGGGACTACGGCGGGCAAGCTTAGGCTCATCCAACATAATGACCGACGCTGACGGCGATTTGGTCCAGCATTACGGCTATCCCGATGTATCGGGATTCGGCAATGAAAGATACCAGAACAACTCGCAAGCCTTTAGCGTAACCAACCGCTACACCGGCCAATACTCAAAGTGGACATCTCTTTTTTCGTGTGAAATTTTTTGCCTGCCGGCTCAACTACCGGCTATACCTATTTTATTTCCTACTCACCATTTCAGGACTGCGCCGGTGTCGGCGCTGGTGGCCATAGCGGCGTATTTGGCAAGGCAACCTTTTGTTATCCTCGGCGGCGGGGCCTTGAAGTCTTTCTTTCGCCCGGCAAGCTCTTCATCCGAAAGCTGTACGCTAATCTTATTATTCGGTATGTCTATTTCGATGATGTCGCCGTCTTTTAATAATCCTATCGGACCGCCCACAGCCGCTTCCGGGCTGACGTGGCCGATGCAGGCGCCTCTGGTTCCGCCGCTAAACCGCCCGTCGGTAATAAGCGCGACCGACTCGCCGAGTCCGGCACCCATAATATAGCTGGTGGGCGATAGCATTTCCTGCATACCGGGGCCGCCTTTGGGGCCTTCGTAGCGAATCACCACTACGTCACCTTCTTTGACCTTTCCGCCGAGAATACCTTCGCAGGCCTGTTCCTGACTGTCGAATATGACCGCGGGGCCTTTGTGGCGGAGCATTGACTCGGAGACGCCGGCTGATTTGACCACGCAACCATCCGGAGCTAAATTACCACGAAGTATCGCCAGGCCGCCCGTTTTGGAATAAGCCTGAGCCAAAGGCCGAATACACTTCTCGTCCTTGATTTTAGCAGAAGCGGTATTCTCACCGATGCTCTTGCCCGTCACAGTAGGGCAATCAGTATTGAGCAGGCCGGGGACCTTACTGATTTGGTTCAGTATTGCGCTGATACCGCCGGCGGCGTCAACATCTTCAATGTGATAACTGCTCGACGGTGAGACCTTGCAGATATTAGGGCACCTCCTGCTAATGCCGTTAATACGTTCAAGGCTGTATTCAATCTCCGCTTCGCTGGCTACGGCTAAGGTATGCAGGACGGTATTTGTCGAGCCGCCCATAGCCATATCCAGCGCGAAGGCGTTGTCAATCGACTTGACGGATATGATATCGAGCGGCTTGAGGTCCTGCTCAATCAATCTCAGAATCTGCCGGCCGGCCTTTCTGTACAGCTCCTGACGATTCGGGTTCACGGCCAGTATTGTTCCGTTGCCGGGCAGTGCCATTCCAATCGCTTCGCACAGGCAATTCATCGAATTGGCGGTGAACATGCCCGAGCAGCTTCCGCAGCCGGGACAGCCTGTATGCTCTAACTGGTTCAATTGCTGCTCAGTAATTTTGCCGGAGTTAAATTCGGCGACACCTTCGAATACGCTTATCAAATCTACTGCTGTTCCATCTTCTGTTTTGCCGGCGGCCATCGGTCCTCCGGAGACAAATATGGTCGGGATATTCAGCCTGACCGCGGCCATCAGCATACCCGGTATAATTTTGTCGCAGTTAGGAATACAGATAAGCCCATCGAAGCAGTGTGCCCGTACCATAGTCTCAACCGAGTCTGCGACGATTTCGCGAGAGGCCAGCGAATACTTCATTCCGGTATGCCCCATTGCAATGCCGTCACAGACGGCAATAGTATTGAACTCGAAAGGCACACCACCGGCCTGGCGGACCGCTTCTTTGACAACCCGGGCAACCTCGTTGAGGTGCACATGGCCGGGCACGACTTCACAGAAGCTGTTTGCTATCGCAACAAAAGGCCTGCCGATATCGCTGTCCCGAATGCCGCAGGCGTGCAGCAGGGCCCTGTGCGGCGCCCTCTGGAAACCTTTCTTTACTGTATCACTTCTCATACGGTTCCTTTCCACATAGTCCCACTAAAAACGCTCATTTTAGCGACTCCTGCGGCACCAATAAAGGAAAATCGCCTTGTCTTGAAATGGGCCTGCTGTATAATTGCACTGTTAAACCGGTAACGCCGATTTTTTTTGGAGAATGCTATATGCAAATACACAAGTCATTCAGTATTACCCTGGTCCTGTACTGCTTGCTGCTGTCGGTAACCGGCTGTGTCGAACCGTCCCAAAAGACTGAAGGAGTGTTTCTGAACGTTGATTTTAAGCAGGGAGAAACATTACGATACAGATTCGAATCCGAACGTAAAGTTACAACGGACTGGGCGCCTGAAAAGCAGGATGCCAAATCGAAGAAGAAGTCAACCGAGTCTGTTGAGACGGTGGTAGCTTACGAGCCCATCGAGGTGAATCCTTATGGACTGACCAAATTAAAGGCGACCTTCGAATCGATAAAAGCCGTCAAGAGCGGCGGCCGAGACAGGCAGGGTGACGCCGTCGAAACACTCAAAGGCAAGAGTTACACTTTCAGCGTCGGGGCCGACGGGAAAATCCACGACAAGAGCGAGCTCGTTAAGCTGCTTACTGCCGCTTCCAAGGCAGCCTTTCGAAAGGAAGGCGGCGGAACTAAAGACCCTGACCTGCTCGACGACGTCCTGGCTACACAGTGGTATTTATGGGATTCACTAAGCAGCATCGAAAAACCTTCTAAGGGTGTAAAAGTCGGCCAAACATGGGAGTCACATATTCTGGTTCCTACTTCGATGGTCCTTCGCAATGACCGCAACGTGACCTATCAACTCGCCGAAGTGCGCGAGGGTGAGCTCGGGAAAGTCGCTGTAATAAAAAGCACATATGCGATGACCGACGCTAAATCCGAGGCTCCGCTTCCATACGAAGGCAGTTTTCGATTGTCGGGGACGTTCGGCTTTTTCCGTGCCATGTTTAAGGGACTGAGTATAACGAGCCTTGAAGGCAGCGGAGAGGAAATGTTCGACATAAACGCCGGCAGGGTTAATTCCAGCGAGCAAAGTTATAAGTTTACAATTAAACCGAACGCGGCGCCTCTGCCCGGAGCCGACCCCGTAATCTATATCGACCAGAAGATAACCATGAAATTCGTCGGGAACCGATGATAAACATAATTCAGTGGAGATAAACACCTTGCAGAAAGGGAATCTGTGGGCGCCGTGGCGAACGAAGTATATACAGGGCCTGTCAAAGCCCGGCGGTTGCTTTATCTGCGACTATTTAAAGAGTCCCGATTGTGACCGGGACAACTTCGTTCTGTGGCGGACTGAAAAATCAGTCGTTGTTCTTAACCGTTTTCCATATAACAACGGCCATTTACTTATCGCCCCTGTTCGACACATAGGCGATTTAGAACAGGCCGATGAAGCCGAACTTTTGGAAATAACAAAGCTGATTCGAGAAACGCAAAAAGCGCTGTCTTTGGCTATACGGCCGCACGGTTTCAATATCGGGATGAACTTCGGCAGATGCGCAGGGGCGGGACTGCCGGAACATATGCACGTGCACGTCGTGCCCCGCTGGGACGGCGACACGAATTTTATGAGTGTCTGCAGCGATACAAAGGTGATAAGTCAGTCTCTTGCAGAACTTTACCAGCTACTGGTAGAAACCTCACAGAAGCACTCTCTGCCCAAACTATAATATGTCGGAACAAATTGCAGATTACGCTGTAACGGGAAAAAACACCAGAGGACGAACGTTTCCCGACAGGCCTCACCCTTACCGCAGCGACTTCGACCGCGACCGCGACCGGATTATACACAGCGAAGCCTTTCGACGGCTCGAAGGTAAAACCCAGGTTTTTACGCCCGGCCTGAATGATAATTACAGAAACAGACTGACCCATAGTATAGAAGTAGCCCAAATCGGCAGGACCATCGCAAGGAACCTCAATCTCAACGAGGCTTTGACAGAGGCGATATGTTTGGCCCACGACATCGGTCACCCTCCGTTCGGTCACACGGGTGAAAAAGTGCTCAACGAATTGATGACTCCCTTCGGCGGTTTCGAGCACAATCGGCAAACAATGCACATCGTCGATTTTCTCGAACGGCCTTACCCTGATTTTAACGGTTTAAATCTGTTGTATGAAACCCGCCTTGGTTTGGCCAAACACTTTAGCCCCTATGACACATCCACCGATAAAACTTTCCCCGAAAAGAATTGCTGCCTCGAAGGACAAGTTGCCAGTATCGCCGACCGTATTGCATACAACTGCCACGACCTTGAAGACGGTATGCGGGCGCGCGTCATAGAATCGGAACAATTAAACGACATTGAAATTTTCACAAATGCCCAGCTTCAGATTCAGGCCGATACAATCGACGACTATGTCGTCAGGAGGACAAGGACCGCAAAGGCCATCATCAACAGTCTGGTTGGTGACTGCATCGAAACCAGCCGTCGTAATCTGGGCGAGTCGAATATAAAAACCCTCGACGATGTTTATACCGCAGATGAAAACCTCGTAACGCTCTCGCGGGGGTGTCATGAACAGCTCAGCAGTCTTGAGAGGTTTCTTCTTGAGAATTTGTATATGCACGACACTGTCAAAGCCGAAGCACGAGTTCGTGAACATCTCGGCTCGTTGTTTGCCAGGCTGTGCGAAGAACCACATAATATGCCAAAGTTTTTCCAGGGCCTCAGCGAACATCAGCCTCTTCAGCGCTGTATATGCGACTATGTCGCAGGAATGACCGACCGATACTGCCTTGCGAAGGTTGAATCGCTGCCACATTAATCGCCGCATAGTCTTTGACTTAGACCACTTGTTAGCTTATTGTTTTCGCCATGAAACGGCTTTTTACATCCTGTTTCGGACTTGGGTTATTGCCGTTATGTCCCGGTACATTCGGGTCACTGCCTCCGGCGATTTTCTTTCTGCTGCTGTCCTTTCTGAATGCTCCGGCAATTTTCATTTCGGTCCTGATGGCTTTCTGGGCCGTTGCCGCGTCTGTAATATGCGTTGCCTTTTCGCCTGCTGTAATTGTCGCTACCGGCAAACAGGACCCTGGCGAAATAGTAATCGATGAGCTTGCCGGCCAGTGCATTGTCTTTGTCCCGGCTGTGTTTTTTTCGGAACTAAGTCCGCTGCTGGTTGCAGGATTCGGCTTTGTCTTATTCAGACTTTTCGATATTGCGAAGCCCTTTCCCATAAAAAAACTGGAAAAACTGCCCGCCGGATGGGGCATACTTGCCGATGATTTACTGGCGGGCGTTTACGCAGCAGGTGTGCTGCTGTTTATATCGAGATTCGTCAGCCACCTGTACCCGGCGATTGATTAAACAGATGTCAGAAAATTACTCCGTACAGATAATAAAGAAACTCACGCAGCGATTCGCAGAGACGAATCTGCATCGGCCGATGCGCGTGAATCGTTACGACGACGGTGACGAGCTGACTATTGATGCGACGGCGGTTGAAACCGCAGAAAAGATTAATTTGTCTGTTTTAATCGAGCGATTCGTCGGAGGCGGCTACGCAGGCCAGGTCTATAAAGTCAAGGTCACCCGGATAGACGGCAACGCACCGGCTGGGCTCGAGGTCGGCGGGACATACGCGATGAAGATACTCGTGCCGTCTTCGGGTTTCGGACGTCTGTTTCGCAATGCTCTTTACCGGATTGGATTTCAGGGTCCGTTTCAACAGCAGGTCAATCCAACGGCGGCAAGGACAGGCGCACTTTGGCAGAAGTTTATCCGCCGGGCCGCTAAAATTCGCTTCGGCAATGAGGGCGCAGTAAAAAACGTCCACGCTACGTTCACGGACAACACACTCGGCAGCTGCGGCGAAATCAACGACTGGATTGACGGGCGCACGTGGCGGCTTGAAGTTGACGACCGTATGGATTATCTGCGACTGTACGAAAAAGGTCGTGCCATCGATAACAGCAAACTCGGCTCAATCGAATATCGAACCAAAAAGGAATTCATGGCCGAGTTCGTAAACCTTCTGCACGAGCTCGGTGCGTATGAGTTCGCCCGCCAATACGAGTGGTCCACCTGCAAGAGTCAACCGAATACGCTTAAGCTCGAAAGTACGGAGGCCGACCCGACCTCAGGGCTTGTCGCAGTGGATTTTCGGGCTGGTCTGACGCTGCTTCCTTTTTTGCCGATGAGTCCCGGTGATTTCAAGCTAATCGGCCAGGGCTTCAAGCGCGGCTCAATCGTTCAGTTTGACCGCGGCGACGTTGGCAAGCTTCAGGCCTTCGTCGAGTCGCACGGCGAACAGTTCGCAGAGATGACCTCTATGCTCGACGAACTTAAGGCTGCTGAGAAAATCTATCGCAATAGTGTCCCCGATATAACGCACAATCATATCCGGCTCTTATATGATGGTCGGCTGTGGAGCACGATTTTCGATTCGGCGGTTACCGGCTGGCGGACGCGAAATCTAATCGACGAGCCGCACGAAAACAAGTTCCGCAACAGCAGGTTTCTTACGTTTGTATTTTGTCTGCTCGGTTTGGTCCCGTTTCTCGGCAAGCTCGTCCGCCGTTTCTGGGCCCAGCCGAACTGGCGAAGGCATTATTATTCGATGCTCACAAACGCAGGTTACCTCGGCAGGGCGATACGCGGCAGAATCTGTGAAAGGCTCATTACATGGCACCGTGCCGGCCGAATAAGCGAACGAAATGCGCAAAGAATCGCAGAAGCAAACTGGCGATTCTTCTGTCACCTGCCCTTTTCAATACTGCCCGCCGGCCTGCACCGCTTCCTGACGGACTTTCAGTTCTTCAAAGATAAGCTTCACTTTATTTTCGTCAGGCCGATTAAGCTTTATTTCAGCGCCCATCTGCGCGAGCAGTGGCTGCATGATATGGTAGCAGAAGGGAAGAAAAAACATATCCTTACCGACGCGGACGCAGATACCATTCTTTCTCAATTGAATGAGCCATACATTCAGCGTTACCTGATAAGTCTTGTCGTACATCTAATGACGCTGCCCCTGACGCAAATCGTTTCTCTAATTGTAGCCTGGATTTACTATCACCGCACGGGCGATACGCTCGGGGCCGGCGGAATATTGGTATTGTTCCAGATAATTCCCATATCGCCCGGCTCACTGGCCCGCGGCCTGTACGCAGTCGGCATCGCAACATACGACCGCAGCTTCAGAGACTATAACATTGCTGTCTTTTTGAGCTTCTTTAAGTACGTAGGTTATCTGGCCTTTCCCATCCAGATGACATATCGCTACCCGGCGCTGGCGAGATTTATGGCAAGTCACTGGGCCACCGAAGCCGTTCATATCGTCCCTGTCTTCGGCGAACGCGGCGCCCTTCTGGAGCACTGGGTCTTTTGCCTTTTCTATAACTGGCCGCTGACTATCCGCCGACGAATAGCGGCACGCGCAATACTTCGACAGAGGCAACCTGTTCGCTATTGGCACATTACTGTTTGTGCTTTGGCTGCCGCGGCGGTCTTCGCTTTGGCTGACTGGATTTGGTTGAGCCAAAGAGGTTCTATCCCCACGTTGCGAAGCATTTGGTACGCCACGGCAATCCTGCCGGCCCTTTGCGGCTGGGCGGTGACTGTGTTTGCCGGGGGCATGCTGCTGTGGAAACGATTTATTTCGGCGGCGGCTGCCGGCGTTCTGGCGGGACTTTTTTATACCATTGCGACCGCTCTTGTTATCAACCTGTCCGGTTCTGACGTCGTCATGTCGGCCCGCTGGCCGTTTAGACTGTTCTTTTTTGCCGTCTTTGCCTGCCTCGGAGCAATCATCACCGAGCTGCGATTGTCCGATGTTGAACTGGGATTAACTCAGGCTAAAAATTGAGTCATACTGTTTTTTATCCGCGATTGCAATGCCAGGTAAATTTTACTTTGTTGTACCAATCGAACTGCTATCATAACCATTCGTAATTTACAGACACAGGTAATTGCCTATGGCTGAGCAGGCCAAACATATTGTAGACCTCGTCAGCGCGACAAGCTGTGCCGTGATTGTCGCCCATCCGGACGATGAGACGCTCTGGGCGGGGGGTACGATTCTGCTGAACCCGGACATACACTGGACCATAATGACGCTTTGCAGAAAGAGCGACCCCGACCGTGCCCCTAAATTCTTCAAAGCTATCGAGCAGTACGGCGCCACGGGTTTCATGGCCGACCTCGACGACGGTCCGGAGCAGTCGCCGCTGAAACAGACCCTGATTCAGCAGGCCGTACTCGAGACACTACCCACATCCGGGTTCGATATTATTATCACGCACGACCGGGCGGGTGAGTACACGCGTCACCTTCGACACGAAGAAGTCAGCAGGGCGGTCATGGCATTATGGATGAACCGGGAGCTCCACGCAGCACAGCTCTGGACTTTTGCATACGAAGACGGCGATAAGAAATACTTGCCGCGGGCAATCGAAGGTGCTGATATAATCCATAAACTGCCTGAAGAAATCTTCGAAAGCAAAAAAAGAATAATAACCGATATTTACGGTTTCGCATCGGACAGTTTCGAGGCGAAAACCACAGCCGCCAAAGAGGCGTTCTGGCGGTTCGGACAAAATTAATATATTCAAGGGATACGAAAATGAAGGTGCTCGTAATTTACGATTATCCGCCGTCGCCGGCAGGGCTGGCAACCCAGGGCAACCTGATGCACAGGGGGCTTGTGGAATTGGGTGTCGATGTTCACTCGGCCCATTTCGAATCGGCACAGGAAAAGGAATGGTACTACAGGTGGTTCGAGCCCGACCTTGTCCTCGGTGTCGGCTACTGGGGCCATACCCCTTTCCTTGTGCTGCATCCTCAGAGGTACGGCATTACAGCGGTGCCGTGGCTCGTCGCCGACGGGTTCATGGCCAATTACCGCGAGGTGCTCGAGTCTTTGCCTTTGATTCTGGTCACGTCCAACTGGGTAAAACAGGTATATATCAGGGACGGGCTTAGCGGAAATAATATCGAAGTTTTGCCAGTTGGCTGTGACACCGAAGCGTTCATTCCGCGGGACAAGAACGACCCTAAGGTGGTGGCAGTAAGAGAATCGCTCGGTGTGGCACAGGACCAGGTAATGATTCTCACAATAGGCGGCGACGCCACCAGTAAGGGTGCTCAGGAGGTTATGCAGGCACTGGCCATAAATGATATAAAGGCACCGGACTGGAAGTACGTATGCAAGGTATGGCCTCAACCGAGGACCGAGGCACAGAACCTTGTCGATATGCAGTTAGCAACGCAGCTCGGCATCGACAAGAACGTGGTCTATACCACGAACGTCATCAGCAGAAACTTTATGCCTTATTTACTCGCCGCCTGCGATATCTATGCCGCTCCGTCAAGGCTCGAAGGCTTCGGTATGATTCAGGTCGAAGCAGGGGCCTGTGGAAAGCCCGTCATCGGTATTAAGGCTATGGGAATGCTCGATACAATGAGCCACGGAGAAAACGCCTTTCTGGCCGAAGTTGCCCAGGAAATTCTGCTGAGAGAGGCCATTGTCGGCGAAGAATCCGGATACGAATCAAGACACAGGTATGTTTTCAGTGAGCCGAGGATTGTGGACTACCGGGCCAGCGTCTATGACATCGCGGATTACCTGATGAAGCTGATGAACGATGAACAGCTAAGAATCAGGATGGGAAAAGCCGGACGCGAAAGGGCCGTCAAGCAGTTCGATTACAGGGTAGTCGCAAAAAGATTCGTTGATATAGTGACTGAAAAACTCAATCTCTAAGGAAGCCCCCAAACGCCTTCTACTGCGTTTGGGGCGCCCCAAGTGAAATGAAAAAGAGCCTTTCAAACAAAATCGAGCGAGCGAGACAGGCCGCCGTTGAGGTATTGCTTCACAACATGCACGGGCCGTATCGCGGCCTGCCGCGAACCGCCGGCTGGGGCTATCCCGAACCTTACACACGCGATTTGATGATTTCAAGCCTCGGTATCCTGGTCTCGAAGAACAAAAAGCTCATCGAGTCACTCAAACGGGTTCTCGAAACACTCGCAAAGAATCAAACTCCGCTCGGCCATGTCCCGTCACTGGTACACGACCCTGAAGACCGCGGTGCCAGCGATACGACGCCGTTGTTCCTTATGGCAATGGGACTCTACCGCAGGGCTACAGGTCAGATGGGTTTTCTCGACGACGCTGTAGACAAATCCGTGCGATGGATGGAATACCAGAGCCCCTCTAACCGCGCGTTAATTGCGCAGATGCCGACTACCGACTGGCGCGATGAGCAGTGGGTCGTCGGCTACGGCCTGTACGTCAACACGATTGCCTACATTTATCTCAGGCTGCTGGGCGTGGACGACCGCGCCGAGCAATTGCGCCAATATATGGGCCACTTCACGGTAAAGGGCGAAATACAGCATCGCCACGTCCACGAAGGTCTATTACTTCGACATAAGCCTTATTATGCGATGTGGTCTTACAAGGTTTACCGCAGCGAGCGGTTCGACCTTTTGGGAAACAGCTTGGCTATTCTATCCGGCATCGCCCCGCACTCCAGGGCTTGCGATTTGATTGCCTGGATAGAAAGAGAGTGCCTCGCCCTGCGACAAAGCGGTCAGTTAGACAGTGATTTACCGCCTTGTCTTTTCCCATATATAAGGCCGTCCGACCCTGACTGGCGGCCTCGATACGAAAAGTACAACCGCCCCGGTGAATATCATAACGGCGGCATCTGGCCCTTCATTTGCGGTTTCTACATAGCCGCTTTGGTCGCGGCAGGCCGGTATCAGCTCGCAGAAAAAAAGCTCGCGGCGTTTACCGAGCTAGTCAAACCCGCCCGTGCGGTACAGGTCGAGTTCGGCTTTAATGAATGGTTCACCGCCCAGGACCCGAGTCCTCGCGGGCAGGACTGGCAAACATGGTCGGCCGCAATGTATCTCTATGCTGCTGAATGCGTCCAAACAAAAACTACTCCATTGCTCGATTCTCTCCGCCCTGATATTTCACAATTGAACCAGCCGCCCGATGAACAGGCTCCTGCGACACAGCCGGTTACATAGTCCGGCTAAGCAAGGGTAAAAAACCATACTGATTTGCCTAATTTACCCGATTTTGGCTTGCCCAAACGTCGTCTTTCTGAGAAAATGCCCATCTTTGAGTGGTGATTTGGAGTGATTGGAGCGAAATGTCCGGTGATATAAGTTCGTTTTGCGACGATTTTTACCTCGATATGTGCGTCAATACGGAGTTGGAGCTGCCCGAGCAGAGGGATACGATATTAGCCTTCTTCGAACGTATCCAGAAGCAATACCCGCAGATGAACCGTCTGTCTCGTCGCCACCAGAGTGAATACTATCTCGAATCATCCCAAAGCACGGGCCGATACCGCTGGATATGCATCGACTCCGACCGCCTGGCTTGCGGAATGGTCAATCCCGACGACTACGAAGAGGCCTATGCCCAGCACAGATTTATTCTCGAGCTGGCCCCTTATATGCTCAGCCTTAGTCACCTCGATGTGAGTTCACTCGATGTAACGGTTACTATGGACTTTGACTGCCCGGACAATCACGACGAGGTTATAAGTGAAGCGCTGCTGGCCGGCTCGGCCTTTTCCAGCCTGTGGGAGATGCCCGGCGCCAGGCCGATTGGCGTCAGCCCTGTTGTGATTATAGGTCTGTCCGAAGATTCCTGTACACAGGCGCGTATAGGTATCGAGTCCAAGACCAGTATTTACGACCCGCGCAAAGGTAACGACCAGTCAGACCGGGCAATCAGCCTTTCGTTTACCATCCGTCAATACCCGCAGGCCGCGTTAAAATTCGATGCCGTTCGTTCATTCGAGAACCAGTGCCGGCTGCTCGAAGCACTGCTCGAAGAAAAAATTGTGCCGCATTTTGTCAGGCCGCTTATTAACACTATCGCACACAGGAGATTGTCTTGAACGAAAGGGTTTCTTATGGCTGTTGAAGCTCCCTACAGCAAGTACAGAAAAACGAACTGTATTCTTTATATAATTTTGCTCCTGGTCCTGAGTAGCTGGTGTGCTTACGACGGGTACTTCAACGAAAACTGGATTGAAGAGCATACGAACCTTGACGGCAGCCCGAAGGCGTATCTTATTTTTAACCGTCAAATTCCTTACTATGCAGGTGCTGCCGTCGTCGCCATCGCTGTTTTCTGGTTTTCAGTCCGAGACAAAAAGGTCATCGCCGATGAAAACGAGCTTATCATCAGCGAAAAGGAAAAAATCCCGTATTCTTCAATACAACAAATCGACAAGACTCATTTCGATTCCAGGGGTTTTTTCATAATCAATTACAAAAACCAGGACGGCAAGGACGCTCTAAAGGCGCTTAGTTATAAAAAGTACGATAATCTCAAGGCTGTTCTCGAGCACCTGGTCTCAAAAATCACTTGAAATTATCCACCAGCTAAATACAATCTTCGGGGCCGGCAGTTTGTTCCGCCATCTTTTCTTGTGTCTTGTGTCTGGAGTCATTCGATGAATACTTGTATCGTTGGATTACAGTGGGGTGACGAAGGAAAGGGTAAAATCGTTGACATTCTCGCGGAAAAGGCCGACATCGTCGTCAGATACTCCGGCGGCGCAAACGCGGGCCACACCGTCGTCATCGGCGATACGAAATTCGCGCTACATCTTCTGCCCAGCGGCGCCGTCCGGCCGGGGACTACCTGCGTAATCGCCAACGGCGTTGTCGTTGACCCGGACTGTCTGACGGGAGAAATCGATTCGCTTGCCGGCAAAGGTATTTCGCTAAAGGGCAGGTTATTCATAAGTCAAAATGCACATCTTGTCCTCGATTACCACAAAGCTGAAGACCAGCTCCGTGAAAACGCGCTCGGTGAAAATAAAATCGGGACCACCATCAGGGGAATCGGCCCCTGCTACGCCGACAAGGTCGGAAGGACATTCGCGGTAAGAGCAGCGGACCTGGTCGACCTCGATACGCTCAAACAGAAACTTGTAAAAATCGTCGATTACAAAAACAAGGTCTTCGCCGCACTATATAAAGCCGAGCCCCTCAGCGATGGACAAATCTTCGAAAAGTGTGAACTCTACGCGGAAAAACTCGTCCCGTTTATCACCGATACTACGCAGCTGCTGCACAAGGCCATAGAACAGCGAAAATCAATACTCTTCGAAGGTGCTCAGGGGACACTGCTGGACCTCGACCACGGGACATTTCCTTTTGTCACAAGTTCCAACTCAAGTTCGCTGGGGATGAGCGCCGGGGCCGGCGTACCGGCCAGGAACGTAGATAAGTTCATCGGCGTCGCAAAGGCCTATACTACTCGTGTGGGGTCAGGGCCGTTTCCGACCGAACTGGACAATGAAACCGGCTCATATATCCGGGACCGCGGTAATGAATACGGCACCACTACCGGCAGAGCCCGCCGGTGCGGCTGGTTCGATGCTGTCGCAGTGCGATATTCAGTGACCATCGGCGGCATCGACGCTATAGCGCTTATGCACCTCGATACCCTCAGCGGTATCAAGCAGCTCAATATCTGCAAGGCGTATAGAATAAACTCAGAGGATACGGCCTTCTTCGCCTCGGATATCGAGACCCTCGCCAAAGCCGAACCGGTTTACCAAACCGTTGACGGCTGGGATGAAGATTTATCCGGGGTAACCGACTTCGACGACCTGCCGGAAAATGCGAAGCGTTATATTGCCTTAGTAGAGCAGTTCACCGACGCGCCGGTGACTATAATCGGAGTCGGGCCGAAACGCAGTCAGACAATTTTCAGATAAACAACCGAAAGTTGCATGAACCAGAGCTTCGACGAAAAACAAAAAGAAACGGCAAAGCGTCTGGGGATCGCCCCACAGCAAATTCCCAGACACATCGCCATAATTATGGATGGCAACGGGCGATGGGCCAAACAGAAAGGACAATCAAGAGTCTCTGGACATCGCCAGGGCGGCAAAACCGTCGAGAAAATCGCCGTCCACTGTGTCAATCTCGGCATCGAAGCGCTGACACTGTATTCCTTCAGCGTCGAAAACTGGAAGCGGCCCAAGGCCGAAGTCGATGCCCTGATGCACATTTATACCCGGTATCTTGTTTACATTCGGCCGATGCTCGAGCGCAATAACGTCAGGCTTGTTCATCTTGGCTGTCTTGACAACCTCCCGCCGGGGCTTGTTAAAGAGCTGAATAAGACACTCGAACTTACCTCACAAAATACCGGTATGAGACTCGCCTTGGCCCTGAACTACGGCAGCCGGGATGAAATCATACATGCCGTAAAGAGCATCGCCGCCGAATGCAGGAATGGAAAATTGGCGCCCGAAGATATAGACCAGAAATGCTTCAGCAGTCACTTATATACCGCAGCACTGCCCGACCCCGACCTGCTGATTAGAACGGCAAATGAACTGAGGGTGAGCAACTTTCTGCTCTGGCAGATTTCTTACAGCGAATTCTATGTCACGGATGTTTACTGGCCGGACTTTACCGAACAGGAATTAGAAAAAGCCATATTGACCTACTCGAAGAGGATTCGGCGCTTTGGCCAAATCGACGCCCAACTCCAAAAGACCGATTAACAAGACAGTTTCTGTATTATCGACCGATTGGGAGTATGCTTAAACACAGGCTAATCTTCGGAACTTTGATGACGATTTTCTTCGTCGGCGTCCTTCTTCTCGACGGCTATATTGATTTGCCGGCCGGTTTTTCGACAACCGGCGTACCGGCGCGGGCCACTATATTATGCATTCTGATTGCCGTGCTGATTGTCCTTGCCCATCTGGAGCTGTCGAATCTCGCCGCCGCTAAGGGACTGACTATCTTCAGGCCGTTTGCGGTCTTGTGCTCTGTCGCCCTTGCTACTACCTGGTACTGGCCGCAGCTTTTCAATATCGCGGTGGATAAATACCTCGCCGCAGTTACAGCCGCTGCCGTGCTGGGTCTGTTTTTCCTGCAATATCTTTACTTCGGCGCCGCAAAAGTCCTGTCTAACTGCGGAGCAAATCTTTTTTCCATTTTCTACGCCGGTTTGCTGCCGGCCTTTTTTGTTCTGCTTAGAATCGAGAAAGGCATCTGGCCGTTGCTGATGTTAATAGTAGTCATAAAGTGCTCCGATATAGGGGCTTATACAGCAGGGTCACTTTGGGGCAGGCATAAATTCTCGCCGGTAATCAGTCCGGGCAAGACCTGGGAGGGCATGGGCGGGGGGATTGTTTTTGCCGTTGCAGCAGCCGTTTTATTTGCCGCGATTTCTGGTATAATGCCCTGGTTTACAGCGGCGGCCTTTGGGATTGCATTTACGTTTATAGGCCAGCTCGGAGATTTGGCTGAGTCGCTGATAAAAAGGGACGCCGAGCGGAAGGACGCTTCGGCAAGCGTGCCGGGGTTCGGCGGCCTGCTCGATATCATCGACTCGCCGTTATTGGCGGCGCCGTTTGCGTATTTGTTTTTTGCGTTTTTTTGTCGCTGAATAGAGGCAGATTTTGCAGGTAAACGTAAAATTAGAGCCTATCCACAGGAAGCTCGAGCTTTTCGGCCCGGCCGATTCGCATCTCAAGCTGTTGCGCAAGAACCTCGACGTACAAATCACCGCGCGTAATGAAATTCTGACCATCAACGGCCCGGCGGAGAACGTCAACGCCGCCTCCGAGGTCCTTGACAGGATGCAGAAGCACCTCATCCGCAGCGATTCGCTGAGCACGGCCGACGTAAGGCGGTTTATCGAAAAACACGACTTCGACGCAGAAAAGACATCCGGCCAGGCGATAACCGTCTATGCACAGAAAAAAGTTATAGAACCTTCCACGAAGGGCCAGCTCAAATACATCGAGACAATGCTCAAAAACGACATCTCATTCTGCATAGGCCCGGCGGGTACTGGAAAGACCTATCTGGCTGTAGCGGTCGCCGTCTCGATGCTCAGGAAGAAACAGATAAGGAGAATCGTCCTTGCCCGGCCCGCCGTCGAGGCCGGTGAAAGGCTCGGTTTCCTGCCCGGCGACATACAGGCTAAAGTAAATCCGTATCTGCGGCCGCTCTTCGACGCACTCGAAGATATGATGGATTTCGGGCAGATGAGAAAGTTTATGGAGCTGGACATAATTGAGATAATTCCGCTTGCCTTTATGCGCGGGCGCACCCTCAACGATTCAGCAATAATTTGCGACGAGGCACAGAACACTTTGCCGCTGCAGATGCTTATGGTCTTGACAAGACTCGGCTTAGGTTCAAAAATGATTATTACCGGCGATATTACCCAGGTGGACCTTGAAAAAGGAAAGGTCAGCGGCATGGTCGATGCCATCGCTAAACTGCGCCGGATTAAGGGTATCGGATACGTCGAGCTTGTACAGAAAGATATCGTAAGACACAAACTGGTGCAAAATATCGTCCGTGCTTACGGTAAGAAAGTTAAATCCTAAATTCTAATATCGAAACACTAAACAAATTCAAATGACTAAAAATAAAATGTTACAACATAAAACGTTAAGCGGTTGCGGTTTCGAGGCTCGAATCGGTTGCGTAAAGCGTCAGGCGTTGTTTAGTTCGCAGACGACGGCCGTTAGACGAAACGAGCATCGCAGCAGTAAGACGAGAACCGGATTTCATTGATATGCGATTTTTGTTTCTGAAAAAACTCAGTCCGAGACGAACAAAGGTGCGAAAGAGCATCGCCGCGGAACGTGCGGCCAAACGCAGACGATTCTCAGCGCCTCACGTAGTTAATTCCTCACTGATTTGGCTTTTATTTATTGTCCTTGCAATCCTCGTACTTGCCGTGGAGTTCAAACGCCAAATCAGGCTTGTCCCGACAATCGCCGCGGCAGTCGGTGTAATATTGGTCTCGGTAGCCGCGGCCCTGTACATCCGCCATTACCAGGGCCGAATAATTAGAAATCATGCCCGCGCCACCGCTTTGGCAATTCTCTTTGCGATGCTGTTGGCCGTGGCAAGAGCGGGCTTTGTACTAACCGGCCATACCTGCTGGGGGACCGGCACCGCCGCGGTCGCCGCTATTATTTTGTCTATCGCCTACGACCAGCGATTCGCCGTCGGAATGAGCATGTTCTATTGTGTTCTTGCTGCATTTGCAGTCTCAATTAGTGGAAATGCCGACATCAGGCCGTTTCTTATTATGACGGCCACGGCTTATACCTGCTGTTTGTCCCTGAGGGAGGTAAGGACCCGGATTAAACTTCTACAGGTCGGCGTCATCGCTGCTGTTGTCGCAGTAGTAACTTCTCTGGTGCTCGATTTTATTACAACAGATGTCGAATCGCTTCCGGCGTTGGGTGCCGCCGGCTGGCATGGCTTCGCGGCACTGGTGGTAAGTATTATCATTCAGGGCCTGCTGCCGCTTATCGAAAAGGCCTTTCGCATAGTTACAAGTATGACGCTGCTCGACTACAGCGACGCCAATCAGCCTCTGCTAAAACGTCTTGCTATGGAAGCACCGGGGACTTTTAGCCACAGTCTTATGATAGGCTCTATTGCCGAGGCCGCCGCCGAGGCAATCGGCCGAAACGGCCTGCTCTGCCGGGTTGGAGCTTACTATCACGACATAGGAAAAATCAACAAGCCGTCATACTTCGTCGAGAACCAGGTCGGGCCGGCCAGCAGGCACGAAGACCTTTCTCCGGCAATGAGTCAGCTTATCATCTCCGGTCATGTCAAAGACGGCAAGGAAATCGCAAAAGAATACAAGCTGCCGGTCGTCCTGCGGCAGTTCATAGAAACGCATCACGGGACAACACTAATCGAATACTTCTACAACGAAGCCGTTAAGAAAGCCGGCGAGAAGGAACAGCGGCCCAGTGAAAGCGAATATAGATACGAAGGACCAAGACCCCGGACGAAAGAAGCTGCTATCGTTATGCTCGCCGATGCCATAGAAAGTGCCGTGCGCTCACTGCAGGAAATAACACCCGCGAAGATTGAAGCCGTGGTGAAAAACGTCTCTATGAAGCGCATGCAGGACGGCCAGCTCGACCAGTGCGATATGACCTTCAGGGAGCTGGCGAAGGTACAGGCAAGTATGATAAAAACACTGGCTGCTCACTATCACGGCCGAATAACCTATCCGGAGCAACCGGATCAGCCGAGTTCCGAGCAGGACCAGCCGCAGCCGGCCCAGACCCAGCGGAAGACAGATTGATACTATGGGCGACGAAATATCCGACCAGCAAATTACCGTTCAAATCGCTCAGCTCTGCGACAAAGTGGAAGTGAATACCTCCGGGATTGAAAATCTCACCAGGACTATCTGTAAGCATTTCGGCCTGCAAAGGGCCGTTATAAGCATCGCTATTGTCGATGACGAACATATATGCAAACTAAACGAGCGATTCCTTAAAGACAAGCAGAACACCGATTGTTTGAGTTTCGACCTTTCGGACGGTCAGGAACCGAACGAAAAGTGTTTCGAGATAATTGTAAACGCCGAGCTGGCCGCCCGCCGCGCCGAACAGATGGAACATTCGCCGCAGGCCGAGCTTGCCCTGTATATCACTCATGGTCTGCTCCACCAGTTCGGATACGACGACCGAACTGACGAACAGGCCGAAAAGATGCATAGCGCAGCCGAACAGATACTTCAGCAACTCGGTTATGACTTTGTGTATAATTGATTCTTAAGGTAAAATGTGGGCCGTCTCAACTTAATCGACAGGACGTATGAAAGGATAAGATGTGGGTTATATAGGCTGGACAATACTGGCCGTTTGTCTGCTTTCGATAGGCAGTCTTTTTTTCGCCATCAACGCCATCGCTCTGCGGACATACAATTCCGCAAAGCTGCACGAGGCCTTCAAAAACCAAGGCAAAGAAGCCGGTGCGGATGAACTTATCGAAACCAGTGAAAGACTCGCCCTGACATGCTCGCTTTACAGACTTATTCTCAATGCCTGTATAATTCTCGTTCTGCTTGCCATTTTCGCTGCAGACAAGACGCACCCGCCGGTCTTGCTCGATTACCTTGTCGTTTTTATCATAGCGATGGCTATATATTCTGTAGTGAGCCTTGCAATACCTCACGCCTGGGCAAAATACGCCGGGGAAGAAACCCTATGCAGGACTTTTCGAATCCTGCAGGCCTGCACACTGCTCGCCTGGCCGATTCTGCGCATATTCGGCCTGTACGATGAGCTGGTCAAAAGGCTCGCCGGAATCAGCGATTCTACCGAGCAGGAAAGACAGGAAGAGATGGAAGAGGAATTCCTGACCGACCTCGAAAAGCAGAAAATCGAAGGTGTGGTTGACGAGGAAGAACAGATTATGATTGAAAATGTTCTCGACCTCAGCGACACCTCCGCCGGCGAAATACTAACACCGCGTACCGACGTTATCGCAATCGAGGCACATTCCAACCTGTCTACTATACTGGAGATAATCACCAAAACCGGCCACTCCAGGTACCCTGTCTATGAAGAAACAATAGACAAAATCATCGGGTTTGTTTATGCCAAGGACCTGCTGACGGAAATCGGCAGAGATTCCAATGATTTTAAGCTGGCGGATAAGATGCGTCAGGCCTACTTCGTACCGGAGACCAAACCACTGCGAGAGCTGCTCCACGAATTCCAGAACCAGAAGCTGCATATCGCTGTAGTGTTGGACGAGTACGGCGGGACAGCCGGCATAGTAACTCTCGAAGATATAATAGAGCAGCTTGTCGGCGAGATAACCGATGAGTATGAAAAAGCCCAGCCTGCCCCGGTTGTGGAAATCGACCCGCAGACAATCGAAGTTGACGCCAGGACCTATATCGACGACCTGAACGACCGGTTCGAACTTAATCTTCCTGAAGATGAAGATTACGACACAGTCGGCGGATTTGTCTTCTCACATCTCGGTTATATACCGAAAACCGGCTCGCAGTTCGATTACACCAATCTCAAGTTCGACATAGCGTTAGCTGAGCCGCGAAAGATAAAGCGCATCCGAATTCAAAAGCTGCCCGAGCAGAAAAATGCTTAAAAAAGACCTCGCCGTCTGCATACGCGCCATAGATTATTCCGAAACCTCCCAGATAGTCACCTTCTTTGCCAGGGACGCCGGTAAATTTACCGCCATCGCCAAAGGCTCGAAGCGACCCAAATCCGCTTTCGACGGGCCCATCGAGCTTTTCGCGCAAGGCCAAATCGTCTATTCACAGACCCACACCGATAAGCTTGCCACGCTGACCGAGTTCAGTCAGCAGCCGCCGTTTACATTTGCGACCCGTGACCTGTTCGCTCTGCACTGCGCTTCACTGGCCGCCGAGCTGGTCAATTCCAGTACCGACGATTACGACCCGCACCCGCAATTATTCGACGCGTTTATCAAATTCCTTCACGACCTCGACCAGAGGCAGGACACACTGCGGTTGCTCATTATTTTCCAGCTAAACCTTCTCAAAGAAATCGGCCTGATGCCCGTTCTCGACCACTGCGCAAATTGTAAGACGGGTCACGGGTCACGAGTCACGGGCCACGGGTTATATTTCAGCAGCGAAGCGAACGGCCTTATTTGCCGTGACTGCGAAACTTCTTTTCCCGACAAAATTCCTGTAACAAAAACCGCTGCCGCGGCTATAAGCAATAAGGAAATCCTTTCTAAAGCAGATTATAAAACCTTGAAAGAAATAGAAAAACTGCTTGTTTATCATTTCACGAACATAGGGGGCAGGCCGCCTAAAATGGCTAAATACGTCCTTGACATCTAAAACGCTGACATGTTTCCACCGGATGACAAAAAGCCGAACCCGCCGGACCACCAACAGCTCAGCCGTGCTGACGTTTGCGCTGCGATAACAGGATAACGTCTCGCAGCGTCTGTTCGCCTTTTGCCGACATACACCTCTTATCGAAACTCGGGTCCTGAACAATCTGCGCGATTGCTGAAATGGCCTGCAGGTGAAAATTGCGTTCGTCTTTCGAGCCGGCAAGAACGAACACCTTCTGGACATCCGGGTGCTCTTCTGAAAACCGTATCCCGTTTTTGCAGCGGGCGAACAATACGTCAAAAGTTTCACTGCCTTCTACGATAATATGCGGAATTGCAAGTTCGGGCATTATCACTGTACTGCTTTGCCGCTCTCTTTCTACAAGTAAATCGAATAAGACCTCCGGCTTAACACCGAGACGACCTGAAAGATGCTTCGACGCCAGTCGGAAAAATTCCTCCATAGAAATCGACCGCTCTATATCCAGCACCACACAGCTTTCGATTATCTTATCGAACCTGTCGGCTACTATTTCGTCTCTCTGGCGAATTATTTCACGAAGCTCCGATTCGAGAGTATAGCTTGTCAACTCCCGCGATGTGACCCGTTCTATAAGATGCAACATAGCATATTCACGGTTTGCCCTGATTCGCCCGTACAGCCAGTAAACCATAAGCGCCGCCAGTATCAGCACGCCGCTTATAGCGAGGGCTTCTTTGCCCATTTCAACCAGCACAAACGCGAATCCTGCAATTCCGGCAATCTGCATCCACGGATAAAACGGCGTGCGGAACTTCGGCTGATAGTTATGTATCCTGCTCTCGCGCAGGATAATTACGCTTACGCACGCCAGGATATTAGTCAGTATCAGCACCACCGACGCGCCTTCAACCAGTATGTCCAGCTTCAGGAACAGTGAAATGAGAATCAGTCCGCCCGTAATTAAAAGCGCGTTGTGTGGCGTCCGAAATCGTGCGTTCACCCTGCCCATAAAACCCGGCAGCAATCCGTCTTCGCTCAGCGGTATCAAAGACCTTGCAGCAGTCATAATCCCCGCGTTGGCCGTCGATAAAAACGCCAAAACCGCCGCGATGCTCATCGCAATCCCGCCCCACGAATTCAGAAAAACCTTAGCCCCGTCCGTTATCGGAGTCATCGAACCGCTGAGCGTCTGCGGCTCAACAACACCCACCGTCACGAGCACCATAAGGCTGTACAAAACACTCACTATCGAAAGCGATAGAATCATACCCAAAGGAATGTTGCGAGTCGGTTCTTTTATCTCCTCGGCGACGCTGGCTATCTTCAGCAAACCGGTGTAAGAGACAAACACAAAACCCGTCGCAAAGAAAACCGATGCCGCGCCGTGCGAAGCGAAAGGACTGAAACGCTCCGGCCTTATTGAAGGTATGCCCGCAAAAATATAGAACAGCATAAGGACCAACAAGCCCACAACCATAACGACCTGGGTCCTGCCGGCTTCTTTTATCCCAATCAGGTTGATACCGACGAAAACCAGCGCAAAGAATATCCCTATCAGCCGGATATCAATATCCACCAGCATCACGGTAAAAATTGACATGCCCGCAAGTGCGAACGCACTCTTCATCGCCAGTGAAAACCAGCTCAGCAGCCCCGCGACCGTACCTACACCCGGCCCCATACTGCGGATAATGGTAAAACAGTCGCCACCTGCTTTGGGCATCGCCGTCGTCATCTCCGCCAGGCTCAGCATCCCCGGCATAGACAACAAACCGGCCAGAAAATAACTCAGGATTACCGCAGGGCCGGCCCGGGCGAAGGCCAGACCCGGCAAAATAAAAAGACCGGAGCTGATCATCGCGCCGCTGGCAATGCAGAAAATATGCAACAGCCCAAGTTCTCTTTTCAGATTCATATCAGCCGTACCCTACTGCTTTGCCGACTAACAGGTTCGTAAAATCTCCTGAAATCATTGTAGAATACCAGCCTTAATCGAACAATCTTATAAAAAAGCCCTTCCGGAAAATCTTAGCATTGAAATCCATCAGCGAATCTGGCATATTGCCGGTTTTGCACTGCTGTCAGCGAAATGACTGAGGTAAAAGATGATTTACAATAAATACGGCTCGACGGGTATTGACGTCTCAGCTATTGGTTTCGGCGGTATGCGATTCGATAATCCGCAGGATATCGACACTAACGCGGCATTGGTCAAGGCCGCCTACGATGCGGGCATAAACTACTTCGATACGGCCCCGCTCTACTGCGACGATAAAAGCGAACCTATTCTCGGCGCCACATTAAAAGAAATGCTAAAGACCAGGAGCCAAAAACCTTTTTACGTCTCAACTAAATCCGCCAAAGCCGAACCGGGCCTCGTACGAAAGGACCTCGAAAAATCCCTCGACCGCCTCGGCTTGGAATACATCGACTTCTATCACTTCTGGTGCATTATAAATCCGGATGATTATCACCTCAGAAAGAAAAACGGCGTACTGAAGGAATTCGAAAAGCTAAAAGAGCAAGGTCTTATTAAACATATCTGTATCTCGACTCATCTGCCCGGTACAGATATCGAAAAGGTCCTCTCCGATTATCCGTTCGAAGGTGTTCTGCTCGGCTACTCGGCAATGAACTTCGCCTATCGTGAGGCTGGGCTCGACGCCGCCGCAAAATTCAAACAGGGCGTTGTCGTAATGAATCCGTTAGGCGGCGGCATAATCCCTCAAAATCCCGACATCTTCAGCTTCGTTAAAACACAGCAGGACGAAACAGTCGTCCAGGCCGCCCTGCGATTCCTGCTCAATGACAAGCGCATTAATATCTCACTGGTAGGTTTTTCAAGCCAGGCACAGCTTGACGAGGCAATTGCCGCGATTGACGGTTTCGAACCAATTTCACACCAGGCCGTTGAGAAAATCAGGGAATCTGTAAAGGAATCATTCGACCGGCTCTGTACCGGATGCCAATACTGCGACAAATGCCCCGAGGGCATATCTGTGCCGAAAATGATGGACGCATACAATCACAAAATGTTCAGCGGTAAGGACAGTGATATTATCGACCGTCTTATATGGCACTGGCAAATAGATTTGGAAAATAATTATCTCGACAAATGCACACAGTGCGGCATCTGCGAAGAGGCCTGCACACAAAGACTACCCATCAGGGAAAGACTGAAAGAAATGCGGAGTGTGATTGAAAAATATCTCGCCGAGCAAAAGCAGAAAAAACAATAACTGCTTCTTCGAGCCTTCTCACTGCTCGAACAGACCGCCTGCTTCTGAGTCTTTTTTCTTAACTGTCTTTATCTTGATGCCAATATGTTCACAGGCGGCCTTTGTAATCTCTCTGCCGCGCCTGGTCCGTCGAACAAAACCAATCTGCAAAAGATACGGCTCGACTACATCTTCGAGCGTATCTTTCTCTTCACCTAACGTAGCTGCTATCGCTTCTATGCCGGCAGGCCCGCCTTCATAAACCTCCGCAAGCGCCCGCAAAACCGATCGGTCAAGCTCATCCAGACCAAGTGCGTCTATTCGCTCCATTTTCAGCGCATTTTTAACTATTTCATCGCTCAGTCTGCCTGTGCCTTTGACTTGCGCATAATCCCTCACGCGCTTCAGCAGGCGGTTAGCTACTCGCGGCGTACCTCTGCTGCGGGCTGCGATTAGCTCTAAAGTACCGTCCTGACATTCCAGCGACAGAAGCTGCGCCGAACGATGCAGAATCTGTGCAAGCTCAGCCTCGCTGTAAAAATCAAGATGATAGAGCATTCCGAACCTGCTGCGCAGCGGCGCCGAAAGTAATCCCGCTCGCGTCGTGGCGCCAATCAGGGTAAACCGCTTCAGCGGAAAGTTTATCGTCTTGGCGTGCATGCCGCTATCTACCGTAAAATCAACCTTGAAATCCTCCATCGCCGGGTATATGAATTCTTCGACCGGTGTGCTGAGCCGATGTATCTCATCGATAAACAAAACGTCGCCCGTACCTATATTAGTCAGCAGACCCATCACGTCACCCTGCTTGACCAGCGCAGGTCCCGATGAGCTGCGGATATTTGTCCCCATCTCGTTGGCTACTATATGCGCCAGCGTCGTCTTGCCCAGTCCCGGCGGACCGTAAAACAGGATATGTTCCAGCGGCTCGCCTCGCTGCTTTGCTGCGGTTATTGCAATCAATAATTTCTGACGCACATTAACTTGGCCTATTAGCTCATCGATAGACTTCGGCCGCAGTGACAGTGCGAAACTTTCCTCCTGCTCACTTTTCCTGTTACCACTTATGACCCTATCAATCGCCATCTGCTAAACTTCCACTCCCTGTTTTAATCGGTAAACTACCGGCACTAATTCTTCTGCTGTTTTTATTTGCGGGTATTTGCGACATGCCAATTCTATCAGCTCTATCGCCTCGTTTCTTCTTTCTCCCCAGGCCACGAGTATCTCTAACGTCTCGACCTGGAACGGCCTGTAAACCGCCTGCTCTTTCCTTTCCGCGCCGCCGGCAAACGCGAACGTCTGCATCTTGCCTTTGAGCTCTGCGATAATTTGCTCCGCCATTCGATTGCCCACTCCCGGAAGGGCCTTTAGCATTTTGCTGTCGCCGTCCTCTATTGCCGCCGCTATTGTCCCCGGCGGCATACTAAATGCCTTAAGGGCTTTTCGCATCCCCATTCCCTTAACACCAACAAACCGTGTAAAAAAGTCCCGCTCGCCGCTGCTCAAAAAGCCGACCATTCTCGGAATGAGATTGCCTCCGCCGGGCGAACCTTCATAATACTGCATCGTGCACAGAACGATATCCGAACCGATTTTATCCGATAGCGCATTGACACAGTAACCCGGCAGCATAACTTCGTACGCAATATCCCCGACCTGCACCAAGGCCGTTTCACTGCCCAGTTTAATCAGCTTGCCTTCTATTCTCGCTATCATCTTTGGCTAACCCAACGCTTCCAGTTTTACAGAATTGCCGCAGCAAAGCGCCGCTGCTATTGCGTCGGCCACATCGGCAGGCTGAGGAATCTGCGGCAAAGACAAAACAGTCTGCACCGTTTTTTGAACCTGCTCCTTCGACGCCCGTCCGTTTCCGGTAAGAGACTTTTTTATCCTTGTTGCGCTGAAGCTCTTGACTTCCACGCCGGCCTCGGCACACTTTTGCAGTATAACACCACGGGCATGCCCCATCAATATCGCTGTGTTCGGATGCGCATAATGCGAATATAGCTGCTCTATCGCCACAACCTCCGGCTGGAACCTTTCTAATATAGCTGCAAAATCAACAGCTATCTGATTGAGTCTCTTTTCAATCGCTAATTTCTCATCACTTTGAACAACACCCGCCTCTAAAAGCTCCTCCTGTCCTGCGTCTATTTCTACTGCCGCATAACCGCACACGCCCAAACCCGGGTCAACGCCAAGTATCCTCATTTCCTTCTCCAGACCGTCTCGTCCGGTTTATCTTCGAGCACAATACCGATTCTTTCGAGCTGCTTTCGAATATTGTCGGCCGCCGCAAAATTCTTCGCCTTTCTCGCCTCCGCTCTTTGCTCTATCAGCATCCCAACCAGCTCATCAACCATGTACTCACTTCCGGTTACAGTCTCGTACTCATCCTTTACAATGCCGAGCACGTCCCCGCCGAGCCTGCTGAACATATCATCGACCGCCGTCAAAGTTGCCTTTGTCGTGCCCTTTTCTTCAAGCAGTTTGTTGGCCAGTCGAACAAGCTCGAACACAACTGACAGCGCAACCGACGTATTTAAGTCGTCGTTCATACCTTCTTCGAACTTGACCTTTAAGGCTTCGAGCTCTTCGCCGATTGCCTTATCAATTTCACCTTCATCCGCTTCAGCAAGTCTCTTTCGAACAGCCTGCACCGTCTGGCTTATCTTTTCATATCCGCTTTGCGCGGCGAACAGCGCCGCATCAGAAAAATCCAGCGGACTTCGGTAATGGCTGTTGAGTATGAGCTGTCTTACCGCCAGCGGGTCGTACTCACGTGTCAGTCTCTCATGTACACCGCTGAACGCCTGCTTTAAGGTTATGAAGTTGCCCAGGCTCTTGCCCATCTTCTGATTGTCAACGGTCACCATATTATTATGCAGCCAGTACCGCACGAACTGCTGGTCATTCGCAGCCTCGGCCTGTGCTATCTCGCATTCATGATGTGGAAACTGATTTTCAAGTCCGCCGCCGTGTATATCGAGTGTATTGCCCAGATATTTTGTGCTCATGACCGAGCATTCGAGATGCCAGCCCGGATAGCCCATCCCCCAGGGACTGGGCCACTGCATGATATGGTTCGCTTCTGCCTTTTTCCAGAGCGCAAAGTCCGCCGGCTGTTTCTTATCCTGTGAGACTTCCACCCGCGCCCCTGCCATCATCTCATCGACGTTTCTGCCGGAGAGTTTGCCGTAATCGGCGAACTTGGCCACCTCGAAATACACCGACCCGTTGACCTCGTAAGCGTATCCCTTTTCGAGAAGTTTTTTGACCAGGTCAATCTGCTCCGTTATATGCCCGCTCGCCCGCGGACTAATGTCAGGCCGAACGCAGTTGAGCTTGTCCATATCATCGAAGAAGCTGCGCGTATAATACTCCGCAATCGCCATCGGATGCTTCTTTTCTTTCGCGGCCTCGGCCTCGACCTTGTCCTGGCCTTCGTCAGCATTGTCCGTCAGGTGTCCGACGTCCGTAATATTCTGAACGTAGGTAACGCTGTAATCCAGATACCTCAGATACCGCACCAGGACGTCGAAACTGACGTAGCTTTTTGCATGTCCCAGATGCGCATGCCCATATACCGTCGGCCCGCAGACATATATCCCGACCCTGCCTTTTTCAAGCGGCTTAAACTCTTCTTTAGTTCTGGTCAAACTGTTATGAAGTTTTAACGCCATTTCATCTCCACTTATAACGTTCTTCTGTATTTTTTCTTAAGCAGCGTTATCGCCGTTGCCGCTATAGCTTCACCGGCACCAATTTCACCGAATCCTTCATTAGTTTTTGCCTTGACGTTTACTGTCGTGAAGTCTATCCCCAACAGGCTCGCGATACATCTTTTAATCTGTCCTTTCACGCCGGCCAGGTTCGGTTCCTGGGCATGGATTATCAAATCGACGTTTACTATCTCCCAGTCTTTTTCTTCGAGCTTCTCTTTGACAACAAACAGCAGCCCCTTGCTGTCTGCATCTTTATACTGCGGGTCCGTATCAGGAAACAGCGTCCCGATATCACCCAATCCCGCTGCTCCAAGTAACGCATCAATCACCGCGTGCAGCACCACGTCGCCGTCACTGTGTCCGAGCAGGCCTTTCTCGTACGGAATATGAACGCCGCCGAGCATAAGCTTCCTGCCCGGCACCAGCTCGTGAATGTCCGTACCGATTCCGCTGCGGTACTCCGGCTTGGGTCTTTCAATCACAATATCCCTTTCGTACTCGGAATATCCTGCCCGCTAATCCTCACCGCCGCGCCGAGCGCCTGGCCCAGCGCCTTGAATACAGCTTCGGCTATATGGTGACTGTTCGAGCCGTACGGCACCGTAATATGCAGATTGAATTTGCCGTTATTTGCAAAGCTGCCCAACATCTCCTCGATACACTCAACGTCGAAATCACCAATCTTCTCCGTGCCGTACTGCACGTTATACACAAACTTGGCCCTGCCGGACAAATCGACGCTGACGTTTGCAAGGGCCTCTTCCATCGGCACCGAAGTATTGCCGTAGCGCGCAATACCTTTTTTGTCGCCCAGCGCCTTATCCAGCGCCTGCCCCATACAAATAGCGACGTCTTCGACGGTATGATGCGCATCGACCTGTAAATCACCTTTAGCCAATACTGTCAAATCGATTTTGCTGTGTTTACTAAGGTGTGTCAGCATATGGTCGAAGAATCCGATGCCGGTATCGATTTCATATTTACCCAGGCCGTCAAGATTCATCTCGACCGTCACCTGCGTCTCTTTCGTCTTTCTCTCAATTTTCGCTATTCTATCCGCCATATCTTCATCCTTCCGCTGTCACTCCTGCGCAAGCAGGAGTCCACTTTAATTCTTTTTTCTCTGTGTTCTCTGTGACCTCTGTGGCTTAATTTAATTTTCTTATGTTCTCTGTGGCACTATCTCTTTAAGCGCTTCTATGAGTTTATCATTCTGCTCGCTCGTTCCCACTGTAATCCGAAGCTTATCATCCAGCCCCGGCGAGTCGAAATATCTTACATATATATTTTGCTCAACGAGTTTATCATAAACCTCGCTCGCCTTACAGTTTTTGCACTGTGCCAGTACGAAGTTGCTGCTGCTGTCCGGCACAACAAAGCCCATCGACTGCAGGGACTCTGTTAATTTTGTCCGCTCAGCCTTTACTTTTTTGACATTCGCCTTGAAGTATTCCTGGTCCTTTATTGCCGCCGTCGCCGCGGCGAGTGCTATCGCATCGACTGGATAAGAATCCTGAACTTTCCGCAGTCCCTTTATCAGCGTCTTGTTTGCTATTCCATATCCGAAGCGCAGCCCCGCCAGTGAATAGCCTTTACTCATCGACCGAAGGACAATTATATTATCGAAACTGCTGACCAGCCGGACGCTGGTTTCTTCTGCAAAATCAACATATGCCTCGTCAACTAACACAACGCCTTTAACCTCGTCAGCCAGCGAAGCAATCTCTTCGACTTTGACAAAGCTGCCGGTCGGCGCATTCGGGTTGCATACTATCGTAAGCGCCGCGCCCGTCGATGTTAGTTTAGCAGGCAGATTGAATTCACTGTCGAACAGAACTTCTATCGCCTCACAACCGGTTATATTCGCCAGCACCGGGTACAGGGTATAAGTCGGAACCGGGTACGCGGCCGACCTGCTCGAATCGCAAAACGCCGTAAACGCCATCCTGAGCAGCTCGTCGCCACCGTTGCAGCAGATAATATTTTCCGGCCCGACGCCGTTGACCGTCGCCGCAGCCTCTCTGAATACCCTGCCCAGCGGGTCTGGGTACCGCCGCAGCCGTTCCGGCTCTATAGTTTTAATAACTTCGATGACCTGTGGGCAGGGCGAATACGGATTTTCATTCGTATTGAGCTTCACCACGTCCCCACGTCCGGGCTGAAATCCCGGTACATACCCAGCCGCCTGCTCGATATTGTCACGAAAATATCCCATTTGAACTATCCATAATACTTCTGCCGCCCGGAATTATACGAAAATCCGCGCAAAACGCAAAGGATTGACAATTAAACAGCCGAGAACTCAAAACCTCCTGTCAAATCGCTCGTAAAAACTGTATAATACCGACCAGGTCGATAATTATGAAAAAACACGTAATTTATGTTATGTTCATTCTTGCCCTGGTTGCTGCATCGGTTTGCGCCGGCAACGCCCCCAAAAACATTATCATTATGATTAGCGATGGCTGCGGATATAATCACATCGATGCTGCCTCTATCTATCAGTACGGCGATGAGCAAAGCCCGTTATACGCCCAATTCACCTTAAGTTGCGGCATGGCGACTTTTTCCGCAGGCGGCTCATATGAGCCCAACCTCGCCTGGGCCTCGTTCGATTATGTCAAGCACGGCTACACTGACTCAGCTGCTGCTGCAACTACAATGAGTACGGGGATTAAAACATACAGCGGCGCCATCGGAGTTGACCTCGATAAAAAATCCTTAACGCACATCATCGAGCGCTGCGAGCAGCTCGGCAAGGCCACCGGCGTCGTAACCACCGTCCCGCTCAGCCACGCAACACCGGCCGGTTTCGTCGCACACAATCCAGACCGCGACAACTACAAGCAAATTGCCCGCGAAATGCTTCTCGAAAGCGCCGTAGATTGCATTATGGGCTGCGGCCATCCTTTATATGACAACGATGGAAAGCTCAAACAAAAACCTAACTCCTTCAAGTACGTAGGCGGCAAATCAACATGGGATTCTCTCGTCGCGGGTACCGCAGGCGCCGACGCGGATGCGGACGGAATTAACGACTCCTGGACAGTCATACAAACCCGCGCCGAGTTTCAGGCGCTTGCCGACGGCAATACCCCGAAACGACTCTGCGGCATTCCGCAAGTCCATAACACTCTACAACAGTCACGTTCAGGCGACGCTAAAGCCGACCCTTATGTAGTCCCTCTAACCAAAACAGTACCGACACTCGAAGAAATGACCAAAGCCGCTATCAACGTCCTCGATGATGACTCCGAGGGCTTTTTCTTAATGATTGAAGGCGGAGCCGTTGACTGGACAAGCCACAAAAATCAGTCAGGGCGAATGGTCGAAGAACAAATCGACTTCGACAAGGCAGTCGAAGCCGTGATGGAATGGGTTAAAAAAAACAGTAACTGGGATGAATCACTGCTGATTGTTACCGCCGACCACGAATGCGGATACCTTACTGGTCCTGAGTCCGGCGATAAAATAGATGACTCCGTCTGGAATGACCTTGCAAACAATGGCAAAGACAAACTGCCGGGCATGGAATGGCACAGCGGCAGTCACACCAATTCTCTTGTCCCATTCTACGCTAACGGCTGCGGCACGAATCTTTTCAAAGACGTTGCCGTCAATCTCGATACAGTCAGATACCGGTACATCGACAACACGGACATTGCAAAGACTATCTTTCAACTGCTCGAATAAATCAGCTGCCAACAAAAAGCGGGGTTTTTTCCGGTGTGGCCCGACTAACCAATTAACCAACATCACTTCTGCGTGTAATCAATCAGGCGTGCTATTTCGCTGCGAAGGTTCTTGCGTTCGACAATCATATCGACAAACCCATGTTCGAGCATGAACTCGGCCGTCTGAAATCCCTCCGGCAGCTCGACCTTGATTGTCTCAGCGATTACGCGTCTGCCCGTAAAGCCGATAAGCGCCCCCGGCTCTGCTATGGTAATATCACCGAGCATCGCAAAGCTCGCCGTGACTCCGCCCGTCGTCGGGTCGGTCAGTACGGCAATATAAAGCCCGCTTGCCTCGTTGAGTTTCGCCAGCGCCGCACTGGTCTTGGCCATCTGCTGGACCGCAATCACCGATTCGTGCATCCTCGCTCCGCCGGAGCATATCACGGCCACCAAGGGCAGTTTCTCCTCGATGGCCTTTTCCGCCGCCACACAGAACTTCTCACCGACCACCGCACCCATCGAACCCATCAGGAAATTGGAGTCCATCACCGCCAGTATAACTCCTCGCCCTTTGATAAAGGCCTTGCCTATACGTATCGCTTCCTTCGAGCCGCTTTTCTGTTCTTCATTCTCAAGACGTTCTTTATATGTCGTTTCCCTGAACTTGAAATTCAGCGGGTCGCTGCTTCCCAGCTCCGCGAGCTCCTCCTCGAACGTCCCCTCATCGACGAGATATTCTATCCGCGTATCAGCCCCGATGCGGAAATGATGATTGCACTGAGGGCAGACGTTCATATTTTTCTCGGCCGAGCTTTTATACAGTGTATGCTCACAGCCCGGACAGCGAATCCACAGCCCCTCCGGCATCTCCCTGCGGGGCTTGATACTGAATCCATTCCATTTCGGCTTTGTCTTGCCCATAAGCGCAATATCTTTCACAGGTTTCGATTACAAAGGATTCTACCAGAAAATCCCGCCCCCGACCAATAAATTCATTCACTGCTTTGCTGCTGCCCGAATCGCCTCTATTGCTGCTGCGCGGTCGTTCTGGCCGAATATCGCGCTGCCGGCGACTAATGTGTCCGCGCCGTAACCGACGACGATCGGCGTGGTTTCAGGATTAATCCCACCGTCGACCTCTACTCGAATATCAGGCCCGACAATTTCTCTGACCCTTATGACCTTTTTCGCGGCTTCCGGCATAAATTCCTGTGCCCCGAACCCCGGCTCAACGGTCATCACTAAAACCATATCGCACAGCGGCGCCACGTCTTTTATCGCATCGACCGGCGTTTCCGGATTAAGTGTTATCCCTGCGGTACATCCCCATCCGTGCAGTTTTTCGACAAGCTTTTCCGGGTGTTTCACTACCTCGATATGAAACGTCAGGTTATTGACTCCCGCCTCGATGAACCGCTCGGCGTATTCGTCCGGCTCGGATATCATCAGGTGACTGTCGAAGACAAGGTCGCTGTGCTTTCGCAGCTTTGCTATTACCGGAGGTCCGATTGTTATATTCGGCACGAAGTGCCCGTCCATCACATCGAGGTGCACCATTTTCACGCCTGCCGCCTTGACCTGCGCCAGCTCATCGGCAAGCCGGGCAAAGTCCGAACTCAGTATCGACGGCACAATCTCAATAGTCCCTGCCTTCGGTAATCTCAATTCACCCATTTATCACAACTCACTAATGTACAGACATGTTCATCGAGTATCGAGTATCGAGTTTATTCCTCATCAAGCAGCTTCTTAAGTTCGTTCCATATTCTCATGTCTTCGGCTTCGTCACACAGTTTCTGCGCCCACGTTTTAAGGTATTTTTTGTCTAACTTATTTCCGTGGCGTGCTATTAAGCCTTCTACGTCGCCGATATCTTTTGCCCGGCCGGGGACAAGCTTCAACAGAATCAGATCCTCAGGGGTCGGAAAGAACGCTTTTACTCCGTGTAATTGAATTGCTTTGCGTCTGGCACAGGCCTGTGTCTCTAAATCAGTAGATGCAATTATAAAATCAACATGATAATCGCCGGCACTTATCTGGAATACTCCGACTTCTCTGACAGATTTAAGGCATTTTTTCTTTTGAACCTTGAATCCCGCCTTATCTGCTTTATCGAGAAAGTCGTCAACCTCCTCTTTCTTTATCACGATATCCACATCAATATCAGCAGTGACCCTTGCCTCACCAATAGTGCTTGCTGCGATTCCTCCGATAACAATGTAGTTATACCCGCCGCCATTCAAAAACTTTACAATCTTTTTGTAGGTATCCAGCAGCGCCATAATTATGACTTTCGTTTTCTCTTTAATGACATTCTGAGACAAATAGGGTGGTCTTCCGGAAAATTATCCCGCCATTCATCAATCAGGGGGGTTGCCAGCATCTCTTCGGCCAGGTGTATCGCCTTTTTTCGGGAAAGTTTACGCAGGCGTTGCTTTCTTTGCTTGTTCCACTGCTCAAACCGCTTCTGGTCCAGAAGACCTTTGTTTCCTTTTGGTTTTTCCATAAGTTTAATAGTATCGACATAAGCCTGTTCAGTCAAATAAAAAGGCCGTCTCCCGACGGCCCTGTAATTCAAGGTTTTGTTACCAGTAATTTATTATTATTCATTGAGCACCACGATGCAGGGTACTATTTATCCCCAGAATCTTCAACTGAAACAGGCCAGAAAACTCTGTCTACCTCCTCATCCTCTTCTCCCCATCTATGATATTTTTCTGCAATTCCGCCGTCATCGACAAAGTTCGCGCCCACACTGTACAAAATGAATCCGCCCCCCGTCCGTCTGTAAATTAAAGCCTTGTCCGAGTACGGGTCTATCGGCAGCTGTTTTATTATTCCCGCCGCCACAAGTTTATCAAGATTCTCCGGATACTCCCCTTGTGTTTTCCAATAATATTGCAAACCTGCTACGGTTATGAATGCTTCTATTTCAGCTTTTCTTAAATACGCAACGTGAGTAATGCTTGAAAAGGTGCTCAAATCTTTAAAAGGCCAGTATCTTGCCCTCTTAAGCGATGGCCAATCGTAAATTTCATTAAAGGGATCTGCTTCAAGACCTTTACTGGCAAGCTGATACGGAGTCATCTTTGTATAATCCTGGTATTTTTGATAATACTCATCATAAATATTTTTCAGGTTTTTTCTGTTAGTGCTCACAAGCGAAGCTTTCAGAGAAGTTAAGCTGTCGAAATAAAACGAGCTTTCATGAAAATACTTTTTCAATTCTGAGGGAATCATGTGGCCGCCGCCTCTGCCGTTGTCGGTGAAACAGCGCTGTAAAAAATCTTCGAAAAAGAACCTTTCAACTCGATAATCAAACGGCCGGTTCAGTGTATGTTTCATCTTTTCGTATTCTTCTATTAAATTTGTGAGGTCGGCCGGATTCACATCCTTATACTTTAGTATTGTAAATCCACAATTAGCGGCAATTGCCTGAAACGACAAACCTACCAATTGTTCATAGAACATACGCGGCCCACGGTAATGCTCACCCACCCGATGAAGCACAGGAAGCTCTCCGATTGCCCCTTCCACGTCTCCTTCGTAAGCCTTCAGTTTAATCTGCCAGGGCATAAGTCTACCAATTTCCATCATTGTTTTTATTTCTGGTAGCTGAATTGAAAATAAGCTGTCGGGACAGTTCCTCTTCCACCAGCAGTAAGGCCTTTCCGAGCCTCTCCTGATAAATTCAACAGTCTGCTGATTCACTGCAATCCATTCTTCGAGAACGTCTAATTCATTCTCAGTCAGCTCTGTAATCCAATCTTTGTCCCTGACTGCTTCTGAAAATGTCACTTCGTACTCTCTTACGTAAGGTTCGTCGGTTATCGCGTTCGCATCGTTTGAGTCAAAGTCCTTACCATTGAAATCCACATATCCCCACAGATCACAGCTATCGGCTTGTTCCCTGATTAAAACCAGGCAGGGGTCTACATATACATCAACGGCTTTTTGATACAGATGTGCGGCGTTCAGGTTTTCGTCATCAACAGGTTTAACCAGTTTGAGCATCTCTGCCGCATAGTCGATTTTGATATTTGGCCGGCCTGAACTGATATAAAAGCAATAAGATAAAAAAAATAAAATTATCACTCCAAGACCCAGGATTATTCGAAGGGAGATTTTCATCGGTTTAGCCATATCATTTCCTTAGGATTCAGCAGAAATATACAAAGAGTTTACCAAAAACACTCTCTAATATCAAAACCCCTTATTTCTTGCTCTCCGCTCCCCAAATAAAAAGGGCCGTTGAATACGGCCCATACTATTCACTAACGGCTATTGACTGTCGACTATTGTTCGTCGAGCATTTCGATACACGGGAACTTTTTGCCTTCCAGAAACTCCAGGCTCGCACCGCCGCCGGTTGAAATATGGCTGATTTTATCCGCAAGTCCGAGCTTGTTCAGGGCTGCGGCACTATCGCCGCCGCCGACAACACTGCGTGCCCCTGCCTCGGTCGCCGCAGCAACGGCCTTGGCCACCGCCTTGGTCCCTTCATCGAACGGCTCGGTCTCGAATATGCCCATAGGCCCGTTCCAGACTATCGTCCTGGCGCCTGCCAGTTTTTCCTCGAATAATTTGGCTGTGGCAGGACCTATATCGACGCCAATCCAGTCATCGTCAATGTCACTGGCAACGATTTTTGTCTCAGCACCCAGCTTAAGCTCCCTGGCCTCCACCGAATCAATCGGAAGGACTATTTCGCATTCCTGCTTCTTCGCCTGCTCCAGCAGCGCCGTAGCCTTATCGAGAAAATCATCTTCGCAAAGGCTTTTTCCCACCTTGACTCCCTGCGCCTTGAAGAACGTGTATGCCATCGCTCCACCGATAAGAATCGAATCGACTTTATCCAGCAGGTTTTCAATCACGCCGATTTTATCCGAAACCTTCGCCCCGCCTAAAATCGCAACAAAGGGTTTCTCCGGATTAGTCAGGGTCTCGCCCAGGAATTTCAATTCCTTTTCAATCAAAAAACCGATTACCCTCGGCTTACCTTCCATCATCGCCGGCACGGTGTACATCGAGGCGTTATCCCGATGCGCCGTTCCAAAGGCATCATCTACATAAACATCAGCCAAATCCGCAAGTTGTCGGGCAAAATTATCCTTAGCCTCGCGAAGCTGGGCGTCTTCTTTCGCCGCCTTGTCTTTGATTGTTTCTTCTTTATGGAATCGCAGATTCTCAAGCAGCATCACTTCGCCCGGTTTAAGCGACTTTGCCTTTTTCCTGACTTGCTCTCCTATACAATCATTAGCAAACTCTACGTTTTTATCCAGAAGCTCACCCAATCGCCTCGCCACCGGTGCAAGACTGAATTTCGGGTCTTGCTCGCCCTTGGGCCGGCCGAGATGGCTCATCAATATCAGCGCCCCTCCACGCTCCAGCACCGATTTTATTGTCGGCAGGGCCTTTACGATTCGGTCGTCACTGGTAATATTGCAGTTATCATCAAGCGGTACGTTGAAATCGCACCGCATCAGAACTTTCCTGCCTTTAACATCAATGTCGGCTACTGTTTTTTTTGACATAGTAGTCTCCTGCGTTTCTTCAAAACTCAATTCCGTCAACACTACGAAGTTCTATTAATAAGATATTTCGCCGCAACAGTATTCAATCTGTCCTGTGTAGGCTCACCCCGGGCGAAGCTCCGGAGAATATCCAGGTCTGTTTTCCAAACCACATCTCCCGGCGCCAGTAAAAACAAACTATCCGGCTCGTATGTGTCATAAAGCTGATCGTCCTTGTAATAGTAGTGGGTTGGGCATACCTCTGTAGGATAGGCCCGCATCAGCGGCGGAAAGTCATGCGGCAGAAACCACAGCTTGATTTCCCGCTCGGCGTCGGCATACGTAGCTGAAGTATGGATTAAATTGTCCATCCGATTATAGATAATATTACCCTTTGAGTCTTTGACCGGCACCACCGTTCCCAGCGCCCTCAGACAGCCGGGTTTTTCCTCTCTTGCCTGGTGCGGGTCTGTCGGGCCTGCCATTGACCTTAAAGTCTGCAAAACATTCGGACCCTGATAAACAATCGCAATTACCCTGCGCTTCCATTTATGCTGGTCGGGATAATGAATAACACCGGTAATATAATTGAGCAACGCTTCATAAAAAGGCTTTCCCTTATGCTCGGCGTAGTGCTCCTCCGCAAGGAGCCTGCTGACATTGACGATCTTGACTGCGGCAAAACGCGCACCCGTATGGACTTCAGACAACTGGGAAAAGATAAATCCCGTGATGGAATTCTTAAGGGCGTCCGGCTTGATAAGCACAAGTGTCTGTTCAAGCTGTTTTTCATCCATCATTTAGCACCTGCCTATAAGACGCCGCCCAATACACAATACGCATCACGCAATATGCACAAAAAAAGGCCTGTCCTAAGCGAACAGGCCTTTTTTTATTACTACATCTTCGCAAGTTTTTCCATAATATCGACGGTCCGGCACGAATATCCCCACTCGTTGTCGTACCAGCTGACCACCTTCACCGTCTTGCCCTTGACCATCGTGCACAGCGAATCGAATATACTCGAAGCCGGGTTGCCGATTACGTCACTACTGACTATCGGCTCATCGCAGTATTCAAGTATCCCCTTTAGCTTACCCTCAGCCGCCTTCTTCGCTGCCGCGTTCACGTCCTCGACGTTTGTCTCTTTCTTCATCACCGCCACAAGGTCAACGCAGCTTCCAACAATCACCGGCACCCGCAGTGCAAAACCATCCAGTTTGCCGTTCAGTTCCGGGATGACCTTGCCGACCGCCTTGGCTGCTCCGGTCGTCGTCGGGATAATATTCATCGCCGCCGCCCTTGCCCGGCGCAAATCCTTGTGAATCATATCCGCCACATTCTGGTCGTTCGTATAACCGTGCACCGTCGTCATCAGACCATGGTCAATCCCTATCGCGTCATTCAGCACCTTGGTCAGTGGTGCAAGGCAGTTCGTCGTACAGCTTGCATTGCTGATGCACCTGGTATCTTTGGTCATCACCTCGTCGTTGACGCCGAGCACAATCGTCGCATCGATATCGTCCTTCGCCGGCACCGTCAGGACCACGTAACTTGCCCCGGCGTCGAGATGGCTGTCATAACCAGCTTTGCCATCGCTCTTTTTCGTGCGGAACACACCAGTTGATTCGATGACAATATTTACTCCCATATCCTTCCAGGGCAGCTTCGACGGGTCTTTCTCTGCAAGGACCTTAATTTCCTTACCGTTAATCACTAAAGCGCCGTCTTTAGTCTCGATAGTCCCCGACCATTTACGCATCACAGTATCGTACTTGAACAGATGCGCCAGACTCTTGGCGTTCGACAGGTCGTTTATCGCCACCAGCTCCAGCTCGCCCTTACGCTGGAAGATAATTCTCGCAACAGCCCGCCCGATACGTCCAAAGCCGTTAATCGCCACCTTTGTTGCCATTACAGTTCTCCTAAACCTGAAAAAAGCCAAAAATACGGTTCTTGTGTACACCGACCCCTGAGGGGACCGAAAAATCGGACCCCCAAATCTATGCGCACAAAGCCTCCCTGTCAAGATTTTCTTAAAACCTGCTGATTTCAGTTTTCCGTTCTTACTTCGATATTCGAAATTTTACTTTGGGGACTTGCCCCGGCCTTGCGGAAGGATTCCAACTCGAAGATTTCAAATCGAACGTTCCCAATACACGACCTTTAACGCCTGTCCAAATCATTCTTGACATTTGGCGGCAGGTGTGGGACATTCATTGGCAATAGACTACGCGGCGTTCCGTAGCACTGCAACTGAAACCTCTGGAGGCAAGAAGATGTCCGAGAAGAAAGAAGCAGACCTTGCCGGTCCCGGTATAGGTGACTACAACGAACTCGAAAAAATCCTGCCCGGTGATTACCATTCACTGCTCTGTCCAAAAGAAACACAGCTTGCCACTTACGCGGTCAAGGACTACATCGAGCAGAACCTCTGCAAAGAGCTTAATCTCATCCGTGTCACCGTCCCGCTGATTGTCGATGTCGAAAGCGGCGTCAACGACCTGCTCGACCGCGACGGCTCGCGCACACCAATCGAGTTTCCCTGCGGCCTCGGCCTTGAAAAACCCATTCGGGCACAGCTCGTCCAGGCCGCAACTAAATGGAAACGAATGGCTCTAAAGCAGTTCGAAATGAACGTCGGCGAAGGTCTGCTCACAGATATGCGCGCAGTGCGAAAGGACTATTTCCTCGACCACGACCACTCAGCTTACGTTGACCAGTGGGACTGGGAGCTGGCTATAACAGCCGAACAGCGAAATCTGAAATTCCTTCGAAAAGTCGTCGAAGGAATCTGGAGAGTCTTAAAAGGCGCCGAGCTTCACGTCCAGAAATTATTCCCGCAGTTAAAAACCGACAAGTATCCCGACATGCCGGACGAGCTGACCTTCATACATGCCGAGGAAATCCTCGAACGATACCCCGATTTGCCGCGCAAGCAGCGAGAAACAAAAATTGTACAGGAATTTCCTGCCTTGTTCATCATTGGTATTGGCTGGCCGCTCAAGGACGGCTACCCGCACGAGCTGCGGGCCAGCGACTACGATGACTGGGCCACCGATACGAAATCCCAGACGGGCAAAGAGACCCACGGCCTCAACGGTGACATACTCGTCTGGAACCCCGTCACAAAGCGCCGTCACGAGCTGACCAGTATGGGCATCCGCGTAAACGCCGACACACTCGAAATCCAGCTCGAAATGTCAGGTCAGCAGGATTTCCTCAATTTCCCATACCACAAAGCCATAATCAACAACGATATCCCCCTGAGCATCGGAGGCGGCATAGGCCAGTCCCGTACTTTTATGCTTATATTGAAAAAAGCACACATCGGTGAGGTCTCAGCGGCCGTTTGGCCGAAAGTGCTCAAAGATATGTGCCGCAAAAAGAACATCCACGTAATTGAATAACGCCGTCCCTCTTTTATATCACGTATATTTAAATTATTTGGTTTCAGCAGATGCGGTCTTTCTCGGCATCCACACCGCCATCTCTCCCGGCCCGCGATGTGACCATGCATAGTAAGGAATAGCTGTTAATTTTCTTATCTTGCCGGATTTATCCAGCACGTTTCCCGTAATTACAGTCACACCGCCCAGAAGATTCGCCTGATACTCAGCCTGAAATTCAGTATCATCAGGAATCACCATATCGAGCACTTCCTTATCATTATCAATCCCTTCGGCGCAATAAACAACTGGTCCGCGAACGAGGGCTACCTTATTAATATCGGCCTTGACCTTCTCATGCGCTGTTACCCGGCGAATCGGCATGGGCAGATTCAGTTCGATGACGTCCCCTTTCGACCATTTTCTCTCGATTACGGCAAATCCCTTATTCGTATGGATATCAATCGGCTCATTATTCAGTTTTAATGTGATTTGCTCCGGATTCTCATTCAGGTAACGATACAAATCACCCGGCACGGGCCTGCCCAGAGCCCATCCGGGTATGCGAATATTAACGGCGAATGTTTGACTTGTTTGCGGATTGACTTTTATTGTCACCTTCCCGTCCCACGGACAATTTGTCTGCTGACTTATCTCGACTTTTGTTTTATTCATCTCGACTTTGGTTTTACTGCTGATAAACAGATTTACGTATAACGAATCGTTCCGAGTAGCATAGATATAATTGGGCATCGACGGGATAAAACGAATAACGTTCGTTGGGCAGCAGGAGCAATCGAACCACGGCTGCCGCGTCAGACTGCCCATATTGAATTTGTATTTGCCGTCCGACTCCAGGCAGTTCGGATAGAAAAAGGAATCACCGTCCAAAGAGACCCCCGAAATCGTGCCGTTATAAAGTGTGCGTTCCAGGACGTCGATATATTTTGCGTCACCGGTCAGCAGAAACATCCTGTGGTTCCAGTAAATATTTCCTATTGCCGCGCACGTTTCGTTGTAAGCCGTAAGGTTCGGCAGTTCGTAATTATCACCGAACGACTCCCTATCATGACGTGCGCCTATTCCGCCGGTGATATATAATTTCTTCGAAACCACGTTCTCCCATATCTTCTCCACGGCCCTGCGGTAACTCGAATCATTCATAATCCCCGCAATATCCGTCATTGCTGCGTACATATAGACCGCCCGCACCGCATGCCCGACCGCTTCGTCCTGCTCGACGACCGGCTTGTGGTCCTGACTGTACGAGCCATAGAGTTTATGACCCTTGGCGTTGCCTCTCTGGTCGAGAAAAAATTTCGCCATATCGAGGTACTTTTCTTTGCCAGTCGCCAGGTACAGCTTAACAAGACCGGTCTCGATAATCTGATGCCCCGGCACGTCGAGCTTTTTGCCGGGCCCGAATGTTTCGCAAATCAGGTCGGCATTCTTCAAAGCAACGTTCAGGAAATTCGTCTTGCCCGTCGCCTTATAGTGCGCATAAGCCGCTTCGTACAAATGCCCTGCATTGTACAGCTCGTGACTTGCCCCGAGGTTATGCCATCTCGGTCCCGGTTCAACCCAGTTCGCCGGTGTCTTATCAGGATTTATCGTCTTCCACGTGCACAGATAGCCGTCCTCTTCCTGCGCCGCGGCTATCTTTTCGATGATGCCGTCGACATATTTATCTAATTCTTTATCAGGATGAATCGCTAAAGAATACGAAGCCCCTTCGATTATCTTGTAAACGTCGGTATCATCGAAAGGCATCTTCCCTTCGTATTTGCCGTCCAGCAGTCCGCCCGCTCTGGCAAAGTTTCTTATCCTGCCTTCTTCTTCGCACTTTTTAAAACCGAACGGAATCGTAACCGTCCTGTTGGTCTCGATGCGCTTCGTCCAGAAATCATCCGTCAGTGTTACATCAGTAAACGGCACCGCCGTAATGGAGTATCCCTCTTGGCTCTCTTTATGTTCTCCGGCTGAACAGGAGGTTGAAATAATTACCATAACCACTGCCGATATTTTTAGCATGTTCATAGTGTATCGCATTTCCATTTTGCCCCTTAAAGGTTAACTATTGAGTTTTTTAGCGGCCTCCACACCGGCCAGCCAGCCGGTCGAAAAGGCTATCTGTAAATTATATCCTCCGCAGGGTCCGTCAACGTCTATTATTTCGCCCGCGAAGTATAGACCCTTACAAATTTTCGATTCCATTGTCTCGGGTTCAATCTCGTCGGTGCTGACGCCGCCGCAGGTTATAGTCGCTTCGGCAACAGGTGCGGCGGCGACAATAGAAAGCGGCAGGGACTTTAGTAACCGGACAAGCCCTCTGCGCTGTGTCTTTGTCAATTGGCTGCAAAGCCGGCTCTGCGATAAATTCATCAGCTCACAGAATTGCGTCGCAAGCGATTTTGAAATAAACCGTGTAATAACCGTGGCGATAGTCTTCCTGGGATGCTGCGAGCAGATACTGACAATTTCCTTATCAAGCTGCGACGAATCAAGTTGAGGCAGCAGGTCAATAGTGACGTGCATAGGGTTATCATAGTCGGGCAGGTATCCGGTAATCAGTCTGCTCAGGTCGAATACGGCCGGGCCGCCTATACCGTTGTCGGTGAACATCAGTGGGCCGCGCACATTGTACTTTTTATTTTCGACCTTTGTCTTGATAATTACATCCGGCGCCCCAACGCCCTGCACGCTGCCCGGCCAGGTCTCGGCGGTCAGTAAAGGGCACAGCGCGGCTCTGGGCTCGACTATTGTGTGGCCGAGTAACTTTGCGAATTTGTAACCGTCGCCGGTTGAGCCTGTGAACGGCCAGGTCAGGCCGCCGGTGGTTATGATGACGGCCTTGGCGGTGATAGTGTCTTTGTCGGTGGTTATTGTAAATCCATTGTTTTCTTTTTGAATGGTCCGGACACCACTGCCATACATAAACCTTACGGAAGAATCTTTAGCGTGGTCGAGCAGAACACGTGCGACGTCGGTTGCGCGGTCGGTTACGGGAAAGACGCAGCCGTCTTTTTCGACTTTAGTTTTCAGGCCGTTGTCGGAAAAGTGTTTTCGCAGTTCATCGGCTGAGAATTCGTGGAGGCAATGCCGCAGGAACCTTCCGCTGCGGCCGTAGGCCTTTATAAAATCCAGGACGCTGCCGGCGTGGGTGAGGTTGCAGCGGGTCCGGCCTGTGCGGAGCAACTTTCGACAGGCTGATGTATTTCGTTCAACGATTAAAACTTTAGTACCGGATTGTGCGGCAGAAATTGAGGCGAACAGACCGGCCGGGCCGGCGCCAATGATGCAGAGAGCGGTGTTCATAATAAGAGAAAATCCTGCGCACAAGTCGCAAGTAACGACAACGGTTGATTAGCCGAGTAATTTTTTTGCGGTGGCGACTACATTATCAGCCGTAATGCCGAAGTGGGCGTAGGCTTCCTTGTATGGAGCGCTGACGCCGAAACTGTTCATACCAATAAAGACACCTTTTTCGCCGAGATACTTTTCCCAGCCTAAGCCGATGGCGGCTTCGACAGCGATTCGATTTTTCACCTGCGGCGGGATTACAGAATCCTTATAGTCGGCGCTTTGTTTTTCAAACAGTTCCCACGACGGCATTGATACGACCTGTGTCTTTAGGCCCTGTGACCCAAGTGTCTCGGCTGCGGCGAGCGCAATGTGTACTTCCGAGCCGCTCGACAGCAATAATAAATCGGGATTGTCCGCCGGCTTGACTGCGTAGGCGCCCTTTACAAGATTAGTAGCAGGAGTGTACTTAGTCTGGTCGAGTACGGGCAGACCCTGGCGGGTGAGCAGTAAAGCGACCGGGCCGTTGCGATATCCAAGGGTGAACTTCCAGGCCTGTGCGGTTTCGTTTGCATCGGCGGGACGAATGACAATAAGGTTCGGCATTGCACGCAGAGAAGGCAGTTGCTCGACGGGCTGATGTGTCGGGCCGTCTTCGCCCAGGCCGATGCTGTCGTGCGTGAACACAAAAATCGTCGGGTATCCGCTCATTGCGGCGACGCGGATTGCGGCGCGGGCGTAATCACTGAAGACAAAGAACGTTCCGCCGTACGCGCGGCACAAGCCGCTGACGGATATTCCGTTCATAATCGCGCACATTGCGTGCTCGCGGACGCCGTAGCGCATATACCGGCCCTGCTGCTGGTCCTTCTGGAAGTCGACGGCGCCCTCGAAGCGCGTATTGTTCGACGGCGTCAGGTCCGCCGAGCCGCCGATGAACAAAGGCAGCTTCGGCATAAGAGCATTAAGGACGGCGCCAGACGCTTTGCGGGTAGCCACGGGTTTATCTAAAGAGAACTGAGGCAGCATTGAATCTATATCTATGCCGAGCTTTCCCTCCGCGGTGGTATTAAACTGCTGTGCAAGCTCGGGATATTGTTTTGCGTACTTGTTGAATTTTCTCTGCCAGCTCTTTTCAGCTTTGTTCCCTGCGTCGCGGGCTTTGAGCATGTGCTGCGCTACTTCGTCGGGAATATAGAAAGTTTTTTCGCCGTCCCAGCCGAATTTTTGTTTTGTCAGTTTGACTTCATCTTCACCGAGCGGTGAGCCGTGTGCCCCTGCCGTGTCCTGCTTATTGGGGCTGCCAAAAGCGATGTGCGAACGAAGCTTTAAGATGGTTGGTTTGCCTTTGTAGCGTGTTGCCTTTTTGATTGCCTTTTCTATTGTATCGAGGTCGGTTCCGTCGCCGTCAACTACTATAACGTTCCATCCGTATGCCTTGTATCGCATTGCGACGTCTTCAGTAAATGAAAGTTTCGTATCGCCGTCGATGCTTATATGGTTGTCGTCGTAAATGACTACAAGATTATCGAGAGCGAGATGTCCCGCGAGCGACGAGGCCTCGGCGCTAACGCCTTCCTGCAGGTCGCCGTCGCCGGCAATGACGAAAATTTTATAATCGATTACGGCAAAGCCGTCGCGATTGAAATAGTTGGATAAATGTTTTTGTGCTATGGCCATTCCGACTGCGTTGGAGATACCCTGGCCAAGCGGGCCGGTAGTGACTTCGATACCGAGTTCTGGTTCGTATTCCGGATGGCCCGGTGTTTTGCTGCCGAGCTGGCGGAAGTTTTTCAAATCGTCGAGTGTCATATCGTAACCGCACAGGTGCAGCAGTGAGTAGAGCAGCATACTGCCGTGGCCTGCGCTGAGGACGAACCTGTCGCGGTTATGCCATTTGGGATTTGCAGGATTATGTTTCATCAACTTTGTCCAGAGCAGGTACGCAGCCGGGGCCATTCCCATAGGCATACCGGGGTGTCCGCTTTTGGCCTTCTGGACGCCGTCAACTGACAGAAATCGAATCGTCTCAATGCAGAGCTTGTCGAGTGCAGGATTGGAGGCCTGTTGTGCTGTCATCTGTATCTTCCAGTAATAAAAGAAGTTAGTATTGTATTTTCGTACGAATTTAAGGCCGACAGCATAACGGTTTAAGGTTCCTTTTGCAAGGTTTTTTAGCGGCCGTCAGGGGATGGCCGAGGAACATCGTATCCCCCCGAGAAAAATAAGGTGTATGACTACAAACAGCTATCAGAAACTAAGGAAACTTTATAAGGGCAGGAGTTAACTCCCGCCGCAGCGGGTCATATAAAAAATCTCAGCATAATAAAAAAAGACCCAGGAATTAGATTGGCTGGGTCCTGATTATGTGACTCGGGAAGAACTGTCGCTAAAGGGCTGCGACCTGTCCTGTTATCCTTAATCTGCATTAGGTGGACCTGGCTGCCGTGAGCAAAAGCACCGGTGATTGCCCGGACCATTTAATAAATTTTGTTTCAAAATTTAGGTTTGACCGGCGGGGCAAACATGGTTATATATATTGGGCTAAAAAGGGAGCCCAAAAATGACACCTCAACACCAATCAGCCAAAATCTTTACCCAAGCCATTACATTTGACGATTGCCTGCTGGTCCCGGCCCGCAGCGACTTCATACCAGCCGACGCCGAGACCGGCACGAAGCTAACCAATAATATCAGTATTAATATCCCGATAGTCTCGGCGGCAATGGACACGGTCACCGAAGCCGCCCTGGCTATAGCCCTGGCCCAGGAGGGCGGTATCGGTATTATCCATAAGAACTTACCGGTCGATGCCCAGAAACGCGAGGTCGCCAAGGTCAAGCGCAGCGAAAACGGCGTCATTCTCGACCCCGTTACACTCAGCCCCGATGAGCCGGTTAGTATGGCCCGTGACCTGATGAACGAACAGAACGTCTCAGGTATTCCCATCGTCGAAGGTAAAACCCTTGTAGGAATACTGACAAGGCGGGATTTGAAGTTCCTCAAGGATTACGATGTCCGCATCTCCGAGGTTATGACCAAAGATAAGCTCGTTACCGGCCCTGCTGACACCACCCTTGAACAAGCCAAGGAAATACTTCAGAAGCACAAAGTAGAAAAACTGCTGCTGGTAAACGGCCACGGTGAACTGGCAGGGCTGATTACAATGCGCGATATCGACCGCGTTCAGCAGTATCCGACTGCAGCCCGTGATGACCGAGGCAGACTGCGTGCCGGAGCTGCGGTCGGTGTTAACGACTACGAACGGATAGAGGCACTGATTGCAGCAGAGGTCGATGTCCTTGTCGTCGATACCGCCCACGGACATTCGAAGAACGTTATTGATACTGTTAAGGGCATCAAGAAAAAACATAATATCGACGTCATCGCCGGAAATATCGCTACCGCCGAAGCCGCCAAAGATTTGATTAACGCCGGTGCCAATGCTGTTAAGGTCGGTATCGGCCCGGGCGCTATATGCACAACGCGGGTAATCTCCGGTGTCGGTGTGCCGCAGGTTACTGCCATTATGAATGTAACGTCAGCCGCCGAGCCTGCCGGTATTCCGGTCATCGCCGACGGCGGCATCCGGCACAGCGGCGATATTACCAAGGCCATAGCTGCAGGGGCCTCGTCCGTTATGATTGGCTCATTGTTCGCCGGCCTGGCTGAGAGCCCCGGCCAGTTGGTCATATATAAAGGAAGGCAGTTCAAAGAATATCGCGGGATGGGCTCGCTCGGCGCGATGGTCAAAGGCTCTGCCGACCGATACGGCCAGGAAAGCTCAGCCGAAAGACAAAAGCTCGTACCGGAAGGTGTCGAAGGGCGTGTACCTTATCGAGGCCATCTGGGCGATTTTGTCTATCAGATAGTAGGAGGGCTGCGGGCCGGTATGGGCTACTGCGGTACAAAAGATATTGCCGAGCTGCGGACCAAAGCTGAATTCGTGGCAATCACCCATGCCTCGGTCAGCGAATCGCACCCGCACGACATTCTGATAACCAAAGAAGCGCCGAACTATTCGGCTTCGTTACCTTTTGAAAGTTAAATTCTGTAATGCGGTTTAGCAAATTTATTAATGGCCAAAAGCGAGCCAACAAACAGGTTTAAGTTGCTTATTAGAATTCTTGCCGGCCTGGTTTTGCTCTGCTGCATCCCATTCCTTGCGATAACATTTCTTCTTTTATGGGATTTTGGTGGTTTTATCATTGGAATTGCTTTGTGTGCATATTTTGCTTTTTCAATATTGCCTTTATTCGGGGAAATAACCCCTGATAGACTTAAGCGTTTTTCTCTGATTATTGGCGTTTTGTTGTGGATGGTTGCTGTTCCACCTTTGTCTTTTGCAATGGTGCAGAGTAATCCTCCAATGCGTGCATGTATTATGTTTCTGATTGTACCTTCTGCGATAATTGGTTTTTACTTACTACTGTCACGGATTTTGCTATACTTCGCTGAAAAGCAGGGCAGTCACAGAGAAGACCTGAAAGATTCGACACTACGTTTGGAATGATATATGAGAAATCGGTTATGAGCAGCCATGAGACCATTGCAATCATTGATTTCGGCAGTCAGTATGTCCAGCTTATCGCAAGGCGTGTCCGCGAACAGAACGTTTATTCCGTCATCTGCCGCAACGATGTCCCTGCTGATGAATTAGCGAAGATGAACCTCAAAGGCCTGATTCTTTCAGGCGGCCCGGCAAGCGTCAACGACGCAGGCGCTCCGCGATGCGATGAGAAAATCTTCGAGCTTGGTGTTCCAGTTCTCGGTATCTGCTATGGTATGCAATTAGGCTGTTCGGTTCTTGGCGCAAAATTGATCGGTGCTGAAAAACGTGAGTACGGCAGAACGTCGCTTCAAATCACGGATAGTAATGACTTATTGGCAAATCTGCCTGATACGATACGGGCCTGGGCCTCGCACGGTGACCAGGTAGGCGCGCTCAGCAAAGATTTTATAAGCCTTGCTACTACTGATAACTGTCCCTTCGCCGCGGTACGACACAAATCGAAACCGTTTTACGGCTTGCAGTTTCACCCCGAAGTTTCGCACACGCCCAAAGGCACACAGATTCTGCGTAACTTCCTGTACGATATCTGCAAATGCGCCGGCGACTGGAAGATGAGCGATTTTGTCACCGATACAGTCGGCAATGTCCGTCGGCAGGTCGGCGATGCTACCGTGGTTTGCGGCCTTTCGGGCGGAGTTGATTCCTCGGTCGTCGCTTCGCTGCTGCACCAGGCTATCGGCGACAAGCTAATTTGTATCTTCGTTGATAACGGTCTTCTTAGAAAAAATGAAAAACAGCAGGTTGTCTCGACCTTCAAAGACCATTTCCATATCGATTTGCGAGTAGTCGATTGGTCGAAGCAGTTCTTAACAAAGTTAAAGGACATAACCGACCCGCAGCAGAAAAGAAGAATCATCGGCAATGAGTTTATAGAGGCCTTTAAGTCCGAAGCCCTAAAGATTAAAGACGCAAAATTTCTCGCCCAGGGAACGCTTTACCCGGATGTGATAGAATCAGGCCACAAGGACGGCAATCCGGCTGCCAATATCAAGCTCCATCACAACGTCGGCGGCCTGCCTGCCGAGCTGGGATTCGAGCTGGTCGAGCCGCTGCGTGATTTGTTCAAGGATGAGGTACGATTGGTCGGCGAATATCTTGGCTTGCCGGAAGATATCGTCTGGCGCCACCCGTTCCCCGGCCCGGGCCTTGCAGTGAGAATAATCGGCGAAGTCACGCCCAAAAGGCTCGAAATACTGCGAAACGCCGATGAAATTTTAATAGATGAAATCAAATCCGCCGATTTATACAGGAAGATTGCACAGGCCTTGTGTGTGCTTGTGCCTGTATCCACTGTTGGGGTCATGGGCGACGAACGCAGCTACGAAGACGTCATTGCGGTTCGATGTGTTGAATCGGTCGATTTTATGACTGCCGATTTCTCGCAGTTGCCGCACGATGTGCTCGCGACGATATCGAGCAGGATCATAAACGAGGTCCGTGGCGTCAATCGCGTTGTCTATGACGTTTCGAGCAAGCCCCCCGCGACTATTGAATGGGAATAACGTTTTGAAGATATTGCGATACCATGGACGGTTATTCAACATCTTCTGCTGCTTAGTAATAATATCTACCGCGTTTGCCCAGCAGGGTGATTCACCAAATCCGCCAAAAAAGGACTGGGTTAAATCGCTATGGAACCGGCGACATACCTGGCCGGACCGGCTCTGGGAAGATTCCGTCTATACCTTCACCGAGCCGAACAATATCTGGCTATTGTCTATGGTCGGCGCCGCCAGTATCGTTATGCACAATACCAGTGCGGATGACAAGATTCAGGACAGCCTTGAAGATAATCGCGTCATCGACGGTTTCTTCAGCGAATCACTGAACGTTGTCGGCGGTCCCGCCACACACTTCGCCGCAACAGGTCTTTGGTATGCCCTTGCGGTCCAGAACAACGACACGCTCAACGAAGAACGCGCCTGGGCTATGATGACCGCGCTGACTATTGACAGCGTTGTTACCGTAGGCCTCAAAGCTGCGCGAGGTAACGAAAATCCCAACGGCGATAAATGGGCTTGGCCGAGCGGACATACCTCGAGCTCATTCACTGTCGCCGCCGTCCTCGATGAATTTTATGGCCCGAAGGTCGGCATACCCGCTTACATAGGCGCGACTTTCGTTGCCTATCGAATGGTAGAAGAAGGCGACCATTGGATGAGCGACGCTGTTTTCGGCGCCGCGTTAGGCTGGGCCGTAGGCCACAGCGTTGCCGGCAGACACATGGATATGGAAATCGCCGGCTTCGAACTGATGCCGATGCCGCCCATAACTTTAGGAGAACCAACCATAGGCTTGTGTATTGTGAAACAGTTTTAGTTAGTGTTGTATATTTTTTTCCAAGGCCATGTCCAGGTTAGAGAATAAGACGAAAAAACCGAAAAAACCGAAATGGACATGGGCAGATTACTGCTTCGGATTTTCCGCACTTAGTTGGGGTGTGTTTTTTCTTTGGTTGTTTGTGGCTTGGTTCATTTCGGGAGTTTTTGAACATGTAGACACAGATTCCATGATTATTTACATCGTCGGTTCATTTTCTTTCTCACTCTCACTTGCCCTGATGCTGGCCGCGTTTCTTGCAGGAGTCATCTCAATAATCATGTCAATAGCAAGAAAAGGCAAAACCAGTTTTCTCACGATTATTGCTGGATTTATACTTATCGGGTTCTATCTGTGTCTATTGATAGCTTCGATCAGGAAGTAGCTGAATATAGTTCAGACAAAGAGAACCACAACGGCAAAAGCTGCAATATCCTCTTCAACGACGGCACAGTAAAATTCATCAATAAAAAGCACTTCAACAAACTACGCTGGGATTAGCATCCCTTTCTTCTTGACCCTTTGTGCCTTCGGGTCTTGGTGCCTTGGTGTTTATACTTTCTATTAACTCCGCGAACTCTGCGCTCTCTTCGGTAAATACAAGACGTTTTTTTATTGTCAAATCATCTGCACTTCGTATAATTCGCTGCGCTTGATAGCGGTTGCAGGTTAATCGGCCCCTGACAGGAGAAACAGAATGGAAGAACTCGTACCGACCAAGGTATTTCTGACCAAAGGCGTTGGCAGGCACAAATATCGCCTCAAATCATTCGAAATGGCCCTGCGCAAGGCCGGCGTCGCACAGCAGAACCTCGTCCAAGTCTCCTCAATCCTGCCGCCTAAGTGCAAAGTCATAGGCAGAGAATCCGGCCTGAAGCTGCTCACCCCGGGCGCTATCAACTTCTGCGTTCTCGCCAGGGTCGATACCGACGAATACGACAGGCTCATCGCCGCTTCGGTCGGCCTGGCTATCCCGAAGGACCGCAACAACTGGGGCTATCTGTCCGAGGTCCACGAGTACGGAATGAATATGAAGCAGGCCTCAGATATGGCTGAGGACCTCGCCGCCGGTATGCTCGGAACGACCCTTGGGATGGAGCTCGACCCAGACCAGGCCTGGAGCGAGAAGGAGCAGGTCTATAAGTCCAGCGGCCTTATCATTCGAACCAGTAATATAACCCAGACCGCAACGGGCCAGCAGGGCATCTGGACGACGGCAATTGCAATGGCGATGCTCATGTTCGATTACTAACCGCTTCTCTATACCGGCTATTCAATGCTTACCTTTGGTGACTTCGACGATAAGTTCCGTAGTCTCGAAACCGCAAAAGTGGTCCTGCTGCCGGTGCCATACGACGCTACCAGCACGTATATCAAAGGCGCAAATAAAGGCCCTGCTGCAATTCTCGCCGCTTCATATCAGCTTGAAAACTACGACATCGAGACCGGCACCGAGCCGTACAGAAACGGAATCTATACCGATGAACCCGTAACGGAGGACTCATCACCCGAAAAAATGGTCGAAGCAGTACATGACAGAGTCAGCGAACATATTACGAATGACAGATTCGTCGTCACCATCGGCGGCGAACATACAGTCAGCATCGGAAGTATTAAAGCCTACTGCGAAAAATTTGAAAACCTCTCTGTTTTGCAGCTCGATGCGCATAGTGATTTGCGCAACGAGTATCAGGGTTCGAAATTCAATCATGCCTGCGTAACGGCCCGCGTCAAAGAATTCTGCCCGGTCGTACAGGTCGGCATCCGCAGCATGGACGTCGTGGAGAAAAAACTAATGACTCCGGGCCGCGTCTTCTTTGCCGAAGACATTTACAATGACCGTTCTTATATTTCCCCTCTGCTCGATAAACTAACAGATAACGTCTATATCACAATCGACCTCGATGTATTCGACCCTTCGATTATGCCCTCGACCGGCACGCCGGAACCCGGCGGCCTGTTATGGTATGATGTCCTCGCTCTTCTGCGGGCTGTGTGCAGGAATAAAAACGTTGTCGGTTTTGATGTAGTTGAATTGTGCCCGATTGAAAATAACAAAACCCCTGATTTCACCGCTGCTAAACTTATCTATAAAATCCTGGCCTATAGATTTGCACGGTAATCGTTATTCTCCCTCGAACCACTGGTTCGCAAACGCTGCGAAGTCCCTGAAATCAACATCACCGTCACCGCCATAGGGCTCTATGTCCGCGTTAAGGTATACTGAACCCTGGTCGAGCCAGAACTCGGAAAATAATGCTGCGTCATACGCATCGATAATGCCATCGCCCCAGTCCGGTGAGATATCGACTATCGGATTGTAATCATCTGAGCCGATTGTAGTTTTCCACGCCGCCGCGAGTATTGAGAAGTCGCAGAAGTTCACCTGCCCGTCCAAATCAAAATCGACGTCGGTCCCTAACAAACCCTGCATCCACTCATCGCTAAGAACCGCAAGGTCGTAATGGTCAATACCGTCCGGACACGCAAAATCAGCGTCTAAGTATTCTATAGAAAGACGAGGATAGTCAATCCCATCCTCGCACATCCGCCATATATTTTTCAAAGGCTGATTGTCCGATGTCACTATGTCCCACCCTGCATCAGCAAAAGTGGCCCCCGACATCAGGTTTGCAGTCGTTTCACCCGTTAAACCATAGGGGTCGTCGCCGTCACCGATACCAGTAAGTGATGGATTGATCTGATTGTCATAAAAGCAGCCTGTGTAAGTCCCTCCGGAGCCCTCGCCGATGAACGCTCCGGTGTTACTGCCAAGGCCGGCTACAATATTGGCCGCATAGCTGTTTATAATAAGCCCGCCTTCATTCACGCCCGCCAGACCGCCGACCTGTGAGTAAGAAATGACGGATGTATCCGACGTATAACAGTTCAGAATCCTGCCCCCGGAAATATACCCAATCAGACCGCCTGCCTGCCAGTAGTCAGCATTAATGCTGCCGCCCTTAACCCAGCAGTTTTCGATCGCGCCGTCACCCAGCGACCCCACCAGCGCGCCAATTAAGGTGTCCCCGGAAAGATTGGGGTCACTCAATCCGAGGTTTTTTATAACCGCTTCTTCATTATTAACGAACCTAAAAAGCCCAATGGTATAGCCGCCAAACTCGAATGTATAAGTAAAGCCGGAAATAATATGTCCTCGGCCGTCGAAAACGCCGGAAAATGAGTTGGAACTATCTTCTCCTACAAGATTAAATTGTGTACCGGTAAAACCGCCCAGGTCAATATCAGCCGTTAGAGCAAAGTGTTTGCTCCAGTCACCGGGATGGGTGCCTATCTCGTTCATATCCTCCGCCGTATATATAAGGTACGGCTTCTCGGCCGTACCTTCACCGCCGCCGTACCTGGCCAGGCATGGAAACACCAAAAGCCAAGACAGCAAAAACGCATAGCAAAAAAGTCTAAAATCGATTCTTACCATCCCCAAATCAGATGCCGACCCAAACGGCACCCTCCACCGGATATTTTCTAATATTATATCAATCGAGCGCCGAAAAATCAAGATAAAACGAAACACGACTGATGCCCGACGGACGTACAGCCGATAATCTCAAAAATTAACCTGCTGCACCGTTTGCTGGATTAAAATGAATTGAAAAATAATGCTCACCAGATATACTGTCCGATTATCATAAAGTTGCTTTTGCGGATAAAACAAAATGCCCGACTTTAAAATCGAACCTGCGACGAGAATAAAACGTTTGCCACCGTACTTATTCGGACGGCTCAACGCCCTGAAGCTCTCCAAGCGGCAGGCCGGCGCCGATATAATCGACCTTGGTATGGGCAATCCCTCCGACGGGGCCCCGCAGATTGTCATCGATAAGCTTATCGAAGCCGCAAAGGACCCGCGCAATCATCGCTACAGCGCGTCACGCGGCATAAAGAACCTCCGCGGCGAAATCGCAAAAAGATATGCCAAACTCTGGAACGTCCGGCTCGACCCGGAACACGAGATCCTGGCCTGCATCGGCTCCAAGGAGGGCTTCAGCCACATGTGCCTGGCTATGATGGGACCGGGCGATACCGCTGTCGTACCCGACCCTGCTTTTCCAATACACAATTATGCTGTCGCACTTGCAGGCGCCAACGTCATCAGCGTGCCCCTCGGCAACGATGAGAAATTCATAACCAACATCGCGAACGTCATGGAGCACCTCTACCCGAAACCCAAGCTGTTGATTCTGAACTACCCGCACAATCCGACGGCAATGACCGTTGACGAGGGCTTCTTCGAGCCGGTCGTGGACCTTGCTAAGCGCTTCGGTGTCGCGGTAATTCACGACTTCGCATACGGCGAGACCTGCTTCAACGGCTACAAGGCCCCGAGTTTCCTTGCTGCAAAAGGGGCCAACGAAGTCGGTGTCGAATTTGTTACGCTCAGCAAACCATACAATATGGCCGGTTTTCGAATCGGCTTCGCCGTTGGCAACAGGGTTATGATTGACGCACTTGCCACTATAAAAGGCTACTATGATTACGGCATATTCCAGGCCTTGCAGATTGCCGGCATCATTGCCCTGCGCCACTGCGACGATTTTGTTGTACAGCAGAACGAGCGTTACCGCGCCCGGCGAGACGTCGTATGCGACGGCCTGACACGAATCGGCTGGCAGGTCGAAAAACCACGCGCCTCGATGTTCGTCTGGGCAAGAGTACCCGAAGAGCACCTGCGGGGAAAAGGAACTATTGATTACGCAATGGACCTGATGGACCACGCCGAAGTCGCCATCGCGCCGGGCAGGGCATTCGGAGAAAACGGTGAAGGTTATATGCGAATCGCGCTGGTGGAAAACGTACAGCGACTGCGGCAGGCCGTCCGCAACATTGGCCGCTTCACCCAGGAAAGGCCTATCAGAAAAAAGAAACAATAACTTGCAGTTTCACCTGTCGGCGGTGTTTTATTTAAAAATTTACTTCCACGGATTGTTCCGCCTTACTGAGAGTTACTTTCTTCTCCTGCCCGTTCGAGCTGATTACATAATCGCCGTAAAATCCGCGTGTTTTGAATGTTCCTTTGTCATCAGCCGTACCGGAGGTCCGGGTTCTCCATTTGTTAAAGACAAGGTCCTGATAAGCCAGGGCCTGTGCGGTAGCCGTCCAGTCTTTTTTCCACATTGCCGTATGAGGCATCCAGTGGTCGCCCGCCCAGAAACCCCACATTACAATCGCCTCGACCTTGGGATGGGCGAAGAAGACAGGGAAAACCCTTTGAAGCTCCTCGGCCATCCCTTCCTCGGTATCGGCGGCGAAAAGACATTCGGTTATTTTAATCGGCAGATTAAACTTCGACAGTTCATCGAGCGTCTTCTGGACGTCCCTGTTTTTGGTTTCTCCCCTTCCCGAAGAGTCGGTTTTTCGAGATGAAACAAAATGCGCCTGACAGCCGATTCCCCCTATGGGCACACCTGTCGCCAGAAGGTTTTCAATCTGTTCGATGTAGGAGCCTTTATTATACCCGCCTTCGACAACAATGCCGTAATCGTTAACGTACAATACGGCATCAGGATTTCCCGCCTTGGCCATCCACGCCATTTCACTGACAATCCCGTAACCCAGCCGACGACGGAAGAAGGTGCCATTGACCATTTCATTGTTCAAATCGAATTCTTCGATGCGCCCTTTGAAATGTTCTGTAACACCAGTGGCGCGTTTGTGGACCGCCGCGCGAAGGTCGTCATTATTCAGCTTGCCCAGCCAGTCCATAATGTATTTGTCCTTCTCCCAGAATATGCAGTGGCCGCGCATCGGGATATTCAGCTCGTTACAAAGCTCCCATATCCTGTCTGCCCTGTAATAATCGACGTCACCGCGGCTTACTTCGCAGTCATACCATTTCAGCGCATTCTCGTGCACAGCGTAATTGAAATTCTCACCTAAGATTTTCAGGTACATTTTTCTGTCCTCGTCCGACATCGGGTTTGGGCTCTTTTCCGCAAGGCTGTCCGGAATCGCCGTACCGAACAAAAATTCGTGACGCACCTGCCGGACCTTTACATCAGCCCCCGGCTTCGTTTTGATTGTAATATCGCCCATTCGGATTTCCGCTATCCGCGATTCGATTGCAGCCGGCGTTATCTTCGCTTCAATCTGGTCTTCTGCAAAGCAGTTACTACTCACGATAAGTACTCCTGCAATCCAGGGTATAAAACTTAGCTTTAGCTTCATGGTGTACTCTCCTTTTTATCCGGTTGGTTTCCAATTTATACTTGTCCTTTTGTTCTTTTAGTCAGCGAAATATCTTAACTCATATTGAGGAAAAATCAAAGTCAAACCGAATTTTTAAAATACGATATTCTTTCGTATAGCATAAAAAAACCCTGATGTGTAAATCATCAGGGTTTGGATTGTAAATTTAAAAGCTTTTACAGGCTAACATTAGTCATCGTCTTCTTCATCTTCGTCGTCGTCTTCATCGTCATCCATGTCCTCGTCTTCGTCATCTTCCTCGTCATCCATGCCCTCGTCTTCATCACCGGGGCCTAATACTATTACGTCGTCGACGAAAAAGTTTACGCCCGGCTCCGGCCCTTCGAAGTAAACGTCGAGAGTTGACAATACGCCATCGACGTTCAGCGTGAATTCACCCGACACCTCGACCCATTCGCTGTTCGTGGCCGTTGCCCTGCCGACGTTGATATAATTTGTCCCTCCGTCATCGGCCTGTTCCACTGACACGATAACAGGGCTGCTGCTGTTAGGGTCCTCGAGTCTCACCCATCCGGATATCTGGTAGGTCTCGCCGTCCTTCATCTTGCCCATCACGGACTGTGTGATTCCCTGCCAGGCAGAGTCTCTGCCCGACGCCTTGGCACTGCTGGTGCCGCCGTGTGCCGGCTCTGTAACCGCTTCGATTTGACAGCCTCGCCCCATCCAGCCGTCCGTGCCGTTTTCAAATCCGCCGTTTGTTATAATGTTAGTTTCGCCGTAACACGGTACCAGCGATAAAACAACTGTAAGAATTAAACATAAGCCAAGATACCTGCCGTACATACAATCCTCCTTTCAACTAAAATACGTTAAAATTTCAGAAATCAGAATCTATGGTCCTTAGCACCCAAAAAAGTAAACATGATATAGCAGATTATCTTTACCGCTCTGTTTGTCAAGACTTTTGTATATATTTCTGTAACTGCAGATTTGCGAAATAGGACATTTGGCGCGGTTCGTTTTACGACAATGTTCCAATAATAAAAGCCTTTCATGTGCCTGCCCGAACGCAGGCAGGAGCTTTTCGCATGTTTTTTGAAAAGAATATCGTTTTTGCCCTTTAAAATAGTCGGGAATTTTTAAGAAACTTCTTGACATTGGGCCTTAAATATGTTCTAATACGCACATCAGCTTGGGGGCTGAGAAAACTCACGCAGTAGAGAATATATGTACTTTGTATTTTTGGCGTTTTTGTCTTGTCCGGACGGTTGAAATCGCCGCCGGACTTTCATCGGGAGTGGGGAGCAGAGAGTTTGAGGTCATTAGGCCGCGGTAATTCTGCGCATTGCGGGTTTTGCTGACGGCCGGGCACGGCTTTACTCTATTAGCCTTGCCAAAACAGGGCCGAATACTCGGGGGCCTTTTAGAAAACTCACCTGGTTTTATCGCGCAGATTCCCTGCGCGCACAAGGTCGTAAGGCTTAGGCGCGCAGTTGAAAGGGTTTAAGAAAAAAATGGTTCTTTGGTCTTCTCTGTCCGGCGAAGTCCGGCTCAGTGAAGAAGGTGAATTGATTTTGAGTACATCGTTGTTTACATCGCTATCTTATTTAGTCGTAGCCCTCGTTGCTGCGTCGCTGGCTGTTGCAGAACCGCCAGTTCCCAGCTGGCAGCGTGGCAGCGAGGGCACTGCTAGGCGAAATCGAATCGTCATTCCGAAAACTATCTCGTTTTTAACTGCGGGCAGATTCTCTCACCCCGCAGCCTGGAATATACAAATACTGATTTAGATGGGCACTCTGTGCTCAGAAATTAACACGAAAGGAAAGGTGACATGAGAGTTTACAACAAGATAAAGCGAATACTGTTGTTTCTGCTTTTGGCTGTGCTGTTGACCCAGACAGCATCAGCCCTGCTGGTCGGCACGAGTACCTACTATGACGGCTATACCATTTTTGATGGTACGTTGTCGAACGGCAAGTACGCCAAAGTGATGATAGAATTTGCCGTCTACGACAATAGAGACGACGAGCCTGGTGGAGATGAATTCGAGGCCGTCTTTTCCGACATGGGTGTTACATCTCCTGATGCTGATGATTTTGGCGACTACATCTATGCATACAAGATTTTCAATCACACCAGCAGCGAAGACATGATTTCCTATTTCGGCATTCTCGGCCTGGATGAGCAGGAAAACGGTATTACCGATTTGGGAACGTATGATGACGGCACTGACGGCGCAAAGCCTTCTGATTATCACTTCACCGATGATGGCTGTGTCTGGAAGTGGTACGGCTTGGGAGAAGAAGGCGACGGTTCTTTTCGTTTCATCGATTTAGGCGACAGGTCTTGGCTGCTTGTTTTCAGCAGCAACAATCGAAAATCCGATGAGGCGGGTGAGTATGAGCTTCGGGGAACTGAGGAATCAGACCTGCCGGTACCTGAAGTGCCTGAACCGACCGTAGTCGTTCTGCTTGGTGCGGGTAGTGCCTACCTGCTGAGACGCAAGCGCAGAACTGATTCGTGATTCGTGACAATCTAATAAGAATTTTCAAATACTAATTTCCGCAAACGGGGGCGGGGATCGGTGAATACGGGTAACGTACAATCTGTTAAAAGATGCTTTGTGTTTTTGCTTACACTTGCGGCGATGTGCCTGGCGCCAAGCTATAGTCAGGGCTCTAAAATGGCTTTATTGCTGCAGCAAACTCCTGTCGAAGGCGGCTCGGTCGAGCCTGGTACCGGTGTCCATCGACTGGACGGAAACTCGCAGATTACATTAAGAGCCGAGCCTCAGCCTGGCTATCAGTTTATCACCTGGCTTGGGGATGTCGCTGAACCGACTTCATCGGTAACCGAGGCCTATATGGATTCACCAAAGATTATTATCGCTGTTTTCGAACGGGCCGAGTTTGATAACCTCAAGGCTGCTGATTTAATCTTCAGCAGTCCCGGCGGCGGCCTGAGACGTTCTGCCGGTGATATAAGCAGCGGTGGAGGCGGCGGTGCCGGTGGAGAAAGGCCCGGAAAGTATCCCGGTAGACCACGAATTAAGTTTGAGGAAGACGAATTACCTGTGCCCGAGGAAGGCGAAATCAGCGATTTCCCGGTGCCCGGCGAAGGTGAAGTGCCCGAACCGGCAACCGTGATACTACTGCTGTCCGGAGCAGCGATGGTAAGGACGCGAAGAAGAAAACTCAAAACGTAAAAAGTTCATAATAAAACAAGTCTGTGACTAAAGACAACAGGGTCTTGACCCGGGACATGAGAAGCTTGGACAACCAAAGGAGGCTGTGAAGAAAAAGACTTACCAGTAATTATAGATGAGTTCCAACTGCGGGGTTCGCAGTTAAGAGCAGTGGATTTTTACACTGGCGACTAACGACTAACGAATAATTTGTGCACCCCCCTAACCCCCGTAGGGAAGTTTGTAATAAGGGCGGCGGTGTCTAAGCCGAATGTTTGAAAGACTGGAATTTTTATTTGTCGGAAGCATTAGCGAAGACGGATAACTAGGCACTAATTCCGGCTCAAATGTTCGGCTGACACGGCCGCCCTCCTTTTTGCGCCGGGCGTTAATGTTACTCGGCAAAGACCCTTCGGCCAAGGCCTTGAAAATAAACTGAGACAAAAGGAAAAAATACCCCCATTTTCAATCTCTATAAAGATTCGCAAACCATAACCAGAACATTATATAAATTGTCAACAATGCGAAACCCAAAACATAATAAAAGGAATGTGTCGTTAAAAGGAACCCCAAAAAAGCGACAAGTGATGATATTATCATACCAGCCCTGGAGCCCAGGGTACTTATGATTATCGCCAGGCCCCCCACATTAAGCACCGAGGCCGATACGCAGGAAGTCGCCGATACCGCTTCACTCTTGGCTGTAATCGCACCGAACAGGCCTAACGCCAGCAAAACGTACTTCTTACCGAATCCCCGGCGAACAAGGTCTTTTCTCAGCATGCTCTTGGCGCGATAAAAGAAAACACGCGCTGCCATCTCCTTGCAGTTCATCACCTCCGCAATCTCCGAATAAGGCATATCTTCATAACATCGAAGTGCCAATACCGTCCTGTGATTAACACTGAGTTTGCTTATTACGCGTATGACAATCTCAGCCAGCTCTTTGCGAATAACATAGTCATAACCGGTCAGGTTTGATTCCTCACAACGACTCCAGCCTTCTTTCAAAGTATCCATCATAATGGTTTTTTCCCTGCTTCGGTCGCGAAAATAATGCTGGACCTTCCCGTGTGCCGTCCTGAAAAGCCAGCACCAGAAACTTTTCGGTTCTTGCAAATCTTTCAGTGACTCAACCAGATGCAAAAGTGTCTCCTGTAAAATATCCTCTGCCGCGTCATCATTCAGTGTCAGCCGGTGTATATACGGCCCCAGCTTCTCTGCCGCCAGCTCTGAAAGCCTGGTGACAGCCTCCCTTTCGCCGCCCTGTGCACGGCGCACTAGTTCATATAATTCTTTGTCTCTCAAAAGTGCTCCGTTTCTTTGTTACCTCTATATAGTCCGCCTCGCCGTCAATTCGTTACTCACTTTTTTTATTTTTTTTGTTTTTCCTCTATTGGCAAATCCGGCCTGAGTTTGCTTCAAAAACGTCGAAAGATGAAATCTAAATGCCAATTTTTGCTTCCTAAGAGCGGTCTTTCAATAAATTCTCCGCAAACATACATTTTTCAGGTAACGAAATTTCGCCTTCGTGGACTGTATATATAGAGTACCAAAATGTGTCAAAAAATACAGGTTAAAAATCAAGGGAAAGTGATGATAAATACCCAAACCCCAGCGAGGAAGGAAAGTCCGATTTCATACCTCTCAAAGCCGATGCAGGTACGGACGCTAGGTGCAGGTTCGCCAGGGCCTGCACCGCATTTTTATTCATTCATAGATAAACGAAAGGCCAAAAAATGAAAAAGCTAAATTCCAGTTTGATTATCATTTCTGTCGTTCTCTTTTAGGGTCCTTCCGAAGTTGTTGCCTACTCCGGCGGTTCAGGTACGCCGGAAGACCCCTACCAAATTGCCACGAAAGCAGATTTGCTGCAGTTAGCAGGCTCTGCCGCAGATTATGACAAATGTTTTATCCTGACAGCAGATATTGATCTGGACCCGAATTTACCCGGAGGACAGGAATTTACAACAGCTCTCATTGCACCGGATACTAATTCAACTGCCATCAAGTTTCAGGGGACCAGCTTTACAGGAACCTTCGATGGAAATGGGCACAAAATCAAACGTCTTACAATAAACGCTGAAGCTAATGATTACATCGGTTTATTTGGTCTCCTCAACACTGGTGCTTTGGTCAAAAATCTCGGTCTTGAGGACTGTAGTGTAAGCGGCAATAGCTATGTAGGCGGGCTGGTAGGATACACCTACGGCACTATCAGCAACTGCTATGCGACAGGTTCAGTAAGCGGCTATAGAACTGTAGGCGGGCTGATGGGAGTCAATGACGGCAATGTTGATTATTGCTGCGCAACAGCTTCGGTAAGTGTCACTGAGTATATTACCGGTGGGCTGGTGGGATACAACTACGGCACCATCAGCAACTGCTATGCGACGGGCTCGGTGAGCGGCGTTTACTTTGCCGGCGGACTGGTAGGATACCTTCCTGAAGGCTCTACCAGCAACTGCTACGCAACAGGTTCGGTTAGCGGCAATGGCTATGTCGGCGGGTTGGTGGCAAGAAATTTCCGCGGCACTCTTATCAACTGCTATGCGACGGGTTCGGTAAGTGGAAATAAATATGCTGGCGGGTTGATGGGATTAAACGAATATAAAGGTACTATCAGTAACTGCTATGCAACGGGTTCGGCAGGCGGCACTGACGATGTCGGCGGACTTGTAGGATGCAATAATGAAGGCACTATCATCAACTGTTATGCGACAGGTTTAGTAAGCGGCAATGAGGATGTCGGCGGGCTGGCAGGATACAATGGTCAAGGCAATATCTTCAACTGCTTTGCGACAGGTTTAGTAAGCGGCAATGAGGATGTCGGCGGGCTGGCAGGATACAATGGTCAAGGCAATATCTTCAACTGCTTTGCGACAGGTTCGGTAAGCGGAAATGACTATCTCGGCGGGCTGGCCGGGATACAACCGGTATGGTAATATCGCCAACTGCTATACGACAGGTTCGGTCAGCGGCGAGGAATATGTCGGCGGGCTGGTGGGACGCAAATCTGGCGGCGACATTTATAACTGCTATTTTCTCGATACCAGCGGACCGGACAATGGCTTTGGCACACCCCTTACAGATACACAAATGAAACAGCAAAATAGTTTCGTCGGCTGGGATTTCGTAAACGAGACAGCGAACGGCACCTGCAATTACTGGCTTATGCCCCAAAGCGACTATCCGGTTCTTTCGCTGCTTAACGGTTATATTCCGCCGAAACCGAACGGCCGCGGGACAGAAAACGACCCTTATGTTATTACAGATGCTAATGGACTGGGTACGATATGGTATCGGCCTGATGCCCATTACAGGTTGGCCAATAACATTAACCTCACAGGGATTTCGTGGTCAATGGCTGTTGTGCCGGAGTTTAGCGGGGTATTCGACGGTGATGGCTTTAGCATCGAAAACCTTTCTATCAATGGCTGGCATTATGTGGGTCTGTTTAGCGTAATTAACCGTGGTGGCACTGTTAAAAATCTTGGCATCGAAAATTGTTCGATTAACGGCTATAACTATGTCGGCGGGCTGGCTGGATACAACTACGGCACTATCACCAACTGCTATGCGACTGGCTTGGTGAGCGGTGATGACGATGTCGGCGGGCTGGCGGGATACAACAGCGGCGATATAAGCAACTGCTATGCGTCAGGTTCGGTAAGCGGCGTTCACAGTGTCGGCGGGTTGGCGGGAGACAACTTGTACGATAATATCAGCAACTGCTATGCGACGGGTTCGGTAACCGGTAATGTCTATGTCGGCGGGCTGGTGGGAAAAATCTCCACAGGCATTATCATCAACTGCTATGCGACAGGTTCGGTAAATGGAAGTGACTATGTCGGTGGATTTGTGGGATACAACTACCGTGCCGACATTGACAATTGCTATTTTCTCGATACCAGCGGGCCGGACAACGGCTATGGCACGCCGCTTACAGATGCGCAGATGAAACAGCAAAGTAGTTTCATCGGCTGGGATTTTGATACGCCGATTTGGGAATTGTGCCCGGAAACTAATGATTATCCGCACCTTTGGTGGGAGTATTATTGCAATGTAGCTCCGGTTGCCATAGCTGGTCCTAACCAAATTGCTTACGCATTCATAGATGGCTTTGCCGATGTCAACCTCGACGGCTCGGCTTCTTACGATGACGATAACGACCTCCTTGATTATTACTGGTCCTGGACCATCGATGCTAATCTTTACGAAGCAAACGGTGTATCTCCAACAATTCAGTTGCCCGTCGGCGAACATCAAATTGAACTAATCGTTGACGACGGCCGGGTTTTATCAGAGCCGAATTTCTGCACCATTGAAGTTGTAGAGCCTCTCAGGACTAAGCTGTGGCTTTGGCCCGCTGCTTTTAACTGCAACGCAAGACCGAACCGTCTAACTACTATGATGTACCTGCCAAAAGACATCGGCCTCGAAGATATTAATAATCAGCCGCTGACTATGTACCCCTGCGATATCCAATCGAAGTACCGGCACGTATTCCGAATGAATTACGGCCGATGTCCTCGAACTGTGGTAATGGCCGTCTTCGACAAGGATGAAATCTGTGAGGCGTTGGATACCGGATGGCACAAAGTCGAAGTGGCTGGCCGATTACACTCCGGCCGGTACTTCTACGGCTCTAATATAATCAGAATCTATAGGCCGTATCCTCACAAATGGCCGTTCCGCCGATTTTATCGCCCATAAAAGGCTCTGTGCAGCAGAGAATTTGCTTGTAAAATTTTTCGGATATATTAAAATGATATATTTAGAATAACTCATATTCGAGCAGATATTTATGACCGTTGTAAATTATAAAATAATTAACACCGGCTTGATTTCGGAGGTTGCGAGATGGAAAAGAGGAAATTAATAACCATTTGTCTTTTTTTTCTTTGTATTGCCGGTACGACCTTTGCGGATGACCCGAACGACTGCAACTCTGACTTTTCTGAACTCGGTGAGATTGCTTCTCACTGGGTAGAAGATTACTCTCCCCAGATACCTAATGAGCCCCCAGGTTGTGTAAAAACTCTTTATTTGGATGGGGACTTAGTCGACTCCAATGCTGATAGCCCAACTGGTCTTGAGAGTCTTGGCTGTCACTTAACGATAGGAGCGGCGGGCGACCTCACGTTCATATACAATGAATATATTGGAAGCATCGATGAGTTCGCGCTTTATGCAGGCCTCTTGGACGCCGCTACTATTCAGGCACACTATGACGCAAAAGACTCGAACTCAGTTTATTATGCCATAGTGTAGGGTAACAACCCTTTACTTTGGCTTAGGTTCGAAGACGCCGACACCGGCGAGGGTGATGTCGCCGCTAATTCAGGCTCAGTTGATATAGACGGCCGATATACCCATACAGGCGGAACGGCTCCGACAATAGTAACCGGCATAAACGCCGGCAGTAATGCTATAAATTTCCCTGATACTGCTGAAAGTGGCGATGGTACCTGTATAGACGTCAACGACCCTGAAGAGTACTTTGGCAACCTGCTCAACGGCGATCTATCGGTCGAGTTATGGGTTAATTTTGTGGATTTGGATAATCCGTCGGAACCCGATAATTCCTTTCCGAGATTTTTCCAGCGAACGGGAAGTTATGGCCTCTATACTAATAATGACCCTAACACATTAGGGATATTTGGTGGTGACGCTACAAATGAGATAGACCTTCCGTATGACATCAACGACAATCAGTGGCACCATCTTGTTATTACTTATGACTCACATTACTCCGAGGAAAATCTGCCTGATACTAATTCATACGTCGAGGAAGTGGCCGCGGATAATCCTGTCCTGTGGCTGCGGTTCGAAGATGATATTCCCCAGGATTCCAGCGGAAACGACAATTGGGTTGGTTACGGCTCTGCTGCTTCTATTGGTTTTGAAAAAGGCGGAATGGGCAATTCACTTTACCTCGACGGCACATATGGTCCGGGCGTCTATGGCTGTGCAGCGGCCCCGGGGCCGAATGAACCGTGCGTTGGTCCAAACTGTATTATTATACAAGATCAGATTGTCTTTGACTATGCATTTGCCCCCAACGACATAACCTTTGAGATGTGGTACAAATGCCCGGACGAGCAACAGCCCTTTGCTACATTCTTCCAGCAGTTTGGCTCCTGGGAAAACGAGCCACGCGCTCCCGGAGTGACGAATTGCTACGGCGAGATACGTATTTTCTGTGGCGCCGATGCCTGGCACCCAGGCGTCAGCTCGTACCTCGATGAAATGTGGCATCATTTAGTCGTTACTTATGACGAAGAATACCTCGGTGAACCGAACACAATGCATATACAACTATATTTAGATGGCATCGAAAAGGGCACTCATACCGTTTCCGACCCTAACGCAAAACTCGGCCCTGAGTTGTCTCACCTCTTGATTGGTGCTAAAAATGATATGGGTAATACTTATCATTGTCTGACCGGACATGTCGATGAGTTTGCTGTCTACGAAGGAATTTTGAGTCCGACACATATCCTCCGTCATTACGAGGCATGGCAGCCGCGAGATTGTTATGAAGTTTGGGACAGACAGTTAATACCGCCCTGGGCCGAAATCGCCGACAAAGACCAGAACTGCTATATTGATTTTTACGACTTTGCCGCATTTGCTGCCGAATGGGCTCTATGCAGAGACGAATAGTACCGGCGGCTTTGATTTTTCGCACTTGCCATCGGCGCATCAAAACTTATAATCACCTGCCCGTATGCACTTGATTAATCCCTTATTAAAAGGAGATTTGCGTGACTAACGAGCAGTGGCAAAAAATTCTGGCCGTAATCAAAGGCCAAATCTTCGACCCGTCGGCCGTCGGCTTCATTATCGACAGCCCCTGGCTGCCCAACTGGGCCGGAGTCTCGATTCTCGATTACTTTACCAATGAGCAAAAATGGTTCCTCGCCAACCTCGAAGCCATAAACCAATTCCCGCAAATCATCTTCATACCCGGCTTCTGGTCCGAGTACGGGATGTGCACCGAGCCGTCGGCGTTCGGCGCAAAGTGCGTATGGGGCGAAAACGAATTCCCGAACCCGATGAAACTATCCGGCGACGCAAAACAAATCACATCAGCAGGCAAACCGAATCCGAAAACGGACGGCCTGTGCCCGTTCGTTCTAAAAAGGCTGGGCCATTTCCAAAAAGATATGGAATCGAACGGCCACCAAATCAAATTCGCGATTGCGCGCGGGCCGTTCAACCTGGCAAGCTTCCTTATGGGCACAACGGAATTCCTGATGGCCCTGAAGATGCAGCCTGACGACGTCAATGCGCTTCTTGTGATGATAACGGACTTTTTAGTTGACTGGCTCAGGTTACAGAAGAGCACGTTCGATTCGGTCGACGGGATTTTCCTTCTGGACGATATTGTCGGTTTTGTCGGCCCGGACGATTTCAAATCTATGGCAAAGCCGTATCTCAAACAGGCCTTCGAGGCCTTCGACGCTAAGGTACGCATATTCCACAATGACGCTTCGGGCCTGGTATGTGCGCCGCACCTTGCCGATATCGGCGTTAATGTATTCAACTTCAGCCATAACCATACCATTACCGAGATGCGCGAGCTTGTCGGCCCGGATGTCACGCTATTGGGCAACATTCCGCCTCGTGACGTCCTTGCAGCCGGCAGTGCCGAAGACGTAGCGGCGAGCGTTAAAGATTTGCTCGGCTCGCTTCCTGATTCCAAGCGTGTAATTTTGTCTTGCGGAGGCGGCATACCGCCCGGCGTTACCACCGAAAATATCCAGGCCTTCCTCTCCGCCGCAGGCCATTGATATAGTCCTGGTTGGCTGAGGAAATGCTTGTTTTCTTATTATTTTTCCCACAACCAGTTTGCTGCCAGAATTGCAAGGTCACCTATGTTCACAATCCCGTCACCGTTGAGGTCTTCGATTGCTTCCTGACTTGTCGCCCACAGCTTTCCAAGTTCGGCCAGGTCCGTAAAATTTACTCTGCCGTCAATATTAAAGTCGGCGATATTGCCGCTTTTGCTGGCCTGTTCAGTTCCTCCGAAAGCGCCCATATTTATCCTTTTGCCGTTCGGCCAGGGTTCACTGCTAAACTCTGAGTTCGGGTCCCCGGCGTCAATGCAGGGACTCGTCGACGAATCTTCCAGCCACCCGTCCTCGCTGCTGTTCGCTAAATAATATTGAGCGAATATTCCTATGTCCCCATGGTCGATTACTCCGCTCCTGTCCAGGTCTCTGTCGGAAATGCCCGTCTTCATCCATGCCTCGGCTATTATTGCAAAATCAACCAGGTTAATTATCTCATCGTTATTAAGCTCAACATTATAGAAGACCGAATTCCATCGCCCGTCACTGCTGAGCAAATGAAAATCCCACAAATTGGGGTCGTCGTTGTCCGAATCTACAAAATAAGGATAAACATTTATATTTCCGAGGCTTGGCGGCCCTGGCCAGCCGCCTTTAATGTTGCTGTATGATACTGTTATTGTGTTGTAATTCACTATTTCACTGCCGGTATTCCAGAAAATACAATTGGTAACTAAAGGATTTCCCGAGCCGTTATATAAGCCGCTGCCGATTTGTGCTGAGTTATTGGCGAAGGTGCAATTGGATATAACAGGACTGCCGGATGAAACAAGGATTCCGGCTCCTTTATTAGAATTATGGCCGGCAAATATGCAATTCGTAATTACCGAGTCACTGTCATTATTTTGAATACCTCCTCCGTATAAAGCAGAATTGCCTATAAACGAGGAGTGTGTAACTACTGCATCACTTTGTTGATTACAAATACCTCCCCCAAAATAGGAAGAATTGGCTATAAACAAACACTTCGATATCATCGGATTACCGTAGTAAAAGTTGAATATACCTCCCCCTTGGTCCATTGCAGAATTCTCAACAAAAACACAGTTGATTACAAACGGACTGCTGCCATACCAATTCGCCATTCCTCCACCACTACCACTGGTTGGAGATGAATATGCATAGTTTCCATTGAATATGCAATTTTCTATCCGGGGAGTGCTGGTTTGATGGTAATTATAAATCCCTCCACCATATTCAGCGCGATTCTTTAAAAATGTGCAGTTCATTACTGTGGGGCTACTAACCCAGTTATACATACCACCACCTAGTGTCCCTCCAGCTACACTTACCCCATTTGCATGACCTGCCGTGACCGTAAAACCGTCGATTATCGCCGTTTCAATAGCGGACTCGCTGGTTAAAACGTGGAAACTGTTTTCTTCGTTATTTTCCCAATCTCCCGGTCCATCATTTCCGGCCAAATCGCCACTTAAAATCGTCTCATATAGGTAAATACCCCGAGCATTAGGGTCTGCAGCTCCAATCCCGGCATATCCGCCCTTGATAGTTACACCGTTAATAAGTCGAAACGCGGCTTCACGGTCACCGGTATCTCTGTCGGGAACATACGTTCCTGTTGCAACCCGGATTTCATTTACTTCTAATGCGTGAAGAGATGCGTCATCGATGGCATCCTGTAAATCTGTGTAGGCCGTTTCCCAGCTATGTCCGTCACCCCCGGTTTCTGCTCTTGCGTCGACATATAATATACTTGGCGGAACTGTCGAAGGTAAAACTAATCCTAAAGCCGGGTCTCCGTATATATTATAGGTGATGAAATTCTCCCAGGAAGTTTTGCTGCTTGGCGCAAGAACTTGTTTCAAATCATTCAAAGCAATGCCGCACTTAAATCCTTTTACCAATCTTCTGGTATATTCATAAGCTATTCCTGCGTTACCTGTAGTGCCCGCAATCGGACTTTCAGACCCGCCCCAGGTAGTACGTGTTGCTCCTATGGTGCATATACCCCCGTTCTTCAAAATTTCAAATGAAAGATTATTAGTCGTCTCAGGATAGGAATTATTGCAGGAAGTTTGAAAGGTAAAACTTGGATACTCATCATTTAGCTCCGGCACGTGCAATGTGTTCATAACGTCTGCAGCAAGCGTTGCAGAACCGTGAGTAAACCAGACAACCAGGCCATACATACCATCACTATTATTCGCGTCTCCATTCCATGCATCAGTGACGTTATCTATGGTACAAACAGTAGTCTCAGGGGAGGGAACCAGGTTGTAATCTTCCTCATATATACGGTGATAAGACCATTCCTCGGGAATAAGAATATCATCCTTGATTGCTTCCCCAAGAGGATAAGAGAAATCTGATACGTTCAAAGGTTCCATAGGTAATAAGACATTCTTTCGCCATGCGGGAAGTTCTGTTTGACTTTCGTAGTTGACGATTTTTTCAAGAATTGCGTCCAGGTCATTAGGCGAACCATAGTAAGGAATCCGACCCACAGACACCTCAAAGAACGTGTCAATTCCACCCGCCCCAAAGTCATCTTCCCACTCACCATAATTTGCATCTCCGTCAAGGTCCCAGTCGCCTGTAAGTTCCGCGTAATACAAATCTGAAGGATACTCTTCGAAATATGGATCAGGTAAAAGCGTTTTCATTGGGATATTGCCGTCACCTGGATGGGGATTTCCTATAAGAAGCACAAACTCGATATTGTCGGTGATATAATGACCTTGCAGCCATGCTCTGATATTTTCCGCAGCCGCGTCCCCTACACCTCCTCCAAAATTCGGCTCTGTAATGACCTTTACATCAAATCCCAATGACTGCTTGTGTGTCACAAAGTCAGCTAATTTGCTTGAAGCCGACTCAATTGCCGATGTTGTTATTATCGCGTAACAATCGTTCGGTTCGTTTTGATCCAGGATTCTCACGCCGCCGGTTATTTCATACGCACTGCGACCCTGCTCGAAGTTCACAGCCAGCCGTCGCACAGACAATTCTCCAATGCGGTCGGAAAATTCAGCTTCTGTCAGAACAGGTATTTCCTGTGCTAATCGCTCAAAAGCTATGACTACCTCAGCCCTGCTCAGGAGCAACAGTTCTCCACTGATTGGATTGTACTTTGCCAGCGGTATAGCAATCTGGGCCAGCCGCCATTTGCGAAGACGGCCTGTTCCTAACATCCTGAAATTTTCTTTTGGCCAAAACGCGTCATTTTCGTAAATATCTGTATCTCTTCCGTTCTCATCTATATTCTTATCTTTAGGCCATAGAACCACCGTCTTGTCACCATTCCACGTTACTGGTGGCGGTGTAGGCTTGACTGTCCACGTATTCGCGACTGGTTCAAAATTAGGTTCCATAAAACCCGATACACTCGACAGGTCCACATTCGGCGGCAATAGAACCGTCATCACTTTCCAGGGAATCTGGGGTTCTCCGGTCTGATTCAACCATTGAGCGCCATCGCAGATAAAAACCGCCCTTTGGTTTTTGTCTCGATCAACTTTTACCTGAACCGATTCTGCTGTTAAGAGAGGATTGTCTGAATTCGCGTCAGTTGTGATTGTAATCGATGAATCGATAAGTCTTTCTGCTCCGGAAGTTGTCCCGGCCAGCCCGGCCGTAAAAACTAAGAGCACTATGTATATTTTTGGATTTGATTTCCCGTCCATCTTTTCACTCCTCCGTTGTGTGATTAAACAAAACGATTTATGACGTTTTTGTCTATTCGTTAGAAACACAAAAAAATGTGGACTTTTTCTGTGAAGCTAAAAAGAATAGAAAAAATGAATGTAACATATTCCCTGCCATATAGCAAGAAAAGAGCATATTAAAAAGATGCTGAAATTACAAAAAACTAATTCACAATACCGCGTGAAAGTTGAGAAGGTCGGTGACGATATTTGCGCCGGGCGGCTTTGCGCATTCGATTTGCAGCCGGTACGCCTGAAGATGTAGCCGCCGGCGTCAGGGATTTGCTCGATTCGCTCCCCAGTTCGAAGCGGACGATTCTGTCTTGCGGAGGCGGCATGCCGCCGGCCGTTACTACCGAGAACATCCAGGCCTTCCTCGCCGCCGCAGGGTGTTGATTCTTACCGCGGTGACCGCGGAGAAAAGAACAAGATACTTATTTTTTCATTCCTGCGAAAGCAGGAATCTATTCAATTTAGCTTCTTGTAGCTCCTTTTTTCGCATACTTCTGTCGCGCCGGAATCTCTTTTATGGATATATTTCCTTTACCCTTCCCTGATGCCAGATTAATATTATCCTCTACCGCTTTACCATCTATCCATTGCCAGACTCCAATTTCACCATTCCCCGTTATTCGTATAAAATTGTTCACTTCTTTGACCCAACACCCGCTGTTGTAATACCAATCATCGTAGTGCCCCGGCTGATGTGTGTGTCCAGCAACAATAATATCGCATTTGTTCTCCCGGCTATATTCGCGATATTTTTCCAACATCTCAGAAGCCCTGCTGGGGTTCTGCGCTGGCGTTAGCTCGTTTTTGGGATTCCTCGTAGTCACTTCAGTATTTATATTTTTCTTTACCTTTTTTTTGGCAAAATAGTGCCAAACCCTAAGTGCCCACTCACCAAATTTTGCAAGTTCCTCCTCGACTGATTCTCCGCTCGACAACATCGGTCCACCGTTTTTTTCCTCGAAGATACCTGCAAAAATCGCCAAGATTCTTCCCCAACTCGGCGATTCACCTGAATTAAAACTGTCCACCTCGTGACCATGCATGAACACGAACTTCTTATCCCCAATAGTCCGCTGCACAGGCCCTTTTTCCATATTGTTAAAAAATCGATGTCCAAGGAATTCACAAGCCACCGATCCATCATCTTTTATGAATGCCTGCAAGTCTATGTCGTGGTTGCCTACAATATAGGTTGCGTTCATACCTGCAAACCTATCGAGCCAATTCTTGCGCTTCATTAATACGCATGCAATACTTGCCTGCCAGAATTCGAACAAATCTCCAAGTATGATTATTTCCCCCTTTTCATCTTGTACGTATTTTAGGAACTTTTCCAGTTGTTCTTCTCTACCGGGATTTTCAAACGAGAAGTTGTCTCTTTGTCCTTCATCCCCCATATGTAAATCACTGATAACAAAAATGTCTCCTCCGTGACTCATAATCCGCTCCATTTCTTTTATTTTAACTATCCCTTAATTCTCAGCCAATTGTATTTAATAAACTGAATCTCATTGATAGAAACTTCGCCCCTATTTTTTCTTTTTTCTAATCTCAAAGTTTGTTTCTAGAGGTGTGATCAAAAGTTTCCTCCTAGGGCTAATTTGTAAATTAAGTTTTGCTAACTCATCTGATTGAATAAGTTTTTCTATAACGTCATAACTCTCTAAATTTATTCCTTCTTTTTTCTGTTTCTCCCTAAATATGACTAATTCTCTGTAATTCCAACCAGGGCATTCCTGTTGCCAAATTGAAATCACTTTTTCTTCATCTTTTTTTGTTATATTTGTTTTTTTTAGATACCTTGCTAATTGTCTAAGAGGAATTACTTCCTCAGGCAATCCTTTCCTTTCTTTTTGCAATTCTCCAATAAAAGTTAAAGTTTTCTTTAATTCTCCCGAGCATAAATAAACCTCAATCCAATTAGCTAAATCCAAGGAACTTCCCGGTGATTTGATATGTTTTTCCGCTAATTCTAGCGCTACTTTTTTATTCCCTTCTATCAAAAGTTTATGGCAACTTACGAGTTCTCTCATATCTTCAGAACAATTCTTCAAAGCCTCTTCTGCTTTATCCCTTTCTCCAAGAAATGATCTCAGATAAACTTGGGTAATATATTTTTCATCACCAACATCACTTTGTACACGTTCTAGCTCTTCACTGGCTAGAGCGAAATATTTCGCACTCATACGCATATGCAACATAGCTAAATCGAGATTTAGTTGATTGTTTGCTGGTTGAACTTCTAAAGCCTCTTTTAAAGCTCTGATTGCATTTTCATGGTTTCCTCGACATGATTCTATAGATGCAATTAATTGCAAAATCCCACCTTTTTCTTCAGTCGGCGCAAATTTCAAAGCATTTTTTAGCGCATTTCCTGCTCTTTTCAACTTTGGACTACTTGGGTATGTAGCCCCTGACATAAAGAACCGAGCTCGCCATTGATAAGCAAAATAATTTGTCTTATCTTCATTAATTATTTTTTTGATGATTTCTTGGAAGTTTTTCTTGCGTTTGACAGGAAGCACTCCAGATAGACTGTCTAGAGATTTCCACGCTTCACTTAAACGGGGTCTTCTTAATAAAAGATTTTCTAGAATGGCAAAAGCTGTTGCATGGTCACCCCTTACTATCTTGCTTTGCAATTCTCTAGTCGCTGTTTTTGTATCCTCTTTATTACTTTGTCTAATAATTGAGCATATTCTTATATAATCATCTACTATATAAGGCTTCGGCCAAACAGACTCGAGTTCACATTTTCTTGCAAATAATTTCTCTTTACTCACTAACTCTTCATCAAATCGAATATACTCAATTTCCTTATTGAATAATTTCTTTATTTTTGGGCGGAATTCGCTAATACCTCTTGATGCGGCTGATCCTACCTGTGACGCAACGGGAATAATATTAATACTTTTTTTATCACGTCTCTGTATTTGAGACTGGATTGTCGGTATCAAATGTTGAAGTCCATCATAATTTTGTGAAGTTAATCGAAAAAGTATTACTAAGAGATCAGGTATTACTTGGGTGCAGATTCCAGCCAAATCGTTCAACCCTGTCCGGCTATCAACAAGTATATAGTCAAATGGTTTATCCATTTTCTTAATTGAATTTATCAATTCATTAAAAAACGGTCCTGCTGATTTAGGATCTTTTCCAAAGAAACTTAACCAATTTATTTTTTGCAATTTATCACAATAAATCTTGTCGACTTCCCCTGCTTGCAAGATATATATTCCTTCAATCTCCGACTCATATATAAAGTCTTTAATATCTGGTACTTTTTTATTTACTGCATATTCGTATGCCATGTCAACAAAACCGTATCTTTTAGGATGTTGAGCGGGAAATAATTTGTGAAGACCTGGCGCTTCTAAATCAAAATCCCACAGTAATACTCTCTGTGGGTGTTCTTCATCCTCAGCCATAAGACATGCTATATTTGCTAATGCAAGTGATCTGCCAATTCCACCTTTATATGAATAAAAAGTTACAAACATCGTTTATCCTTTAATTGCTATACATTCTCCCTCAGAGAAGCTTGGTGAACCAGATGGGATCAATCGTATCATATTTGACTCATTGTCTTCATTATATTTAATTAAATTGTCGTCTCTATTTGTACGTCTTTGTATAATTCTATAATTTGCTGGGAATTTTAATAAATATAAATAATTATCATATGCAGCATTTTGAATCAATGTGCCACGTTCCCATCGTGATAATGTCGCCTCTCCCAATTTTGTAATCTGAGCAAACTCTGTTTGTGTTAGATTATAATTTTTGCGCAACTCTTTTATCTGGCTCGGGGTCATTACCCCTATATGTTCACAAATTGCTTCCTGACAAATCATGTACGCATTCTTATCAAGAACTTGTAATCCACAGTCATGGCATATTCTTATAGGCACATTCGCCACAAGCTCTACACGTTCACCTTTTCTACCATATGGAAATTTATGTTCAGAATTTTTTAGTTCAACATTAATCCCCCCACATTTGGAGCATGTATATTTCTTATTTTTCTCTTTATTCATTTTATCATCATCCCTTTGTAGATAACTTTACTTAATCATGAAAACTCCGCCCAATCACTGAATTTTTACCAAGTTCGACTTTAATATATATTTTTTTGTACTGCATCACATAACCAATTTCGCCGGGAGGTTTTTTCATTGTTATCTTTTTTATAGGCTGCCCTTTTTTTAATAATTCTAAGACAAAATCCCATGAACTTTCATAAGATTCAAATAAAGAGCCGCTACGTGGATCTATTACTGTAGCGAACCACCACTTGTGAGGCCTTTCTGGTCCGACTGATATATCGTATCGCCCTTCTGAGATTAATTTCACAAGTTCACATCTTATTTCTTCACATTCTGACACTTGTCCAACACCGAATTTTATCCTTCCTGCAAGTCTTCAGCCAATCCTTGGCCCGAACTAATCATATGGTCGACAAAAATGATATTACACTTTAATATAACTTATCATATGATTGATTGCAAGTAAAATCATTTAATTTTTTTAAAAAACCGCACTTTTCACTTGACATTCTGTTCAAAATATGGTATAATACCCACGTTGTTTGATAAAATGTAAACTTACCTGCCTCGGCGAAGTTGAAAACGAAGACGGGGGCAAATCAAAAATGACAGAAAAAAATATAATTAGTTATCCCGACAGAGTCGGGATTCCGCATTTTTGCCTTTTGATTTTTGCTTTTTACCCTTATAAACTGCTCTACAAGTGTAGAGCGGCCTCTACAAATCCACCCTTTTTATGCAAAACAAACCCAATTTTGTGCGTTTTTCGCACAAAAACAAGGATTATGCCAAAAACAAACCCAATTCAAACCCAATTCAAACCCAATTCAAACCCAAACAAA